>NZ_JALCBM010000007.1:66432-98929 GCF_028066395.1 Ruegeria sp.
CTGATTGACGATTCCATCGTGCGCGGCAACACGATCAAGAAGATCGTGCAGATGTGCCGCGAGGCCGGTGCGAACAAGGTCTATATCGCCAGTGCCTCTCCGCCGGTGAAGTACCCCAACGTCTATGGTATCGACATGCCGACCAAGCATGAACTGGTCGCCAATGGCAAAGAGATCGAAGAGATCCGGCAGGAACTGGGCGCCGACGCGCTGTTCTATCAGAATCTCGACGATCTGATCTGGGCTGCCAAGGAAGGCAACCCCGAGATAGACTCGTTTGATTGTTCCTGCTTTGACGGCAATTACATCACCGGCAGCGTCAGTGCAGATTATCTGGACAGTCTGGAAAACAGCAGCCGCGTCAGCAAAAAGCGCGAGGACATGCAGGTGCCGGGCGGGTCGTGGAACGCGGCCAAGCTGGCCTCGGGCTGACGGGTTCGGGCGCGGCGAATCGGTTTGGCGGGGCCTCTGTGCTGATGCGCCCCAGCCATGGGTGGAAACCCGCCTACAACCCGCCGATGAACCCGACGCGATTGCAACGGCTTCGCCGGACGCTCACGCCGCAGTGATCTGGCTTGAGGTGGGTTGGCTTTTGTTCCCCTGCCCGCTTTGCTATCCGGACGCCGTTACCACTCACGAAAAAAGGGGCCGGGCATCGTTCCGGTCCACGGTTCATGGCAAATTCCACGGTCAAGACTGCGGCCACCCAGAAGGGTGCGCTGAAGAAAAACTCGGTTGCGGTTCTGGGTATCTTTGGCCCCAAGGCCGAGCTGCGCGCATTGATGCGCCTGTCTTCGGGACGGGTGAAAGAGGTCAAACCGGGCAGCCGCGTCGCCTCGGGCACGGTGGTGGCCATTGATGAAGACGGCATCATGCTGCGACAAAGCGGCCAGACCAAGCGGATCGTCATCCCCGGCAGTTGATCCCATCTTGACGCCCCGCGCGCAGGGGTTCAAACCCCAGTCATGACCGATCAGACCAAAATCGCCCTCATCACCGGGGCCTCTCGCGGCTTGGGCGCGGCCCTGGCCGAAGCGCTGGCGCCCGAGTATCACATCGTCGCTGTCGCCCGCACCACCGGCGGGCTGGAAGAGCTGGACGACCGTATTCAGGCCAAAGGCGGTTCCGCCACCTTGGCCCCGATGGACATCACCGTGCCCGACGCCATGGCCACCCTGTGCCGGGGCATCCATGACCGCTGGGGCAAGGTTGATCTGTGGCTGCACACGGCCATCCACACCTCGGCCCTGACACCCGCGCATTTTGTCGATCCCAAGGAATGGGGCAAGGCCGTGGGGATCAATGCCACCGCGACCTCGGTCCTGATCCCCTATGTCGCGCCGTTGCTGGGTGAGACAGGTCATGCGGTGTTCTTTGACGACCCCAAAGCGGGCGAGAAATTCTATGGCATCTATGGCGCCACCAAGGCGGCGCAGATGGCCCTGGCCCGCAGCTGGGCAAACGAGGCTGAGCGCACCGGTCCCCGCGTGTCGATTGTGGAACCGGCCCCGATGCCCACAGCCGTCCGCGCGCGGTTCCACCCCGGTGAGGATCGCGAGGCTTTGACGCCCACTGCAGATGAAGCAATCAGAATTCTAAGCAGCCTCTGATTTTTCACTTCACCAATCCAGCACACTTGGCTAAGGCTCAGAGAGAAAATAATATCGTATTCTCTGAGGCTTAGCACATGAATTTTCGCCTTGTTCTGTTCCTTTCAGTTCTTGCCATCAACCCGGCCAATGCCGCAGATTGTCCGATGGCCGGTTATGTTTACGCGTATCGCTTCAATGAGTTTTTCAGGGGTCATTTGGCCTTTGATCTGGACTGCACCCGCATGGCAGTGCTGGAAACCAGCCAGTCCCACATATTGGAGTTGAAGCCATCAAAACGGGGCTGGCGTGCATCTTTCAAAGAATACAGACGAGACGTCAGAGGGTATTGGGAGATTAACAAAAATGGCACGCAAGTTTTTTTCAAATCATCCTCCGTCAAAGGCAAATCCAATTTGCGCAAGATACAATAGCTATCCTAGACCGGTTGAGGATTGCAGGAGGCTTACTCTGACGGGGATCGTAAGACGTGGACGCCCACTGCGGATGGGGCGGCGCGGATTTTGGCGCTGCTTTAGGAATGGCCCTTGGCGGGCCATGCCTCCGGCGGGGATATTTTTGGCCAGATGAAGCGGGCGGGTTACGTGATGTGGACGCCGTTGCGCCCGGCGAGGTCGACGAAGAACTGCCAGGCGACGCGGCCAGAGCGTGCGCCGCGGGTGGCTTGCCATTCGATCGCCTCGGCCCGCAGGGTTTCGGGGTCGACGGCGACGTTATAGGCGGCGCAGTAGCGGTCGATCATAGCCAGATATTCGTCCTGATCGCAGGGGTGGAAGCCCAGCCACAGGCCGAAGCGGTCGGAGAGTGACACCTTTTCCTCGACCGCCTCGGACGGGTTGATGGCGCTGGAGCGTTCGTTTTCGATCATGTCGCGCGGCATCAGGTGGCGGCGGTTCGAGGTGGCGTAGAACACCACGTTTTCAGGGCGACCTTCGATACCGCCATCCAGCACCGCCTTGAGCGATTTGTAATGCTGGTCATCATGGCTGAACGACAGGTCGTCGCAGAACAGGATGAACCGGTGCGGCGCGGCGCGCAGGTGGTTCAGCAGGCGGGCGACCGAGGCCATGTCTTCGCGTTGCAGTTCTACCAGTTTCAGGTCCGGGTGATCGGCCTGCAGGGTGCCATGTACGGCCTTGACGAGGCTGGACTTGCCCATCCCCCGCGCGCCCCAGAGCAGCGCGTTATTGGCCTTGAACCCGGCAGCAAAGCGGCGCGTGTTGTCCAGCAGCGTATCGCGCGAGCGGTTGATGCCGACCAGCAGGTCCAGATCGACCCGGTTGACCTGTGCCACCGGTTCCAGCCGGTCGGGTTCGACTTGCCAGACAAAGGCAGGGGCCGAAGCAAAATCCGGGGCAGCCAGAGGTGCGGGTGCCATGCGATCCAGCGCGTCGGCGATACGGTTCAGGGCTTGGTCGTCCATCGGCTCCTCCGGTCCTTGCCCGAGTGGTTCAAGCATGTTCCATCCCGCGCAACAAGGGTTGGATAAGAAAAAGGCGCGCCGGTTGGGGCGCGCCTGATCCGTTTGGTTTGGCAGGTTACTTGCTGTCTTCGTCCTGCATCATCTCGGCATCGGCCTCGGCCTCTTCATCATCGTAATAGCCGTCGGCCCGCAGTTGCGCCTCGCGCTTTCTCTCGACCCGGGCGACGAGGAAGATCGACACCTCGTAGAGGCCATAGACCACGGTGAACAGGATCAGCTGGGTGATCACATCCGGCGGCGTGACCAGCGCGGCCAGAACCAGAATGCCGATCATTGCATATTTGCGCACGGCGCCCAGCCCCTCGGCACTGACCAGACCGGCCTTGCCCATCAGCGTCAGCAGAACGGGAAGTTGGAAACACAGGCCAAAGGCGAGGATGAATTTCAGCGTGATGTCCAGCGATTCATTGACCTTGCCGAAGAAGGTGATCTTCACCCCATCGGCCGTCTCTGGCACCACTACAACCTCTTCGGGCACGTCTCCGGGGGCCGGGGACAGCAGATTGGCGAAGATCGAGCTGACATCGGCAAACCCCAGGAAGAACTGCATGGCCAGCGGGGTGACCACGAATTGCGCAAAGGCAGCCCCCAGCAGGAACATAAAGGGCGATGCGATCAGGAACGGCAGAAACGCCCCCTTCTCAGATCGATAGAGCCCCGGTGCCACAAAGCGCCACAGCTGGTACGAGATCACCGGAAAAGCCAGCGCAAAGCCAAAGACCATGGAGATCCGGAACAGCGTAAACAGATATTCCTGCGGCGAAGTATATTGCAGCGTCGGCGAAGGGTCTCCCAACTCGCGCAAGGTGGCTTCAATCGGTTGCAGCAGAAACTGCAGGATCGGCTCGGCCACGGCAAAGGCCACGACGATGCCGATGATGAACGCGATCACCGAGCGGATCAGACGCGTGCGCAGCTCTGCCAGATGCTCGATCAATGGGGCCGAGCTGTCCTCGATCTCGTCGGTCTTGGTCATGTCTTGCTTTCAGTGTTCAACGCGGCCTCGGCCTCTTCGGCCTTGGCCAACGCGTCGGCGGCTTCCTTGGCCTTGCGCTCGGCTGCGGCGCGGGCGGTGGTGGCCTGAATCTTCTTGGCCTGCTCGGCCCGTTCAGCGGCCAGCTTGCCGGTCTCGCTGTCGGGATCGAACTTGGTGGGGTCGATGCTTTTGGCCATGTCCTGCGCCGCCTGCTTGACCCCGTCCATCGCCGTGTTGACGGGGTTCGCAGCCGCGTTCAGGCCCTTCTTGATCTCATTCACCCCGGCCTCGTCAGCGGCTTCGTTCATCGCATTGCTGAACTCGCGCGCCATACCGCGGGCCTTGCCGACCCAACGGCCGACATTGCGGAACAGCACCGGCAGGTCCTTGGGCCCCACAACGATCAGGGCAACAACGCCGATGACCAGAAGCTCGGTCAAGCCCAGATCAAACATATCCGCTTAGACCTTGTCTTTGTCGGTCTCGGGGGTGACGTCCTTGGCCACTTCGGCGGCGTCCTGCTCCAACTCGTCCGCGCCTTCCTTGACGCCTTTCTTGAACGAGGTGATGCCCTTGCCCACTTCGCCCATGAGCGAGCTGATCTTGCCGCGGCCAAACAGCACCAGCACCACAACGGCGATCAGCAGCAGACCGGGAAGGCCGATATTGTTGAGCATGTCTTCTCTCCTTCTACACCGGCGCAGGGCACCGGGAATGTGATTTCGCCCCGTGTTTACGCCTGTGCGGGCATCAGCAAAAGAGATGCAGATCAAATTGGCGATCAAATTTCACCGCAATTGCCCGTTTCCGGGGACTCGCTTTTTTCAACTGACAGGTTTATGTCAGTTGAAGACGATTACAAAACGGGCATCGAAACCCAATAGGAAAGAAGATCCCAATGACCCATGTCGCAGAAATCGTCACGTTCACGCTGACCCCGGGCACCTCAGCAGATGACTTCGTGAAACTCAGCCAGACGTCCGAGGGCTTTGTCCGCGCCGCCCCCGGCTTTGCACACCGGCAGCTAAGCCAGGGCGACGACGGGCGCTGGACCGATTACGTGGTCTGGACCGATATGAAGGCGGCGCAAGAGGCCGCCGCGCAATTCCCGCAGCAGGATTTCGCCCCGGCGATGATGGCCGCGATCAACCCTGACAGCGTCCAGATGCGGCACGAGCATGTACAATGGACCATGACCACATAACCCCACCCTGGACAGACCGTCATGCGCCGCACTGACCGCCTGTTCGACATCATCCAGATCCTGCGCGACGGCAAACTGCACCGCGCGCAGGACATCGCGGACCGGCTCGAAGTGTCGGTGCGCACGATCTATCGCGACATGGACACGCTGGTGGCCTCGGGCGTCCCGGTCGAGGGCGAACGCGGCGTGGGTTACATGGTGCGTGAACAGATCACCCTGCCGCCGCTGAACCTGACCCCCGCCGAACTCGAAGCGCTGAATCTCGGCATGGCCATCGTGGCCGAGGCCGCCGACCCCGACCTCAAATCCGCCGCCGAATCGCTGGCCGACAAGATCGACGCCGTGCTGCCGACACAGGTAGTGGCCGAGGCCGAGGCCTGGAAATTCGCCGTCTACCCCTTTGCCGATGCCGCGCGCGGGCTGGCCCATATGGCCCCGATCCGCGCCGCCATCAAATCGCGCCAGAAACTGCACCTCGCCTATCGCCGCATCGACGGCACCCTGACCAACCGCACCATCCGCCCGTTGCACATGGAATATTGGGGCCGCGTCTGGACCCTGACCGCCTGGTGCGAGCTGCGCGCGGGCTTCCGTGTCTTCCGCATCGACCTGATCGAAGCGGTCACCCCTCTACCCGAACTCTTCACCGACGAGCCCGGCAAACGGCTCAGCGATTACGACCCGCACAGCTGATCCGCCCTTCATCTGGCCAAAAATATCCCCGCCGGAGGCATGGCCCGGAACGGGCCATTCACCCTCACTGCAAATACGGCTCGGGATCGACGGATTCGAACCCCTTGCGCACCTCGAAATGCACATAAGCGTTGTCCCCGTCCCGCAACGCCGCGATCTGCTGCCCGCGCCGCACCCGGTCGCCTTTTTTGACCGTGATATCCTGCACATTGGCGTAGACGGTCAACAAATCATTGTTGTGCTTGACCACAATGATCGGCACCTGATCTGCATCTGCGGTGATCGCGGCCACGGTTCCCGCCTCGGCGGCCTTGACGGCGGTGCCCGGCGCGGCGGCGATGTCGATGCCTTCGTTACGCCCCTTGTCATAGGTGCGCACAATCCGGCCTGTCACCGGGAACCCCAGCGCCGAAGACCCGCTATTGGTCGGTGCATCGGCCGTCACATCGGGGGCCTCAACCGCGGGTTCGACCTTTTCATCCGGCAAGGGCTGCGTCGCGCTTGGCGGTGTCGGGGTGGGCGAGCCCTGCCCCGGTTCCGTCACGTTCGTCGCCACGACCGGAGTCGTGGCCCTAGGTGCCGGTTGGTCCTTGACCGGGATCAGCAGATACTGGTCCTCGCGCACGGTGAAATCCGGACCCAGCCCGTTCCATTCGGCCAGCGATTCGACCGACACCTGATAGAGGCGCGAGATGGTATAGGCCGTCTCGCCCCGTTTGACCTTGTGGCGTATCGGTTCGGGCCCCGCAGCCACCGGCGCGGGTGCGGGTGCGGGCTGTGCCGGTTGCAGCGTGGTGGTGCGCACCGATCCGTTCGACGGCGCCTCATCAATCGCGGTGCCCGCAATGGTGGCGATGTCTACACCACCAGTGCTTGCCCCGACCGAGCGTGGCAGGGCCAGAACCTCACCGCCACGCAGCGAGGCATTGGGCTGCAATCCGTTGAACCGGGCCAGTTCCGCCACCGGCAGGCCAACACGGGTCGCTACCGAACCCACGGTGTCCCCGCCGCGTGCCACGGCGACCTGATAGTTCGGATAGGTGATCACCCCGCGCGCATCCGGCGTCGGGCGGTCCGCGGTGGCGGCCTGCGCCGCGTCGGCAGTGGAAAAGCCGCCGACATTGCCGCGCAGATCATAATCGAACGGGCCTTCGCACCCGGCCAGAACCACAACGGCAACCAGAGCCGTCGAACAACGACGCATGGCTGATTTGGAAACTGCTCTCATCTCTTTGTCCTCAACACCTGCCCCTGTTTTCCGGGGTTCCGGCGCATCCTGCATAATGCGTTTAAGCCCCGTCCTTCCCAAGCCCCTCCAGCAGGGGCACGAAACGAACGGGCAACAATTCGTCATAGTCCAGACCGTCCTCGGTGCGCGTGACCCGGATCAGGGTCTGCACCGCGTCCGACTGTCCTACGGGCAACACCATGATACCGCCGATTTTGAGCTGCGCCAAGAGCGGGCCGGGCGGATCTTCTGCCGCTGCCGTCACGATGATCCGGTCGAACGGCGCTTGTTCAGGCAGCCCGAACGAGCCATCCGACAGCATCGCGGTCACATTGGTCAGCCCCATCTGTCGAAACAGCTGACCGGTTTCCTGCACCAGCCGCTTGTGACGCTCTACCGTATAGACCCGGCGCGCCAGCTTGGACAGGATCGCCGCCTGATAGCCCGAGCCGGTGCCGATCTCCAACACCGTATCCCGCGACCGCACCTGCAACGCCTGCGTCATCAGCCCCACGACCGAGGGTTGGCTGATCGTCTGCCCGCAGGCAATCGGCAGCGGCGTATCCTCATAGGCGCGTTCGGCAAACAGGCCCTTGACGAACAGACCCCGGTCAATCTGCTCCATCGCCGCCAGCACGCGCGCGTCCGTTACCCCGCGCGAGCGCAGAGCGAACAGGAATTGCATGGTGGTTTCCGGGGTCAGTCCGCTCATTCGATTGTCTTCAGCGCCTCCAACACGTCATGCGCCGTCAGATCCGCGCGCATCGGCGTGACCGAGATATAGCCTTCAAGGTTCAGCGCCGCATCCGTGCCCCGCGCCGTTGGGTTGTGCTGATACCCCCCCTTGATCCACAGGAACCGCCGCCCCGAGGGCGAGCTGTGCGGTTCGACCGAGAAATGCGTGTCGCGGCGAAAACCCTGTGGCGCGATGCGGGTGCCCAACACCTCATCCGCCGGGACGGGTGGGAAATTCACGTTGTAGAACAGGCGGTAATCGCCGGACTCTGCGGGCGCGGCCTCCAGAATACGGCGCACCAGATCGGCACCGTATTTGGCGGCAGCCTCAAACGGGTCCTCAAGCCCCAGATTGCGTGGTCCGAAATATTGCGACAGCGCGATGGCCGGAATGCCTTGCAACGCGGCCTCCATCGCGCCGCCCACGGTCCCGGAATAGAGCGTGTTTTCGGCCGAGTTGTTGCCCCGGTTCACCCCCGACAACACCAGATCGGGGCGCGCGTCCTTCATCACGTCGTGCAGCCCCGCCAGCACGCAATCGGCGGGCGAGCCTTCGGCGGCAAAGCGTTGTTCGCCCAGTTTGGCCAGCATCATCGGATGGGTGTAGCTGATGCAATGACCGACGCCGGATTGTTCGAACGCTGGGGCGACCACCCAGACCTCGCCCTCTGGCCCCGCCAAATCGCGGGCGATGCCCTCAAGCGTGATCAGCCCCGGCGCGTTGATGCCGTCATCATTTGTCAGAAGAATGCGCATGCCCGGTCCACCCCTGTCTTTCGCCCTTGATAGACCCGCCCCTGCGCTGCGGCAAGCGACGCGCGCGCGCAATCTGCGGCATTCGCGCACCACTTGGCCAGAAACTGTGGGTTTCGTGCCTCAGACCGGAAAGACAAAGCACCGGTCGCGGCGCACGGTCAGCCACATGACCCGCCCCGGCTGCGGCACAAACACATTCGGCACCGTCGCTTTCAGGATCGAGCCGTCATGATCCATGCGGAACTCGACCAGGCTTTCATTGCCCAGAAACCGCGCCCGTTCGACCACACCGCGCGCCGCGACGCCGTCGGTGGGCGTGGGCGCAGGCCCCTTGCCATTACGGTCGAAATCCAGCCGCACATGCTGCGGGCGGAAAACGATTTCCACATCCGTACCATCGGGCACACCCGGCGCAAGGAACTGCCCGAACGGCGTTTGCGCCAAAGCGCCATTCACTTGCGCGGGCAAGATGTTGACATCGCTGAAAAACGCCACGGCCGCCTTGTCCACCGGACGGGTATAGACGTTGTAAGGCGCCCCCTGCTGCACGATCTTGCCGCGCCGCATCAGGGCGATCTCATCGGCCATGCGCATCGCCTCTTCCGGCTCATGCGTGACCAGCAGAACGGCGGCGTCTTCCTCTTTCAGGATCGCCAGCGTTTCATCCCGGATACCGTCGCGTAACCGGTTGTCGAGGCCCGAGAACGGCTCATCCATCAGCATGATCCGGGGGCGCGGCGCCAACGCACGGGCCAGCGCCACACGCTGCTGCTCACCCCCCGACAGATGATGCGGGAAGCCGTCGATAAAGCGCAGCAGATCGACCTTGGTCAGCAGCTCCTCGACCCGGGCACGCTTTTCGTCCTTGCGGCCTTTCAGGCCAAAGGCAACGTTGTCGGCCACGCTCAGATGCGGGAACAGGGCGAAATCCTGAAACATCAGGCCGATCTCACGCCGCTCAGGCGGCACACGGAACACCGTGTCGCAGATCAGCTTGCCATCGACATAGATCTCACCGGCGCTTTGCATCTCGACCCCTGCGATCATCCGCAGGGTGGTGGATTTGCCGCAGCCCGACGGCCCCAGCAGACAGGTCACCTGCCCCGCCTGCACGGTCAGTGAGACATTGTCCACAACGGTCCGCCCGTCGAACCGGGCGACAAGATTGCGAATTTCAAGACGCGGAGGTGTCGCGTTGCCTGTCACCGATGGGACCCCATTGCCTGACCCGATCCGGCCCGTCGGGCCTTGGGCGGGGATAACAACCCCACCCGCAGGACGCAAGCGATCAGCAGCAACCGCCGGAGGGTGCTTCGCCTTTGGCCTCAAACGGGCTTTCGCCGCCGCAGCCCGCAAAAATCCCATAATGGGTCGAGAAATCGCCGATAAAGTCGAAATGCCGGGCAAAGCGCGTGTCCTGCAGCATCATCCATGTGTTGCCGCAAACCGGAAAGACCTTGCCGGTTTCGATAACATGATGATCGTCCAGCACAAATTCATGCGGCGCATGGGGCACGGTGCCCTTGTAGATCACCGCCTGCCCGTATTCCTCACAGGCCGGTTCCAGCGCGGGCAGTTTGAACAACCTGTAGGTGGCCGACAGGAAATTCAGCGGCGCGACACGTTCCTCGAGCACCGGGTTTTCGATGGTCAGCGGGCGATGCGTCACCCGGCGCGGATCGCCGAACCCGGCGGCGCGGGACAGAGACAGGAAATCATTCCAATAGAGCGCACCCGAGAGGCATTCGCCATACAACACCTCATCCTCGGCCATCGCCTTGGGCACCCGGCGGTCGGCATAGACGTCCGAGAAATACATCTCGCCCCCCTCTTTCAACAGCCGATGCGCGCCACGCAGCACCGCCGCCTTGTCGGTGGCCAGATTGATCACGCAGTTCGAGACGATGATGTCAAAGCTGCCGGGCTCCAGATCAAGCTCGTCCAGCTTTTCGATATAGCCGTGGTGGAATTCCACATTGCTGGCCGAATGGCCAAAGGCTTGCGCGTGATAGTCCTGATGCGCGCGGGCCACATCCAGCTGCGCAGGCGTCATGTCCACACCAACGACACGGCCCTTTTCGCCGACCATCGCCGACAAGGCGTAAACGTCGCGCCCGGCACCGCAGCCCAGATCGAGGATATGCATGCCTTCCAAATCCAGCGGCGCGATCAGCCCGCAGCCATAGTAACGGGTCAGCACATCATCATGAATTTGCGACAGAATCGCCTTGAGGTGATCCGGCATGTCATCGGGCGTGCAGCAGGCATTTGTCTGCAAATCCGCACTGCCCTGCAGCACCTCGCCATAATAGTTCTGCACCGCCTCATGCTTCATCCCGGCAACCCTTCTGTCTATGATCCGTATCCAGCTAATGTGCGATCAGCGGGGACGCAATCCCGCAGGGATATTCTGACAAAACCGTGAAACACCTAGCCCAGCAGGTCGAAATCCACCCCGGCGCAGACGCGGCCATTCACCTGAACCTCCAACCGATGCGGACCGGGCACCAGTTGAAAGGTGGTGGCGTTGCCTTTCAGCTTGTGCGTTTTGCTGAGCCCCAGCTTGCCATCCTTCAATGCCGTCTGTTTCAGCTTATGCACTTTGGGTGAGACTTTGCCGCCAGGGCGTTGAAAGTGAATGATATAATCGACCAGAACAGGTTGATCATCAGAACCGGTCAGGGCAATCTCGAACTCTAGTGCCTCACCAATCCGGGCGGGCGTGGTCACCTGAACCTCGGCCTTGATATCGGCGTCGGGATCGAACCCAAGCACCTTCATCGCGCGTGGATGGCCCGATTTCACCAACCCTCGCAGGGCGTGGCCGGTCATCCAGCGCAATTCCTCCGCCTTCTGCTGGCCGGATTTTTCCCACGCCTGCAATCGATCCAGAACCAGATCAGGTTCTTTCTTGGTGATATCGTTCAGATGGTTCGCCACCGAGCGTGTCACATAGCGCGTCGGGTCCCCCTGCAGTCGATCCAGCAGCGGCAGCGGGTCGGACAGCGCCAACCCGACCGCCTGCCCCCATGGCAAGCGCGGGCGCGTGCCTTCGCTGACCAGACGACGCACGTGATAACTGGAATGGCCGCACCAGTCCTGCATCCGTGCCATGACCAGATCGGGATGCGTGTTCAGAAACGGGCGGACCGCCCATTCCATCGAAAACCTTTGGGTCAGTTCCGCCAGCACGTCCAGCGCCAGGTCCGGGTGATCCAGACCAACCGCCACGACCCATTCCCCCAACGGCGCAAAGATGAAATCGCCGAAATCGTCATCCGTCTTGTCCGGGTTCAGCGGCGGCGGCAGAGCTTGCAGGATCACCGGCGCAACGGCGGGAAGATCGCCCGGCAGCACCTGTTGCAGGCACTCGGCGATCCAGGCCATCCGCTCTTTCAGCTCAAGCTCTGGCAGGCGCGACAGCACCGCATCCTGAAACGCCGCGCCGTCGAATGCTGGTTCAATATCAGCAAACAAGCCGCTGAGGTACCGCGTCTTTTCCGCGTTGAACAGTTGATCTTTCAGCGAAAACCCTTGCGCCATCGTCACATCGTCAGATTGGTGCCGCCACCGTCCAGCAGGATGTTCTGCCCGACAATGAACCCGGCATGTTGCGAGCACAAAAACGCACAAGCCGCGCCGAATTCCTGCCGCGTGCCATAGCGGCGCACGGGGATCGTGGCCTCGCGTTGGGCGCGGGCTTCGTCCAGCGAAATCCCCTTTTGCGTGGACACGCCGGTATCCAGAGAAACCGCGCGGTCCGTCGCGTGAATCCCGGGCAGCAGGTTGTTGATCGTCACCCCCTGCGGCGCCACCTGACGCGCGGTGCCCGCGACATAGCCGGTCAACCCGGTGCGCGCCGCGTTCGACAGGCCCAAAGCGGGAATCGGCGCCCGGACGGATTGCGAGGTGATGTTGACCACCCGGCCCCAGCCCTTGTCCATCATCCCCGGCAGCAGCGCCTTCATCAGCGCAATCGGTGTCAGCATATTGGCGTCCAGCGCCTTGACGAAATCATCCCGATCCCAGTCCGACCACAGGCCCGGCGGCGGCCCGCCCGCATTTGTCACAAGGATATCAACACCCTGCGCGGCGTCGATCACCTGCCCCTGACCTTCAGGCGAGGTCACGTCACAGGCCACGGTCTGCACATCGACACCGTACTCGGCCCGCAAACGCGCGGCTTCAGCCTCCAAAGCCTCGGCCCCGCGTGCGTTCATTACCAGATC
Organism: Ruegeria sp.; assembly: GCF_028066395.1. Lineage (GTDB taxonomy): Bacteria > Pseudomonadota > Alphaproteobacteria > Rhodobacterales > Rhodobacteraceae > Ruegeria. Next base: position 79,347 of record NZ_JALCBM010000007.1, read on the forward strand.
GACACCAGCCTCGGCCAAGGCTTCAGCACAGCCCAGACCCAAGCCCTTGCTGCTGGCACAGACCAGCGCGCGTTTACCACGAATTCCAAGATCCATTCTGATCCTCCCTGTCTTTGCCACAGGTCTAGCACCGGCCCGACAAAGAAGACCAGAAGGGCTTTGACCGCTCAGTAAAAGAACTCTTCCCGCACGATCTTGCCATCGGCGACGTGATAAATCGCAACCTCTTTCATATCAAAGGCTTCGCCGCTGTCCTTCACCTTACCCTGCACTTCGAAGATCACGGCAAAGCGGTCGTCGCCATGGAGGTAAGGGTCGCTGACCGACGCGCCTGAGACCTCATGCGCGCCTTCCCACCAGTCGTGCTTGCCACGGATGGCATCGACGCCATGGGTTTCGCGCCCCATGCCCATCGCATCCGCCGCTTCGACCGAAACGGCGTCGGACGCATACAGTTTGCCCAAATTCTCTTTTGCGCGGTTCTCACGGCATCCGGCGACCAGTTCCGTTGCGATTTGCTTTAAATTCATCTCACCTCTCCATCATTTGTTCACTATTTGTTCTTATTGCCATACCCACCCGATTCGAACCAGCCCCTTTGTCTTGCCTCGGCAGGATTCCCCGCCTATACGCGCGCTTATGCTTGATACCGCCACCAACCAGCCCGTATTGCCGCCCGAGATCGCCCGGCGGCGCACATTCGCCATCATCTCGCACCCCGATGCGGGCAAGACGACCCTGACGGAAAAGTTCCTGCTGTATGGGGGCGCGATCCAGATGGCCGGTCAGGTGCGCGCCAAGGGTGAGGCGCGGCGCACAAGGTCGGACTTCATGCAGATGGAGAAGGATCGGGGCATCTCGGTGTCCGCCTCGGCGATGTCGTTTGATTACGGGAACTTCCGGTTCAATCTGGTGGACACGCCCGGTCACAGCGATTTCTCGGAAGATACCTATCGCACACTGACCGCCGTGGATGCCGCCGTGATGGTGATCGACGGCGCAAAGGGTGTGGAAAGCCAGACGCAGAAACTGTTCGAGGTCTGCCGCCTGCGCGATCTACCGATCCTGACCTTCTGTAACAAGATGGACCGCGAAAGCCGCGATACGTTCGAGATCATCGACGAAATTCAGGAGATGCTGGCGATCGACGTCACGCCCGCCGCGTGGCCCATCGGTGTGGGTCGCGATTTCATCGGCTGCTATGACATGCTGCGCGACCGGTTGGAACTGATGGACCGCGCCGACCGCAACAAAGTGGCTGAGAGCATTCAGATTGACGGTCTGGACGATCCGAAACTGGCGGAACACATTCCCGCCGAACTGCTGGACAAGCTGCTGGAAGAGGTCGAGATGGCGCGCGAATTGCTGCCCGCGCTGGACCCGCAGGCAGTGCTTGAGGGGCACATGACCCCGATCTGGTTCGGCTCGGCCATCAACTCCTTCGGCGTTAAGGAATTGATGGAGGGCATCGGCGCCTATGGCCCGCAGCCGCAGGTGCAATCGGCGCAACCCCGCCAGATCGCACCGGAGGAAAAGAAGGTCGCAGGCTTTGTTTTCAAGGTGCAGGCCAACATGGACCCCAAACACCGCGACCGGGTGGCGTTTGTGCGTATGGCCTCGGGCCATTTCAAGCGCGGCATGAAGCTGACCCATGTGCGGTCGAAAAAGCCGATGGCAATCTCGAACCCGGTGCTGTTTCTGGCCTCGGATCGGGAACTGGCCGAGGAAGCCTGGGCCGGTGACATCATCGGCATCCCCAACCACGGCCAGTTGCGCATCGGTGACACCCTGACCGAGGGCGAGGCACTGCGCGTGACCGGCATCCCCTCTTTCGCGCCGGAACTGCTGCAAGGTGTGCGTGCGGGCGATCCGATGAAAGCCAAGCATCTGGAAAAGGCCCTGATGCAGTTCGCCGAGGAAGGCGCGGCCAAGGTCTTCAAACCCTCGATCGGGTCGGGCTTTATCGTCGGCGTCGTGGGCGCGCTGCAATTCGAGGTGCTCGCCAGCCGGATTGAGATGGAATACGGCCTGCCCGTGCGGTTTGAGGCATCGCAGTTCACCTCGGCCCGCTGGGTCAGCGGCGACAAGCCCGAGGTTGAGAAATTCGTCAACGCCAACAAGCAGCATATCGCCCATGATCATGACGGCGACATCGTCTATCTGACCCGTCTGCAATGGGATATCGACCGGGTGGTCCGCGACTATCCGGCGCTGAACCTGACCGCGACGAAAGAGATGATGGTCTGAACCCGCCTTGTTTCCTGACAGCCCGCACATGTAGTCTCGGCGCATGATCGATCTCGACAAGGAAAACTATCCCGGCGGGTTTTACACCGTGATGCGCCACCTGGAACGTCAGGAGGTGCAATATCTTGATCCCGAACAGGTTCTGCCGCCTGCGGATGTGGACCTTGGGGCGTTGAACAAACAGCTTGTCGAAGCGCCTGATCCGGATGTGGTTTTTGAAAACCGCCGGGACGCGCGTCGGAAACACCACGCCCTGCAGCAGACATTTGCGGGACAACCGCAATTGCATCTGGTTCACGCGATGTGCATTGCGCTGCTGCGTCGCAAGCCCGCCCCACAGGCGGCAAGGGCGCTGTTTCTGAGGATCTGGACCGAACAAGGCGCAACGCTGGCACAGGACCTGCCCATCCGCTGGCTGATTTCCAGCGCAACAACGTTTGCCGATCATGGCGAGACAACAGATCAGCGCCTTGGCGGACAGGGCCTGTATCTGCTGTTCGATCTGATCAAGCTGCATGACAGCGAGCGCCGTGTGTCCCTGCAGCCGGGGGACGAGGCATTTTCCATCGACGGCAACACACATGCCGAGGTGCCTCTGGCCTTTGATATGGCGCCATATTCCCTTCGTACCGGGGATCTGGACCTTAGCCTGCTGGCGCGGCTTTGGCGGTATGCCGAAACCGATCCCGTTCTGCGCCCCCTGGGGGTGCGGATGCTGTCTCTGGTCATGAGCGATCCGCGCAGCATATTTGGGCGACTCCAACGGTATAAGGGGCAACGCGGGCCCAAAGGCCCGGCAAAAGAGTGACCATCCGCGTCCTGCCCTTTGCGTCCCAAAGGGCCACGCGGCCAAAGAATCGCGAAACACTTCCCCGGAACCCCCTGAATTGTTGCGCGAATTCACTGTTGCCGGTTCTGTGAGCCGGGTTAAGAGGTCTTCATTTGACCCTGTCCCACGTTTTTGTTATGTCCGCGCCCAGCCGACACGCGCATGGTGCGCATGGCCATCCGGGCCCGGCATGATTTTGACGCGCGGGCCAGGTCAAGTGTCCGCATGAACCGGACATACATGACAAAATTTACCGATCTGAACCTGAACCCGAAGGTCCTCAAAGCCATTGAGGAAGCCGGATATGAAACCCCCACTCCGATCCAGGAAGGCGCGATTCCACCTGCGCTTGAGGGCAAGGATGTTCTGGGCATCGCCCAGACCGGTACCGGCAAGACCGCCAGTTTCACCCTGCCGATGATCACCCTGCTGGCCCGTGGCCGTGCGCGGGCGCGCATGCCGCGCTCGCTGGTGCTGTGCCCGACGCGGGAGCTGGCCGCGCAGGTGGCTGAAAACTTCGACACCTATTCCAAACACCTGAAACTGACCAAGGCGCTGTTGATCGGCGGTGTCAGCTTCAAGGAACAGGATGCGCTGATCGACCGGGGCGTCGACGTGCTGATCGCCACACCCGGCCGCCTGCTGGACCATTTCGAACGCGGCAAGCTGCTGCTGACCGGCGTGCAGATCATGGTGGTGGACGAAGCCGACCGGATGCTGGATATGGGGTTCATCCCCGATATCGAACGCATCTTCTCGCTGACACCCTTCACCCGCCAGACCCTGTTCTTCTCTGCCACTATGGCCTCGGAAATCGAGCGGATCACCGACACATTCCTCTCCGCCCCGGCGCGGATCGAAGTTGCCCGACAGGCCACCGCATCCGAGACCATCGAACAGGGCGTGGTGATGTTCAAAGGCGGTCGTCGCGACCGTGAGGCCAGCGCCAAGCGCAAGGTTCTGCGCGCGCTGATCGACGCCGAAGGTGATAAATGCACCAACGCCATCATCTTCTGCAACCGCAAGACCGATGTGGATATCTGCGCGAAATCGCTGAAGAAATACGGCTACAATGCCGCCGCCATCCATGGCGATCTGGACCAGTCGCAGCGGATGAAAACACTGGACGGGTTCCGCGATGGCTCGCTGCGCCTGCTGGTTGCCTCGGATGTGGCGGCGCGGGGGCTGGATATCCCGTCGGTCAGCCATGTGTTCAACTTCGACGTCCCCGGCCATGCCGAGGATTACGTCCACCGCATCGGCCGCACCGGTCGTGCCGGGCGTGAGGGCAAGGCGATCACCATCTGCTCGGGCCGCGATGAAAAGGCGCTGGATGCGATTGAAAAGCTGATCCAGAAGGACATTCCGCGCATCGACAACCCGGTCAAGGACGAGCCGAAGCCCGAGACGCCCAAGCCTGAGAAGAAGGCCAGAACCTCTGAACCCAAGCGCAGCGAAGGCAGGAAAGAGCGTGAGCCCAAGGGCCGTGGCCGGGGTCGTCGCGACGACAGCGGCCCTGCGGTGGTTGGCATGGGCGATCATCTGCCCAGCTTCATCGCGCTCAGCTTCGACGAACGCCGCGCAGGTTAAGGCCGCAGGCCGCCGCGCCATCGACGGGCCGCCCGGGCGGCCTGTCAGATCGTCAGCACCAGCGCCAGAATCGAAATCCCCAGCAGGGCCATCCCGGCGATCTCGCGCCGGGTGATCGTCTCGCGGAAAAACAGGATCGAGGCACACAGGCTTAGGATCAGTTCGACCTGCCCCAGTGCCTTGACATAGGCCGCGTTCTGCAAGGTGAACGCAAAGAACCAGCAGAACGATCCGCACAGGCTGGTCAGGCCAACAAAAACCCCGGTGCTGCGGGTCTGCCACACGGCGCGCAGCTCGGCCCGGTCGCGCCACAGCAGCCACAGACCCATGCTGAGGAACTGGAACGACACCACCACCGTCAGGGTCACCAAGGCACGAAACCACGCGTCAATGTCCCCCAATTCCAGCGAGGCACCCCGGTAGCTGACCGAAGAAAACGCGAACAGCACACCCGAACCAAGCCCCAGACGCGAGGCGGGATTCGTCAGATGTTTCCACCACCCCCCTTCGCCACCGGAATTGTTCGACAGCAGCAGCACGGCGACAAGCCCCAGAATGATCGCAACCAGCGCGCCCGATGACACCTGATCGCCCAGCACCAGAAAGCCGACAATGGCGGTCTGGATGACTTCGGTTTTCTTGAAGGTGATCCCGACGGCAAAGTTGCGCTGCTTGAACAGGGCCACCACGAAGATCGTCGCCAGAATTTGCGTGGTCCCGCCGATGATCGCAAACACCCAGAACCACCCGGTCAGGGGCGGCAGGCTGAACCCGGTGGCCAGCACCGCCCCAACCAGACCCAGCACCGCCAGCGGCATGGAATAGGCAAACCGGGCAAAGGTCGCGCCAGCAGCGGACAGTTTCACGCTGCTGAGCGATTTCTGCAGCATGAACCGCACTGTCTGGAACGAGGCGGCGGCGATGGTGACGGGAATCCACAAACTCATGGCTTCCCTTCTGTCCTCAAATCAATACTTTGGCCAGAGCGGATGTGGCACCGGGTCCTTGGCGCGCAGCAGATGGGCGCGGAAAATCTGGCCGTATGAGCGGTAGACGTAGGCCTCGTTGCAAGCCAGATACCGCTCTTTCGCCGCACGGTAGAGCGCGGGCAGCCGGTACCAGGGCGCGGCGGGGTTCATGTGATGCACCACATGCAGGTTGTTGTTCAGAAACAGAAACGCCAGCGGGCCGCGATCTTCGATGATCACGGTGCGGGCGCGGGATTTCTCATGCGCGCGGTGTTCCAGAAAGGTGCGTATCTTGACCAGCCCCAACCCGATATAGGCCGACAGGCAGAAGGCCCAGATCGGCATGGGCGACAGCGACACCACCCACAGCACCGCCGCAACACCCGGCAAATGCAGCGCCCAGGCCAGCAGGATCGCCCGATCACCACGTATGGCTCCGCGCCATTCATCACGCATGAAAGCCAGTTGCCCAATCAAAGGCCCCAGCACCATCCGGCCCAGCAGCGTGTTGTTCGCCGCATAAAAACGCCTCTGCCAGCCGGACAGAGTGCTCCAGACCTTCGGGTCCAGAAAATTCGACTCGGGATCGTCATAGGGATCGGTCAGGTTCGCGTCCTGATGATGGGCCAGATGCAGGTCGCGAAAGCGGTTGAACGGGATGAACAGGGTCAGCGGCAGCGCCATCAACGCCTCGTTCAGCCATTGGGCGCGGAACGGGTGACCATGCAGCGCCTCATGCGTCAGCGACGAATGCATTGCCGCAACCACGCCCATGGCTGGACTGGCCAGCCACAGAGACCAGCCCGCCAACCAGAAGGCGACCGCCAGCCAGGCGACATAGCAGGCAAGGATCAGGACAAAGGTGCCCCATTCGGGCGATTTGGGTGTCGTCGGCTCAGCCATGGCGACCCCACGCGATGCCGGCCCAGACGCGTTCGTATATCACATACATCGTCAGGCCGATGGCGGTGTTGACCAAAGCCAGCGCCCCGCCCACCGCGGCCGAGCCTGTGGCGATCAGGCCGACCAGCGTCATCACCGCCAGCCCTATCGCATTCCAAATGATTGCTTTCACGACAGATCTTCGCCGCGTTTCCATTCCGGACCCCATTCTTTTTGTTATGACAAAAACGTTACCCTTGGGGCCGCCTGCTGGGTATTCTGAATATGATTAACAAAATTCAACATTCATGATATTTATCACCACATGGATGATAAAATCGACAAGCGCGACCGCGCCGCGCAGTTTCGCCTGCGTCTGGCCCGCGCGATGGAGGATCGTCACGTCAGCCAAAGCGCCCTTGCCCGCAGTATCGGCGTCGACCGCTCGACCGTGTCGCAGTTGCTTACCGATGAGGGCGCGCGCCTGCCCAATGCGCATGTGGTGGGCAGCTGCGCCTCGGCGCTGGGGGTTTCGGCGGATTGGTTGCTCAGCCTGTCGGACCGACCCGAAAGCGCGGCTGAATTGCTGGCCGGGTCACTGACCGTGACCGAGGCCCCCCGCGCACTGGTCGATGAACGTATCTTCGAGTGGCACCAGCAGGCGGCGGGTTACAAAATCCGCTATGTGCCCGCCACCCTGCCCGACATGCTGAAAACCCGCGCCGTGCTGGAATGGGAATACGCCCCGCATCTGGGCCGCACCGCAGATCAGGCCATCGGCGCGTCTGAGGACCGGCTGACCTGGATGCGCAGCGCGCAATCCGATTATGAAATCGCCATGCCGCTGTATGAAATCCACAGTTTTGCCCATGGGGTCGGCTATTATGACGGGCTGCCGCTAGAGGTCCGGCAGGAGCAGATCGACCATCTGCTGACCCTGTGTGAACAGCTTTACCCGCGTCTGCGAATCTATCTGTTCGACGCCAAACGGCTCTATTCCGCGCCGGTTACGATCTTTGGCCCCTTGATGTGCGTTTTTTACGCAGGCGGCCATTACATGGCTTTTCGAGACCGCGACCGGATTGAGGTTTTTACCCGCCATTTCGATAACTTGGTGCGCGAAGCTGATGTGACCGCACGCAGTTTTCCCACCCATCTCAGGCAGAAACAGGCCGACAGTCTGGCCGGTTGGAAAACCCGCTGATGCCCGACCGTTCAACCTGTGGTATCGTGGCCCGGCGCGAACCTTCACGCAGTCCTATCTGAAAGGGAGGATGTCAGGAATGGACGCAGTCAAAACCGCTCAATACGCGCGGGCGCTCTACTCAGCCCATGGGGACCGGGCCGAGGCGGAAGCGGCACAGAAAATGCGCGAATGCGAGGCCGCCGGCAAGCGCCAGCAAGCGCAGGACTGGCAGGCCGTGCGCCGCACGATCCGCCAGATTCGCGGCCCCAATCAAAGCTAGAGTTTCGGGTCGGGATTGACCGTGTGCCCATCCACCGCGATCACCTGACCCGACACCAGCCGCGCCGCGTCCGAGGCCAGAAACACCGCCATATTGGCGATATCCTGCCCTTCGACAAAGCGGCCCATCGACGTGCCCGACGCATAGCCGTCATAGACCTGATCGCGGGTCATGCCCTTGGCCTGCGCCTCGCGGTTCAGCACGCCCTCCATCCGGGGGCCTTCGACCGCGCCGGGGCAGATCACGTTGCAGCGCACCCCGTGCGGCCCCAGCTCCATCGCCAGTGTTTTGCCCAGACCCACCATGCCCCATTTTGCCGCCGCATAGGGCGCTCGGTTGGGATAGCCATATTGCCCGGCGGTGGATGAGGTGATCAGAACCACCCCGCTGCCCTGCCGTTTCAGCATCGGGGCGGCGTATTTCGAACACAGAAACGCGCCCTCCAGATTGACCGACAGGCACGCCCGCCAATCCTGCAACGCGACCTCCTCTATCTGGGCCGTAGGTCCTGCGATCCCCGCATTGGCGCAGAGCGTATCCAGCCCGCCCCATTCGGCCTCAATGTCCTTGAACAAGGCAGCCACAAGGTCTTCATCCGTCACATCCACCCCGGACCGCCGCCAATGGGCGGGGCAATCGGACAGCGCGGCCAGATTGACATCCGCCACCCAGACCTGCGCGCCTGCTGCATCGAAGGCCTCGGCCATGGCGCGGCCAACGCCCGATGCACCCGCTGTAATCAGAACCCGGCTGCTCATGCCGGTTTACGGATCGCGGCACCTGCGCCATCGGGATACGGCAACCCGGCCTGCGCCTCGGCGATGCGGGCCATGGCGGCCTCGATCTCGGCCGAAGGCGGGCTGGGGCGGCGGGTGTCCAGACTGACATGCAGCAGGAAGCTTTCGCCCGTCGCCAGCAGTTTGTCGCCCTCATACATGCTGTGGAACACGTGCAGTTTCTTGCCCTGCCCCAGCAGCATCTGCGTGCGCACCTCAATCTTCGCACCCGCATGGGTTTCATCCAGATAGCGGATGTGATTCTCGGCGGTGAAATAGCTGCCACCGGTAGAGATATACTCCATGTCGCAGCCGATGATCTCCATGAACCGATCCGTGGCGGCGGCGAAGGCTTCCAGATATTTCGCCTCGTTCATGTGGCCGTTGTAATCGGTCCAGTCCAGAGGCACCGCACGGGCCAGCGTCAGGATCGGCTGGCTCAGATCGGCCTGATCCAGCGTCGGCAGCGCCCCGGGTTTCAGCAGCGCGTCATGCTGGTTCAGCACCGCCCCCGCGCCATAGTTCTGCGCCTTGAGCGCGCGCATCATGCCGACAAGGTTGTTGTCGCGAATACGCTCCAGTTCGCGGATCGAGTGCTTGCCCGACTGCGCATCCGACTGATCGGCGATCAGATCGACCAGCTCATCCGTGAACTCGGGCACATCCATCAGCTTGGTCCAGGGCCATTTCAGCGCCGGGCCGAACTGCGCCATGAAATGCCGCATCCCGGCCTCGCCGCCAGCCACACGATAGGTCTCGAACAGCCCCATCTGCGCCCAGCGGATGCCGAACCCCATGCGGATGGCCTCATCCACCTCTTCGGTGGTAGCGATGCCGTCACTGACCAGCCACAGCGCCTCGCGCCAAACGGCCTCAAGAAAGCGGTCAGCAATATGCGCGTCGATCTCTTTCTTGACATGCAGCGGGAAGAACCCGACCGAGGTCAGCATCTCCTTGGCCCGCGCCACCAGTTCGGGCGCATTCGCAGGTGACGGCACCAGTTCGATCAGCGGCAACAGATAGACCGGGTTGAACGGATGCGCCACCACGATCTGTTCGGGCCGCAGCGCGCCCTCCTGCAGTTCCGACGGCTTGAACCCGCTGGTCGACGAGCCGATGATCGCCTCTGGATCACACGCCTCTTGCAGGCCCTTGTAAACCTTCAGCTTCAGGTCCAGTCGCTCTGGCACGCTTTCCTGAATCCACGCCGCACCCTGCACGGCCTCCGCCATCTCGGCATGAAAGCTCAGCGCGCCTTCGGGGGGCAAAGGCACATCGCTCAGCCCCGGCAGCGAGCGGCGGGCATTGTCCAGCACTTCACCAATCTTGCGCTCGGCCTCAGGGTCCGGATCGAACACCCGCACGTTCCAGCCATTGAGCAAAAACCGCGCGGCCCACCCGCCGCCGATCACGCCACCACCGATGATAGCTGCTGTTTTCATGTCAATTCCTTTTACAATTCAGCGTGCCAAACACATCGCTGTCTGCATCGCGTATTGTGATTAAGCCTGATTTCGATTGTTCGAGCATCCAAGTCTCGCGGAGAAGAACTTCCCCGCTGTCTTCACAGGTAACGTCAAGCGTCCGGCTGGCATCATCCGTCAATGCACCCACACCGCCAACGCGACATCCGCCCAAACCGTGCCGGTGTATCCAAAATGGCACCGGCACTTGGTTTTGCGTGAATTGCTCACACAAAAACTGCTGCTTCGACAGAAAGCGATTGATGGCGTCAGGCTCTTCAGCCGAGAGCGCGGTTGCGCAGATCAGCCCGGCAAGCCAGGCGACCCTCACTTCGCCACCGGCGCCCGTTTCGTCAGCCCCAGCTTTTCACGCACTTCCTGCGGCCCGATGACCCGCGCGCCCATGTTCGAGATGATGGTATTTGCGCGCTCCACCAACTGCCAGTTCTCGGCCAGCACGCCCTTTTCCAGCCACAGGTTGTCTTCCAACCCAACCCGCACATTGCCCCCCGCCAACACAGCCGCGGCAGCAAAAGCCATCTGGTTCCGCCCCAGCGAGAACGCGCTGAAGGTCCAGTCGTCGGGCACATTGTTCACCATCGCCATGAAGGTGTTCAGATCGTCCGGCGCGCCCCAAGGTACGCCCATGCACAGCTGCACCAGAGCGTTGGGTTCCAAAATCCCCTCTTTCACCAACTGCTTGGCAAACCACAGATGACCGGTGTCAAAAGCCTCGATCTCGGGCTTCACGCCCAGATCGGTCATCATCTGCCCCATGGCACGCAGCGCACCGGGGGTGTTGGTCATGACATAATCAGCCTCGGCAAAGTTCATGGTGCCGCAGTCCAGAGTGCAAATCTCAGGCAGACACTCGGCGATATGGGCAACCCGCTCGGTCGCGCCAATCATGTCGGTCCCGGCCTCATTCACAGGAAACGGGCTCTCGACCCCGCCAAAGACGATGTCCCCGCCCATCCCGGCGGTCAGGTTCAGCACCACATCCACATCGGCGTCACGAATACGATCCGTCACCTCGCGGTAGTAATCCAACCGACGGCTCGGCGCGCCGCTCTCGGGGTCGCGCACATGGCAATGCACCACCGCCGCCCCGGCCTTGGCAGCGGCAATGGCACTATCCGCAATCTGCTGCGGCGAGCGCGGCACATGCGGGCTGCGATCCTGTGTCCCGCCCGAGCCGGTGACGGCGCAGGTGATAAAGACTTCGCGGTTCATTTCCAGAGGCATGGCGTTTTCCCCAAGTTATACCCGGTTTCGCCCTGAGTTTTCCCCAGGCTTCTCCCCGGCAATCGATTTGCGTTGTCCCCAACTCTGACGCAGCCTTGGGGAAACACTTGCCAGAATGCGAATCGAACTTGATGAAATCCGCAAAAAACATACTGCAACCCGAACATCGCGCCCTGAAAACGGCGGTGCTGGTGCTGGATGACTGCAACACGCTCAGCTTTGCCTCTGCCGTCGATCCGATGCGCGCGGCGAACCGGCTGGCCGACCGGCCTGCCTTTGACTGGGACTATGTGACCGCCACCGCAGACCCCGCGATGCTGACCAGCGCCCTGCAGGTGCCCGGTATCCCTCTGGCGCGGCTGGACCAGTGCGACCTGATGATCGTCGTGGCCGGGTTCCAACTGGCCCGCCATGCCACCCCCAGCCTGCTGGCCGGGCTGCGCCGCATCGCGGGAACCGGAGCCACCATGGCCGGGATCGACGGTGGCCCCTGGCTGCTGGCCGAAGCCGGGCTACTGGACGGCCACGCCGCCACCACCCATTGGGAGGATCTGGAAAACTTCGCCACCCGCTTCCCCGAGGTTGACGTCCGCCCCGACCGGTTCACCGTATCGGACAACCGCCTGACCTCGGGCGGAGCCATTCCCGCCGTCGATATGATGCTACACATCATCGCCGCGCGTCACGGCGCAGGCTTTGCCGCCCGCGTCTCGGGCCTGTTCCTCTACGAAGGCACGCCCGAGCCCACCAAACCACAGAGTCGCACCGGCGCGCCGCACCGCCATACGGCCCTGACGGCCCGCGCCAACTCGCTGATGGAATCCTCACTCGACGAACCATTACCGCTGGCCTATATCGCCGACCGCCTTGGCACCAGCCCGCGCACCCTGCAACAGCAGTTCCGCCTGCGCCTGAACACAACGCCGCAGGACCACTACCTGCAACTCAGACTGGCCGAGGCCCGCCGTCTGGTCACCGACACCGACATGCCGCTGATGGACGTAGCACTGGCCACCGGCTTTGCCTCACAATCCAGCTTCGCCCGCGCCTTCCGCACCGCCCACGGCCTCTCAGCCCGCGACCTCAGACAGGACCGCACGCAACCCACCCATCACTAAGGGCATCCACCTTCATCTGGCCAAAAATATCCCGGGGGAGTCGCCAAAGGCGACGGGGGCAGCGCCCCCAAACCCCTAGTAAGGCATCGGAAACGCCCGATGCACCGCGTTCACCTCACGCAAAACCTCATCCGACAACACCAGATCGAGACCACCCAGAATATGCTCCAATTGCGCCTCGGTGGTTGCACCGAAAATGGTCGAGGTCATGAAGGGTCGGCCCCGGCACCAAGCCAGCGCCATGTGAACCGGGTCCAGCCCATGCCGCTCGGCGATCTCCAGATAGGCGGCGACCGCGTCGAACACCCGTCCCGTCCGGCGGCCACCCATCTGCGGCACCAGCGACATGCGCGAACCCTCAGGCACCGCGCCACCCTGATACTTGCCGGTCAGCAGACCGGTCGCCAACGGTGAGAACGCCAGCAGACCCACATCCTCGAACAGGCACAGCTCGGCCAGATCGGTGTCGAACAGACGACACAGCAGCGAATATTCGTTCTGGATCGTGGCCACGCGCGGGAAACCCGTCTCCTCGGACTGGCGCAGCCATTGCGCGGTGCCCCAGGCGCTTTCGTTGGACAGGCCAAAGGCGCGGATGTTGCCCTTGTCGACCTGCGCCTGCAGCGCCTCCAGACACTCGTGCATTTCGGCAAGAACCTCATCCCGGTTCCCACCCTTGGGCGCATATTCCCAGTTCTTGCGGAACATATAGCTGCCGCGATTGGGCCAGTGAAATTGGTAAAGATCAATGCAATCCGTCCGTAACCGGCGCAGAGAGCCCTCGACCGTTTCGGGGATGGTCTCTTTCGAGATCGGCGCGCCGCCCCGGGCATGCATGAACCCTTCGCCGGAATGTTTGGTGGCCAGCACATAGTCCCCACGCCGCGACGGGTTGGCGGCGTTCCAGTTGCCCAGAATCTCTTCCGTCCGCCCGACGGTTTCCTTTGAGATCGGGTTCACCGGATACATCTCGGCCGCATCGACGAAATTGATGCCGCCCGCCAGCGCCATGTCCATCTGGCGATGCGCCTCGCCTTCCGAGGTCTGCGTGCCAAAAGTCATGGTGCCAAGGCACATATCCGGCACCATGATCCCGGTGCGGCCCAAAGGCTTTCTGTCCATCTATGGCTCTCCTGAAAATATCTGACCGACTATGCCTCGGCCTTTTTCTCCCACCGGCCGGATTCCTCGGACCAGTATTGCGCCGAACAGCCTGCGCCGGTCAGCGCCTTCCACTGCCCCCGCGCGTGCTGCACCGCACGGTCGTCATTGCCGTCAAACAGGATGCAGACCCGTTCCAAAGCGCTGACCTCCTCGGGCGCGACCTCGGCGCCATCCACCGTCATCACGCAACTCGCATCATTGGCGGCATCGGGTCCGGTGGTCAGCAGGATGGGCTGCGCCGCGTCATGCGGGCCGCCCGCGCGGCCATGGGGCAGGAACCCCTCCTCGGGACCCAGCCACAGCTTTTCATCCAGCCAGTCCATCCGCGCAGGATCGGTGCCCCTGACAGCAATCCGCCACCCGGCCTGCCGTGCCTTGTCCAGCAACACCGGCAAGGTATGCTCCAACGGTTGGCGGGTCAGGTGGTAGAAATAGACGGCCCCCATGTGCTTACTCGAAATTGTCCTGCACAAACCGGCTGAGCGCCCGGACCCCCCAGCCCGTGGCCCCTTTGGGCGCATAAGAGGTCTCAGCCGACACCGAGGCAACCCCGGCGATATCCAAATGAATCCACGGCGTTTCCTCTTTCACGAACCGTTGCAGGAACTGCGCCGCAGTGATCGAGCCCGCCGCGCGGCCGCCCACATTCTTCATATCCGCGATACGCGATTTCAAAAGGTCATCGTATTTCGGGCCCAAAGGCATCCGCCATGCGCCCTCATCCTCGGCCTTGGCGGATTTCAGGAAGGCATCGCAGAAGGTGTCATTGTTGGAAAACACGCCAGCATTCTCATGACCCAGCCCGATGATGATCGCGCCGGTCAGGGTGGCCAGATCGATCATGCCCACCGGCTTGAAGCGGTCCTGCGCGTACCACATGACATCGCACAGAACCAAACGGCCCTCGGCATCGGTATTGATGATCTCGACCGTGTCGCCCTTCATCGATTTGACCACATCGCCCGGGCGCGTGGCATTGCCCGAGGGCATGTTTTCGACCAGCCCCACCAGCCCCACCACATTGGCCTTGGCCTTGCGTTTGGCCAGCGCCCGCATGGTGCCCGCGACCACGCCCGCGCCACCCATATCCATGGTCATGTCTTCCATGCCCGCCGCCGGTTTCAGCGAGATGCCACCGGTGTCGAACACCACACCCTTGCCGACCAACGCCAGCGGCGCGTCGTCCTTGTCGCCGCCGTTCCACTGCATCACCACCACTTTCGAGGGGCTGTCCGAGCCCTGCCCGACGCTCAGCAATGTGCGCATGCCCAGTGCGGCCAGCTGGTCTTCGTCCAGAACCTCGACCTCAAGCCCAAGCGCCCTCATCTCTTCCAGACGGTTGGCGAACTCGGTTGTGGTCAGCACATTGGCCGGTTCATTGGTCAGATCGCGAGTCATGCGGACCCCGTCGGCCACGGCATAAAGCGGGGCAAAGGCGGCCTCGGCCTCGTCTGGTTTGTTATGCGCGATGGTGATGTCGCCTGCCGGGTCCGATTCCTTGGTCTTGTGGACGTCGAAATCATAGCTGCGCAGGACCAGCCCCAGCGCCAGATCCTCGGTCCGATGCTGATTGGCGGCCATCACCAGAACCGGCTTGCCGCCCGCCAGTTTGGCCAGCTTGGCCCCGGCCTTGCGCGCCTCGTCCTGATCAGGGCGGCGTGGCAGGATCAGCACGTCCAGCGCCTGCGCCGCCATGCCGCCGGGCCAGGCCAGCGAGATCACCTCGCCCGATTTGACCTTTTCGAACCGCTCGCTTTCCACCAGCCGCGCCACCGCGCCGCGTGTCAGCCGGTTGGCCCGCCGCACTGCCGGGCCCATCTTGCCGTCTTCGGTGATGATGATGGCGACGCGCCCTTCGGCCTGCGCCATTGCATCAAGGTCAAGGGGTTGAAAACGGACGGGGACCAGACGGCTCATGGGATGCTCCTGAAAGATGTATTGCACAAGACCTAGCCCGCACTGCCGCAGTTGACCAGATAGCAGTTTTCCCCGCCCGGCATTTGCATTAAGGTCTTCGGAAAACAACCGGCGGGTTTCGGGGGAAAGACAGTTGAATTCATTCGGCAGGCATAGGCCGTTGCGCGGGATGGCCCCTGTGATTCCCGCCCCCGACCGCGGATCGAGGGCCCCTGCGTGATCCTCGACCGTTATTTTGCCCGCCGCTTTCTGCAAAGCTTTGCCGTGATCGGCGGAATCATCCTGACCCTGATGATGCTGATCGACCTGATCGAGCAATCGCGCCGCTTTGAAGAGGCCAGCCTGTCGCTGGGCCAACTGATACGGCTGACCCTGCTGAACACCCCCGCCGCGATCAGCGAGATGCTGCCGCTGCTGATGATCCTGTCCACCATCACCCTGTTCGTGGGCCTTGCCCGCAGTTCGGAACTGGTGGTGACCCGCGCCATTGGCCGGTCAGGCATCCGGGCGCTGGTGGCGCCGGTTCTGCTGGCGCTGCTGATCGGCGCGCTGGCGGTGGCGCTGCTGAACCCGTTCGCGGCGGCCACGTCCGAGGAATACAGGCGCCTGTCGGACGGCCATCGCAACAATGGCAGCTCGACCCTGTCCATCGGCCGCGACGGGTTGTGGCTGCGGCAGGGCGCGGCGGCGGGGCAGTCGGTGATTCACGCCACCGGCACGCTGAACGGCGATCAGCTTGGCCTGCGCAACGTGACGATCATCACGTTTTCCGCCGATGGCAAACCGACCGAACAGATCGTCGCCAAACAGGCACGGCTGGAAAACGGTCACTGGGCGTTGCATCAGGCCAAGGTCTGGCCCCTGCAGGACGGTCTGAACCCCGAAGCCAATGCCGTCAGCCATGAGACATTGAACCTGCCCACCACGCTGACACGCGACCGGATTCTCGACACGCTGGGCCAGCAGGATTCGGTTTCCGTCTACGACCTGCCTCAGTTGATTCGTGATCTGCGCGAGGCCGGTTTCTCTACAAAACAATATGAGGTCTGGTTCCAGGTGCAGTTGGCGCGTCCCTTCTTTCTTGTTTCAATGGTGCTGATTGGCGCGGCGTTTACCATGCGCCATGTCCGGTTCGGTGGCACCGGCATTGCGGTTCTGACCGCGGTCCTGCTGGGCTTTGCCATCTATTTCGTCCGCAACTTCGCGCAGATTCTGGGCGAAAACGGCCAGTTGCCCATCTATGTCGCCGCCTGGGCCCCGCCCTTTGCCGCCGTGATGCTGTCGCTGGGCCTGTTGCTGCATGCGGAGGATGGCTGATGCGCCCTGTTCTATCCCTGTTGCTGTCCAGCGCGCTGATCCTGTCGCTGCCCGCGACCGTGGCCGCCCAATCCACCACAAATGCCGATCAACCCGCCGCCGCGCAGCAAGAGCCCGCGCTGCTGGTGGCCGACAAGATTTTCATCACCCCCGACCGCAAACTGGTGGCCGAGGGCAATGTCGAGGCCTTTCAGGGCGATACCAAGCTGACCGCCAGCAAGGTGATCTATGACCGCGAAACCGGAGAGCTGACCCTGTCCGGCCCGATCCGCATCGATCAGGCCGGGCGCTCCACTCTGCTGGCCGACGCGGCCGAGCTGGACAGCGGCTTTCAAAACGGCCTGCTGACCGGCGCGCGGATGGTGTTTGACCAGCAGGTGCAGATCGCCGCGGTTCAGGCGACGCGCGCGGCGGGGCGGTATACGCGATTCAGCAAGGTCTCGGCCACTTCGTGCCATGTCTGCGCCAATGGCAAGGCGCCGCTCTGGCAGATTCGGGCGCGCCGGGTGACCCATGATCAGGTCGAACAGCAGCTTTATTTCGAAGGGGCACAGTTCCGCATTCTGGACGTGCCGGTGTTCTATTTCCCGACCCTGCGCCTGCCGGACCCGACGCTGGACCGCGCCACCGGGTTTCTGGTGCCGTCGATCCGCACCACCTCGCAACTGGGGACCGGGGTACAGGTGCCCTATTTCATCAAGCTGGGTGATCACAAGGACCTGACCCTGACGCCCTATCTGTCCTCCAACACCACCACGCTGGGCTATCGCTACCGTCAGGCGTTCAAACGGGGCCGGATCGAGCTTAACGGGGCCTATACCCGCGATGACCTGCAACCAGATCAGGACCGGGGGTATCTGTTTGCCAAAGGCTGGTTCAACCTGAAGAATGATTTCCGGCTGACCTTCAATATCGAAACCGCATCCGATGACGCCTATCTGGCCGATTACGGCCTGCCCGATTTTGACCGCCTGCGCAGTGAAATCGCGCTGGAACGGGTCAAGCGCGACACCGCGTTCAAGACCAGATTCACCCATTTCCGCACCCTGCGCGACAGCGAGGATCAGGACGAAATCCCGTCACGCATATTCGATCTGGACTATCGCAAACGGTTCTTCCCCGGGGCGCTGGGGGGCGAGGTTCAACTGGCCTTTATCGGCCATGCCCACGAACGCACCAGCGACCAGGACATTCTGGGCCGCGACGTTGCCCGCGCGACCTTTGACGCCGAATGGCTGCGCAGTTGGACCTTTGCCTCGGGCCTGCGCACCGACGCGCAGGTCGGGGCCTCGGTCGATACGTTCGACATCCGCAATGACAGCGCCTTTCCCGATCAGATCACCCGCTCGACCCCTCGCGCGGCACTGACCCTGCGCTATCCGCTGCAGCGGCGCGAACAGACGGGGGCGACGCAGATACTGGAACCGATCGCGCAGGTCGGCTGGACACATGTCTCGGACACCGATGTGCCCAATGACGAAAGCACCTTTCAGGAATTTGACCAAGGCAACCTGCTGTCCCTGTCCCGCTTTCCGGCTGAAGATCGGCGTGAAGACGGCGCAACGGCGGTTTTGGGCCTGAACTGGTCGCGCTTTGCCCCGACGGGCTGGCGGGCACAGGCCACGGTCGGTCAGGTGTTCCGCCGCACCGCCGATCCCGATTTCACCCTGACCTCGGGGTTGCAGGGCACATCATCCGACACGTTGCTGGCGGGCCAGCTGGACAATGGCAAGGGCCTGACCCTGGCCGCACGCGGCCTGCTGGATGACGATTTCAGCTTTACCCGGGCCGAAATCCGCACCGCCTGGGTGCAACAGGACACACGGCTGACCGGCAGCTATGTCTGGCAAGAACCGGACCCGGCGGAAACGCCCGGCGACGAGATTTCGGAACTTTGGCTGACCGGACAGTACCGCATCGATCAAAGCTGGCTGACCACGGCCAACGCACGCTATGATTTCAGCGAATCCGAACCCATCCGGTTTGGCGTGGGTCTGACCTACACGAATGAGTGCGTTCAGGTAAACTTGTCCGTAGACCGGCGGTTTACCTCAACATCAAGTATTGAGCCTTCGACGGAAATCGGCTTTACCGTGGCCCTGACCGGGTATTCCGTCGAAAGCGGTGGCAAGAAGTACAAAAAATCATGCAGCTGATCTCAGGCCTTTCCAAATTTCTCCGCGCCAGCTGGACCCTTCCGGCGGTCACCGCCGCCACCGTGCTGGCCCTGACCCCGCCACAAGCGGGCGCGCAAAGCCTGTTCTCCCCGGCCATCCGGGTCAATCAGGACATCGTCACCTGGTACGAATTGCAACAGCGCCAACAGTTTCTGGAACTGCTGGGTGTGCCCGGTGCCTCGGAAGAAGAGGTACGCCAGGCCCTGATCGACGATCGCCTGCGCGGGCAAGCCATGCGCGAGGCCGGGATTCAGGCCGCGCCCGAGGATGTGCAGACCGGCATCGACGAATTCGCCGCGCGTGGCCAGCTGACCACCGAACAGTTCCTGCAAGTGCTGGGCGAGGCCGGGGTCGACCCGGAAACCGTCCGCGATTTCATTGCCGATCAACTGTCATGGCGCGACTATGTCGCTGCCCGCTTCAT
>NZ_JALCBM010000007.1:99029-104018 GCF_028066395.1 Ruegeria sp.
GAGATCACCGATCCCCTGAACCTGCCCAACGCGGTGGCCCTGTTCCAGATGCGCGGCCTGCGCGAGGTCTCGGGCGGTGCGCCGCGCTATTCCAAGATCGATTACGCGATCTATTACCTGCCCGGAGGGCGCAGCGCGGAAACACTGGCGCGCGCGGCGCAGCTGCAGGAAGAGATCGACACCTGCGACGACCTTTACGGTGTGGCTCAGGACCAACCGCCCGAGGCGCTGGACCGCGTCTCTGCCGCGCCATCCGAGATACCCCGCGATGTGGCACTGGAACTGGCCAAGCTGGACCCGAACGAGGTGTCAACGACACTGACCCGCAACAACGGGCAGACCCTGATGTTCCTGATGATGTGCAACCGCACCCGCGATCTGGGTGAGGAAACCTCGCGCGTTGATGTGGCCAACGCCCTGACCCAGCAACGCCTGCAAGCGCTGGCCGACAGCCTGCTGGAACAACTGCGCGCCGACGCCATTATCATCCAGCAATGATCGCCCCCATCGCGCTCAGCTGCGGCGACCCGGCCGGGATAGGCCCCGAGATCGCCGCCAAGGCCTGGGACGCGCTGCGCGACAGCTGCCCTTTCGTCTATCTGGGCGACGCCACACATCTGCCACAGGGCACACCGGTGGCCAGATTGACCGACCTGTCGCAGGCGCATTCGGCCAGCGCCACCGCCCTGCCCGTCCTGCATCGGGACTTCCCCGCGCCGAACGTCTCCGGCCAGCCTGCCCCGGCAAACGCCCCAGCCGTCATCGCCGCCATCGAACAGGGTGTCCGGCTGGTCCAGTCCGGCGCCGCCTCCGCCCTTTGCACCGCGCCGATCAACAAAAAGGCACTAATCGACGGCGCGGATTTTGCCTATCCCGGCCATACCGAATTTCTGGCCGCTCTGGCCGGGCGCGACCGGGTGGTGATGATGCTGGCCAGCGATCAACTGCGCGTGGTCCCCGCCACCATCCATATCCCCCTGTCCGAGGTGCCAACAGCCCTGACCCCAGACCTGCTGCGCGACACCATCGCCATCACCGCCCACGGGCTGCGCACGCAATTCGGCATCGCACACCCCCGCATCGCCATCGCAGGCCTCAACCCCCACGCAGGCGAAGGCGGCAAAATGGGCACCGAGGAACTGGACTGGATCGCCCCCCTGCTGGCCGATCTCAACCCCGAAGGCTACACCGTCACCGGCCCGCACCCGGCCGACACCATGTTCCACGCCGCCGCCCGCGCCCGTTACGATGCGGCAATCGCCATGTACCACGATCAGGCACTGATCCCGATCAAGACGCTGGATTTCGACCGGGGCGTGAACGTGACGCTGGGCCTGCCCTTCATCCGCACTTCGCCCGATCACGGCACCGCGCTGGACATCGCTGGCCAAAACATCGCCACCCCGACCAGCCTGATCGAGGCCCTGAAACTCGCCCAAACCATGGCCCAATCCCGCTAATGCTTCGTCTGGCCAAAAATATCCCCGCCGGAGGCAAAAAATCTCTGGCGCTCTGCCCGCGCCCCACGCCACGGTAAGATCATGAGCGCCATCGACACCCTTCCCCCGCTGCGCGAGGTTATCGCCACCCACCAGCTCTCGGCCCGCAAATCGCTGGGCCAGAACTTTCTGCTGGACCTGAACCTGACCGCCAAGATCGCCCGTCAGGCCGGGGATCTGACCCAATGCGATGTCCTCGAAATCGGCCCTGGCCCCGGCGGCCTGACTCGTGGCCTGCTCTCTGAGGGTGCCCGCAAGGTTGTGGCCGTCGAAAAAGACACCCGCTGCATCGCCGCCCTGAATGAGATCGCCGCCGCCTATCCCGGCAGGCTTGAGGTCATCAATGGCGACGCGCTCGAAATCGACCCGCTGGCGCACCTGACCCCGCCGATCCGCATCGCCGCCAACCTGCCCTACAATGTCGGGACCGAGCTTCTGGTCCGCTGGCTCACCCCGCCGGAATGGCCCCCCTTCTGGCAAAGCCTGACCCTGATGTTCCAGCGCGAGGTGGCTGAACGCATCGTCGCCCAACCCGGCAGCAAAGCCTATGGCCGCCTCGCCATCCTCGCCCAATGGCGGTCTGACGCCCGCATCGCCATGTCGCTGCCTCCCG
This sequence comes from Ruegeria sp., assembly GCF_028066395.1. Taxonomy (GTDB): domain Bacteria; phylum Pseudomonadota; class Alphaproteobacteria; order Rhodobacterales; family Rhodobacteraceae; genus Ruegeria. The sequence continues at coordinate 101,142 of NZ_JALCBM010000007.1, forward strand.
GTGCCTTCACCCCACCGCCCAAAGTCTCAAGCGCCGTGGTCCACCTGACCGCCCTGCCGGAACCCCGCTACCCGGCAGACGCCGCCACCCTGTCGCGCGTTGTCGCTGCCGCCTTCAACCAGCGCCGCAAGATGCTGCGCGCCTCACTGAAAGGCGTGGCTCCGGATATCGAAGACCGCCTGATCGCCGCCGGGATCAAACCCACCGAGCGCGCCGAACAGGTGCCGCTGGAAGCCTTCTGCGCGCTGGCCCGCCTGATCACCTGACATCCGCGGCCAACGATCGGCTCAGAAGGCGGGTGCTCCCGGGCATCCAGATCATCACACCTTTGTGAAAATGCGCGATCAAGCGTGACCCCCGAATGTGGGATCGGTCGATAGATTGAACGCGTCAGACATAAGACTCATATACAATAGGGAAATCCGTGATGAAGAACTTCGTCTTTGGCGCGCTCTGCGCACTTGCGGTTACTGTGACCGCGGAAACCACCTTCGCTGACTCGACTGCGCCGACCCATCAGGTCGTCAACGCCACCAGCCGCGGGATTGCGATGGACGGGTTCGATCCGGTTGCCTATTTCATCGACGGTCAACCGGCCAAAGGCAGCATGGACCATCGCACCGAATTCCGCGATCGCCTCTGGCTGTTCTCAAGCGCCGAAAATCTGGAGCAGTTTCAGGCCAACCCCGAAGCCTACGCCCCGCAAAACAACGGCTGGTGTGCCTGGGCGGTTGCGCATGGCTATGCCGCCGAGGTTGATTTCGTGAACGGCTGGTTCATCGAGAATGACAAACTGTATGTCGTCTGGAACGAAGACGTCAAAAACCGCTTTCTGGCAAAAAAGGATGAGCTGATCCCCCTGGCCGAGGCCAACTGGACGCAGGTCCATAGCGGATTGCTGGATGGCTCGACCGAGTTCTATCCGCATGCAATCAAGCCCGAACTGGGCCTGTCGCATCCCCAGACCCTGCCCGAAGAAGGCTGATCGCTGCCCGGCACCTCTGGCCCGACACCTCTAGAATAACAAAACCGCCCGGATGAAACGGGCGGTTTTTCAATTCAGGGCAGGCAGGACACCCGTTTGCAGAGAGGTTTACTCTGCCGCTTCCGGCGCGTCGTCATTGCCAGTCGAGGCATCCTCTTTCGGCGCGGCCTTGGGCTTGCGCGGCGCGCGCGGCTTGCGGGCGGGCTTTTCCTTTTTCTCCGTGGCCTCGGCACCCTTGTTCTCGGGCGTCTCGACCAGCCCGCTTTCGGGTGTGGCCTCGGGCGCGCTGAAATCCATCACATCAGGCTGCGGCGCCTCGGCCGGATCGGCCTGACGGGCGGCTTCGCGTTCCTGACGCTCGGCGCGTTCGCGGTCGCGTTCCGCCTGACGTTCGCGGTTCTGCCGCTCCTGCTCTTCGCGGCGCGCTTCGATTTCGCGCTGCGCTTCGCTGAGCATACGCAGGTAATGTTCGGCGTGCTGCTGAAAGTTCTCGGCGGCCACGCGGTCATTGGACAGCTGCGCGTCGCGCGCCAGCTGGTTGTATTTGTCAATGATCTGCTGCGGCGTGCCGCGCACCTTGCCCTCGGGACCCGAGCTGTCAAAGACCCGGTTCACGACGTTGCCGCCAGAAGGACGATTGCGGTTGTTCTTGGCCCGCGAGCGGGATTTGGAAGATCTCATCTTACTTTACGTCAGCCTTGTCATTCGCTGTCGATCAACCCGTACCTTACGCTGCTCAGAGGCTTGTGCCGTAACGCGTCGTCGACTTTTTTGGGCTTGGCGTCAGGGGCGCGCTGAAACAGCGTCAACCTCGCCGACTAATCCTGAGTAAGCATGTCCAGCGCGGACAGACAAGGGGTTTATATGTATTTTCGCAGCTTTTTTACCAGGACCGGCGTTTTTCAGCCGCAAAAGCGCGCATTATCCGGGCATTTTCGCGCCGATCACCCGGTCGCGGCCATCCAGATCAGGGATCACGCGGATATCCGACAGGCCCGCCGCATCAAACAGCGCCGCCACATCCGCCGCCTGTCCCAACCCGATCTCGACCAGTAAACGCCCACCCGGAACCAGAAAATCCGGCACGGCAGCGGCGATGTGCCTGTATGCCCCCAGCCCGTCACCCTCATCGGTCAGGGCCAGCCGGGGTTCGTGTTCCCGCACTTCGGGGGACAATTCCTCCATCTCTGACAAGGTGATATAGGGTGGATTGGAAACAATAAGGTCAAATTGACCATCAATGTTCTCAAACCAGTCGGATTGTAGAATCTCCGCCCTGCCCTGCACCTGATGCTGCACCGCATTGGCGCTGGCCTGCAGGCACGCAGCCTCGCTCAGATCCACGCCCACGCCCGAGGCGCTGGCACGCTCCGCCAGCAAAGTGATCAGGATGCAACCCGAGCCGACGCCCAGATCCAGCACATGGTCAAAAGGTTCGCTCAGCGCCGCCTCGATCAGCGCTTCGGTCTCGGGGCGCGGGTCCAGCACGTCGCGGCTGACGCGGAACCGGCGGCCATAGAATTCGCGCTCGCCCAGCAGATGCGAGACCGGCACCCGGATGGCGCGTAGCGAGATCAACTGATCATACCGCTCAGCGATGTCTGGCGACAGTTCCTCGGGCGCGATCAGGGTCACCCGGCTGGCCTCGATCCGCGCGGCATGGGCAAGCAGGACGCGGGCGTCCCGCGCTGGATCATCCACCCCCGCCGCCCGCAGACGGGCCGTTGCGGCCACCATGGCCTGCGCTGCTGTCTGTGCCGCGATCATGAGGCCATCTCGGCCAGCAGACGGGCCTGATCATCGGCGGTGAGCGCGTCAATCACCTCATCCAGATCGCCCTGCATCACCTGATCCAGCTTATAAAGCGTCAGGTTGATGCGGTGATCGGTCAT
>NZ_JALCBM010000076.1 GCF_028066395.1 Ruegeria sp.
TAAGTGAGTTTGAGGACCTGCAAAGGCTTCGCGATATGCAAGGATTGATTGAGAGTGGCGCGCTTAGCCTCACGACCGAGGAACTGAACCACCATAATCAACTGTTGCGAGTGCTTATGCATACTTATGGGAACACAGTAGTTGATTTGACGCGAGCGATTGCATTTAGCCAATCGCGCTAGTGTTACTGACGGGCCACACTGCAGCATTGTGAAGGTTTGCCAACAGGAGAAATGGGCCGTCACTCATCAAAAATGCCGAGCGCCGTGAGAGCAGGCTTCAGCTGGATCACTCCACTGACGTTGGTAGTGCGAATTTCAGTCTCTTGTTACTTTCTACGGAGAACAACAGTGAGGTGCCAAATCTCGCATGCGTACTTGCTCGTCTCTGACACATAGAGTTTCGAGAGACGATTGTAGAACTCGACCATAAGCTGATCGAGCAATTCAGAGTTGTTGCAGTTGGGACTAAACAGTTGCGTTCTCAAAGTAGAATCCGCAAAGGCCCGGATGTACCCAACATACTTTTCGGCATAGGTGTCAGGATCATCGATATGCTCCTTGAAGATGTCGTCAGCTTTTATCGGGGCAGGTTCCACACTGATCTGGCAAATTTCGAAAGCGTTTCTCAGGTCGTCGTTTTGCTCAAGAGCATATTTCGCCTCATCATCTGTCATAAACCATAGTGAGAACAAAAATGAACCGAGACTTTCGTGGCTAATGAGGCTGTCGTCTACCATCGCCTTAGCCACAGCCTGAATCGCGTGATAGATACCGCGCCCCGATGCGGCGATGCCGTTTGTCTCGGATGGGTCGGGAACAGAGCCAAGTGTTCCGACGACAAGGTATCCTCCTGAACGCAATTCTTGAGCCCGCTGGAGCAGAAAGTGAGTCCAGTCGTTCTGCGCTATCCGGTTGACGGTCAGCCTGGCATCGCCTTCCAGATCAGCGAACCAGACGGTTTCTGGCGAGTACAGTTGAATGCCCTGGCTGAGCCAATGGCTTGCAAAAATACATGTCCCGATCGACACCGATGCCGGAGATGCCACCTGATCGTAAAAGGATCCGATTGCTGCCTCGGTACGGATGTTATTTGAAATATGTGAATAGCCAGCTGGACCTTCGACCAATTCAAACAAAGTGTTCCAATCGTTGCCAACTTGATCGGAATGGCAAACGACAATGGGTTGATCGCCGAACTTCTCCAAACTCGTCTCGATGGCTGGTTTGACCATCTCAATAGAGTTGATACCTGGCCCGCACCCATAGTCCACGATCTTGAACTCGGTCTCAGGCTCATCCATTGAGGAAACCAAATTTCGAACAAGTGGGCTCAGAAGAAGTACCAACTGTAGTTGCGCAGAGGAGTTTTCGTTGTAGTCGACCATGCCCTCGGTCGATTTTCCCGATTGAATTTGCTGATCCGTCATGTGCTGGTCCTCAATGCGATACCGGCTATCAAATGACGAAACACTACGGATCCGAAAGCGGCTTGTCAGGTCAAACCGTCACCGATGTTCTTGATACACCCTATTCGGAACTTGCAACGTTCATGGCTGCGTCGTTGACACTGTGTGATGCCCGATGCTGTTATCACAGCGGAAAACTTCTCCTGAGGAGCTTACAAAATGAATGAGGCCGCGGACGGGTCCACCGTAATCGACGAACGGATTTTAATCTGCGACGATGATGTGGAGTTCGCCGAGAATGTTTGTTTTTTCCTCAGACACAAAGGCTACCAGATTGATCATGTGCCAAATGTTCCGGCGGCCCGGGAAAAGATAGAAGCTGAGGATTATGATCTTTTTCTGTTGGACCTCGTTATGCCGGGCACAAGCGGGAAAGTGCTTTGTCGAGAGATTGCCTCGCGTCTTGATGCCGGGATCATCATGATCAGTTCGATTGACGACGATGCGGAACGTATTTCCCTGCTGGAACTGGGCGCGGACGACTACATTATCAAACCCTTCAATGAACTTGAACTTTTGGCGCGTATCCGAGCGCTTATGCGACGTCGGCAAACGGGCCAGAAAAGCCAAAAACGTTTGACCCGATTTGGTCCTTGGGAACTGGTGGAGAACGAGCGGCACTTGAAACACGATGATGGGCGCGTGATAACCCTGACCTCAAGTGAGGCGCGGGTTATGCGGTTTTTCGTCGAGAACTCGGATGTTCTTTGCACGCGGGAGGACCTTTTGGCGGTCGCGCGCACAAGGCAGCATGGGGGCGCAAGCGACCGCAGTGTTGACGCCTTGATCAAGCGATTACGGTCCAAGATCGAAAGCGATCCTGCCAACCCGGAACATATCCGCACGGTCTGGGGGCAGGGCTACATTTTCCGGCCCGACTAAATCTGCGTGTCAATCGGTAGGAAGACGCTCGCCCTCAGACCCCCACCTTCGCGATTTTCCAAAGACACCGTGCCACCTTGGTCAACAACAATTGTTCGAACAATGGCCAGGCCAAGGCCGGTGCCGGGCTCAGTGGCGCCTAATCTTTGGAACGGCTCGAATGCGGTTTCCAACTGCTCGACTGGGATACCCGGCCCCTCATCGTCGATATGAATTGCGGCCATGTCATCTACACTGGTGAGAGTAACATTTGTACGCCCGCCAAATTTGACCGCGTTCTCCAGAAGATTTCGCAGAACGCGGGTCAGCGCATTGTGACGCCCGTTCACTATGGCAGATTGCTCGATGGTGTAGGTCACGTCGCGGCCTGCATCCACCTGCTCTTCGACCAGAGCTTCGATCAAAGATCGCAGGTCCAATCGCGCAAGATCTCCATCGTGGTGCGTTTCGCGATTGAGGTCGGTGACGGAATTGACAATCTCGCTCAGCGCACCCAACCGCTTGAGAAGCTGTTCCTTCTGGGTCGTTGGCTCCAGTTTCTCGATGGAATCTTGCATTTGGGCGATAGGCCCTTTCAGGTCATGCCCAAGGCTGCGCAGCAAGGTGGTCTTGTATTCAAGCGCCAGAACAATTCGGGCTTCCATGCGGTTGAAAGCGATGATTGTGTGGCGGATGTCGATGGCACCTGTCTCAATCAGCGGGCCGACCTCTTCACCGCGGCCAATCAATTCGGCATTGACGGCCATGGCGCTGAGGGGACGCATGACTTTCTGGATGAGAAACGCGAGAATACAGAGTAGGGTAAGTGCGACAAGACTGTCGATGGAGCCAACAATGACCAAAGGCGCGATGCTCTTGTTTTGCATCAGCAAATAGCAGTTCAGCCACTCCTCGTCATCTTTGAGCCGTACCGAGAAAACGCTTACCAGAAACGCGTCAACGCTTTTTGCGTCGAGAGGCGCGCCCGCGTGGCTCTTGAATAGTTGCAGCAGCGCGCTTTGGTCGTGTCTGGCGTCAATAACCGCGTCCGCCACGGAAAGTTCCGCGACAGTAATCCCTCGGTGTTCCAGCCGCGCCGTCAGCCAATCCGCCATGTTCGGACGTTGGCGGCCATTGGCCAGAGAGGTTGCTGCGTCCTGGGTACCTACCCTGACACTCCATTCTGCAGGAAAGAAGCCAAGCGCTGCTTCGGCACGGCTTTCAGGCGGCACATGGGCCAGGGTCGACACGACCTGAGCAAGAAATGCATCGCCCCTATTTCGGATCTCTTCTGCGCGAGAATTGCGGATCTGAACCAAGTCGGTGACAACCGAGAACACACCGACGATCGCCCAACTAATGAACACGATGCTCATTACTTGTGTTCGAAGTGTCAGATCATTCCAGCGCATCGCATCTACGTTCCTGTCCCATCCCATTAGATTGGACGCTAGTTCAAATACGCCTGCTTTCCCAAGCGGAAATTGCATCGACGATGCAGCAGCGGGTGTGCGGGGTTTTCGCCCCGGCCCAGAACACGACTGAACGTTCAGTTCGGCCACCTCACCCCGCTAAAGGCCGAAAAGCCAATTGAATCAAAGTGTGACAAAGCCTTGGGCGCTGCGCATTGGACCTCCAAGTATTTCCCACAGTCATTTGATCAGGAGCCCGTCATGCAACAACATTCGACCGTTCATCCCCAACTGAGCGCGGCCAAGAGCGCGCTAAAGCGCAATCTGATTGCCACCGGCATTTTCAGCGGTGCGGTGAACCTGCTGATGCTGACCGGCCCGATTTTCATGTTGCAGATCTATGACCGCGTCATGTCCAGCCAGAGTGTGAACACGCTTGTCGCGCTCAGCACGCTGGTGGCCGGTCTGTATCTGTTCATGGCTCTGATTGACGGTGCGCGGACCCGTGTTCTGGTTGCTATGGGCCATCGTTTTGAACAACGCCTGACCCGGACCGCGTTTGACTGCACCCTTACAGAACCTTCGCGCATGCGTCCCGGCGGAAATCCCGCCGCGGCCATTCAGGATGTCGAGAAAATCCGTAGCTTCCTGTCAGGTCAAGGTGCGGGTGCGCTGTTTGATTTGCCCTGGATCCCGGTTTATCTGGGGCTGGTCTTTGCTATGCATATGTGGCTGGGTCTGGTTGGGGTCGTCGGCGCTGTAGCTCTGATCGCCATCGCGATCGTCACCGATATCAAGGTGCGTGCTGCGGCTTGCGTTCAGGCTGAACACGCGGGCAAGCGTAGCCGTCTGGCCGAAGCCAGCCGCCGCAACGCCGAGATGATCCGCGCCATGGGCATGCAGTCCAATCTGGGCCGGACCTGGCAGGACGTGAACGACCTGCATCTTGGTGCAAGCGCCAATGCCGCAACAACGGTCGGCGTTTCGGGCAGCTTTACCAAGGTCTTTCGTCTTGCGCTGCAGTCTGGCGTCCTGGCGGTTGCGGCTTATCTGGCCATCCACGGGCAAATCTCGGCAGGCTCGATTGTTGCCGCTTCGGTCATCATGTCCCGTGGCCTGCAGCCCATCGAAACCCTTGTCGGCAGCTGGCGCAGCCTGGTGGCGGCCCGGCAGGCCTGGGCACAGCTGAAGACCACATTGTCGGGTGACGAGGCAGATCATAGAATCTCGCTGCCCAAGGCCCAAAATTCGCTTACTGTTGACGGGCTGATCGCTGCCCCGCCGATGGCGACCACCGCCGTTCTCAAAGGCGTCGGGTTTGACATGAAGGCAGGCGAAGCCCTGGCTGTGATCGGTTCGACCGGCAGTGGCAAGTCGACCCTGGCCCGCACATTGGTTGGTGCGTGGTCGGCGGCCAAAGGCAACATCAACCTCGACGGAGTGCCGCTCGATCAATACCTGACCGAAGAATTGGGCCCTCAGATCGGCTTTCTGCCGCAGGATGTTGAGCTGTTTGACGGCACCATCGCCCAGAACATTGCGCGCTTTGATCCTGAAGCGAAAGACGAACAGGTCATTGCCGCCGCCAAGGCTGCCGGTGTCCATGAACTGATCGCCAGCTTCAAAGACGGCTATGCGACAGCGGTCGGGGAGCGTGGGGCCGCCCTGTCTGGTGGTCAGCGCCAGCGTGTTGCCCTTGCCCGTGCATTGTATGGAGACCCTTTTCTGGTGGTTCTGGATGAGCCGAACTCGAACCTGGACGCTGTAGGCGAAGCTGCGCTTAACCATGCGATCCAAGCTGCCAAGGCACGCGGCGCGATTGTCATCGTTATTGCGCATCGGGCCAGCGTGCTGGGTTCGGTCGATAAGATCCTGATCATGGAGGATGGCCGTGTCGGAGAATTTGGCCCCCGCGCCGAAGTGATGGAGCGGTTGCGCCAGCGCAATCAGGCCGTCGCTGCCGCGCAGACCAACCCGAGAACAGTCGAACAATCCCCGCAGGCAGAAGCCGCAGACGCGACCCCTGCCGCTGCAGCAGGCTGACCTCAGCCCGCATTGAAACCGAATGAATGGAGGAGATTATGAATATCAATCCGAATTCCAACATCCCGACCGAAGGCTTCAAGGACCGCTCTAGCCGATCCATCGGACTTGGTCTGGCCGCCATCGCCGCACTTGCCCTTGGCTTCGGCGGCTGGGCAACGACGGCGCGTATGTCCGGCGCTGTGGTAACAGCGGGCAATGTCGTGGTGTCATCTGACCTGCGTACCGTACAGCATCCCGATGGCGGCATCGTCGGCGACATCCACGTCAGAAACGGAGATCGCGTTCAGGCCGGAGATGTGGTTCTCAGGCTCGACGACCAGTTGCTGTCGGGAAGTCAGGCGCTGGTCGATGACAGGCTTGTCGCGATTGAGGCGCAACTGGCCCGTCTGACAGCCGAACGGGATGGGTTGGATGATCTGGTATTGTCCGATGAACTCATGTCGCGAAAAGATGAGGCCAAAGTGCAACGTGCCCTGGCAAGCCAAAGGGCGGTTATGGACGCACGTCGTCTGTCTCAGGACGGAGAGGTCGCGGCGCTGACCGAGCAGATCACGCAGATTGAACAGGAGATCACCGGCCTTGAAGCGCAGCGCGATGCAGCAGAGGAAGAGATCGAACTGATCGAACGCGAACTTGCAGGTCAGCAGCAACTGCTGGAAAAGGGCCTGACACCTGAAACCCGCGTGACTGCTCTGAAGCGTCAGCGCAGCGGTCTGGTTGGCAATAGCGGAGGTCTGATCTCGCGTATCGCCGTTGCCCGTGGACGGATCAGCGAGACGCGGATCAATATTCTGCAATTGGAAAAGACCTTTCGCGAGCAGGTCATGAACGAGATCTCGGCGCTTGAGGTTGAACTGGATGGTCTGAAGGAACGCCGCAGTGCTGCGGAACTGCAACTGGCCCGGGTCGATCTTCGGGCTCCGGCGGATGGGATCGTACACGAGATGATGGTGCATACGGTTGGCGGCGTTGTATCGCCGGGCGAGACCTTGATGCAGATCGTGCCCGAGGGGGACGGTCTGGTCGTGACTGCCAGCGTCATGCCGCAGGACATCAACAATGTTGCAGTGGGGCAATCGGCCAGTGTGGTCATCGCAGCCTTTGACCAGCACATTGTGTCCCGGTTGGATGGCAGCGTCGAGTTTGTCTCGGCTGATCTCAAGACCGATCCGATAACGGGAATGCCGTATTATGAGGCTCGGGTCGCTCTGGACGAGGACGCCTTTGCGTTGTTGGAAGACCGTCAGCTCAACCTGCTGCCGGGCATGCCAGCCGAGGTTTATATAACGACCGGAGAGCGAACCTTGTTCGAGTATCTGATCGACCCGCTTAGCAAGCAGATCCGGACTACGTTCCGCGAGGTTTGATCGGTTTGCCGAAACGGCCTTAGCCGCAGACCAAAAGACATGACCAGCGCCATTTTTGGCGCTGGTTTTTTGTAATCTGGCGGTTGGCGAGATTCAAGCCGATGTTGTGTGTTTTTGCAGGCTCAAATCAATGCTTCTGGAGCGTTTTTTGTCATACTTTGTAACAATTTACGCCCCTTTTCCGCATTGTAACGACGGGCTGGAATAACCACCTTTTTGTCATACCCGAGGAGGAAGTTTTCAACATTTTTTTGGGTGTAAAACAACGTGTGAAACAAGGAGAAATACTATGACAAATGTAACCAATACTCGCTTCGAGTCGGCCAATGACGATGTCATCGCCGTGCCCCCGATCATGCCCTTTCCCAAGTGCGGCACCGAAGTGCCGAACGATGGTGAAGACCTGGTGGCCGTAAACCCGCTGCCCTTTGGTGCGGTGCCTGCCGGTGAAGGCGAAGACCTGACCGCAGTCTCCCCGATCATGCCTGATCCTCGTTGCGGCACTGAGGTGCCTCAGGACGATGAGGACCTGGTCGCGGTGAACCCTCTGCCCTATGGTGCGGTTCCTGCCGGTCAGGGTGATGATCTGGTTGCGGTGGCTCCTCTGCCATTTGGCGCAGTTCCTGCCGCTGAAGGTGAGGATGTCACAGCAGTTTCCCCGATCATGCCTGATCCGCGCTGCGGTACCCCGGTGCCTCAGGACGGTGAGGATCTGGTCGCAGTGAACCCGCTGCCTTTTGATCCGATCGTTCTGGACCAGGGTGACGATGTCATTGCCGTACCCCCGATCATGCCTGACCCGAGATGCGGCACCGAGGTTCCGGAAGACGAGATGGAAATGACCCCGCCGCCGCTGTGCGAAATCGTACCGACTGCGGGCGATGAAGACATCTGCGGAACCCCTGTTCCGACTGACAGCTTCTTTGTCGACCTGGTCGCCTAAGTGGGGCGACATCACAGCGATTTCATATCGCTACACAACCAAACTCCGAGCGCTTTAGTTTCGATCGAAACAGGCGCTCGGGCGACCAAAGGGAAAGATAGAACTCACCGGTTGGAGCCAGAAACGGCGCCAGCCGGGTTATCTGTTTTTTTCATGCTTTGACTTATAATTTTGTCATACTTTGTAACAGCTTAGACCTATCGTCGCCGTTGAGATGAGCACCGGGAAAGACCACATCTTCCTTATGATCTGCGATGAGAATTGGCCCGATTTCCGTGTGCCTAGCATCCAGAATAGTGAGGAGAAAGAAAATGAAACATGCAAACAAAACCAACCACCAGCCTTTTGCGAAGGGTCCGGTCAAAACAGATGAATTTCTCGAAGAACAGAACGAAGAGCTTCTCTCGGTGAAGACGAGTGGTGAACCGCAGGAAATTTCTGGACAGGTTTCGCTTGCTGGCCCCGAGGCATCAGCCTTGGCAGACATCAGTGCAGACACGTCCTATGAGGCTCAGCCGTCAGCCGCGGCCAATGAAATTGATACTGAGATTGGGTTGACCCCCGATCAGATGCACTTCAACGGCTATGATCATGAGTATTGGTCCACGAAGTGGTACGAGTATCCGACCAACTGGAGCCGAATTGAAGTGACCGAAAAGGTCAAGGCCGGCTTCGTCAAAGTCTTGGGGGAGCACGAGACCAACTTCACCAATAACATTTGGCATCACCTTGACCACAAGAAAGGCGGCAAAAAACTCATCGTTTATCGTGTCGAAGAAGGCGTGATAGGGAATGACAAAGCCAATGTGATCTATGGCGCGGACACGCATCGCGGCACCTCATATAAGCACGACGACAAGATCTTTGGCATGGGCGGAGATGACATGATCTTTGGCCTCGCTGGCAATGACACACTTAGCGGTGGGTCAGGCAATGACTATATCGATGGCGGCGCTGATGACGATATAATCTATGGTGGCATCGGCAACGATATTCTGCTGGGCGGAACCGGCGTAGATGTGCTTTATGGCGGCGCCGACAATGACTGGCTTTATTCCGGGAATAGGGATGGTCAGGTCGGGCATGACCAGTTGTGGGGCGGTTCTGGCTTTGACACATTTGTGCTTGGCGATGCAAATGCGCCCACAAACGATGGCAAAGACTTCACAGATTATATGGCCAATGGATTGTGGTCGGGCATGGGTGCGGCCGCCAATGCCATCCTGCCCGGGCCGATGGGCGGCTTGGTGAAGCTGTTCTTCGGAATGGGAGAGGCGCTCTCGAATATGGGTGGCCATGCCGGCGGCGAGTTCCAAGATGGCAATGCCACGCATGTGCGTGATTTCAATCCGACACAGGACACGATCATCCTTCCATTGACCGAGCACAACTTCAACGACATCACCTTCCAGCATGAAGGTCTGCCAAAGGAGCAGGCGTTCCGGATCTATGATGAATCGACTGACACGCCCAAATTGATCGCTGTCATTTTCTGGGAAGACCTGAAAAGCACTTTCCCCTCAAGCTTGAATTGGGATGACCTAAGCATTCGTCAGGCTTGGGCAAAGCAGGTCGTCGAAAGCGCGCTTTTCATCGACAAAGATGGTGTCGACATGAATTCGGGCCAGTCCTTTGAGTTGCCGAACGGGTCGCTTGACGCATTGGGCAGCAGCAAGTTCCTGATGCTGGGTGCCTATGGCGGCACCGAGCTCTATGGGAGAGCCAATGCTGACTACCTTTTTGGTACCGATTACGGCGATATTCTCATGGGATATAACCGGTTTGGCCAAGACGGCGAGGAAAGCAAGGCCGGAGATGACAGCTTTTGGGGCTTTGGCGGCGACGACCTTTTCATCGCCGGGTCTGGCTTTAACCACATCTACGGTGGCGAAGGCGACGATACCATCGCGTATCTGGATGCCAGCAGTGGCGTCACAGTGGACATGCGCAAAGAAGACGGCAAAAGCTACTTTGAGGTGAACGGCGTTGAATATGACGGTCAGACAAACGCGCAATGGCGTGACTATGTCTATGAGATGGAAAACGTCATTGGCAGCCAATTCGATGACCTTCTCATCGGCGATAGTGGTGACAACGTCCTGAACGGGATGGATGGAAACGACATCTTGGATGGCGGAGAAGGCGACGACACACTGGTTTCGGGTGAAGGCAACGACACTTTGATCGGTGGCGCCGGAGCTGACACTTTCGTTCTGAACGGTGGCGAGAATACGATCACCGATTTCGACGCCAACGAAGGCGACCGGATCGAGATCGACCTCGATGCTTACGGGATGACCGGCTGGTTCGATCTGGATCACCGCATCGAGAATGGTCAGATCGTTCTGTTCAGCAAAACGACCGGTGAAGACATCGTGCGCTATGACGATGACGGAAACGGTTTTGACCCGTCCTTCATCGACCTGCGTAGCCTGGTTGGCGACGACAAAGGCGGCTATCAGGTCGTCTATGAACCGCCCTTCGGCGCCAACACGCTGGAGTGGTTCGAGAAATATGGCAACCGGATTGATGCCGAAGTGGGCGAAGAGATCACCACCGTAGATGGCACCGATAGTTGGGACTATATGATCGGCGACACCGGCAGTGGTGGATTGACCCTGAATGGTGGTGCTGGTGATGACTACATTGTTGGCGGTGCGCTCAATCAATTCGCTACTCTGAACGGCGGCGACGGCAATGACACCATCGTGATCCGCAAAGGCGCGATGATCACCAATGCAGATGGTGGAGACGGCGACGACGTTATCATCCTTGATGCAGACCAGTCTTCAGAAGCCGGGTTTGCCAATATGTTCGGTGGCGAAGGCAGCGATACTTTTGTCATCACCGGTCCCGGCAGCCAGTATGGTGGTCAGGTGATCCGGGATTTTGAGGCTGACGACTCGATTGTGATCGATCTGGAAGGGTTCGGGATTTCGTCTCTGGATCAACTTCAGATCGAATGGCGTTCCAGCACTCATTGGGTCACGGCAAATGGCCAAAAGGTGATCAGCGTTCAGGGTGTTGACGAGCATTTCGATGTCATGCAGCACATCAGCGAATTGACGGCTCAGCAGTCGCAGGACTGGGGTCTCTGATCATCGCCTGATTGATAATATCGTCTCAGCCGATCTGGATCGGCTGAGGCTTTCTTAACAATTCGATCCGGCAATTATGCAAAGTTAATTATTGCAACAGTCCAAATTTGGCGAAGACTTGCGCAATTGCGCCGCTCTCTTGCTCAAGATCCACGTAACACACTGACTAATGGCGTTTTTATGCGCATTAAGAATCCCGACCTGAGCCCGTATCCGCGCAGACTTATTCGTTAATGAACTCTTAACATAACCGCGACTTCTACCTTGTTACGCAGGTTGGGTCCGAATTCATCGGGCTAAAAAAGCCGAAATACTTGGGCTGAAACAACGAAAAGATGGGAGTCTGTTTCAAGATGAGTAATGGAACATATGAAGAATTTCGCGACGCCTTGCGTGCGTTTGAATCTGGTTGGGATCGAGATCGCTATGATGCTGGGGTCATTCAGGACTGGCAACTGAACCAATGGGCCGGAGGGGTGGTCACAGATTTCTATCCAAACTATTCCAACTGGTCGGATCTAAGTAGTGATGAATGGGACGCCATGTCCTATCGCTCGATGAACTCATTGGGTTTTGTCGGGTACCAATTCGGCGAGGCGCTTCTGATCGATCTCGGTTATTACACGGATGATATCTACTATGGGAATGGCGCGGCGTCTAACACCTGGGATGGCACTTGGACAGGAAAGAACGGGGTGAATTCGTTGGTGGAATTCACAACCGCCGAGGCGCAGGAGCACGCAATACAGGAAGCCTTTGGCTACAACCTACAAGTCATCGAGACCGGGTTGGGGTATCAGGGAGAAAGCCTGTCTGACTATCTTGGCACAACGCGCACCTACATGGACAACGGTCAAGAAGTCTCTGTCACACTGAGTCTGACCGGAATCATGGCCGCTGCACATTTGCGCGGCGCTTGGGGCACTTTGTCCCTTCTTCAGGGCGGGAACGTGTCTGTCGATGAATACGGCACGTCAATCTTGCGCTATATTTCGCAGTTCGGCGGGTATGACGCGCCTTCGGTCGAAGATGCCATCAAGGTCTACACGGATGGCGTTCTGCCCACGGATATCGGAGGGGGAGACGATACAGGGAACACGTCTCCTCCGACCGTTCCGCCGACGACTTCGCCGCCGCCGGCCGAGCAGGTCGGCAACGGCACTGCTGACACCACCGAGCAAACAGCAGATGTGGTGATCACATGGGCTTGGGGCACCAACGCCACCATTTCCGATTTTGATCTAGCAACCGGTACGATCTTTATCTCGTGGGTCGGCGCGGACGCACTGGATGTCAGTGAAGTGAATGGCTCGGTCGTGTTCGCCATTCCGTCGAACAATCAGACCACGACACTTAGCGGCGTCACCCTCGCCGACCTAAGTGCCGCAAACTTCACCATTCTGGACGATACCGCAGCGACCGAGGTGCTGAGCCTTGTGGGGGCCGGCGTCACCACGCCGGGCGGTGGTGGCAACGGCGGCGGCCATACCCACCAGCACATGCATATCACCCTCAGCCTCGCCAGCGACGCCGGGATTGTCGAAGGCTTCATGCCTGCCATGGGCGATGTCATTGAAATTGGCCCTGACATCACCGCTGCGTCCTTTGCGATCTTTGAAGAAAGCGGTGATGCGCTAGGGCAGACCGTCCGGATCGAACTGACCGACGGCAATGTCACCAAGCAGATCGTCTTTACTGGCTTTGGCCTGTCCGATCTGTCGGTCGGCAACTTCTCGATCACCGACCAGGCGGTGCTGAACGAAGTGTCCGCTGCTTTGGGGCAGATCATCATCGCACCGGGTGTGGGCGAAGGGTACGACCTCAGCTATGATACAGACGGTTCAAACCCGCCTGCGGTGACCGGAAATACCGATGCAGGAGGCGTAAGATACCGCGCCGACAGCAATGCCGATGACATAACCGGGTTCCGCCCTGGAGTGGACGAACTGGATTTCGGCGGCACCTCTGTTCATGGCATGATTGTCACCAAATCCGAGGCCGGAGAGATCGTCATTGACAGTCCGTGGTCAGACGCGGCGCAAATCGTGCAAGGCGTCACTTTCCAGGACGTGACCATCGACAGCTTCGGTGTGGTTGGCAACGAACATTTCCGTCAGGATATGGGCGGCGTCATCAGTTGGGAGCAAGGCGTAGGACCCCGTGAAGCAGACACCGTCTATGTTCGCAGCCACGAATACGGCGTGCACGAAGTCATTGATGGCTTTGATCCGTCTACAATGAAGATCAGCTTTCTGTATTTCGGAACCCGCGAACGCCTCAGCGTCGAGGATAGCACCGAGGGGTTAGTCATCTCGTCCCTGCCGACTGGACAAAGCGTCACTCTGACAGATGTAACCAGGGCTGACTTGGTGCCCGGTCTGGTCGAATTCCATTTCGATCAGGTGATGGAGGATAACCTTGAGGTGCCCTTTGGCTTTGATCAGAACGATGTAACACTGGTAGACCGCACAATGCTGCTGACGCCCGAAGCTCCGGCGGGTGCGACAACCGATGGCCATCAGACCAGAACCGGCGACTTGAAGGGCGGATCTACCCAGCCGGACAACGGGGGCACGACAACCGATACGGATGAAAATTCAACTCCGGACGTCGAGATATTTGGCGCAGGGGCCGATTCGGCCGAGTTGACCTGGAACTGGGGTGCCAAGTCTCAGATTTCTGGCTTCGATCCCGCTGAGGACGTCATCGACTTCAACGCGCTGGGCGAGCGCGACGTGTCAGTCACCGAAGTCGAAGGTGATTTGGTCTTTGAAGTCATCGGCAACGGCGGCCATACAATGACGCTTCAGGATATTCAGGCCGAAGATCTGGACCTGAACAATCTGACAGCTGATGACTGGAACTCAATCACTGAAGCAGAAAGCGCTTTAACGCTCCAACTCGAAGCGCTCGGAATGTCCATCGCCTGAGGCGAATTTGCAATTGTTACTCGGCCTGCGCTGAGGCCGAGTAACATAAGGATTTCCTTGCCAGGGCAATTTCAAACCGAAAGCATTACACGAAGAAGGATTTGAAGGTGCTGTCCAATCTTCCTTCTAAAGCAGATTGACGCGATCTGATGCTGCACGCCATTTTTGGGCTTTGGATTGGGAGAGGTCGTATTTGTGACAATGTCACCGTCGCGGAGCTGGTCCAGAACGTTGTTCAGTTCGGGCCGCTTACGCTTCGATGCTCTGATCTTGTAAGCAAACGACCGCTAGACCCCGGTTAATACAAAGATTGACCTATTGGCTCCGCAGGTTTGGGTGGAACTCCACAACTTGCCATCTGTCTTAGATCAATTTCGATGGACCGACATAAGGCTGAAATAGGAACGTCGGTCACATCACCTTCGAACGGATCCTCCATTGAAGCACTCACTCGTTCGGTCACAAAAAAAATCCAACAGACCAAGGCACCGATAGGGGCAAGCGTGAGCCAGTCGATTAAAATTACCGACAAGGTCGATGTATCCATGCCTGAAACAACTGAGGGTTTGTCGCTAAACGCCAGCGGGAGCAGAAAGATGAAAATCCAGCTGAAAATGCGTCCGACCTCAGCAACTTGACGCGGGAACGGAGTATTTTTGATACGCTCACATTGACCTTGCGCGTTCGTGAAACGGGAAAGCCGACCCATTAGCGCCACGTGCCAATACGAATCTATCGCGCCTTCGCGTGCCATATCCGACAATTTCTGGGCCTGAATATTCAGCAGATTTATCGCTCGGTTGGATTTTCCCTCGAGTTTAGGCAGATCTTGTTCCAGTTGACTTGAGCGCCAGCACTCCGGTTTTTGATGCAGTTCTTCTCGGTTTGACAGTTGGGAGTAGCCAAACATCCACGGCCTATTTGATCGTCCGTTCGGTGCTGGCTGACGCAGTTGAAAGGCTAGCATATTGAGCCAGGCAATATGTCTTTCGATCAACTCGCGGCGCAAGTCAGGGTCGATCGGAGACCCATTCGGTTGCACCAGATTTCCGATTGTTTGGCCCCAATCCCGGCTGGCATTAACAATGTCGCCCCATAGCACACGCGCTTCGCTCCAACGCCCATACGCAGATGTGTTTTTGAATCCAAGGAAAAAAGCCACCGTCAATCCAAGCATTGTGACGGGAGGGCTTGGGTTCGAGATCAAGTTTACCGGAGTTAACTCATCAATCATTTCCACCACTAATATCCAAGCTAGAACAATGCAGATAAATTTGGCGGATCCCCGAACTAATTTTCGAACCGTAATTCCATCGTGAAGTATCATAGCTGACGTAACTTGATGTTGGGTGATATTTGAAAGTTTGAACTCAGACCTATCCACGCGATCTAAGTTTTATGAACCCCTTGGTGATGAGAAAAATCAACTTCCGATGACGCTGCCCCGCAAATTTTCTGCGTGGCTGCGGCTTTGCGGCACAAAATTTCTAAACAATCATCAGGTGAAAAAAACAGCGTTCATTTCGACCGGAAAACCTTTGGGCCCCTGTCAAACCGGGTTCCGACTCAAACCTTAATGTCCGCAATGTGGACTTTGCCGACATGCGATATTGAGCTTTCGCTGACGCAGCAATCTCTCGCAGGTGTGGCATGCTTTGCGTTGCGGTGCAGCGCATTTCATCGAACCAGTCGTTAGAGGGCGTCGACTTGGCTCCGACCGAAACGGTATTTCCTCACTCCGGGCCCAAACTTCAGCACCGTGCTGACGTCTAAATTTACTGATTGCCAGAATGGACGTTGTTTGATCGCATCCTCTTCGGGATACAACGCATGAACCATGGGCTGCTCTGAGCTAAAAGAACCGAATACTGTGGCAGACTAATAAAAGCAAAGTTCTACACATTTCGGCCTTTTGGGTTTCATGCTCATTCCCCTCGCACTCTGTTCACATCCATGAACAAGTTGTCGGGCGACAGAATATGGCGCTTATTCATCCAATGTCTTGAGTTCACGGCGCATGGTTTTGCCGGTACTGGTTTTGGGCAGATCGCCCACAAACTGCACGGCACGCAGAACTTGTATGCCGCCAATGTTTCGCGACCGAATGCGATGACTTCATCAGCTTCGGCCTGCACCCCCTCTTTGAGGACTATATAGGCTTTGGCTATTTCACCTTTCGGATCGTCCGGCACCGGTCCGGCGGCGGAGATTGCGACCGCCGGGCGGGTGGTCAGGACGCGTTCAATCTCGGCGGGGTAGACGTTGTAACCGGCGGTCAGGATCATGTCTTTCTTGCGGTCGACCACGTAGATGCAGCCATCGCTGTCCATTTTGGCCAGATCGGCAGTATGTAGCCAGACATCATCTTCCAGCGCCTCGGCCGTGCGCTCGAGGTCGTTGTAATAGCCCATCATCACTATAGGGACACGCACCATCAGCTCACCGACCTCGCCGTGGAGCATGACGTCGCGATAGTCCTCGTTATTGGCGATCCGCAGCTCTCAATAGGGCAAAGCAACGCCGATCGACCCCATTTTGTTGGGGCCGTAAATCGGATGCTTACTACCCAGACCTGCAATTTCGGTCATGCCTCACAACTCGATCAGCGGGCAGCCGAACTGTGCCTCAACCGCCTCCATCTTGGCGGTCGGCATGGTCTGGCCGCTGACCTGAGCCCCAAGTTTTCTCCACCTCGCAGAGAGTTCTTGGGTTCGATTTGATGGCCTTACGCGACCAGTTTGTCCATGTTCATTTTCTCTGCAAATTCCCTCGGCGTCAGGTTTCCGAGCGCCGAATGTGGTCTGTGGGTGTTGTAGTCTTCCTGCCATTCTTCCAGCGTGTCACGGGCTTCGGCCAACGAGCTAATCAGTGTTTCGTTCAGGCCTTCGTCGCGGAGCTTGCCATTGAAGCTTTCGATGAATGCGTTCTGGGTCGGGTTGCCCGGCGCAATGTAGTGCCGGTCGATGCCGGTCTCCTGCTCCCACCTGAGCGGCGCAGGATTATAAGGTCCTGATCCCAAATTCTTCGACCCGATACAATTAGATGTCGACGAAAGCAATTCGTTCGATTTTTGACGTCTTTTCAGGTCAAGCCGGGGCCTATGGACAGTGTCGCAAAACAGAAAATTTAGCGGGTTGCGGGCCTGAAAATTTTGCCATATACGCCTGCTCATCCAGTGACACGTTGTCCAAGGAACAAGGGTTAAAATGTTCCAAGGCACGTACTGACTTTTGAAGCTTAGCCGTTCGATTGGCTTGATCCGGAAGAGAAGTGGATCTGACCGTATCGCAAAGGCGCGGCAATAAAGTGCCCCTATAGCTCAGCTGGTAGAGCAACTGATTTGTAGCGCCGCCCCGGGCTCAACTTCTGGGGCAAAGTTGCAGCCCTCGATGGAAACGTTGAGGTGAACTGGTGTCAAATTCGGGGAAACCTGAGCAGGTCATGCTGCTGGCAATCCCGAGCGAAGCTTTCCGGGGCAACTCGGATTGAACGTGTAGAGACTTGACGGCACCCACCTAAAGCCCTTCGGGGTCACGGTGAAGAGAAAGTCCAGACCACAAAGCGCCCTGCGCGTGGCGGCGAAAGTCGTAGTGGTATGAATCAGTAGGTCCGCGGTTCGAGTCCGTGTGGGGGCACCATTTCACATTTCGATGTGAAATCCGCTAAAAATCAAATATTACAGACGTTTGCGGAGTGACCTGAGCCCCTGAATCTCCTCCGTTTTTGTGTAGAATCCGGCCAACCAAAGGACGGGCTAATGAAGACGAGGTTCACCGACGAACAGATCATTCAGATGATCAAGGAAGGGCACGCCGTTGCAACTGCTGAAGGCGGATGTAACGCATCTGCTAACCGACCAAAACAGGTCACTCCAACATCTTCGGCCCGGGTTTTGTTTTCGAAAGAAAGGTCTCGTCCAGCAGGCTTAAAAACAATCTGGCCGTCAGGCTTTTTTCTTCATGCTCAAGGCAAATGGCCTTGAATGGAACGGAATAGTCCAGTTTTTCGGTTGCAATTGGCGCCAGAAAACCATCCGCGACCAGGTTTTGGGCATAGTGTTCAGGAAGGAAGCCGACATACTGTCCGGACAAAATCAGATAGGCCAAGCCTTCCAGATCGTTGGCCTCGGCCGATGAGGCCGTGCCAATCCGATCCAGAACATCGACAAAGCCTGACTTGTAGCTGAGGGTTGCGAACCGCTGCTGTCGAAGATCGGAAAGAGAGCGGGTCGGGCCCGTCGCCAACGGGTGTGAGACGCTGCAATATAGCTGGTTTTTCTCGGTATAAAGGCTTTGATAGTGAAAGCCCGGAAGTTCGGCGTAAACGGGTTTCAAGGCGATATGGCAGCGGCGCTGCACCAATTCCCGTTCCATGTTGTTCGGAGAAACCTTTCTCAGCTTCAGCTTCACGTTGGGGGCCTGTTTGCCATAGCGGCGCAAGATGTCGGGCAGGGGGTTTGCGTTTGCGGTGACGAATGAATCCGCGATCGCCAGCACCAGTTCGCCTGTGAGGATGTCATGAATTTCCGAAACGGAGCGGCGAAAATGCTCGATGGACCCCAGCAGATCCATCAACTGCTCCAGCACGATACGTCCTTCCTGCGTCAGCCGAAATCCTGACCTGCCGCGTTCGCACAGGGTGATGCCCAGCCGGGTCTCCAATTCGCTGATCTGACGACTGATTGTCGAACGCCCGACGCCCAGCGTTTTTTCTGCTGCGGTAATCCCCTCGGCGTCAACCACAGCCCGGAAAACACGCAACAAATGCAGGTCCACATCACCGATTTGACCCGAGAACTTTGCCATTTACCCCTGCACCTGTTCCTCGATTTCTGATTGTTTCATCATAATGAAACTGAGATGTATTACGTTGTTATTTAATCAACGCCGGATGTTTTGCAATCTTCGTTGTGTCATCGCCTCCACGTTTCGGTTGGGGCGCATACCCTGATCGTCTTAACCATTCTGGAGATAAAATGCTCAATCACACGTCCCGCCCCGTCAAAGTCGATGTCCTGCGCACATTCATGGAGGACCTGCTGAAAGCCGAAAGCGTGGGCTTTGATGAAGAAGGTGCCAAGATCATTGCGGACATTCATCTGGAATCTGATCTGCGCGGTGTTTCCGTTCAGGGCTTCAACCACCTCGTTTTCACGCATCTGCAAAAATACTACGAAGAGAAAAAGGCCGATCCCAGGGCGCGCCCCACGGTGGCCAAGGAAGGTCCCAGCTTTGCCTTGATCGATGGCAACTCCGGCCCCGGTCCCTTTGCGGCGCTGATGGCCTGCGACAAGGCGGCTGAACTGGCCAAGAAATCGGGCATCGGCGTGGTCGGCATCAACAATAGCCATGACCTGTTTCAGGCCGGGATCTATGCCGAGCGTATCGCGCGCAACGATCTGGTGGCGCTTGTCTTTTCGGATGACGTGGTGCCGGTTGTGCACCCGCTGGGCGGCACCGAACCGATCATCGGCTCGAACCCGCTGGCCTGGGCCGCGCCGACGGGTGGTGATCCGTTCCTGATCGACTTTACGCCCTGTGTGACGCTGCCGACCTATGTCCGCTATTCCCAGATGTATGGCGAGAAGATGGACAGCTCGCTGGTCACCGACAAGGATGGCAACCCCACCGACAACCCGCATGACGTATGTACCGGGATCGGTCATTCTCTGGACATCGGGGCCATCAACCCCGGCGGCAACAAGGGGTATGGCATGCTGATGATGATTGACTTCCTGTCCGGCGCATTGGTCGGGGCCAATATGGGTATGGATCACATCAACAAGAAGCCGTCGAACAAGGGCCACCTGATGATTGCGATCAGCCCCGATGCGTTCGGCGATGCCGCAACCTTCAAGGCGGCGGTTGATGAACGTATCGCGGCAGTGAAGAACTCGAAGAAAGCCGTGGGTTATGACGAGATTCGGATGCCGGGCGAAGGCAGCTTTGCCCGCCGCCGCAAGGCGCTGGAGGCCAACGAGGTTCAGATCGACACAATGTGTTGGGACCACAGCATCAAACTGGCGCGTGAGCTGGGCGTCGAACCACCCGTCATCGACTGACAAAAGCCCGAGGGCAGGCGATCCGTTGCCTGCCCTTTTCGAATGGAACAGAGAATTCAGACTTTCATTTTCGACGCTTGAAAATCTGACAAGAACTGTCAGTATCTGGCCCGCAGCCTACGGGTGTTTTGCATTCGGACAGATGTCCCGGAGAGACCGTTTCCCGAGAGTACGGTTTGACACTCAGGAGGACAAAGGTGACCGACGCGCTTCGCAACGACAAGACACAAGAAATCT
>NZ_JALCBM010000077.1:0-13300 GCF_028066395.1 Ruegeria sp.
CAGCGAAGGGCACGGTGACATCCTCACCCGCCGCTTTGGCCGCCTGTTCGATTGCGGCCGCACCGCCCAGAACGATCACATCGGCCAGCGACACTTTCTTACCGCCCGACTGCGCATCGTTGAACGCCTTCTGAACGCCCTCCAACGCCTCAAGCGCCTTGGACAGTTTCAGCGGTTCGTTGACATCCCAGTCCTTCTGCGGGGCCAGACGGATGCGAGCGCCATTCGCGCCACCCCGCATGTCCGATCCGCGGAAGGTCGAAGCCGATGCCCAAGCGGTCGAAACCAGTTCCGAGACCGACAGACCGGTGGCCAGAATCTTGGCCTTCAGATCAGCGGCATCCGCATCGTCGATCAACTCGTGATCAACTGCCGGGACGTTGTCCTGCCACAGCAGTTCCTCGCTAGGCACCTCGGCCCCCAGATAGCGCGAGCGCGGGCCCATGTCGCGGTGGGTCAGCTTGAACCATGCGCGAGCAAAGGCATCGGCGAACTCGTCAGGGTTTTCGTGGAACCGTTTCGAGATCGGACCATAGATCGGGTCCATGCGCATCGCCATGTCGGCGGTGGTCATCATGGTCTTGACCTTCTTGGACGGATCATGCGCCGCCGGGGCCATGTCCTCTTCCTTGACGTTCACCGGCTCCCAGATATAGGCGCCCGAGGGGCTTTTGGTCAGGTTCCAGTCATAGCCGAACAGCAGGTCGAAGAAGCCGTTGTCCCATTTGGTCGGGTTCGCAGTCCAGGCACCCTCGATACCGCTGGTGGTGGTGTCATCGCCCTTGCCGCTGCCGAATTCGTTGATCCAGCCCAGACCCATGTCTTCCATCGGGGCGGCTTCGGGCTCCGGCCCGACCAAGGCGGGATCGCCCGCGCCATGCGCCTTGCCGAAGGTGTGGCCACCGGCAACCAGAGCGACGGTTTCCTCGTCATTCATTGCCATCCGGCCAAAGGTGTCGCGAATATCGCGGCCCGAGGCCAGAATGTTCGGCTCACCATCCGGGCCTTCGGGGTTCACATAGATCAGGCCCATCTGCACAGCGGCCAGCGGGTTTTCCAGATCGCGGTCACCGGAATAACGGCTGTTGGGGTTGTCGGTCGGCGCCAGCCAATCGGTTTCCGTGCCCCAATAGATGTCTTCCTCGGGTGCCCAGATGTCTTCGCGGCCACCGGCGAAGCCAAAGGTCTTGCCGCCCATCGATTCAATCGCGCAGTTGCCTGCCAGAATCATCAGGTCAGCCCAGGAGATCTGGTTGCCGTATTTCTGCTTGATCGGCCACAGCAGACGGCGCGCTTTGTCCAGGTTGCCATTGTCCGGCCAGCTGTTGAGCGGCGCAAAACGCTGCGACCCGCTTCCGCCACCGCCACGGCCATCCGCTGTCCGGTAGGTGCCCGCGCTGTGCCAGGCCATGCGGATGAAGAACCCGCCATAATGGCCGTAATCCGCCGGCCACCAATCCTGCGAGTCGGTCATCAGCGCATACAGGTCTTCCTTCAGCGCCTTCAGGTCCAGCTTTTTGAATTCCTCGGCATAGTCGAACGCCTCACCCATCGGGTTCGAGGCCGGTCCGTGCTGATGCAGGATCGAAAGGTTCAGCTGATTGGGCCACCAGTCACGGTTCGTCCGACCGCCCGCAGCCCCGTGCATAACCGGGCATTTGCCCGTGTTCGGGTTGTCACTTCCATCCATTTCAATCTCCATTCCTGGCTAGGGTCTTTGCTCGCGCGGGTAATTCCGATGAGAACAGTGGGACAAGAAGACAAAGCTTTTCTGACTGATTCCTGAAAACCCGCGCATAAACGCTGTGGTCTCGGGGAAATTCCGGGAGGAATGCATTGGCGACTCGTTCTTCTTGGCTGGTTTGAATCTAGCAAATCGAAGCCATGCAAATAAGTTTTGTTTTTCGATGAAAGTGATAGATTTTAATTATCATATTTCGGCATATCCATCGCGCCCGACAAAACCAGGGCTGCCGTCCCGAAACAGGCTGTTCTTTCCAAACACTCTGACGGCGGATGGTCGCCCGATACATTTCATATTGACCCGTTCGATGATCTCGGGCACTCAATCCCTTGATGGTTCCCGATGGTGCGCCCAAGGGATGAAAAGGGAATACGGTGCGGTTTGCCTTAGGGCGCCAAGTCCGTGACTGCCCCCGCAACTGTAAGCGGTGAGCGACGCCAAGTATCCACTGACCCATGGGTCGGGAAGGAAGGCCAAGCCATGACCCGCAAGTCAGGAGACCTGCCATCTTCGGTTCAACCAACCCGGGGCGGGGCGCCCTGGAAGGAGGCTTTGATGGCACGTTGCACGCGTGTTGACATGACTGGCACCTTCTGTTCGCGCCTGACATATGGCGGAGCGGACGATGCACGACGACACTGATCATTTCGTTCTGATCTGTTCGACCTGTACAGGGACGGCATCTGCCGATGCCGTGCAGGACAGGTTGACAGACAAACTGCCATCCGGCTTTGCCATCCGCCACGTGGCATGCATGGCCGGGTGCGCGCATCCCATAACCGTCGGCTTTCAGGCCGCAGGCAAGGCGCAATATCTGTTCGGGGACATCCAGACCACACAAGAGATCGAGGCGCTGGCCGATTTCGCCGTGCAATACCGGCACAGCAACGATGGCTGGACCAATGCGACCGACCGGCCTCGGGCGTTGCTGACGAAAACCTTGTCGCGCATGCCGCGGATCGGAGGGGCCTGAATGACACCTTCAACCTTTCTGACGGCTCGCGGTCTTGAATATTACGCCCTGAACGGGGACGTCCTACTGCAGGGCGTGTCTTTTGATCTGGACGAGGGCTCGATTCTGGCGATTGCCGGTCCGAACGGGGCGGGCAAGACCACGCTTCTGAACCTGCTCTGCGGGGCCGAGGGGCTGGCTCTGGGCGATGTGCTGATCAAGGGGCGCAGCCTCAAGCAGCTTTCGGCCAAGGACCGCGCCCGCATGATTGCCGTCGTCAGCCAGCAGGAACTGCCGGATGGGCGGTTGCTGTTGCGCGATTATGTGGCGCTGGGGCAGATCCCGATCCGGGCCGACCGCTCGGCCGGTGAACATGCGGCGGAACTGGACAGGATTCTGGGCCTGACAGGGCTGAGCGCGCTTGCGGACAAACGGATGGGTGTGCTGTCCGGGGGTGAGCGGCAACGGGCGCATATCGCCCGGGCGCTGGCGCAGGACCCCTCACTGCTGTTTCTGGATGAACCCACCAACCATCTGGACCCGGATGCCAAGGGGCGGATGCTGTCGCTTGTGGCCGATCTGGGCATCACGGTGGTGATGATCGTCCACGATCTGGTGATGATCCCCGAATTCGCCACCCATGTGGCACTGATGAAATCCACCCGACTGACCGGCTTTGGTCCGGTCAGCGACGTACTGACCCCGGAACGGGTGCAGGACACTTTTGGCGTCGATTACCTGTGCTTTCACCACGAAGGCCGTGTCATCCCGGCGCTGGACATCCGAAAAACCAAAGTTTCAACATAGAGGATTCCCCAAATGAAACAGACCCTCTGGTCCGCGGCCCTGATCGCTGGCCTTGCCGGCAGCGCGGCAGCGCATGAAGTGACCGTCGACAATTGCGGTGCGCCGCTGGTTTTTGACACCAAGCCCGAGCGGCTGGTGGTGCATGACATGAACATGACCGACATGGCCTTTGCGCTGGGTTTGCAGGACAAGATCGTTGGCCTGACCGGCATCACCGGCTGGTACAAGACCAGCCCGGAATTTGACACGCTGCGGGGCGACATCCCGGAACTGGCGCCGAAATACCCCACGGTCGAAAATCTGGTCGCGGTCGAGCCCGACCTGTTCTTTGCAGGCTGGTACTATGGCATGAAGCCGGGCGGCGACGTGACCCCGGACACGCTGGAGCCGTTCGGCATCAAGACCATGATCCTGACCGAAAGCTGCGTGCATCTGGACAAGAACCGCCCCGAGGCCAGCATGGACCTGCTGTTCAACGACGTGCTGCGTCTGGGCAAGGTCATGCATGTCGAGGACAAAGCCGAAGCGCTGGTCTCCGGCTGGAAGGACGAACTGTCCGCGATTGAGGCCCAGACCGCCGAACTGGCCAAACCGCGCGTCTTCCTGCTGGACGGTCCGGCGGATGCGCCCTTTACCGCGGGCAAATTCGCCATCCCCGATGCGATGATCACCGCGGCCGGGGGCGAGAACGTCACCCATGACATGGACACCAGCTGGGGCCGCACCTCGTGGGAGGCCGTCGCCGCCGCCAACCCTGAATTCCTGGTGCTGCTGGACTATCAGACCGGCAATGGGGCCGCCGATACGTTCAAGTTCCTGCAGGAACACCCGGTGATGTCCCAGACCGACGCGGTCAAGAACGAGCGCTGGATCGGTCTGCGCTACGAGGAACTGACCCCCGGACCGGCAAACATCGAAGCGATCTCGAAAATGGCGCAGGCCATGCATCCGGGCCTGAACTGAGATGGGCCGACTGGGCCTGACATTAACGCTGGGGGCGGTCGTTCTGGCCGCCCTTTTGCTGATCTCGACAATATACGGCACCACATCCATTCCCGCCTCTGACGCCTTTACCGCCGTGCTGCTGGGCACCGGCATGGCCGAGGGCGAGATGTCTCCGCTGCACCGGATCGTCTTCGACCTGCGCCTGCCGCGCGCATTGTTCGCCGCCGTGATCGGCGCCGGGCTGGGCATTGTGGGCGTGGTCCTGCAAACCACCACGCGCAACGATCTGGCCGACCCGTTCTTGTTCGGCCTGTCCTCGGGCGCGGCGGCAGGCGCGGTGTTCGTCATCACCGTGACCGGAGATATTCTGGGCTTCTGGACCCTGCCTCTTGCCGCCTTCTGCGGTGGCCTCGTGGCCTCGGGTATCGTGCTGGCACTGGTCCACGGGTTGCGCACCAGCGCGCCGGAAAAGCTGATCCTGGCCGGGCTAGCCGTGTCCTTCCTGTTTTCAGCCATCACCAATTACCTGATTTTCGCAGGCGACAGCCGCGCCGCGCATTCGGTCATCTTCTGGATGCTGGGCGGGCTGGGTCTGGCCCGGTGGGAGACCTTCCCCCTTGTCTGCGCCGGTCTGCTGCTGATCCTGACCTATTCCCTGTACCGCAGCCGATGGCTGGACGCGCTGCTGACCGGAGACCTGACCGCCGCCACGCTGGGCGTGCCTGTGCAGGGGCTAAGGTTCCGCATGTTCTTCGTCGCGGCGCTGGCAACGGCGGTATTCGTATCGGTTGCCGGGGTGATCGGTTTCGTCGGGCTAATGGTCCCCCATATCGCCCGCGGCATCGCCGGGCCATTGCACAACCACCTGCTGCCCACCGCCGCCATCGTGGGCGCGGCTTTGCTGACCGGATCGGATATCCTCAGCCGGTTGCTACTGGCCCCTCAGGAACTGCCCGTGGGTATCGTGACCACATCTATCGGATCGGTCTTCGTATTCCTGCTGTTGTTCAAATCGGCCAGAGCGCGAAATTAAGGCGATTTACCCAGTAGCGCGCGCCTGCCTGATCGCCAGTTTTGTTGTCACACGGACCCAAAGGATTCGAAATGAATCTGGCTTTTCGCCACGCCCGCAGCCTCCAGACCCGCTGTCAGATCGGCCGTGAAACTCAGAGGGCCGCAAAGCATGTAATGACAGCTGGCGTCGGGATCGAGGGCCAGCAAATCGCCCGCGTTGATCCGGCCCTCAACGTCGAAATCCCTGTGGATCTGATCGGTGCTGTCTGGAGCGCTGTAATATACGCGCATCTTGGCGGTCCCGCTTGCCGCGATCAGACGACTGGTTTCATCGCGAAAGGCATGGTGTCGCCCGTTCCGAGCCCCATGTACGAACCAGACCGGACGGTCGCTTAGCTGGCTCACCGTTTGGTGCAACATGGCAAGCATCGGGGTCAGGCCGACCCCGGCACTGACCAGAATCAGGGGGTTGTCGCCATCGGGGATCAGAAAGTCCCCGGCAGGCGGCTTGGCCTTGATGACATCACCAATTTCGACCGCGTCGTGAAGAAAACGGGACGCAGCACCATTGGCCTCGCGCTTGACCGTGATCCGATAGTGGTCATCCCCGGGTTTTCCGGACAGCGAATAGGTGCGCCGCAGCTTGGTGTCATGCGCGGGGATGTCGAGCGTGATCGGCAAATGCTGCCCTGCCCGGAAGGGCGCGATCTTGCCGCCGTCGAAAGCCGCAAGGTGGAATGAGGTGATGCCCTCGGCCTCAATAACCTTGTCTGCAACAACCAGCCTTGTTGAAGGTGCCGGGTCCGCCGACCATCTGAGCGACAGGGCATGGGGTCGGTCGATCACCTCGTCGATCTCTACAGTGATCATCCGAAGGATACTCGGGTCGCGCGCCTCTTCAGGGGTCCAATCGATCTCGGCACGGCCCGTCAAATGCAGCAGCCCACCGGTCGCAAAATCAATGAACAGAAGCCCGATGCGCGCATCCTCCAACAGGTTGCCAATCGTGTTGAAGAAATTGTTGCCGGAATAGTCGGGAATGCGCAGCCGGGTTGGGCTGACCACCCGCACAAACCCCGGCTCACCCCCTCTGTGAGAGGCATCGTACCCGTTTGACGCAGCCTTGTGCGGCCCATGGCGCCCCGACCCGATAAAGAGAGTATCGGCGGCGCGGACACGTGCAACCTGAGCGGTGCTGAGGCGGTCAGAGGTCACCGGTTCCACCCCTTCGGCCCGCGTGACCCGCCACCAATCCCGCTCGTTTATGTATTGAGGGCAGTTCCCGAAGGTCTGACGGATGTCTATCGCAAGCCCGCTATCCGTTCGGCGCGTTCTACCGCTGAGCCGGTTGCGGCGGCGGGTGGCAAGCTCGATACCGATCACACCGATATCGGCACCGTCGCCAAGGGTTTCCGCCAGCGGATCATGCGGATCAATCGTGGTGTCGATGGCCAGCGTACGGGCGTCCGGGGATTGAACAAACCCGTCAGGACCTTCGATGATCGTTGCCCAAACCCGGCCTTCCGCATCACCCGAGGCCGCAACCAAAAACGGCTGCGCCTGATAGAACGCACGATGTTGGTCTGGCATGAACTCCCGAATGAACCGCGCACCTGTGGTTGCGATATTGCCCGCGCCTGCGCGCTGCTGCGCCGCCAACTCGCCCGCGTGAAACGGGATATCTGCGTCCGACATCGTCTTGTTCCTTTGAAATACGGAAAGCGTCAGAGGCCCAGATCGCTCAGACCCGGGTGATCGTCCGGTCGACGCCCCAAAGGCCAGCGAAACTTGCGGTCCTCTTCCTGAATCGGATGTTCGTTGATGCT
Organism: Ruegeria sp.; assembly: GCF_028066395.1. Taxonomy (GTDB): domain Bacteria; phylum Pseudomonadota; class Alphaproteobacteria; order Rhodobacterales; family Rhodobacteraceae; genus Ruegeria. The sequence goes on from NZ_JALCBM010000077.1 coordinate 7,289, forward strand.
GGCAAAACGGCGGGCCATGAAGCCGTTTTCGTCGAATTCCCAGTTCTCATTGCCATAGGCTCGGAACCAGTTTCCGCTGTCGTCATGGTATTCATAGGCATAGCGCACCGCGATGCGATTGCCCTCAAAGGCCCACAGTTCCTTGATCAGGCGATAATCCAGTTCCTTGGCCCATTTTCGGGTCAGAAACGCCTCGATCTCGGCGCGGCCGACAGGGAACTCGGCCCGATTGCGCCACTGGCTGTCCGGGGTATAGGCCAACGCAACTTTGGCCGGGTTGCGGCCATTCCAGCCATCTTCGGCAAGGCGGACCTTCTGAATGGCGGTTTCACGCGTGAACGGTGGCAGGGGGTGGCGTGGTGCTTCGGTTGTCATGTTGGATCTCCTACGGGGGGCTTGGAAAGCGCTGACAGGTCAGGCGAGAAGACCGGCGGCGGTGGCGGGCATCGGTTCGAACCCATCCAAAGCCTCAAACCGTGCAATCCACGCCCGCACATTCGGATAGGGCTCAAGCGAGACATTCCCCTCGGGCGCGTGGGCGGTGTACGAATACGCGGCAACATCCGCGATGGTTGGCCGGTCGCCGACCAGCCACATGCGCCCGTCCAGACCCTGTTCAAGCTTCTGCATCGCCCTTGCCGCGATTGCGGCGGCAAACTCTGCATCCAAAGGCGCGTCAAAAACGGTGATCAGACGCGCAGCGCAAGAGCCAAACGCGATCTCGCCGGCGGCCAGGGTAAGCCATTTCTGAACGGCGGCTTCACCGACCGCATCGCTGGGCATCCAGTCCGGGGCGTATTGCCGGGCAAGGTAGACAAGGATCGCGTTGGAATCCGACACGACGACATCGCCGTCCTCCAGAACCGGCACCTGCCCGTTCGGGTTCATCGCCAGAAACTCGGGCGTCTTGTGCGCACCGGCGGCAAGATCAACGAAAACAGCCTCATGCGCTATCCCGGCGAGCTTGGCGAAAACCAGGGCGCGATGCGCGTGGCCGGATTTGGGAAAATGGTGGATACGAACTGCATTAGGCATCTATGGCTCCTGTCACTCTTAAGCTGTGTTCTGCTGCGACAGATACGGCTTGCAAAATCGAATGATAATTGTCAGTTTTTGCGGATCATTAGGCCCTGAAAGGGCGCAATACCCATGGACAAAATCGACCGGATGCGCGCCTTTGCGCTGGTGGCGAAGAACGCCTCTTTCACCCTCGCAGCCCAGCGACTGGGCAAATCGGCACGGCTGGTCAGCAAATACGTGGCTGATCTGGAAGACTCGCTGGGGGTGCAGCTTTTGAACCGGACGACCCGCAGTGTGTCCCTGACGGATGCCGGTGCCACCTATCTGGCGATGTGCGAGCCGCTTCTTGATGGGTTTGACGAGATGGAGGAGACGGTCAGAAACGCGCAAATGTCCTTGCGCGGCGTCATCCGCATTTCGGCGCCGACGGGGTTTGGGTCCTTGCGTCTTGCGCCGTCCCTTGCGGCTTTTGCCTCGAAACACCCGGAGGTGGAAATTGACCTCAAACTGTCGGACCGGCGGGTGTCGATCATCGAAGAAGGTCTGGATCTGGCGATCCGGATCGGCCCCATGCGCGACAGCTCGCTCAAGGTTCGTCAGCTTGGGCCGATGCCCCTGATTGTGTGCGCGTCACCGGCATATCTGGCGCGCGCGGGCACACCGACGCACCCGCGCGCACTGGCCTCACATGACTGCATTCTCGACGGCGCCATGGCCGACCCATCGATATGGCGGTTCGAGATTGAGGGAGAGGAAGTAGCAGTTCAGGTAAATGGACGGCTTCGGGCGAATGCGCCAGCAGCCTCTGCGCGTTTGGCAGCAGCCGGAGTGGCCGTGGCCAGATGCCCGGCCTATACCGTGGCCGATGCGCTAAAGGCCCGAGAATTGGTAGAGCTTTTCCCCCAACACCGTGTGACGCCTTATGTCGTGGCCGCATTGTTCCCGCAGAACCGCCGTTTGACAACGCGCGTGCGGGAACTCATCGACCACCTTGCCCGTGATGAACTGATCTGCAGCGCCGGAGCATGAGGCTTGTTGGTCGGGGAGGTCGCCTCCGATCTTTTTTGCAAAACACCTACCGGTCCAATGGAACACGCGGACGGGTGCTTCAACATCCTCTGCACTGGGCGATGACGTGAAAAATCTGTCCGGGGGAGTATTATGAGGCAGGGAGCTTTTTAAGTTTCGCTTGCAAAATATCAGCCCGCCTCTGGCTTTGCTCTTTGCCAACATGGCCCGGACAACAAGAACTTGTCTTTCCGCACTGGCCCGCACCGGCTAAGGTCGCGCCGTTCCGGGCGGACCTCGCCGCGACTCGTCATTATCTATTCGGAAGGATCAAGCGATGATCACACTCAAAGACCCCAGTTTGTTGCGGCAGGCCGCTCTTGTGGGCACGCGCTGGATCGACGCCGATCCGGCCACCGGCCTTGCGGTCACCAACCCGGCCACGGGCGATGTCATCGGCCATGTCCCCAAGCTGGGCGCGGCAGAAACCGCCGAGGCCATCGCGACAGCCGAAACCGCCCGCCACGGCTGGGCCAAACGCACCGCGAAAGAACGCAGCCAGATCCTGCGCCGCTGGTTCGAGTTGATGATGGAGAATCAGGACGATCTGGGCGCGATCCTGACCGCCGAGCAGGGCAAACCGCTGGCCGAGGCCAAGGGTGAGATCGCCTATGGCGCCAGCTTCATCGAGTGGTTCGCCGAAGAGGCCCGCCGCGCCTATGGCGATGTGACCCCCGGTCACGCGCCCGACAAGCGCATCGTGACGATCAAGCAGCCGATCGGCGTTGTCGCCGCGATTACACCGTGGAACTTCCCCAATGCGATGATCACCCGCAAGGCAGGCCCGGCATTGGCGGCGGGCTGTTCGATGGTTCTGAAACCGGCCAGCCAGACGCCGTTCTCGGCCATCGCGCTGGCAGTTCTGGCTGAACGTGCCGGTCTGCCCGCCGGGCTGTTCTCGGTCATCACCGGCTCGGCCCGCGACATTGGCGGAGAAATGACCGGCAACCCGACCGTGCAAAAGCTGACCTTCACCGGCTCGACCGAGATCGGCGCGCAGCTTTATGCGCAATGCGCCCCCACGATCAAGAAACTAGGGCTGGAGCTGGGCGGCAACGCGCCGTTCATCGTGTTCGACGATGCCGATCTGGACGCCGCTGTCGATGGCGCGGTCATCGCCAAGTTCCGCAACAATGGTCAAACCTGCGTCTGCGCCAACCGCATCTATGTGCAGTCCGGTATCTACGACGCCTTCGCCGCCAAGCTGCGCGAGAAGGTGGCCTCCCTGCCCACCGGCAACGGCTTTGACGAGGGTGTCATCTTTGGCCCGCTGATCGATCAGGCGGCGGTGGACAAAGTCGCCCAACATATCTCGGACGCCACCACCAAAGGGGCCGAGGTCACGTTGGGCGGCAATCTGCACCAACTGGGCGGCACGTTCTTTGAACCCACGATCCTGACCAATGTCACCGCCGACATGGCCGTCGCGACCGAAGAAACCTTTGGCCCGGTCGCCCCCCTGTTCAAGTTCGAAACCGAGGCCGAGGTGGTCGCCGCCGCCAATGCTACCGAATTCGGTCTGGCCTCGTATTTCTATTCCCGCGATCTGGCGCGGGTCTGGCGGGTGTCCGAGGGGCTGGATTACGGCATGGTCGGCATCAATACCGGCCTTATCTCAACCACCGAGGCGCCCTTTGGCGGGGTCAAGATGTCCGGTCTGGGCCGCGAAGGCTCGCGCTATGGGATGGATGATTTCATGGAACTGAAATATCTCTGCATGGGTGGTATCGACGCGGAATAAACTCTCTGCTGACCCCCGTCTTGGCGGGGGTCAGGCGCCTTCGGGCGGCGCGGCAAGGGTGCTTTGCCGATGCAGCGCCTCCAACCCTACCCGGTAATTCGGATAGCGCAGGGTGACGCTCAATTCGGATTTGATCCGGTCATTTCGCACCCGCTTGTTTTCATTGTAGAAACTGCGCGCCATTGGGGTCATGTCAGCCTCGTCAAAGGCCACAGCGGGCGGCAGGGGCAGGCCCTGCAATTCCGCCGCATAGCCGATCACGTCCTGCGGCGGCACCGGCTCATCATCACAAACATTATAGATCGCGCCCGGATTGGGCTGCTGCATCGATGCGGCCAGAACCTGTGCGATGTCATCGACATGGATGCGGGAAAACACCTGCCCCGGCTTGATGATCCGCCGCAACCCACCCCGTTTGAGCTTGGAGAACGGCCCGCGCCCGGGGCCGTAAATTCCGGCCAGTCGGAAGATATGCAACGGCAGACCGGGGATTTCGGCCCATTGTTCCTCGGCCCGGACGCGCCAGCGGCCACGCTCGGCCGTGGGGGCGGGCGGGGTCGTCTCATCCACCCAACCACCCTGATGATCGCCGTAGACAGCGGTTGTGGACAGGTAGCCGACCCACTGGAACTGCCCGGCGCGGGCGGTGATCTGATCCCGCAACGCGGCCAAGACCGGATCACCATCCGCCTTGGGCGCGGTCGAGATCAACAGATGGGTCACGCCGTCCAGATCGGGATCAGCGCCCGGCCAGATCAACGGCTCTGCCCCGGCGCTGCGAATGGCCTCGACCTGAGAATCATCCCGCGTGGTTCCGATGATCCGCCAACCCTGCGGCGCCAGTTCCCGCGACAATGCCCGGGCCGAATATCCATGTCCGAATGAGAATAAAGTGCCTGTCATGCCTTCCTTGATGGGGCGGCAATCGCCGGGATGCAAGCGCCGGATGGACGCACTTGATTCGAATCCCCGGATGCGCCTTCATGAATGGCATGAGTGACAAGACACCAAACCTGCACGTCGCCTATGCACTGAAATCGCCCGAGGACAACAAACGACTCTATGCCGAATGGGCCGGAGATTACGACGAAGGCTTTGCCGCGCGCGAGGATTATCAACTGCACATCCAGACCGCCCGCGCCTTTGTAAGCGCCGGGGGGCAAGGACCCGTACTGGATGTCGGTGCCGGAACCGGGCTGTGCGGTGCGGTGCTGGCCGGTCTGGGTGTCGGCCCGATCGACGCCACCGATATCAGCGCCGAGATGCTGGATCAGGCCATGCGCAAGGATATCTACCGCGACGCAATCGAGGCCGACCTGCATCAGGGCCTGCCGGTCCCGCGTGACAGCTATGCGGGCATCGTGTCATCCGGCACCTTCACCCATGGCCATCTCGGCCCGGATGTCTTCCCCGCCTTGCTGCGCGCCGCCCGCCCCGGCGCGCAATTCGCCCTGTCAATTAACGCCCGCCATTACGAGGCGTTGGGCTTTGCCGACGCATTGGACCGGATGCAGGGCGACAAGATCGAAAACCTGACCCTGTCGCGGGTGCCCATCTACGGCTCGCTGGCCGTGGGGCCGAACAAGGATGACGAGGCACTGATCGCCCTATTCGAGAAGTCGTAGACCTCATGTCCTTTCGAGAAAAAGTTGTATCGCCAATGCCCTGCCATGCCTTCGGCATTCTCGGGACATCGGCGATATCTTTTGCCTCAATGGTTTCTCGAAAGACTTAGGTATACATCTGCTTCTTATAGGCCCGCGTGCGCTCTGTCGCCTCGGCCGAACCGTCGTGATAGGTGCCGAACCACTTGTCGAACGGAATCTCCGACGTGCCGTAGTTGCATTCGAAATACCGGTGATGCAGCTGGTGAAAGAAATCCCCAGCCCGCGCGGCATCCGTATCCCCGGCCTTCAGCTTTTCAAACCCGGAATGGGACAGGACCGGGCTGATCTGGTTGAAGTACGAATGAAACAGCAGGTGCAGAGGGTGCGAAGGCACAATCAGATGCACGAAATAGGTGCTGAAATACAGCAGGTTCTCGAACCAGTGGTTTGAGATGCCGGACCACGGCCCGATATTGACGTTGCGGTGATGCACGGCATGGACGTGTTTATACAGCTTCGGGTGATGCTCCAGCCGGTGCACCCAATAGAAATGCAACCCCGACCACATCGGAATGA
>NZ_JALCBM010000077.1:13400-20229 GCF_028066395.1 Ruegeria sp.
TGATGCTCCAGCCGGTGCACCCAATAGAAATGCAACCCCGACCACATCGGAATGAACGCCATCCAGACCACACACCAGACCGGCGCTGCGGCCCGGGTCACGGTGGGCACATAGCCATTGGCCATCGCCCAGTAGATCAACCACTGATACACCGTCGCCACGGTCATCGCGCTGCCCAAAGTCCACCAGATATTGTCCAGCACCTGATTGCGGAAGGTGAACGTGCCATTGTCACGGGTCAGATCACGCCGGTCAAACTTCGTGTACATGCCCTGCGCCTTGCGCATGTAGAGCCACCAGTGCAGCCCTCCGGCAATCAGGATCTGAGGCACCATGTTCAGCAGCCAGATGCGGAACATCCAGCCGGGCGCAAAGCTCTGCATCGCATCCAGCGGAGGCAGAAAGACAAAGTAAGCCACCAGCGCCAGCGCCATGCACACGGTCAGCGCGGTGATTTGCAACCACGCCCCACGATACCAGCGCAGCACCGCCAATGGGCGCGGCGGCCAGTTGAACAGCGGGTTCAGACTCACGGGGCCTTCGGGCCGATAGTTCCAGCGGGCGGCTTCGGGGTCATGAATGTCAGCCATGTCATGCGCCCTTTCCACCTATCAGGTTGCGTAATCCGAGTTCTCGGCGTCCAGAACCGCCTTGATCTCGCGCAGATGCGCTTCGGCCTGGCCGGGATAGTCGTCCAACTCCTGCGCGGTCTTCTCGGCGATCTCATCCGACAGGACGCGCAGAGGCTTGTCCGTCTGCAGCGCGCGGATATAGGTTTCGGCGGCGCGTTCGAAATAATAGAGCCTGTTAAAGGCATCTGCGGGGTCTTTGCCGATCACCAGCACCCCATGATTGCCCATGATCATGACCTTTTTCTTCGGATCCGACAGCATCCCGGCACAGCGTTCGCCTTCGCTCTCGAACGCCAGCCCTCCGAACGCGTCATCGATGACGTAGCGGTTGTAAAAGGTCGCTGTGTTCTGATCGATCGGCAGCAGCGTGCTATCCGCCAGCGAGGCCAGAACGGTGGCAAAGATCGAATGCACATGCATGACACAGCGCGCGTGGGGGCAATGACGATGGATCGAGCCGTGCAGCCCCCAGGCGGTGGGGTCGGGCGCACCGGGCAGCGACATCACGTCCGGGTCATTGGCGTCCAGCAACAGCAGATTCGACGCCTTGATACGCGAGAAATGCATCTGATTGGCATTCATCAGAAACTGTGTGCCATCCGGGTTCACAGCCAGGCTGAAATGATTGGCCACACCTTCATGCATGTTCAGCCGCTCGGTCCAGCGAAAGGCGGCGGCCATGTCGACGCGTTCGGGCCAGTGATCCATGTTGGGGCGCAGATTGGTGACGCTCATGTTGTACTCCTTGGACGGCGGTTGATTGGCAAAAGGGTGCCTGTGCCGTGAGAGTTTGACCAACGAAAAAAACATGACTATCTCATTAGCTGAACTAATGACTAGGTTATGCAAATGCAGAAATCGCTTCCCCCGCTGGGATGGTTGCGCACGTTCGAGGCGGCGGCGCGGCACCTCTCTTTCACTGGTGCAGCGCGCGATCTGAACATGACGCAAAGTGCGGTCAGCCAGCAGATCAAGTCGCTGGAGGGTTATCTGGGCCAGCCGCTGTTCCTGCGACGCCCCCGCGCGCTGGAGCTGACCGAGGCGGGCATCACCTACCTGCCCGTGGTGCGCGAGGCGTTTCGGACCCTCGTCCGGGGCACGCAGGCGGTCACCGGCGCGCAGCAGAACGCGGTGCAGGTGCAAAGCAACATCACCTTTGCCGTCAACTGGCTGGCCCCGCGCCTGCCCGCCTTTCGCGCGCAGCACCCCGAGGTGCAGCTGAACATCTTCACCGACCTGTGGGAGCCGCGCGAAATGGCCGAAGGCGCTGCGGTCGAAATCCGATATTCCCTGCACCCTTCCGACACGGTACGGACCGAGCTTTTGCGCCGTGAACACTACTACCCAGTCTGCGCCCCGGACTATGAGGTGACGCTGGACAATCTGCAGCAGCAGCCCCTGTTCGACTGCTCAAATCTGTTGTCGAATTGGGCGGGGTGGGTGGAGGATCAGGCTCTAACTTGGGTAAAACCGTCGATCACCTATGCCACAACCTATCTGGTTAGCCTGTCGGTTGCGATGGCAGGCGGCGGGCTGTGTCTGGCCCATGACACCATCGCACAGGACCTGATCGAGCAGGGCCGCCTGATTGCCCCATTTGCCCATCGCGCGCCGATGCCTGAGGCGTATTACCTGCTGTTGTCGCCCCAAGCCGAGGAAACCCCCGGCGCGCTGGCTTTCGCGGATTGGCTTCGTTCAGAAATTGCGGCTTGAGTTCGGGGGGCTCCCGCCCATTGTCGATGCCCTTGCGGGCACCTCCTCTGGTTGGGCCGGGCAGCGCTGACGCGCTGCGGTTGCGCCTTTTGTGATGGTTTTATGATAACGCTAACCCGGGGGGTTGCACCTTTTGGCGCGTTGGGGAAAGTTGGGCCATGGAATACACACCTTTCCCAAGCTGGCCCGATACCGCCCCCCGTCTGATCGCCGTCGCCGCAGGGCGCGACGCTGCCGACATGGTCATCCGTGGCGGTGTTTGGGTGAATGTACACAGCCGTGAGGCGCTGCCGGATCATGACATCGCGATTGCCGCAGGCCGTATCGCATTTGTCGGACCGGATGCCAGCCATTGCATCGGACCGAACACTCAGGTGATCGAGGCCAAGGGCCGCTATATGATCCCAGGCCTGTGCGATGCCCATATGCATATCGAATCAGGCATGCTGACCCCGGCCGAATTTGCCCGCGCGGTGATCCCGCATGGCACCACAAGTATGTTCACCGACCCGCATGAGATCGCCAATGTGCTGGGTCTGGACGGTGTGCGCATGATGCATGACGAGGCGCTTTTGCAACCGGTGAATATCTTCACACAGATGCCGTCCTGCGCACCTTCGGCACCGGGGCTGGAGACCACCGGCTATGAGATCACACCCGAGGATGTAACCGAGGCGATGGGCTGGCCGGGCATCATCGGGTTGGGCGAGATGATGAATTTCCCCGGTGTGATCCATGGCGACCCCAAGATGTTGGCCGAAATCGCGGCCACGCAGCGGGCCGGGAAAACGGTCGGTGGGCACTACGCTTCGACTGATTTAGGGTCTGATTTTGCCGCTTACGTGGCCGGTGGCCCGGCGGATGATCACGAAGGCACCTGCGAGGCCGACGCCATTGCGCGGGTCCGGCAAGGGATGCGGTCGATGATGCGGCTGGGCTCGGCCTGGTATGACGTGGAAAGCCAGATCACGGCAGTGACGGAGAAGGGGCTGGACCCACGTAATTTCATTCTGTGTACGGATGACTGCCACTCGGGCACGCTGGTCAATGAGGGGCATATGAACCGGGTCGTGCGGCATGCGATTGCCTGCGGTTGCGATCCGCTGATCGCCTTGCAAATGGCCACGATCAACACCGCAACGCATTTCGGGTTGGAACGCGAGATCGGCTCGATCACGCCGGGGCGGCGGGCGGATATCATCCTGTCATCGGACCTGACCGCCCTGCCAATCGAAACCGTCATCGCCCGCGGGCAGATCGTTGCCGAAGGGGGTGTGATCAAGGTGGATTGCCCACATCTGAACTGGCCGGACAAGGCACGCAACACAGTGCATCTGGGGCATGAGCTGTGCGCGGCAGATTTCGAAATCGCCGCCCCCACCGGCGCGAACCGGGTGCGGGCCAATGTGATCGGCGTGGTAGAAAATCAGGCCCCAACACAGGCTCTACAGGCCGAACTTCCCATAATCGAGGGGCTGGTCGAAGGTGACGGGGATGTCTGCCAAATCGCCCTCGTCGAACGCCACCGCGCGACCGGAGGGGTCACGAACGCCTTTGTCTCGGGCTTTGGTTATCAGGGGCGGATGGCGATGGCCTCGACCGTGGCCCATGACAGCCACCACATGATCGTCGTCGGCACCGACCGCGAACAAATGGCGCTGGCCGCCAACCGTCTGGCCGAGGTGGGCGGCGGCATCACCATCTTCCGCGACGGGCAGGAACTGGCGCTGGTCGAACTGCCCATCGCAGGGTTGATGTCCGACAGCCCGGCAGCCGAGGTTGCCGCCAAGGCGCAGACCATGGTCGAGGCGATGCAAGCCTGCGGCTGTACCCTGAACAACGCGTATATGCAGCACTCCTTGCTGGCGCTGGTCGTGATCCCGGAACTCAGGATCTCGGACCTGGGGCTGGTGGACGTGCGCACGTTTGAAAAGATAGACCTTCTGGAACCCCTTGCATGACAATAATAAGAACACCTGACGCGCCCAAACCGGAACAGTTCACCGATCCCGCCGCCGCCGTAGCCCGGCTGGAGGAGCTCTATGAACAGGCCACCGGGTTCCTGTGCGACGGCTTTGCCAATGCCATTCAGAACGGTGCGCCCAACGCGCGGATCAGAGCCTTTTACCCGGAAATTCGCATCCAGACGTCCTCTTATTCGCAGGTCGACAGCCGGCTGAGCTTTGGTCACGTCTCGGAACCCGGCACCCATGCCACGACGGTCACGCGGCCCGATCTGTTCCGGTCGTACCTGACGCAGCAGATCGCGTTGCTGATCAAGAACCATGATCAGCCGGTGACCATCGGAGCTTCGGACACGCCGATCCCGGTGCATTTTGCGGTGGCCAACAACCCCAATCTGGTGATCCCGCATCAGGGCGCGGCCGGGTTCACCCTGCGCGACGTGTTCGATGTGCCCGATCTGACCACGACCAACGACGATATCGTCAATGGTGTCTACGACCACGAAGATGAGGTCGGCCCGCTGGCGCTGTTCACCGCCCAGCGCGTGGACTATTCGCTGGCGCGGCTGGCGCATTACACCGCGACCGATCCCAGCCATTTCCAGAACCACGTTCTGTTCACCAACTATCAGTTCTATGTCTCGGAATTCGAAGCCTATGCGCGCGAGCAATTGGCCGATCCGAGCAGCGGCTATGTCAGCTTTGTCTCGACCGGGAATGTCGAGATCACGGATGCCGACGCCACACTGGAACAACCGCTGAAACTGCCGCAAATGCCGACCTATCACCTGAAACGGGCTGATGGGTCGGGGATCACGCTGGTCAATATCGGTGTCGGGCCGTCCAACGCGAAAACCGCCACTGACCATATCGCCGTCCTGCGCCCGCATGCCTGGCTGATGGTCGGCCACTGCGCGGGCCTGCGCAACACGCAGGCGCTGGGAGATTTCGTGCTGGCCCATGCCTATCTGCGCGAGGACAAGGTGCTGGACGATGACCTGCCCGTCTGGGTGCCGATCCCGCCGCTGGCCGAGGTTCAGGTGGCGCTGGAACGCGCTGTGGCCGAGGTGACCGAACTGGACGGATACGAGTTGAAACGCATCATGCGCACCGGCACCGTGGCTTCGGTCGACAACCGCAACTGGGAGCTGCGTGACCAGTCCGGCCCGGTGCAACGGCTCAGCCAATCCCGTGCAATTGCGCTGGATATGGAAAGCGCCACCATCGCCGCAAACGGTTATCGGTTTCGGGTGCCCTATGGCACGTTGCTGTGCGTGTCGGACAAGCCGCTGCATGGGGAATTGAAGCTTCCCGGCATGGCCTCGGCCTTTTATACCACGCAGGTCAGCCGCCATCTGGCCATCGGAATACGCGCCATGGAACATCTTCGAGGCATGCCGCTGGAGCGTTTGCACAGCCGGAAATTGCGCTCGTTTGACGAAACGGCCTTTCTCTGAAGCAAAAAAGCAACGATTTCCCCATATTTTTAGGGTTTCCGGCGCTACTATTCGTTGTGTTCATGCACAATATCCCGTTACAGTTACGCGGTGAGGCCCAAGACATCGGGCACGTTAAGGAGACCAAGAAATGGCAAAGCCTATGACAAAGACTCAGCTGGTTGCTGCTCTCGCTGAGGAAATGGGAACTGACAAGAAATCCGCGAATGCCGCGCTGGAGGCCATGACCGGCCTGATCACCCGCGAAGTTTCCGCAGGTGGTGCCGTCACCCTGCCCGGCGTTGGCAAAATCTACTGCCGCGAACGCCCCGAGCGCATGGTGCGCAACCCCGCCACCGGCGAGCAGTTCAAGAAAGAGGCCGACAAGGTGGTCAAAATGACCATCGCCAAGGCTCTGAAGGACAGCGTCAACGGCTGATCTGCCGCTGACAGATCATCGAGATTTAAGGGGTCGCCATCGGGCGGCCCTTTTTCTTTTTCAGATCGGGAAGCATAGACAGGTCGCAAATGCCATTTTCGTGAACTCATGTCATAGTTGTGTCACAATCTTCGTTCACTCGCTTTATGAGAATGTTTTCAAGGAGACCTAATTCGTGATGCTCTATCAAACCACTGAATTTGATACGGAAAATCAATTCGACTGGACAAGTATTCAATATACCATAGAAAATGATGTAGTCATCGCCACGCGGACAACATTTGATGCCGGGTATGAGGTATTCGGCACCTATGAAGACGGTGTCTTGCGTCAAGAATTCTATGTCGGAACGCTGGAAGCGTTGGGCTTCGACAACCAACGCATCGTGTATGACGCTGACGGTGTAATGACCGAACGCGGCACCGTTTATCCCGACAGTCTTCGTGTGACTGAGAGCTTTCAGAACGGCATTCCGACCGAAACTGTCATCAAGGACGGGTTTTTCGGCGATGGTGAAAAACCGTGGGACCAGATTGTGCTGAGATATGATGCAGAGGGCAACATCATTGGTCGCACAATCACCTATGATGATGGACCCCAAACCGTCGAGGCTTTTGCCCCGGGGCATTTCAAAACAGTGCAGGA
>NZ_JALCBM010000078.1 GCF_028066395.1 Ruegeria sp.
CAGCGCCGGTGAAGGGGGTTCTAAGCATAACCAATCAAAGCCGCAAGTGGAAAAAAGGGAAAACTGAGAAAATTCGACGAATTTTCTTATTTCTTCATAAAATCAATTACTTATAATGAATTACGTGATCAGACTTTGCCAACCGAACGCTGCGAAACTCAAGGAATCGACGCCACCACGCGCTTACTCACACCTTTACCCACAGACTCAGGCGGAATCGGCCTGACGGGTACGAGCGAACGGGTTTGAAATTGGCAAACGCAAAGCCAACAGCCCGATGATAACCGCGAGATATATCAGCGGCTCGATCTGAAATCCTTTGGCCAACATCACGTAATGCAGCCCACCCAACAGAGCGACCGGGTAGACCAGCTTGTGCAGCTTGCGCCACGACGGGCCCAGCCGCCGGACCGACCAGTTGTTCGAGGTCACCGCAAGCGGCAGCATCAAGACGAATGCTGCCATCCCTACAGTTATATAGGGGCGCTTGAGGATATCCGCCCAGATCTGCCCCAGCAGTTGGACGTCCAACACCAGCCAAACCAGCAGGTGCAGGCTGACATAGGCAAAGGTCAGCACGCCGATGGCGCGGCGGAACTTCATCAGGTTCAGCCCGGCGTATCGACGTAAAGGCGTCACCGCGAGGCCAAGGATCAACAGTTGCAGGGCCAGTTCACCATATTCATGCTCAAGCGCCTTGATCGGCTCGACCCCAAGGCCCCCTGTCATTCCAAGATAGAAAAACCAAGGGGCCGGAATCGCACCCAGCAAGTACACCGCCCATACAGGGGTCTTGCGCAATATCTGGTTCACGGCCTGCATGTTGTTAATAGTTCTTGGCCAGATCCATGCCCTCATACAGGCTGGCGACCTCTTCTTCGTAACCATTAAACATCAGGGTCGGAACACGTTTGGCGAACAGCCCGCCACCGATCTCACGCTCTGAGGCCTGCGACCAGCGCGGGTGATCCACGTTGGGGTTCACATTGCTGTAGAAGCCGTATTCGCGCGGGTTGGACATGTTCCAGCTGGTCGGCGGCTCATCCTCGGTCAGAGTGATGCGGACAATCGATTTGATCGACTTGAACCCGTATTTCCACGGCACCACCAGACGCAGGGGCGCACCGTTCTGGTTCGGGATCGGACGATCATAAATGCCCGTCGCCATGATCGTCAGCGGATGCATCGCCTCGTCCAGACGCAGACCTTCGCGATAGGGCCATTCCAGAATCGGAAAGCTGACACCGGGCATCTCATCCGGACGATAGGCGGTCTCGAATGCCACGTATTTCGCACCCTCCTGCACACCGGCCATATTCAGCAGATCGGCCAGTTCGAACCCGTTCCACGGAACGACCATCGACCAGGCCTCGACACAGCGGAAACGATAGAGGCGCTCTTCGATGGTCATCTCGGACAGGATGTCCTTGAAATCGTACTCTCCGGGCCGCTCGACCAGACCGTCGATCTGAACGCTCCAGGGTTCAGTCACCAGAGAACCCGCATATCTGGCCGGATCATCCTTGCCAGTGCCAAACTCATAATAATTGTTGTAGGACGTGATCTCTTCCCAGCTGTTCGGCTCCAGCGCCTCTTGCGCGGCGGCGGGTCGCGACATCGCGGTCAGCCCGACACCTGCCAGCCCGGCCATAACCTGCCGCCGGTTCATGAACGCCGCCTTCGGGGTGACGTCGGCATGTGTCAAAGTGTTGGTCCAGCGATGCGCCATTTGGGTCTCCGTATACAGTCCACCTCGGGGTTTGAGGTAATGTCTGATAGCACAGAGCCAAGGAAACAGGCGTAACGATTGAGAGACGGGATTGTAACGTATGGCCAGACCGCAACCTGGCGGACCATGCTTCAGCCAATTCCTTCACAAATCAGCGGCTTGTAGGCAGCCGTCTTGTGTTAACCCGCCTCACAACTGCCCTTCCGTTCCGATTTCCGGACGATCTGAGTCTGTTTGTGAACGATCCAGCCTGTGTTTTTAGGCATCGGGATCGATATTGAAACTCTCACAAACACCCTCGCAGGAGTTTCTACCATGTATCGAATTCTGTCTTCTCTCGCCGTCGCTGTAGCTCTGAGCGGAGCGCAGGCCTCGGCTCAGGAATTGGCCGACATGAGCGATCTGGAATACGCGCATATCGCATATACGGCCGATGTTATCGACATCCGCTATGCTCATCTGGCGTTGGCCATTTCCGACAATCCCGCCATTCACGAATTCGCAAACACCATGATCCGCGACCATACGGCGGTGAACGCCGCCGCGCTGGGGTTGCTGGAAAAACTGGGCGCGACAGCTCAGGATAACGGTTTCAGCCAGACGCTGAATGCGAATGCTGAAAAGATCATCGACAACCTGTCGCAATTGCGCGGGGCAGAGTTCGACAAGGCCTATGCCGAAAACGAACTGGCCTATCATCAGGCGGTGAATGAACTAGTCGAAGACACCATGATCCCCAATATCGACAATGCCGAGGTCAAGGCGCTGTTCGAGCAGGGTCTGGAGATCTTCAAAGCCCATGAAGGCCATGCCGAGGTGATGGTCGAGTCGCTGAACTGATGCAGAAAGGTCTGTCACGCCGGGCGGTTCTGGGCGGTGCGCTTGCATCTGCGTCGGCGCTGAGTTTCAGCGCCCGCGCGGACGGGACGCCCGTGGTTCACGAGGTGACGATCAAACGCTTCACTTTTGAACCCGCGCATCTTCGGGTGCAGGCTGGGGATACGATCCGATGGACCAATCTCGACATCGCCCCGCACACTGCCTCAGCCGATGATATCAGTTGGGATACCGGAGAACTGAAGCAAGGTGAAAGCGCCGAAATGGTCGTCAATGACGGGATAATACTGACCTATTTCTGCGTATTTCATCCGCATATGAAGGGCTCGATTGAGATTGTCTGATACACTCCGCGTATGACAGATCCTGAATTATGCAACGAAAAGACCCGTCGATCTGGCGGGTCTTTTTGAGTTTAGTATTTAGTGCACCACGGCATCATCCGGGCGCGGTCGCTCAGAAGTACCTAGCCGGTCGCCGATGATCAGACCCTCGGCCCCGGCAGAGACCGGAACGGTTTCGCCATCCTTGATTTCACCGGCCAGCAGGGCCTCGGCCAGCGGGTTCTGCAAGGCGCGCTGGATCACGCGTTTCAGCGGGCGGGCACCAAACACAGGATCATAACCTTCGTTGGCCAGCCATTCCTTGGCCCCATCATCCAAAGCCAGCTCGATCTTGCGCGTGGCCAGACGTTTCTGCAGGCGTGCCATCTGGATATCGACGATGCCATCCATATCGGCCCGCTTGAGGCGGTCGAAAATGATGGTCTCATCCAGACGGTTCAGGAATTCCGGCCGGAAATGCGCCCGCACCGCGTCCATCACATCGCGCCGCGCCTGCGCGCTGTCTGCACCTTCGGGCAACTGGCTCAGCGCCTGAGAGCCAAGGTTCGACGTCAGGATGATCAGCGTCTGCTTGAAGTCCACGGTGCGGCCCTGACCATCGGTCAGAACGCCATCATCGAGAACCTGCAACAGCACGTTGAACACATCCGGGTGGGCCTTTTCGACCTCATCGAACAACACAACCTGATAGGGCCTGCGCCGCACTGCTTCGGTCAGCACACCGCCTTCGTCATAGCCGACATAGCCCGGAGGGGCACCGATCAGACGGGCCACCGCGTGTTTCTCCATGAACTCGGACATGTCGATGCGCACCATCGCGTTGTCGTCGTCGAACAGGAAATTCGCCACGGCCTTGGTCAGCTCGGTTTTCCCCACGCCGGTCGGGCCGAGGAACAGGAACGAGCCCAGCGGGCGGCCTTCGTCATTCAGGCCCGCACGCGCACGACGCACGGCGTTGGCAACGGCGGTGACGGCGGCATCCTGACCGATCACGCGGGAGTGCAGATCATCTTCCATCCGCAGCAGCTTCTCGCGCTCACCTTCCAGCATTTTCGAGGTCGGAATACCGGTCCAGCGTTCAACAACGCTAGCGATCTGTTCCGGGCGTACCGTTTCCTCGGCCATCATGGCGTTGCTTTCGGCGTTTTCGGCCTCAGTCAGCTTTTTCTCAAGCTCGGGGATGACGCCGTAAGACAGCTCACCCGCCTTGGCGAGGTTGCCTTCACGCTTGGCGATCTCCAGATCGGCCCGCGCCTTGTCGAGCTGTTCTTTCAGATCGCGCGCACCAGCCAGCTTGTCGCGTTCGGCCTGCCATTGGGCGGTCATCTCGGCGGATTTCTCCTGCAGGTCGGCCAGATCCTTTTGCAAGGTTTCCAGACGATCCTTCGATGCCGCGTCATCCTCTAGCTTCAGCGCCTCTTCCTCGATCTGCATCTGCAGGATTTGGCGATCCAGTTGGTCGAGCTCCTCGGGCTTGCTATCCACTTCCATGCGCAGACGCGACGCAGCCTCATCGACCAGATCGATGGCCTTATCGGGCAGGAACCGGTCGGTGATATAGCGATGCGACAGCGTCGCCGCCGACACCAGCGCTGAATCCGAGATACGCACGCCGTGGTGCAGCTCGTACTTCTCCTTAATACCGCGCAGGATACTGATCGTGTCCTCGACGGTCGGCTCAGCCACCACAACGGGCTGGAACCGGCGCGCAAGGGCCGCGTCTTTTTCGACGTATTTGCGGTACTCATCCAGCGTGGTCGCGCCGATACAATGCAGTTCGCCCCGGGCAAGCGCGGGCTTGATCAGGTTGGCGGCATCCATCGCGCCGTCGGACTTCCCAGCGCCCACCAACGTGTGCATCTCGTCGATGAACAGGATGATCTCACCGGCAGCCTCGGTCACCTCGGTCAGAACGGCCTTGAGGCGCTCTTCGAACTCACCACGGTACTTCGCACCAGCGATCAGCGCACCCATGTCGAGCGCCAGCAGCTTCTTGTCCTTCAGCGATTCCGGCACGTCGCCGTTGACGATGCGCAGGGCCATGCCCTCGGCAATCGCGGTTTTACCGACGCCGGGCTCCCCGATCAAAACCGGGTTGTTCTTGGTGCGGCGCGACAGAACCTGCATCGAGCGGCGGATTTCCTCATCCCGCCCGATGATCGGGTCGATCTTGCCCTCGGCCGCTGCCTCGGTCAGGTCACGTGCGTATTTCTTGAGCGCGTCATAGCCTTCCTCCGCCGAGGCAGTGTCAGCGGTGCGACCCTTGCGAATGTCGTTGATCGCCTCATTCAGTTTCTGCGCGGATACGGCCCCGGCCTCCAACGCGTCCTTGGCTTTGGATTTCACCATGCACAGCGCCATCAGCACGCGTTCAACCGGCACAAAACTGTCGCCGGCCTTGGTGGCGATCTTGGCGGCCTCGTCCAGAACCTTGGCGGTCTCGCCGTCCATGTAAATCTGGCTCGCATCGCCGCTGACCTTGGGGATTTTCCCCATCGCGGCATCCAGTGCCTCAACCACACGATTGGGCGCGCCGCCCGCACGAGTAATCAGGTTGCTCGCCAACCCCTGATCGTCATCCATCAATGCTTTGAGTATATGTGTGGGCTCCAGCCTCTGGTGCCCCTCGCGCAGCGCAATGGTTTGCGCGGCCTGCACGAATCCCCGTGCCCGCTCGGTGAACTTGTTCAAGTCCATGGTCTTCTCCTTTTCACAAGCGCCCCGGTGTGATGCGCCCGCTTGGCGGCACGCATCGGTCGAAGCCTCACATTCAATCTGGGAAATATCTTTGCCGGTTCAAGAGGCTAAGGCGGGAATTCCGACATTACCCGCGCGGGATGGAGTAGAGCGTGTAGCCTCCGGTCTCAGCCACCTGACGGACGTCGTACATATCCTCCAGAGACAGCGCCGCATCGCTGCGGGTGGGGCAGGACACCAGATCGGCGGTGTGGTCCAGAAAATCGACGGTAAACGCGGTTTCGCCGGTCAGTTGGCATTCGTCGTCGGCGGAGCGATAGCCACCCACGAACCGCAGATCGTCATTTGGCGGGGCCACCGCCTCGGCCACCGTTTCCGAAGGCGTTTCCTGACAGGCGGCCAAGGCCAGGCACAATACAAAGAGCTTTTTCATCACAGTCCCTTTCAAAGAATGCCGCGACCATAACACAGGAAACCCACCTTGCATGGACAGACGGCACGGAACCCGTTAGGACGCAGACGTTTGCCAAAAATGGAGCGCCCCTATGTCCGATGACCGCCTGATCGTAGCCCTTGATGTCCCCAACGCCCTGCAGGGTCTGGCCATGGCCGAGCGGCTGGGCGACAGCGTTTCCTTCTATAAGATCGGACTGGGCATGCTGACGGGCGGCGGGCTGGCGCTGGCCAATGAGCTGAAGCAGGATCACGGCAAGCGCATCTTTCTGGATATGAAGCTGTTCGACATCGGCAACACGGTGGAAAACGCCGTGCGTGGGCTGGCGCAGTTCGATCTGGATTTCCTGACCGTGCATGGCGACCCGCATGTGGTACGCGCCGCGAAAGAGGGTGCCTCGGGCAAGGACCTGAAAATTCTGGCGGTGACCATTCTGACCTCGCTGAACCGCGACGATCTGGATGCCAGCCTGTTGAAAGATGGCGACGTGCAGGATCTGGTCGTGGAACGCGCGGCAAAAGCGTTGGAAGCCGGGGCCGATGGCGTCATCGCCAGCCCGCAAGAGGCCGCCCTGATCCGCGCCCTTCCCCAAGCCGAGGGCCGGTTGATCGTCACCCCCGGTGTACGGCCTGCAGGGGCCGCTCTGGGCGATCAGAAACGTGTCGCCACCCCCGCCAGCGCCATCGGCGACGGTGCCGATCATATCGTCGTGGGTCGCCCGATCTATCAGGCCGAGGACCCCAAGGCTGCGGCGCAGGCGGTTCTTGCCGAGTTAAATTCTTTGACACATCACTGATCGGACCAAGGGAAATCGCGCATTTTCCGGACAAGGTCGGCTGGCAACCAGTTGACCTTACGTCAATTTTTGGCTCATCCGCGCCAAATCGTCCCTGTGCCCGAAAACACACATGAAAAACTCCAGTTTCGGCGGGGCGCTCTAAACCCTATCGAAATCGGGGAAATCGCGCGACTCTTGGGATGAAACACTCCCCAACGGGCCATTTCTTCCTGAGGCTCGTTACCTCCCCCCGCCGGTTTGCGGGGGGTCTCTTTTTCAGACACATCCGCACTACAATCGCAGCCGAAGGGTGCTATAAGACCCCCTCAGCACAATTGCGAAAACGTGTAGGGACGCAAATGCCCGGTCTTTGCCGAGATTGCCTGACCCGTCTGGCCGACGAACAGCGCTGCCCGTCCTGCGGCAGTCCGCGCATCAAATCGCATCCAGAGCTGTTCGATCTGACCATGGCCCATATGGATTGCGATGCGTTCTACGCCTCGGTCGAAAAGCGTGACAACCCGGAACTGGCGGATAAGCCGGTGATCATCGGCGGCGGCAAACGTGGGGTGGTATCGACTGCCTGCTACGTCGCACGCATTCGCGGGGTGCGCTCGGCAATGCCGATGTTTCAGGCCCTGAAACTCTGCCCCGAGGCGGTGGTGATCAAGCCGCGCATGTCGGTCTATGCCGCCGTCTCGCGCCAGATTCGTTCGATGATTGATGAACTGACCCCGGTTGTTGAGCCGCTGTCGCTGGATGAGGCATTCATGGACCTGTCCGGCACCGAAAAGCTGCACGGCGCCCCGCCCGCCGTCATGCTGGCGCGCCTGACCAAACGGATGAAGGAAGAGCTGGGCCTGACCGGCTCCATCGGTCTCAGCCACAACAAGTTTCTGGCCAAAGTGGCCTCGGACCTCGACAAGCCGCGCGGATTTTCGGTGATCGGTCAGGCCGAAACGGCTGCGTTTCTGCATGACAAACCGGTGCGCCTGATCTGGGGCATCGGACCGGCGGGGCAGGAATCGCTGGACCGCGCGGGCATCCGCACCTTCGCCGACCTGTTGCGCTGGGACCAGGAAGCGCTGACCGCCCGGTTCGGCGCGATGGGCTATCGGCTGTGGCATCTGGCGCGCGGGCAGGACAAACGGCGCGTCTCGGCCCATGAGCCGATGAAATCGATCAGCAATGAGACCACCTTTTTCGAAGATACCGCCAGCCTCGACATTCTGGACGGGCATCTGTGGCGCATGTCAGAAAAGGTCGCCGACCGCGCCAAGGCCAAAGGGCTGGCCGGGCGGGTGGTGACGCTGAAACTGAAACGGGCCAATCACAAGATCATCACCCGGCGCGTGTCGCTGCGCGATGCCACCCAGATCGCGGACCGGATTTACCGCACCGCACGCGGGTTATTCGATCAGGTGGGTGACCAGGGGCCTTATCGCCTGCTGGGATGTGGCCTGTCCGACCTGTGTTCCGAGGAACAGGCCGACATCTCGGGCGACCTGCTGGACCCCGGTGCCGCGCAACGGTCCAAAGCGGAACGGGCCACGGATGAGATTCGCCGCAAATTTGGAACCGATGCCATCGTGAAGGGCCGCGCACTGCGCTGAGTTACTCGGCAGCCAGCGGCAGTTGTTCCTGCCCGATATGGGCAATCTCGGAAATGACACGGCGCAGGATTGCCTGGAATTCGGCGAAATGCGCGTTGGGGGCGATGTTCTCTTCATCCATATACAGCGCGCGATCAATCTCGATCTGGATAGCGTGCTGATGCCGACCCGGGCGACCATAGGTCTGGGTCACATAAGCCCCGGCAAACGGAGTATTGCGCGCCACCCGCAGCCCGGCCGAGGCAAAGGCAGATTCGATCTGATCCACGATCACGCCCGAGGCCGAGGCCCCGAACCGATCGCCCAGAACAATCTCGGGGTGGTTGGATTTCGGCTTACCGGCCAGTGCCACCGCCTCGTGCGGCATGGAATGGCAATCAATCAGGATCGCCTGCCCGAACGCCGCCTGCGATTCGGCCAGCAGGGATTTCAGGCGTTTGTGATAAGGCCGCCAATAGGTGTCGATGCGCAGCCGCGCCTCATCCATGGTCAGCTTGCCGCGATAGATTGCCCGTCCATTGGCCACAACGCGCGGAATCACCCCCAGGCCCGAGGCAACGCGCGGATTATGCCCGTGCCGCTTGGCCCCTTGAATCAACGCCGGGTCCAGCTCATCCGCGCTGCGGTTCAGGTCCAGATAGGCGCGCGGCACCGCCGCCGCCAGCAGCGGGGCACCAAACTCGGGCGCGGGCGCAAACAGCTGATCGACAAAGGCATCCTCCGAGGATCGAATCACACTGCGATTCAACACCGTGCGCCGCAGCATCGAATCGGGATAGTCGCACCCGCTATGGGGCGAGGAAAACACAACGCACGAGGTCCGGTTTTCGGGCATATCCAATGCATAGGCTGCGTTCGGCATGATCACTCCTTGTCGGGGATCAACATAGACCGGAAAATAGTTCTTCCAAACCCCTTGATCCCCCAAACGACTCCTTTTATAGACCCCGCTACCGGCGCGGGGTTCCGCGCCCCATTTCGTTATGGGGCAGGTCACGCAAAGGGAACGTGGGCGGTTAGCTCAGCGGTAGAGCACTTCGTTGACATCGAAGGGGTCACAAGTTCGATCCTTGTACCGCCCACCATCTATTCACTGCCTCGGATTTCCGGGGCACCCGCTAACCCAGGCGCTGGCCACGTCCTTGATGAAGGCGCCGCAGATTGGAGACAGACCATGAAGGTCAAGAACTCGCTCCGCTCGCTCAAGAACCGGCACCGTGATTGCCGTGTTGTGCGTCGCAAAGGCCGCGTCTACGTGATCAACAAGACGCAGCGCAAGTTCAAAGCTCGTCAGGGCTGAGAACGGCGCATAGCCGATTTAAAGAACCGCGCCTTCGGGCGCGGTTTTTTGTTTTGGGTTGTCGCGGAAATGACATCCCTCCCCCTTATTGGCCAACGATTGGCCAAGAACGCCTTACTGGGCCAAACCTGCTGACCGTAAACCCGATGAACCGCATGTGTCGATCAGGTTGATCATTTAACCGATTCATTTAATCGGATTTCCTTGATTCCCCCCGAGAATCGTTTAATTGACCAATTCAGTCAGATTACAATCCTCCATGACATCCAACCTTGGGACATATCATGCTGAAATCCTCTACCTGCATCGCTGCCGCACTGACGGCCCTGATTGCCACCTCGGCCGCCGCCGAAGGTGAGCTGAACCTCTATTCCTCGCGCCATTACGACACGGACGAGCGTCTCTATTCCGATTTCGAAGCGGCCACCGGCATCACCATCAATCGGATCGAGGGCAAAGCGGATGAGCTAATCGCCCGGATGGAAGCCGAAGGGGCGAACTCGCCCGCGGATGTGATGTTGACCGTCGACACCTCGCGCCTGGCGCGCGCCAAGGAGGCCGGTGTGCTGCAAGCCATCGACAGCGCCGTTCTGGAAGAGCGTATTCCGGCAAACCTGCAGGATGCCGACAACGAATGGTTCGGCTTCTCGCAGCGTGGCCGGATCATCTTTTACAACAAGGACAAGGTCGCGAACCCGCCGGCCAACTATGCCGATCTGGCCAAGCCGGAATATGAAGGTCTGGTCTGCATCCGCTCGTCGACCAATGTCTACAACCAGACCCTGCTGGCCTCGATCATCACGCATGAAGGCGCGGATGCGGCCACATCCTGGGCCGAGGGCATCGTCGCCAACATGGCCCGCGACCCGCAGGGCGGCGACACCGACCAGCTGCGCGGCATCGTTTCGGGTGAGTGCGACATCGCCGTGTCGAACACCTATTACTTCGCCCGCTCAATCCGCAAGGACGTCAAAGGCCTGTCCGCCGACCGTGACATGATCGGCTGGGTATTCCCCAACCAGGACGGCTATGGCGCGCATATGAACCTGTCGGGCGGCGGCGTTGCGGCCCACGCCCCGAACAAGGAAAACGCCATCCTGTTCCTGGAATACCTGGCCAGCGATCAGGCGCAGCAGTATTTCTCGGCCGGGAATGACGAATTCCCTGCGGTCGAAGGTGTCGAACTGGCGGAGTCGGTGAAAGCGCTGGGTGATTTCAAAGCGGATGAGGTCAACCTGTCCGAGGTTGCCAAGAACCTGCCCGAGGCACAGAAGATCTTTAACCAGGTTGGCTGGAAGTAAGGCATCCACCTGACCGAGCAGTCGAAGGGCGCAGGTTTCTGCGCCCTTTTTTGTTGCCTATCATTCATAGTTGATACAAAATCCCATATATGATCTAATCTCTCACATGTGAACCATGCTCGATTCCCTTTCAGATCGCCTCGCCCACCGCCTGAATGACCTGCGACAGGCACGTGGTTGGTCCTTGGACCAACTGGCCGGACATAGCGGCATCAGCCGGGCCACCCTGTCGCGGATGGAAAAGGGTGATGTCAGCCCAACCGCCGAGTCGCTGGGCCGCCTTTGCGCCGCATACGGGCTGCCGATGTCGCGCCTGTTGATGATGGTCGAAGACAGCTTTGACGCCCGCGTCCCGTTTGAACGGCAACCCGAATGGCGCGATCCGGATACCGGATTTACCCGCCGTTCCGTCTCACCCCCTGCAACGGGGCTGAGCGGTGAGGTGTTGGAGGGCCATCTGCCGCCCGGCACGACCATCACCTATGAAACGCCCCCGAAACCGGGACAGGAACACCACCTGATCCTGCTGGACGGTGGGCTGACCCTGACAGTGGACGGGGTTGATCACACGCTCAGCGGCGGCGACTGCCTGCGCTATCATCTGTCCGGATCGACCCGATTCGAAACCGGCCCGACGCGAGGCGCGCGTTATCTGCTGGTGCTGATATGATCACCCGGCTCAACGATACCGATTTCGACAACGCGTTAGAGGACCTGACGGGCATCCTGCACAGCTGCGTGCAAGACGGGGCCAGCATCGGGTTCATCCTGCCCTTTTCGCGCGACAAGGCCCGCGCCTATTGGCAGGACCGGGTGCGCCCTGATCTGCGCGCAGGGGCGTTGGACCTGTTCGTGATCCGTGACGGTGCGCGCGTTCAGGGCACCGTGCAGCTGATCCCTGCCACGATGCCGAACCAGCCCCACCGCGCCGATGTGGCCAAACTGCTGGTTCACCCCAGCGCCCGCCGCCAGGGTCTGGGCCGCGCCCTGATGGCCGCGCTGGAAACCCAGGCGCTGGCGCAGGGCAAGACCCTGTTGGTTCTGGACACCCGCAGCTCGGACCCCTCGCGCCTGCTGTACCAGTCACTGGGTTTTCAGATTGCCGGGGAAATCCCGAACTTCTGCCGCAACCCGTTCGAAGACCGGTTGGAGCCGACCACCTATATGTTCAAGGACCTCAGCCAGACGGCCTGACCCATTGCGCGCAGAACGATGGTGACAGGCTGAACCTTCATCGTCATTCTTTCAAACAGGTTGGGTTCAGAAAGGTGGTATGGACATGGTTTACTCGGGTGGTTGCCAATGCGGCAACATTCGCTACGCGATCACGCATGAACCCATCACGGCCTATTGCTGCCATTGCACCGCGTGTCAGCAGCAATCCAGCAGCGCATTTGGTGTATCCGTTTGGTTCCCGGCGCAGGCATTTACCGTAATCCAAGGCACATTGTCGGTCCGGAAAAGCAGGACCCAGAAGCGTGAAAAGCAGTTTGCGTTCTGCCCGGATTGCGGTTGTCGCATCTATCATGCCTCTGCCGATGCACCTGAGACATTCAGCGTCAAAGGCGGGTCCCTGGATCAGATCCGAGAGATCACGCCAATCGGACATATCTGGACGCGCAGCGCTCAGCCATGGGTTCGGAAGCTCTTGAATGGTGACTGGTGCCATGACACCGAACCCGACAGCTTTGACGTTCTGATCGACCTGTTCGAACGCAGCCGGAAGGCTTGACAGCCGACGCGCCCGATGGGTGCAGCCTTGCCCTAACCGAACGCACCATCAGAACCGCAGAAAACCAAGCGGGTGACCGGCAGGCAGCGAGTCCTTATCCGCCGGGAGGATCGCCAGCCCATCGGCCTGCGCCAGCAGCGCCACGCGCCCGCTATAGGACGCGGCCATCATCCGCAGGCGGGGTCTGCCGTCGGGCGCGGTGCCGTCGATCACCACGGGTCGGTATTCCTGACGACCCGGATGGCGCTGCAACGGCTCGGCCAGAACCGCCTGTTCCGGGCTTGGCGGCGCAAGGTTCAGCCCGGCGCAGCGGGCCATCATCGGCGCGCCAATGATCTGCCAGGTCACATAGGCCGAGACCGGATTGCCCGGCAGCCCGATGTAAAGCGCATCGCCGCGCCGCCCGAACATGATCGGTTTGCCCGGCTTCATCGCCACTTTCATCACATCGGTTTCGCCGCCAATAGCGCTGAACAGGCGCGGCATGTGATCCTCATCCCCGACCGAAACGCCGCCGGTGATGACGATCAGATCGGCACTGTCGCAGGCATCGCGCAGGACCTGTTCCAGCAGGGCCGGGTCATCCTCGACCGGGCCTTTATCCGTCAGCGCGATCCACGGCTTGTCCAGCAAGGCCAGCAGCATGAACCGGTTCGAGTTGTAGATCTGACCGGGACCAAGCACCTCGCCCGGTTGGCGCAACTCGTTGCCGGTTGAAAAGATCGTGACCTTGAGCTTGCGATAGACTTCGACCTCACCATAGCCCGCCGAGGCCAGCGCGGCCGCCTCGCGCGCGCCGATCTCGCAGCCCCTTGGCAGGATCGGGGCACCGGCCCGCAGGTCTTCGCCCGCACGGCGGATGTGCTGGCCGGGTTTGGGTCGGCGGGCAAAGCGAATGCCGTCTTCGGTCAGTTCGCAATCTTCCTGCATCAGCACAGCGTCGAAACCCGCAGGCACTGGCGCACCGGTAAAGATGCGCAGGGCGCTGCCCGCAGGCGCAGAATAAGCACCGCTGTCCCCCGCCGCGATACGGCCCGCCACGGGCAGATCGTAATCCGGCCCCGCGTCCAGATCGGACAGGCGGACGGCGTAGCCATCCATGGCAGAATTGTCGAAGGCGGGCATGTCGAGTTTGCTGCTGCAATCCTCGGCCAGCACCCGACCTATGGCTCGTGCCAGTGGCAGGGTCTCGGTTTCCGTCACAGGGTCCGAGGCAGACAAGCCGCGACGCGACGCTTCCTCCACGGTCAAATACCTATGGGTGTGGCGGTCGCAGCCGCATCCATCAGCCATTCCGGGCCTCCATATAGGCAAAGAGCTCTTCGAAGCCGGCCTGTTCTGCCTCGCCGAGCTTGGGCAGATAGGCCTTGGCTTCTTCCAGATTCGAACCGGGGTCTCCGACCACCAGCAACATCACCATGCCATGACGACCATGCACGCGGCACCTGATGCCGTAGACGCCCTCTTTCTCGAAGGTCAGATCCAGCTCGGGCTCGCCGCGAATTTCAAAGACACGCGCGCCGACAGGGATCATGCGCGGAATCGCCGTCACCGTGTGCCGCCCGGTCGAGCCCTTGAAGCGCACGGTCGCCCCGGCGGGCACCTGCAGGAATTTCGGCTCGAACCGGTAGGCATGGGCCGGGGTATCTGCATTTGGGTCGATGATCTGATGCACCACGACGATTTCGGGTATATCCTCGGCCTGCGCTGCGGGCGCGAAGGCCATTGTTGCGGCCAGAATTGCCGCGCTTAGTTTCAGCGAAATAGTCATCTTTCTCTCCGGTGTTCAGGCCACGCGGCGGGGACCCCGCAGCAGATCGGCCAAGGCGCTGATCATCACCGGCAACTGCGCGCGGCGATCCGGGGCGCGCAGCTCGCTAAGTAATGTGCGGCCAATGGACATCACCGCCGGGGCGCTGTCATTGACATAGGTCAGTATCCGCTGATCGGGATTGGCCAGCAGGAAGGGCACGATGGCGGCAGCGGCCTGATCCGGGGCGATTTCGGATAACAGCCGCATCGCTGCCTGCCGCACCGGGGCCGAGGCATCGTCCAGCAGGAACCGCGCCGCTTCAGCGGTCCCGTCCCATCGGGTCAGGATATGCATGGCATCGATGCGGAAGGCGGTATCGCCGGTTTTCAACATCGCCCGCAGCTTGCCCCGCAGCGCGTCCTGCGGTGGCAGGTCGATCTGTCTCAGCAGGTTCAGCACCTGCAGGGGCAGGCCGGGATCGGAATGTGAAAGGCCTTTGGCGATCAGGTCAACAAGCTGGTCCTGATCCAGTTCCGTACCCTGATCCCTGACCGAGACGCTCAGCGCTGACAGGGCCTGCGTGGCGACTTCGGCATCCGGGTCTGTGGCGATCTGGGCTAGCATGATCTGCATACCGCGCATCTCACCCAGCAGCCGGATCGCCGCCATACGCGTTTCGCGGTCCAGTGCCTCGGCATTGTCATCCAATGCGACGCGGCGGCGTTTGGGGTGGCGGCTGGCCTTGGCCAGCAACGCCTGTTCGCGCGGGGTGAGGGGCTGGACGTCATCTTCGACCGCTTCCTGCGTCATCTCGGTTGCGATGGCCTCATGGCCCAGAATCGCACCGAGGCTGGAAGTCGGCCCATTGTCGCCTGCGTTCGAGACATCCAGCCCGGCCTCTTCCAGCGCAGCAATGTCGGTTTGGGGAACCTCCTCGGGCCCGCCCTCGGCGACCGGCACCGGGGCCAGCGCCAGAGCGAGCAGCAATTCGCGCCCCTGCTGTTGGCTCACTGGTGGGCGGTCCATATCAGTGACGATCATCGCCAGCGAGGCCACGGCTTTCAGCCGTACCGACCGGAAGGGCGAGCGACAGGCACGTTGCAACCATTCTGCCGCCTCGCACAGCGGAGAGGTCGCCAGCGCATCGACGATGGCCCATTGCAGGCGCTCGACCTTGAGATCATCGGCGGCGACCGAGAACAGCGCATTCAGCCGATCCGCCACCTGTTCCGGGGCCAATGCGGCCAGCAGACCCAGCGCCTGCGCGGATACTTCGGGCTGTTCTCCGGAGGCGAGGAAATCCAGCACTTGCCAGCGCAGGTCCTCGGGGTCGGTGATGGGTTGGCTGCGGTCCAGCCGGTCAAGCAGCGCCAGTTGCACCTTGACTCCGGGGTCGCGCATCATGCGATCCAGCAGTTCGGGTTCCGAGAAACCAGATTGCTCCAGCGCCGCAATGCGAATGTCTTCCACCGCATCGCTCAGGGCGTTTTCGACCAGCGCCGGGTCCTTGGGCATCAACGCCTGATAGGCGATCAGGCGCACCGCGCCGTCCTTGTCAGAGATAGCCTTGCGCAGAATGACTTCGGCCTCGGCACCACCGACCCCGGCCAGCGTCCGCAGGGCGCGGTGGCGCAGACGGCGGTTCGAGGACTGCGTGAACACGCCCAAGGTCGGGACCGACGGCGCGCCAATCCGACCCAGAGCCTCACAGGCGACGTCACCCAATTCCTGCCCGTCTTCATCCATCAAGGCCATGACGATGGGTTCAATCGCAGCCACGCCGCCCACCCGACCCAAGGCCCTGATGGCGGCGATCTGGATATCCAGCCAGTCGTCCCATTCGTCCCGATGCAGTTCGTCCTCGTCCCAGGTGATATCCTCGCCGCGCCCGGTGACGAGGGTGCGCAGGCAGGGCGTCGCGGCGTCAGAGTTTAACGCGCCCAGAGCGGTCACACAGGCCAGTTTAACCTCGCCGCAAGGATCATGGATCAGGTTCTCCAGCAGTTGCGGCGCGGCTTGCTGCACGCCCAGCGCACCCAGTGCCCGAGCGGCGTCCTGACGGACATCTTCGTCGTCATCCAGCAGCGCCTCGATCAGGGCCGGGTTGTTCTTGGCCCCAATGGCGGCCAGCGCCTGAACAGCGCGCAGGCGGATCACGTCATAGTCGGATTTTGCAAGCTCCGAGAACAGGCTGGTGGCTTCGTCGCGCAGGGCGGTATCGGGATGTATGTTCATCTCGGGCTGCCTTCAAGCGATGTCGCGCGGCGCAAAGGACATCGTGCGGAACGAGGTCTTGTAGGGGCTCGGCCCCAGTTTGCGCAGCTTGGCAACGCCCATCTTGTAATTGTAGTTGCCGCTGATCCAGTCGACGATCCGGCCCTCAAGCGCATTCGCAGGCTGCTGCATGTGCAGGAAGTCCATGTAGACAACGCTTTTCTTGATGGCAGGCGTGACCATGGCCACGGCGGTGATCGCCGCTTTGGTCAGTTCGATATGCCCGTTCTCCATCAGTTTCGAGAACTGAAAGTCGTCGCCTTCGACGCCCAGCAGCGTATGCTTGTTGCCCGGAACACGCTCGGAGTAGACCATCACATAGTCGCCGCTTTCGATACCACGCTGGGCCGCATCGTCGGGATGGATTTCGACCCAGTTCTCGGGCCAGCGCTGCACGATATAGGGGCGGCGGCGATCGTCGAAACCGGACTGCCAGCGTTCGTTGATGCGGCCCGAGGTTGCCCACAGCTCACCTTCGTCCTTGTTCGGTTTCAGCCATTCCCAATAGTCCGAGAACAGACCCCAGGGCGATTTCTGGATGTTGCACTTGCCTGTCTGGCTGTTGAAATGCGTCAGCTTCTTGTTGAACACATCCTTACCCGCCGCGCCGGTATCGGGCAGCGTGCGAGTTGTGTCGTGCAGACGTTTGGTCTCGATCAGCGTCACGCCATCGGCGTCCAGCATGACCGGGCATTGCACACCGTCGGTGCCGAATTCACGAACCTTCTGTTGCAGGCCCTTGCCCTCTTTCTTGGCCAGACGATAGACCGCGTGGAAGTCCTTGCGCGACCCGCGGGTAAAACGCACGGCCTCTTCGGCGACCTCGTTCGAGCTCTGCCAGTCGAACCCGTCAAAGCCCATCCGCTGCGCCAATTGCGCGATGATCCACCAGTCGGGTTTTGCCGCACCGGGGGCATCATAGAACTTCTGATACAGACGCAGGCGGCGTTCGCCGTTGGCGCGCAGAAAGTCCTCTTCGCCCCAGGTGGCCGCGGGGAACACGATATCGGCATAGCGGTTGCCGATCGGGTCCTGCAGGTAGATGTCCTGATTGATCACCACCATACCGCCACTGTCGGCGCGGGCCTTCAGCGTGTCGATCATCTCTTGCTTGTCGAAGCTGGCGATCTGGTGCGGGTTGCGGACGGTGAGTTCCTCGAACTTGTCGGCCAGTTGCTGCGAACCGCACATGGACTGAATCCAGGTGGTGCCGATCACATGGGCCATACGGGTATGACCTGCGATCAGATACCGGTCGGTATCCATGGCGCGGCGACGGCGACCCGGCAGTTTCTCGGGCGATTTGTTGCGCGGGTATTTCCCGCCCTTCACGCCGCCCCGCTGATGACCACCGGCCCGGCCAATGACCTGACCCGGACGCCCGCCACAGCCACAGATGATGCCCAGCGCGGAAATCGCCTGTGTGTTGCCGGTGTTGTTGGACCAATAGAACCCTTTCTCGATCATGATCGAGGTTTTCGGGCGCGAACCATCCGCCTTGGGTTTGGCAAGCCATTCGGCAGCGGTATAGATCTTTTGCACGTCGATCTCGGCCATGGCCGCCGCAGTCTCGGGCAGGAATTCGTCCTGCGCCAGCAGCCACTCTTTCCAGTCCTCAAACCCCTTGGTCTGGAATTTGCCCCATGTCGTGCGCCACTGCCATGGTGTGTTGCGGGTGCCTTGACCAAAACCGGATGAACTTTCCCACTTGTTGTTGACCCATTTCTTGATCCAGTCGCTATCTTCCCAGCCATTTTCCACGATGACGCGGGCAATGGCGTTGACGACCAGCAGGTCGGTGCCGGGCAGGACGTCGATATGCAGACCGCCCATTTTCTCGGCATGGGCCACCCCGGCGGATCGGCGCGGGATCAGGTAAATCTCGCGCTGACCATTCTGCATCCCCTTCATCATCCACTGGGTGTAGAGGATGGTCTTGGTCTCATACGGATCAGTGCCGCAGACCAACAGGGTTTCCGCGTCACGCCAGTCCTCATAGGACGGACCGAAATTGTCGAAACCCGCATCCCGGAACCCGGGGGTCGAGGTCACGTCGGATGGCGTGTCATGGAAAGTGAAGTTCGCCGTGTTGATATGGCGCAGCGCGTATTTCGAGATCGCATAGGTGTTCTCGATATACTGATAGCTGAAGGTCTTCACACCGTAAGCGTTGGTGCCGTGCTTGGCGATGACATGGTTGCCAACCTCAGCCGCCACATCCAGCGCCAGATCCCACGGGACCGGCATCAGCGTGCCGTAAATCCGCATCAGAGGCGTCTTCAGGCGGTCGCGTGTCGGTGTCTGCGGATTATAGCATTTCTGCGCGATGCACCCGCCCCGCAAGGAACTGTCGCCATCAGTGTTGACGGTCTTGTTGTCCTTGTCCGGGATGATCACCACGTGATGCGGCTGGCCCTTATGCAGCACGATATTGTGCTGGTTCGGGGCGACCCACGCCCCTAACGGTGCAACCGGGAAATCCTCGCCAAAAGCGTTTTCATTCGCGCCGGGACCGCCGGATTTGGCCGTCACGGGCCAGCGATAGACTTTATAACCACAGGCCACGATGCAATAGTCGCAAGCGGTCGAGATGACCTCGGCCCCCTTGGGTGGCAGCGGGACGTTGGTTTCGGGTACGTAATACGGGGTTGCCATTGTCAGTCCCCCCTCAAGCGATCAGATTGTCGTAGCGGCCATAGATCAGGCCGAACATGCCAACGGCGTAGATGTCGTCACCATCCAGTTCCAAAAGGACCTGCGGCAGCGATTGATAGGCCTGCCCCGAGACAAGGATGCCGTGGCGGGTCACGTCATAGGTGGACAGGTGCAGCGGGCACGGGCCCAACACCTTATGGTCCGGCTTATAGCTGTCATACATCGACCCGCCCTGATGGGTGCAGGTGAGGTTGAAGGCCACGACGTCCCGCTGCGGCCCGATACCCCCACCGCTTTCCACACCGGTCTTGACCAGCATCGAGTCGGAATAATCGCCCTCATCCGGATAGTAGAATTCCAGCGGCACATCCTGTTCCAACTCGGACAGTTTGCCGATCAGTTTGCGCGGATAGGTCGACACAAGCGCGGGCACCTGTTCCGCCTGACCGTGGCGGGTGGGCATGGCCACCATCACGGTAAAGGTCGTGGCCCCCGAGGCGAACAGGAACTGGCGACGGTTCACGGTGCAGGCTTTTTTCGCCTCGCCCGAACAGCTGCATCCGGTTGCGTTATGATCGGTCATGACGCTTACTCCTCTGCTGCCGCCGGAAGCGGCTGATAATC
>NZ_JALCBM010000079.1:0-2648 GCF_028066395.1 Ruegeria sp.
TTAATCCAGCTCGCGCGCCTCATCCACCAGCATCACCGGGATGCCGTTGCGGATCGGAAAGGCCAGACCGGCGGCCTTGGAAACCAGCTCTTGCCGCTCGGCATCGTAATGCAGTGTGGTGTGGGTCTGTGGGCAAATCAGAGCCTCAAGCATGTGGCGGTCAAAGGCGTGCTCGGCATCGCTCATTGCAGTTTTTCCTCGCTAGAGCCGCCGCGCATGGCGAACTCGATCAAAGTCACCAGGGTTTCGCGCCTTGTGCGCAGGCAGGGGGCCTCAAGCAGGGCCTGTTTGTCCTCGGGGTCGAAATCCAGCAGCATCGACAGGGAATTGACCAGCAATTCGTCATCGGCATCCTTCATCGTCTCCCAATCGGTGGCCAACTGGCGCGATTCAAAGAACCGCTCCAGCAGGGTCAGGAAACGGTTGCGGTTGAAGGCGTCATCCTGCTCGGCCTTGCCCAGATCACGGTCGAACCCGTCCCATGAGACCACGCAGCGGCGATACGGGGTGAAACCATCCACCTCGGATTTGACGCGGAACCGCGAGACACCACTGAGCGTGACCAGATAGCGGCCGTCTTCGGTTTCCGAAAACTGCGTCACGCGCCCGGCACAGCCGATCTGGTGCAGCTTGTCGTCGGTTCTTTGGCAGGGGTTGGGCTGGACCATACCGATCAGCCGTTCCTGCGTTTTCAGCGCGTCATCCAGCATTTGCAGATAGCGCGGTTCGAAAATATGCAGGGGCAGGCGCGCGCGCGGCAGCAGCAGCGCCCCGGGCAGCGGGAAAACCGGAAGTGTCTCCGGCAGATCAGCAGGATGCATCATGTATTCGAGTGTAGCCCTGATCGCAGATTAGGCAAATATCATCGAGCTGAGCTTGCGCCGCCCGTTCAGGACAATCGGATCATTGGGCTTGAGCGCATCGAAGATGGTGAACAGCTGCGTCTTGGCCGCACCTTCGTTCCATTCACGATCACGGCGGAACAGTTCCAACAACTGAGTTACCGCCTCTTCCACATCCCCATTGGCATGCAGCGCCTGCGCCAGATCGAACCGGGCCTGATGGTTGTCAGGCTCCGCCTCAACCGCTGCGGTCAACTCGGCCACCGGACCGGCATCTGCGGCCTGTTTGGCCAGTTCCAACTGGGCATGGGCCGCCTCAAGTTCGGGGGAGGTCGAGATTTCAGCCGGGGCACCATTCAGGATCGTCTCGGCCTGTTCCAGATCGCCCGAGGCGATATGGGCGCGCACAAGGCCACCATAAGCGGCGGCATGGTTCGGGTCTTCGCCCAGAATCGCAGCAAAGGTCTGGGCCGCATCAACGGCGGCCCCTTCGGCCAGCATCTCTTCGGCGGCCTGAACGGCGTCGTCCAGTTGTCCACCGGGGCTCTCGCCACCTGCAGCCTCGATCACGCGGTCCACAAATGCCTTGATTTCGGACCCGGGCACTGCACCCTGAAAACCATCCACCGGCTGCCCTTTGTAAAAGGCATAGACGGTCGGGATCGACTGGATACGCATCTGCGAGGCGATCATCTGCGCCTCATCCACGTTGATCTTGACCATCTTCA
This sequence comes from Ruegeria sp., assembly GCF_028066395.1. Taxonomy (GTDB): domain Bacteria; phylum Pseudomonadota; class Alphaproteobacteria; order Rhodobacterales; family Rhodobacteraceae; genus Ruegeria. Next base: position 1,571 of record NZ_JALCBM010000079.1, read on the forward strand.
CCGCGCCCCTGGCGGCGGTCACGGCTTCCTCAAGCAGCGGACCCAGCGTCTTGCACGGCCCGCACCAGGGTGCCCAGAAATCGACGATCACCGGAGTGTCCTGCGAGGCTTCGACCACATCGGCCATGAAGGTGGCCTCGGTCCCGTCCTTGATCAGATCGGTGGCTGTGGTGCTGTCTGCGCCGTTCAGAAGATCCATGGCATTCACTTTCAGGTTCGTTTCCGGGCCTTATATGCAACCGCGCGGCGCGGAAACCAAGGGCAGATTCGCGGGTTTATTGCGCGATTACAGGTCAAACGTGGCAAAAACCGGGGCGTGATCGCTGGGTTTTTCCCACCCGCGCGCGGCGCGCAGGACGCGGCTGGAATGACCCGCGTTCGAGATATCGGGCGTGGCCCAGACGTGATCCAACCGCCGCCCCTTGTCGGCAGCGTCCCAGTCGCGGGCACGATAGGACCACCAGCTATAGAGCTGTCCTTCGGGAATGTCCTTGCGGGTAATATCCACCCAACCGCCCGCATCCTGCGTTTCAGCCAGCGTTTCAACCTCGATCGGGGTATGCGACACGACCTTGAGCAGTTGCTTATGCGACCAGACATCATCTTCGCGCGGGGCAATATTCAGGTCACCAACAAGAATGGACTTTTCCGGCTTTTCGGCATGAAACCAGTCCCGCATATCTGTCAGATAGTCCAGTTTCTGTCCGAATTTCTCATTCACCTCACGATCCGGCACATCCCCACCCGCCGGGACATAGAAATTGTGGATCGTCACGCCGTTTTCCAGCCGCCCCGCGATATGTCGGGCATGGCCGAGATTCGCGAAATCCTTGTCGCCGACCTCTTCCATCGGCAAGCGCGACAGGATGGCAACGCCGTTATACCCCTTCTGCCCGCGCGCAACCATGTGAGTGTAGCCGAGTTCGGCAAACCCTTCGGTCGGAATCTTCTCCACCGGGGATTTACATTCCTGCAGACACAGAACATCCGGCGCCTCTTCTTCCAGCAATTTCAGCACGATAGGCTCGCGCAGGCGGACCGAGTTGATGTTCCATGTGGCAAGGGTAAAGGGCATGGG
>NZ_JALCBM010000079.1:2748-5972 GCF_028066395.1 Ruegeria sp.
GCTCGCGCAGGCGGACCGAGTTGATGTTCCATGTGGCAAGGGTAAAGGGCATGGGTGGGGATTCCTTTGTCGCGATTGGCCGGAGGTTAGCGTGGTGTTGGACGAGGTGCTATGAGAAAGAGAAACTCAAAGTCACCTAATTTCCCGGATCGTAGTCATAAATGCCGCCACCAATTGCACTCTGGGCGTCCTCAGAAAATTCATCCAAAAAGAAGTCGTGTTCTTGGAGCATTCCCAGAAGTACCGGGTCCAAATTTTCTATTTGATGATCATTCCAAACCTGAACAATAGACAAGTATTCGACCAGTCGACTAATCGGCTGCCATTCAAACTGATCCTCAATTTCTCCACGCCGGATGGCAGCGTTCATCAAAGCTGCGTTAAGCCGCGCGTCTGAGACTTTCGCATGGCTGATTGCTTGATCCTCCGAATGCGCAATTACCGCTTCGAACACACGGAATGTCGTCTTCGCACTAAGATTATAGCGTTTACTTTCAATCACCCACCATGACATCCCATTTTTCAGTACGGGTAATGAATTCGGTTTTCTATCCGACAAGAGCTTTAACCTCTCAACCATAACCTGAAAGCCCGGCAAGAATACCCTCTCCATTGGTGTCAGGTCCATCAAGAAGACTGCAAAAGGGACCCTCACAGCTCGGTTAAAACAAAAAAGCCGGGCCATCAGGCCCGGCAGTCCAACAGGGAGGTACATGTCATAACCCGGACATGCACGGGTTGGGAGTAATCTAAATATACCTACAGAGTATCACTTTGATCCAAGTCAATCCACCTTTCGTCAAGACACAAGACGATATCCGCCGGATTCTGTGACCAAAAGGCGCGCATTGGAGGGATCGGGTTCGATTTTCTGACGCAAACGATAGATATGTGTTTCAAGCGTGTGAGTGGTGACACCGGCGTTGTAGCCCCAGACCTCGTGCAGCAGAACGTCGCGAGCAACCACACCGTCGGTCGAGCGGTACAGGAACTTGAGAATGTTCGTCTCTTTCTCGGTCAGGCGAATCTTGCGGTCATCCTCGGTCATCAGCATCTTCATGGCGGGCTTGAACGTATACGGGCCAAGGACAAAGACGGCGTCCTCGGATTGTTCGTGCTGACGCAGTTGCGCGCGGATACGGGCCAGCAGGACCGGGAATTTGAAAGGTTTGGTGACATAATCATTGGCACCGGCATCCAGACCCAGAATGGTGTCGGCGTCGCTGTCATGGCCGGTCAGCATCAGGACCGGGCTTTTCACGCCCTGCTTGCGCATCAGGCGGCACAGCTCGCGCCCGTCCGTGTCCGGCAGACCCACATCCAGAATAACCAGATCGTAAATCGCCTCACGCGCGCGCTCCATCGCGGATTGACCGTCTGAGGCTTCGAACACGTCGAAATCTTCGGTCATCACAAGCTGTTCGCTCAGCGCTTCGCGCAGGTCTTCGTCATCATCCACCAACAGGATTTTCTTGAGTTGAGCCATCTCCGGTCCTCCTAGCCCCTTTTTGCACCACTTGCGCGCCCAAGATGCAATCGGCAAGTTTTGCTGCAACCGTCTCACGCCCTCGTGTCCGAGGCGGAGGAAATGTTTCACATTTTCTAAAGATCGGGATAGGAGAAGGGCAGAACGTTATAGGGTAACACGCATGAGTCTTATTCCCGGCATCACCGAACTGCTTGCCCGCGCACGGGCGGACCTGCGCATGGGCCTGCCGGTTGTCCTGACCGATGACAGCGGCACCAGCGTATTGGCGCTGGCGTCCGAGACGCTCAGCCCGCAGCGGCTGGCCGATCTGCGGGGTTTGGGTGGCGCACCCGTGGTGGCCATCACCGTGCGGCGGGCAGAGACGCTGAAGGCGCGGGCCTATGACGGGGATCTGGCGCGCGTGCTGATCCCGGCGGATGCCGATCACAGCTGGGTGCAGGCGGTGGCCGATCCCTCGGACGATCTGAACGCGCCGATGAAAGGCCCGCTGATGTCCGAACGGCAGGGCACCGCCAATCTGCATCGCATCGCCATTGCGCTGACCAAATCCGCGCGGCTGCTGCCGGCGGCTGTGGTTGCCCCCATCCCGGACGGGCGCGATTTCGCGATGGCAAACGGTCTGACCTGTATCGACCACACCCGCGCCGCGCCGCATCTGGCCGATCGCAGCGCCCTGCATGAGGTCGTCGCGGCCCGCCTGCCGATGGAAGTGTCCGAGGCCGGGCGCCTGCATGTCTTCCGCCCCGAGGACGGCGGCGAGGAACATTATGCTATCGAAATCGGCCGCCCCGACCGGGACAAGCCGGTGCTCGCCCGCCTGCATTCCGCCTGCTTCACCGGCGATCTGATGGGCAGTCTGAAATGCGATTGCGGCCCGCAGTTGCGCGGTGCTTTGGCCCAAATGGGGGCCGAGGGGGCAGGCGTTCTGCTCTACCTCAATCAGGAGGGGCGCGGCATCGGGCTGGCCAACAAGATGCGGGCCTATTTCCTGCAAGACCAAGGGTTTGATACGGTCGAGGCCAACCACCGGCTGGGGTTTGAAGATGATGAGCGCGATTTCCGTCTGGGCTCGGACATCCTGAAATCGCTGGGTTTTGGCGCCGTGCGGCTGCTGACAAACAACCCCGCCAAGATCGCAATGATGGAGCGGACCGGCATCGCCGTGACCGAGCGCGTCCCGCTGAAGGTTGGTGAAACCGCGCATAACCGGGGTTATCTGGCAACCAAGGCGGCCAAATCGGGCCATCTTCTGTGACACCAAGTGATCTGGTCCTGACACCAAAAGGTGTGCGCTTTCTGGGGCGTACTTTCCCTTGTGCGATCGGCAAAGGCGGGCTGAGCAATTCCAAACGTGAAGGTGATGGTGCAACGCCCACCGGCACGCATCAGATTGTCGGGATGTTGTATCGGGCGGACCGAATCCCTGCCCCCACCTCGTGGGCTCGGCCAATCGGGCCACAAGATCTGTGGTCGGATGATCAGGCCATGCCCGAATACAATCAACTTGTTCAAACGCCCTATTCCGGCAGCCATGAAAGACTGCGGCGGGCCGATCCTTTATATGATCTGATCCTGATCACCGATTGGAATTGGCCCAACGCGGTATCGGGGCGCGGTTCGGCCATTTTTCTGCACCAATGGCGCCGCCCGCGATTCCCGACCGAGGGCTGCGTGGCCTTCCGCCGCGATCACCTGCATTGGATTGCCGGGCAGATTGCCCTTGGTACGCGGTTGA
>NZ_JALCBM010000079.1:6072-19815 GCF_028066395.1 Ruegeria sp.
CGCCGCGATCACCTGCATTGGATTGCCGGGCAGATTGCCCTTGGTACGCGGTTGATTATCCCTGAGGTTTGACGCGTTCGCCAAAAATGGCTGATCCGACCCGCACATGGGTCGCACCCAGTGCAATGGCGGATTCGAAGTCACCGCTCATCCCCATCGACAGCCCGGTCAGACCGTTGCGGCTGGCGATTTTGGCCAGCAATGCGAAATGCAGCGCGGGTTCCTCGTCAACGGGCGGGATACACATCAATCCGCGAATGGGCAGATCCATCGCCTGACAATCCGCCACGAATTCATCCGCATCCGCCGGGAGAATCCCGGCCTTTTGCGCCTCTTCCCCGGTATTGACTTGAATGAACAGATCGGGGCAGGCGCCGATCTCCTGCGCCAGACGGGCAATGGTCTTGGCCAGTTTCGGGCGATCCAGCGAATGGATTGCGTTGCACAGCTCCATCGCCTGCCGGGCCTTGTTGGTCTGAAGGGGGCCAATCAGATACAGATCAACGTCCAAGAAACGTTCCTTGAAGCCCGGCCATTTGCCAGCAGCCTCTTGCACGCGATTTTCGCCGAAACAGCGATGGCCCTGTTCTAGTACGGCCTCAACCCTGTCATTGGGCTGCACTTTGGAGACGGCGATCAATTTGACCGAACCGGCATTGCGCCCTGCCTTGGCTTCGGCTTTGGCGATACGGTCGGTGATTTCTTGCAACGACATCGGGGGCCCTCACTTTGCGGTTGCCGCAGAAAAACACCATGTCGGCGCAAAAGAAAAGGGCAGGTCCAAAGACCTGCCCTAGAACTTTGCGGTTCAAATCAACTTAGAAGTTGAAGTTGACACCGAAGTCAGCTTGCAGAGTGCTGTCTGCTGCCAGGCCACGCTCGGACTGACCCAAGCCACCTTTCAGCGATGCACCACCACCCAGATCGTAGATGAAGCCAATGCCGAACTGCTGGTTGTCGTCGTCACCCGAACCGTCACCGTAGGCGAAGTTCACGGTTGTGGCTGCGCCGATGTTGTAGGCCAGCGAGAAACCGTATGCGGTGCCGTTGCGGGCAGCGTTGTTTACATCGTCGTCTGCGACAAACAGAGTGGCGTTCAGATCGCCGAAGTCAGCGCCCAGGGTCAGAACAGTCAGGCTGCCAGCAGTTGCGCTGCCGTCATCGTTTTCACCATAAGCCAGAGCTGCAGTGACGTTGTTGAAGGTGTAAGTCGCGCTCACATCCCAACGATCAGCAGAAGTGGTCGAGCCAGTGGCGATAGGGCCAGTTGCACCAGTACCGATAGTGGCAGTGATGGCGTCGCGCTGGTCATAGGATGCGCCAAAGGCGAAATCGCCGACTGCGTACTGGAAGAACACAGCGTTGTCACCCGAACCGGTCGAAGAGAACGACAGGAAGCTATAGTCAACACCGGCATACTGGCCGATGAAGAATTCCAGGCCCGGCTCGTTACCGTAGTAGTTTGCCAGGTTGTCGAAGGCACCCGAAACGTTGCCAACGTCAACACGCAGGCCGCCATAGATGGCGGAGAAACGCGCACCGCTCAGAGCAGCAGCTTGCTGTTCGCCGATTGCCGGCGTGTCGTCAGCCTGCAGGCGCACACGAGCCGAGAGTTCGACGCCGCCGTCAGTTTCTGTGATCGCGTCGATGTTCAGACGAAAGCGCGAGATCAGAGCGGTATCAGAACCTGTGACAGTGGCGGTCAGCGTGGTCAGGGCACCACCAGTGGTAACGATCACTGTCGACGCAGTTGCGGACCGGTCTTCCACGTAACCCAGACCAAAACGGCCATAGCCGCTGAACTTAACTTCGGCCGCGGCAACACTTGCGGTTGCGATCAGAGCGGTCGATGCGAAGAGAACTTTTTTCATCTTGTTTCCCTCGGTTTCAAAAGTTTTTTCTACTCGACACATGCAAGGCATATGTCTCAGCACGGTCACCGTGTCGCTCTTTTTGCCCCCTTCACGCAAGCTTGGCATAAACCGTCTGCCGTCATTCGGTTTCGATTGGTGCAAGGATGCCACAGTCGGTTTTGACCCAATTCTCGCCCCGCCCTCACGCCTTTATGCAAAGAATGGGCTTGTTGCAGCACGGGTCCTTGTCTAGGAGTATCTCTCGACAACGCACAACAAGTGATACAGGACCAGCCAACGATGCGCCTGCTGACGATTCTGGGTTTGACCATTGTGACGGCCGCCACAGCCTGCGGGCGCAACGGACCGCCTCCGGGCGATGCCAGATCTTTGACCGTCGATGGCAGCTCCAGCGAAGAGCGTGAGTTGAACGATGCCGATCGCACCACGATCTGGGATGTGTTCGGGCCGGACAATTCCGAACAGGTCACCCAGGTGAACCGCTATCTGTGGGCCGCCTCGCTGGATGTGCTGAACTTTCTGCCGGTGCAAGAGGTCGATCCGTTTACCGGCGTGATCGTAACGGGTTATGGCACCCCGCCCGGTGGCGGACGGCAATATCGCGCAACGGTTCACATCAGTGACCCGGCGCTGGCGGCGCGGTCGCTGTCGGTTTCGTTGCTGACCAGCGGAGGCGCTCCGGTCAGTGCCGCAACGACCCGCGCGGTGGAAGATGCGATTCTCTCACGCGCGCGCCAGCTACGTATTGCGGACAACAAGCTCTAGCAACCCGCAGAAAATCGCAATATTACCACGCCGGGTTCTTACCCGGCGTTTTCATGACCAAGGACCGCACAATGTCGCGCTATTCGGCCACCGAAATCGAAGCAAAATGGCAAGAGGCCTGGGACAAGGCCGGGATCTTCACCGCCAACCACAAGGCGGACAAGCCGAAATACTACGTGCTCGAGATGTTCCCCTACCCCTCGGGCCGAATCCATATGGGGCATGTGCGCAACTATACGATGGGCGACGTGATCGCGCGGCATAAGCTGGCGACCGGCCACAACGTGCTGCACCCGATGGGCTGGGACGCGTTCGGGATGCCTGCGGAAAACGCTGCGATGGCCATTGGCGGCCATCCCAAGGACTGGACCTATGGCAACATCGCCGACATGCGCGGGCAGATGAAGCCGCTGGGCCTGTCCATCGACTGGTCCCGCGAATTTGCCACTTGCGACCCGGAATATTACGGCCAGCAGCAGGCGCTGTTTCTGGATATGCTTGAGGCCGGACTGGTTTACCGCAAAAACGCTGTGGTGAACTGGGATCCGGTCGATATGACCGTTCTGGCCAATGAACAAGTGGAAAACGGACGTGGCTGGCGTTCGGGCGCGTTGGTGGAGCGACGGGAACTGACCCAATGGTTCTTCAAAATCTCGGATTATTCCGAGGAATTGCTGGACGCGCTGGACACGCTTGAGAACTGGCCCGCCAAAGTCCGCCTGATGCAGGAAAACTGGATCGGCAAGTCCCGCGGCCTGCAATTCGGCTTTGAACGTGTGGATGGCGGCGCGCCGATCACCGTCTATACGACTCGGCCCGATACGCTGTTGGGCGCGTCGTTTGTCGGCATCTCTCCGGATCACCCGATTGCCAAGCAGCTTGAAGCAGAAAGCCCCGAAGTCGCTGAATTCGTGGCCGAATGCCGCAAGGGCGGCACCACCGAGGAAGCTATCGAGACCGCTGAAAAGCTGGGCTATGACACCGGCATCAAGGTCAAGCACCCGCTGGACCCCAATTGGGAACTGCCGGTCTGGATCGCCAATTTCATCCTGATGGATTACGGAACCGGCGCGATCTTTGCCTGCCCGGCGCATGACCAGCGTGACCTCGATTTCTGCCGCAAATACGGCCTGCCCGTGGTCGATACGTTCTTTGCTCTGGACGATGACGCGCCCGTCGACAAAATCGCTTTCGTGCCTCCGAAAACCGAGAAAGTCCGCTGGGTGAACCATTTCGCGGGTCTGACCGAGGCGACGGGGGATGAGGCGATCAACGCCACCGTCGATTTCGCCGAAAAGGCCGGTTGGGGCGAAGGTGTCACCAAATACCGTCTGCGCGATTGGGGCCTCAGCCGTCAACGCTATTGGGGTTGCCCGATTCCGGTCGTGCATTGTGATTCTTGCGGCGTCGTGCCCGAGAAGAAAGAAAACCTGCCGGTCCGCCTGCCCGACGATGTCACCTTTGATAATCCGGGCAACCCGCTGGACCGCCATCCGACCTGGCGCGACTGCGCCTGCCCAAATTGCGGTGCTGCGGCCAAGCGTGAGACCGACACGATGGACACGTTCGTCGATTCGTCATGGTATTTCGCCCGCTTCACCGCCCCTCGCGCCGAAACACCCACCGATCTGGCCGAGGCCGAGTACTGGATGAATGTCGACCAGTATATCGGCGGCATCGAGCATGCGATTCTGCACCTGCTCTATTCCCGGTTCTTCGCCCGGGCGATGAACATCACGGGCCACTTGCCGAAAAAAGCCATCGAACCCTTCGACGCGCTGTTCACCCAAGGCATGGTCACCCATGAGATCTACCAGACCCGCGATGCCAATGGCCGCCCGGTCTATCACCTGCCCGAGGATGTGACCGACGGCAAACTGGCTGACGGCACCGAGGTCGAGATCATCCCCTCGGCCAAGATGTCCAAGTCCAAGAAAAACGTGGTCGACCCGGTCAGCATCATCTCGGCCTTCGGTGCCGACACCGCGCGCTGGTTCGTCCTGTCCGATTCGCCGCCTGAGCGCGACGTGGAATGGACCGCATCCGGGGCCGAGGCTGCGTTCAAGCACCTGTCCCGTGTGCATCGTATCGCCTCGGAAATCGCCGAATCGGACGTTCCGGCCAATGCGGATGACGAGGTTCTGCTGCGCGAGATGCATAAGGCCATCCATGATGTGTCGGGCGGCGTCGAATCGTTCGGCTTCAACGCCTCGATTGCCAAACTGTATGCCTTCACCAACACGCTGGCGAAATCCAAGGCGGGAACCACAGCCAAACGCGAGGCCGCCAAAACGCTGGCGCAACTGATGTCACCGATGACGCCGCACCTGTCCGAGGAGCTCTGGCAGCTGCTGGGCGGCGAAGGTCTGGTCGCCACCGCCCCCTGGCCCGTCGCGGATGAGGCGATGCTGGTCGATGACACCGTCACTCTGCCCATCCAGATCAACGGCAAGCGCCGCGCGGAAATCAGCGTTCCCAAAGACATGGACAAGGCAGAGGTTGAAAAAATCGCGCTCAGCACCGAAGCTGTGCAAAAGGCGCTGGATGGTGCCGCACCTAAGAAAGTGATCGTTGTCCCAGGCCGGATTGTGAATGTCGTCGTTTGATCGCAGAACCCTGTTGTTGATGCCGCTGGCGCTGGCCGCCTGTGGGTTTGAGCCGGTTTACGCCCCCGGCGGATCAGGCTCGGCCCTGTTCGGTCGGGTTGCGGTGTCCGAACCAAATACGACCGACAGTTTCATGCTGGTGCAGAATCTGGAGCAACGGCTGGGCCGCAGTGCCCAGTCTGGCGATGAGTTCGGACTGGACGTGAATGTCTCGACCGTGACCCGTGCCGCCGCGATCACCACGACGAACGAAACCAACCGCTATACGATCGACGGGCGCGCCAATTATACGCTGCGGTCGAATGAAACAGGGCAGGTGCTTGCTTCGGGCACGGTGACCGATTTCGTCGGCTATTCCGCTGCCGGATCAACCGTTTCGACGCTGGCGGATGAACGGGCTGCCAAGGAACGGCTGATGGTGATTCTGTCCGATCAGATCGTAACCCGCCTCTACGCGGCGCCGGGCCTGTCTTCATGAAGCTCAGCCCGCGCGAGGCTGACGGCTATTTTGCCAAGCCGGACGCGGACAAGACCGGGCTGCTGATCTACGGTGCCGATGCGATGCGGGTGGCACTGAAACGCCAGCAGGTTCTAACCGCATTGCTTGGCCCCGGGGCCGAGGAAGAGATGCGCCTGACCCGCCTGCCCGGTTCCGACCTGCGCGGCGATCCTGCGCTGCTGCTGGATGCGGTCAAGGCGGTCGGGTTCTTCCCGGGCCCACGCGCGGTTTTCGTGGAAGAGACCACCGACACGGCAGCCCCGGCGATTCTGGCCGCGTTAGAGGATTGGGCCCCCGGCGATGCGCAGATCATCGTGACGGCGGGGCAGTTGAAGCCCAGCTCAAAAATCCGCAAGGCGTTCGAAAGCCACCCCGGTGCTTATGCGGTGGGCATCTATGACGACCCACCCTCGCGCGCCGAGGTTGAACGGATACTGGCGCAGGCCGGGTTGCAGAAGATCCCGCGCGATTCGATGTCAGCGCTGGGGGAACTCGCAGTGACGCTCAGCCCCGGGGACTTCACGCAAACCGTTGAAAAACTGTCTCTTTACAAGCGCGACGATAGCGCAGATCTGACCATCGAGGATATCGAAGCCTGCGCCCCGCGCTCGACCGAGGCCGCGCTGGATGATGTGTTGAACGTGGTGGCCGAGGGCCGCGCGGGTGAGATCGGGCCGCTGATCCGCCGGTTGCAGGCGCAGGGCACCAACGGGGTGACCCTGTGCATCGGCGCGACGCGCCATTTCCGCACCCTTTACGCCTGTGCATCCGACCCCGGCGGGGCGGCGCAGGGCATCGGCAAGCTGCGCCCGCCGGTCTATGGCAAACGGCGCGACCGGATATTGCGGCAGGCGCAGGGTTGGGGCGCACCCAAGCTGCAAACCGCGCTGACGGTTCTGACCGATACGGACCTGTCGCTTCGATCCGCCGGGCAGACCGCCCCGGCCATGGCGTTGGTTGAACGCGCCATGATCCGGCTCGCTATGTTAGCGCGCAGCCGCTAGCCACTCCGCCGCTGCACGCCCGGCCCAACGTCCGGTGGCCAGACAGGCGGTCAGCAGATAGCCCCCGGTCGGGGCCTCCCAATCCAGCATCTCACCGGCGCAGAAGGTGCCCGGCAGCGCGGTCAGCATCAGGCCATCGTTCAACGCGCCACGTTTTACACCTCCGGCGGACGAGATCGCCTCATCCATCGGGCGCAAGCCCGCGTAGTGGATGGGCAATCTTTTCAATAATTCATAGGGTTGTGAGGTCACACCCTTGCTCATCTCGTGAAACAGGGCAACTTTCTGCGGTGACAGGCGCAGCCCGGTTTTCAACCAGTTCGACAGTGAGGTCTTGGGTTTTTTCGCCGCAAATCGCGCCAGCAAAGCCTCAGCCGACACATCCGGCACCAGATCGACGAACAACGGTTCGTCCGCGCGTAAGGCGGGGGTCAGCGGATAGACCCCACCGCCCTCCAATCCCTTGGCCGAGATCACGGCCTCACCTCGGCTGATCAGGTCTCCGGCCATCCAGCGCACCGATTTCAGCGCCGTGCCGTAGTGCGTGGCCATATGGTGGCTCCAATCCACCGCCACGGCAGAGTTCGCCGGGGTGAAGGGCGCAAGGGTCACGCCTTTGTCCATCAATTGCGCGGCCCATGCGCCATCCGATCCCAAACGGGCCCAGCTTGCGCCGCCCAATGCCAGAACGGTTGCGTCGGGCGTTATGGATTGCACCCCTTCGGATGTATCAAACCGCAGTGCCTCACCATCCCATCCGATCCATCGCCAGCGGGTTCTGATCTGCACGCCCTGCTGATCCAAGCGCGCCAGCCAGGCCCGCAGCAACGGCGAGGCCTTCATCACCTTGGGAAACACGCGCCCGGTCGAGCCGGTGAACAGTTCTTGCCCCAATCCGCGCGCCCAATCCTGGATCGCTGCCGCATCGAATTCGGGCAGCATCGGGCGCAGCCAATCCGCCGCCTCGCCATAGGACTGCAATAGAAGATCAAAGGGCTCATCCTTGGTCAGGTTCAGACCCGACTTGCCCGCCATCAGGAACTTGCGCGCGACCGAGGGCTTTGCCTCGGCGACCAGAACGTCGTGCCCGGCCATCGCCAGTTGTTCGGCTGCCATAAGCCCGGCGGGTCCTGCCCCGATCACCACTGCCTGCGCCATTGCCGTCCCCTTGCCTTCTCCGCCCATCGGCGCGACCCTGTCGGGATGAGCAACAGTGATCCGATCTGCCCGTTATGCGACCGCCCGATCCCCGAGGGCGGCCGCAGCCTGCACCATCTGATCCCAAAACTCAAAGGAGGCAAGGGCGGGCCGACCGTTCTGCTGCATCAGATCTGCCATAAAGAGGTCCACGCCACCCTGACCGAGGCCGAACTGGCGCGTGATTTCAACTCGGTCGCCGCGCTGCGTGCCTACCCTCGGCTTGAGAAGTTCCTGAACTGGGTGCGCAAACGCCCGCCCGGGTTCCGGTCGAAAGTGCCGGGAAAACGGCGTGGGCGATGATCAATCAAGGAAGATCGGGTCAGGGAGGCCCTCGACCTCGATCCCCAGATAGTCAGGTACCGGGGCGAATTGAGCATTGGCGATATGCTGGAATTCCAACGTCGTATAGGGGCGTTTCCACAGCCATTCGCGGTTTTCGACGGCCCACAGATCGGGGTTTAGCGGAACCTCATCGGTGAAGGCATAGAAATGTAGGTCGAACCCATAGGGCGCGACCTCTTGCATGGACAGCAGACGCATCCCAAGCGCGCGGCAGGTGGCGTCCTCAGTGGCGATATCCCCGGTGCGCAGGGTGATCTGGCCGATACGCGCCTCCGCAAAAGGCGCGTCAGGCAGCGCGGCATCCGGCGGGCGATTGCCTTCGAAATCGTGCTGCAGAAGCTCGATCGAGAACCCTTCGGGGTCGCTGAGATGACACATATAGCCGATATCCAGAAACTGCCCCGGCGCGCTGACCGGAATGCCCAACTGCCGCAGTTGCGCGGCGACCAGATCGACATCCGGCAGAGTAATCCCGATCTTCCAGTAACGCTGCCCTCGGTCATGACTGTAGCCGCCCCCGCCGGGTATCAGCAGCAGGTCGGCATCCTGCCCGGGATAGCCAACGCGATACGCTTCGCCCTCAGTTCGCACCGACATGCCCAGCGCCTCACGATAGAACGCGGCCAGCCCTTTGGGGTCGGCGACACGCAGGGAAAGGGCACTGATCCTCATCGACATAACTCCGCAATGCCTGCGGCGATGGCCGGATCGGCCCCAAGGCTGTCGGCCACCAATTCCCGAGCAGTCGGCATCAGCGCATCCGGTTCCACCACACGGTCGATCAGACCGAACTCATAAGCCTCAGCCGCGGTGATCTTTTGCCCCGCCATCAGAATCAGCTTGGTGCGCGCCGGGCCGATCAGCGCCGCCATGCGTTTGGGATCAGAGGGTTGCGGCAGAAAGCCCAGTTTCATCACCGGGTAGAACACCTTGGCCGAAGGCACCGCAATCCGCAGATCGCAGGCCAGAACCATGCCGTTGGCGCCACCTGCCAATGTCCCGTTCAGCGCCGCCACCGTCAGGCAGGGCAGTGTGGCGATGGCGCCCGACAACCTCTCCCACAGGTCCGAGGTCGCCAGCCCCGCGCGGGCTTCCTCCAGATCAGCCCCGGCGCTGAACACGCGACCTGCGCCGGTCAGGATCAGCGCGCGGGCCTCGGTTGCGGCCCCGGCGATGCGCAGCAGTTCCTCCAACATCGCGCTGGTCAGCGCGTTGGCCTTGTCCGGGTTGTTCAGGGTTACCACCCACAACCCGTCTTCAATGTTCAGGTCGATCACGTCAGGCCAACCCGTTCCCGAATATCCGCCTGACGCAGGGAAATCTCGGCCCCCAGAAACTCATCCGCATCTGCCGAGCACATCCACAGCAGCGCGCGGGCGGGCCAGTCGGCGGGGATGTGATCCTCCCACTCCAGTTGACTGACGGGGTTGATTCCGCTGGCTTTGATCGAGCGTTGCATGTCCGTCGCAACCGTGCCCGGCGACAGGCCCATGGCGCGGATGCCGTTATGTCCCTCTTCCAGATGCAGGCATTCGGTCAGCATCTTGGCTCCGGCCTTGGAGGCGCAATAATGGCTCCACGCCTCAACCGGGTTCGAGGCCGCGCCGGACGACACCGTCAGAACCGTCCCGCCCCCGGCGGCGCGCATGACCGGCAGCGCCGCGCGCATGCCGTAGAACACGCCCTTGAGGTTGATGTCGATGGCCTTGCCCCACGCCGCGACATCGGCATTGGACAGATGGAAAATCGGGTCGATCACCCCGGCATTTCCGATCAGCACATCCAAACCTCCGAACCGGGCGACGCAATCGGCCACCACCTGTTCAACCTGCGCGAAATCGCTGACGTCACAAGCCAGCGCCATGGCGTTTTCGCCCAACGCCTCGGCCAGCGCGCCAATCTGATCACCGCTGCGCGCCACCAGCACCACATTGGCCCCGGCTGCGGCAAAAACGCGCCCTGCCTCGGCCCCGATCCCACGGCTGGCACCGGTGATGAGTACGGTTTTCCCTTTCATCTGCATCCCATGACCCCTTTGATTTGAAAATTCGTTAAAGTCCTAACGCGCATAGGGGGAACTGGTCCACCCCTAGCCCCTTGACGATGACCGCCACAGGCACGACGATGCCGGGAAAATTGATCGAGAAGGGTCCTCTTATGTCTGTTTTCTTCCGCCGGAGCTGCGGTGCGGCGCTGGCCTATGCCGTTGTCACCCACGGTGCCTTTGCCGATGTAACCGCCAATGACGTCTGGGCCGACTGGCAAGCCTATCTGGGCGGGCTGGGCTATACCGTCACCGGCGACGAAAGCGTGTCGGGCAATGTCACGACGGTGACCAACATGACCATGGCGATGGCCCTGCCCGACTCGGACGAGCAGGTGAACATCGTCATGCCCGAAATGACGCTGACCGAAAACGGCGACGGCACCGTCAATATCGGTTTCCCGGAAAGCTATCCGGTCACGATTTCCGGCAGTACCGAGGGCGAGCCCTTCAGCGCCGAGTTGCTGTTCACCAACACCGATCTGAACATGGTGGTCTCGGGCACCCCGCAAGAGATGACCTATGACTACACCGCATCCGGCATGGGCCTGACACTGAACTCAGTCGAGGTTGATGGCGAGACGATGTCCAAGGATGTTCTGGATCTCGGCTTCCAGATCAATGACCTTGCCGGATCGTCGGTGATGAAAATCGGCGAGCAGCGCGACATTAAACAGAAATTCAACGCCGCCAGCCTGGATTACAACCTGGCCTTTGACGATCCCGAAAGCGACGATGATGCCCGGTTCAAGGGCAAACTGGATCAGCTGGCCTTTGAAGGCGACAGCGTGCTTCCGGCCGAGTTTGATCTGGAAAACATTCAGGACATCTACGAAAACGGCTTTGCCGTCTCGGGCGCTTTCACCTATGGCGCGGGCAATACCGAAATGGCAGGCACCGCCGAGGGTGAGGCGTTCTCGCTGGGCAGTTCCTCGCAAGGGGGCAGTTTTGCTGGCAGTATCGATGCGCAGCGGATTGTCTATAATCTGCAGCAGAACAGCACGAAATTGGCCGTGACCACAGCGGATCTGCCGTTCCCGATCGAGATCGCGATGGAAAACGCAGGGCTGAAGCTTGAGGCGCCAATGTCAGCTTCGGACGAGGTTCAGCCCTTTGCCTTTGCCATGAACCTGACCGACTTCACCATGTCCGATGTGTTGTGGAGCATTTTCGACCCCGCAGGCGCCCTGCCCCGCGATCCGGCGACCATTTCGCTGGACACCAACGGCACTGCCAAGGTTCTGGTCGATTTCATGGACCCCGAAGCCATCGAGGCGCTGGAGGTCGAGGATATCGCACCCGGAGAGCTGCACTCGCTGAAGATCAACGAGTTGATCATCTCGCTGGTGGGCGCGAAGCTGACCGGGGACGGGGATTTCACCTTTGACAATTCCAACCCCGAACCGTTTGCGCCGCCGGTTCCGGCGGGTGTCGCCAACCTGCAGCTTGTGGGCGCCAACGCCCTGATCGACAAGCTGATCGGGATGGGGCTGGTCTCGGACAACGACGCTTTGGGCGCGCGGATGATGATGGGTCTGATGGCGGTTCCGGGCGAAGAGCCCGACACGCTGAATTCGAAAATCGAGTTCACCGAGGACGGCCAGATTCTGGCCAACGGTCAGCGCATCAAATAATCGTCAAATCGGGAAAGGCCGTCATGCGGCCTTTCCCCAAGCCGTTCTTGCCAATGTTGCCCCCGGATACGGTGGGCATTTGCGCCATGGGCCTTGCGGGGCGGGCGGTCCGGGGCTAGGTCCAGAACAACCAGACCGGAGGCCTCATGACCCGAACACCCGAAGAGATCAGCCATCACCTGCTGGACGCCGCCCGCAAGGCGGGGGCCGAGGCTGCGGACGCCATCGTGCTGGATGGCAGCTCGGTTTCCGTCGAGGTGCGCAGTGGCGCGCTGGAGCACGCGGAACGGGCCGAGGGCACCGATCTGGGCCTGCGGGTGTTTCTGGGCAAACGGCAGGCCATCGTCTCCAGCTCGGACAGTCGGCCCGAGACGCTGACCGCCATGGCCGAACGCGCCGTGGCCATGGCCAAAGAGGCCCCCGAAGACCCCTTTACCGGCCTTGCCGA
Organism: Ruegeria sp.; assembly: GCF_028066395.1. GTDB lineage: Bacteria > Pseudomonadota > Alphaproteobacteria > Rhodobacterales > Rhodobacteraceae > Ruegeria. Next base: position 18,489 of record NZ_JALCBM010000079.1, read on the forward strand.
TGCGAACCAGTTGATCACCGACTGGGACATGGACGCGCTGGAGCTGTTCGACCCGACCCCTGAGCCCAGCGCCGAGGCTCTGATGCAAGACGCGCTGGCCGCCGAAGCCGCTGCGCTGGCGATCAAGGGCGTGACGCAGGTCTCGGACGCGGCGGCGGGCTATGGCACGCACCGGGTGCATCTGGCGGCCACGAACGGGTTTTCGGGCGGATATGCGCGGACCAGCCGGTCAACCAGCTGCGTGGCAATCTCGGGCGAAAGCACGGGGATGGAGCGCGACTATGACGGCGACAGCCGCAGCTTTCAGACCGACTTACGCAGCCCCGAGGAAATCGGCCGCACCGCCGGGGAACGTGCGGTGGCGCAAACCGGCGCGCGCAAACCGGCGACCGGCAGCCATCCGGTTCTGTTTGACGAGCGTATCTCATCCTCGTTGATCGGCCATCTGCTGGCGGCCAGCAATGGGGCCGCGATTGCGCGCGGAGCGTCATGGCTGAAGGATGCCCTGGGGCAGCAGGTACTGCCCGAACACCTGTCGCTGATCGAAGACCCGCACCGCCCGCGCATTTCCGGCTCTCGCCCCTTCGATGCCGAGGGGCTGCCGACCCGGCGTCGGGCGATTGTCGAGAACGGAGTGCTCACCGGCTGGACGCTGGATCTGTCCAGCGCCCGCAAGCTGGACATGGCCCCGACGGGCAACGCGGCGCGTGGGGTGTCCGGCCCGCCCTCGCCCAGCAACTGGAACCTGAGCCTGACCCAAGGCGATCGCAGCCGCGCCAATCTGATGCGGGATATGGGCACCGGGCTGCTGGTGACTTCGATGATCGGATCGACCATCAACCCCAATACCGGCGATTACTCGCGCGGGGCCTCGGGTTTCTGGGTCGAAAATGGTGAGATCAGCCATCCGGTCAACGAATGCACCATCGCGGGCAATCTGCGCGATATGCTGATGCGGATCATCCCCGCCAACGACGCGCGCACCTACCTGGCGCGCGTCGTGCCGTCGATCCTGATCGAAGGGATGACACTTGCCGGCAACTGACCTGCCCCTGCTGATCGACGCCGCGCAAAAGGCAGGCCGGATCGCGACCCGCTATTCCGGCCCCCAGGCACAGCGCTGGGACAAACCCGAAGGCGCAGGCCCGGTGACCGAGGCTGATCTGGCCGTCAACGCCATGCTGGAACGCGACTTGCGGGCGGCGCGGCCCGATTACGGCTGGCTCAGCGAAGAGACCGAGGATTCGCCCGACCGGCAGTCCCGCGACCGGGTGTTCATCATCGACCCCATCGACGGCACCCGCAGCTTCGCCGAAGGCTCGCGCAC
>NZ_JALCBM010000008.1:0-9894 GCF_028066395.1 Ruegeria sp.
CAGCGTCGGGTCTTCGTGCAGATCATGCAGGGTGGCATAGTCCAACCGATACCCCTGTGCCTCGGCCCAGCGGGCGAAATGGCGTTCATAGCTGGCCCACCCCGCCGAGGCGTATTTCTTGGAATAGCCATAGGCATAGGCCCATTCCATATAGGGATAGCGCACCATGTCCCCGACAGGCTGGGCGGCTTCGGGCAAGGCCCTCGGGGCGCCTTGCGGCAGCCAGCAGAACCCGCGGGTCCAGGGGCGCTGAGTCGACAGGGTTGGGGAAAACTGACGGCCATCCGCGCCGGTGATACCTTCATACGCGCTAGACCCGCCCCAGCAATTATAGGCAACCCAGGTTCCGGTGGCGCACAGAAACAGGATCGGCGCGCGGGGCGCGGATGCGGCGCGGCGGATGAGGATCAGGTGATGCTCTTGCACCGTTTCCGGCCCTCGCCGTCCGGTCAGCGTGATCAGATAGCCGCCCGGTGCCCAATCCGCCGGGATGTCGAAACTGTAGGCCACCGGCCAACCGCATCCGTTGACCGAGCAATCCTCGGGCGTTTCGTGATACACGCCCGGCAGACCATGCGCGGAGAGGACCGGCACCTGCGTTGGCCCATCTCTTGCGATCTCCAGATCCCAGCTGTCCGCCGTGGTGCTGACCCGCAATCCGACCGTGTCGCCCGGGGCATAGCTGAACCGGTCCGTATAGGCCCATACCTCCAGCACTTTGGGGTCGCGGGCCGGGCCGATATAGTAATTGTCCAGAATATGCCGCGCCCGAGCCCGGCTGCGCGGTGTCGGGTTTGATCCCGTTGCAAATGGCAGGTCAGACACGCGAATTCCCCCGGTGCATCAAGTCCCCGGACTGTCTGGGCGCAGAGGTGGAATTGCAAGAAAAAAGGCCGCGCAAAACGCGCGGCCCTTACATTCGGATATTCGGCGAAGATTAGTTCTTCGCGTAGAATTCGACGACCAGGTTCGGTTCCATCACGACCGGGTAAGGCACATCGCTCAGGCCCGGGGCGCGCACGAAGGTCGCGGTCATTTTCGAGTGATCGGCATCGATGTAGTCAGGCACATCACGCTCGGCCAGCGCGGCAGCTTCCAGAACGACAGCCAGTTGCTTGGACTTGTCGCGCACTTCGATCACGTCGCCTTCTTTGACGCGGTAGCTGGGGATGTTGACCCGCTTGCCGTTCACTTTGACGTGGCCGTGGTTCACGAACTGACGTGCTGCGAAAACGGTGGCAACAAACTTGGCGCGGTAAACGACCGCGTCCAGACGGCGTTCCAGCAGACCGATCAGGTTTTCACCGGTGTCGCCATTTACACGCACGGCTTCGGCGTAGATGCGGCGGAACTGCTTCTCGGTCAGGTCGCCATAGTAGCCTTTCAGCTTCTGCTTGGCGCGCAGCTGCAGACCGAAGTCCGACAGTTTGCCCTTGCGGCGCTGACCGTGCTGGCCGGGGCCGTATTCGCGACGGTTGACCGGGGATTTCGGACGACCCCAGATGTTTTCGCCCATCCGGCGGTCGATTTTGTACTTGGCAGACGTGCGTTTGGTCACGGCTGATCTCCTTCGTTTAGGTCGAGGCCTGTGCAGGCCACTATGAAGGGCGTTGTCCTCTTGAGGTCTCCCCCATGACAGGCATCCCCTTGCGGGGGCCACCAACACCAATGAAGCCGCGCTTATATCCGTGAAATGGGCAGAGTCAACAGGCCCCGGACAAGCTTTTCATGTATTTATCAGAGGGAAGTTCGGATCTATTCCGCTGCGGTCAGGATCAACGGCCCAAGATCATCTGCTTGACGCTCGGCATTTGGGCGCTGCGCCGGGAAGGCGACGACCACATCATCAGCCGATTGACCGTGATCCTCGGCATCCGACAGATCGGACATGGCACAGATCCAGAAGTCCTGATCCCGTTCGGGGCAACCTGATTCAAAAACCAGCACCGGCATCTCTTCGCCATCGACCCAGATCAGATCGGCGACAAAGCGGTGTGCGCCGTTTGAAATCTCGATCCATTGTCCGGCGATACGGGGTTGTTCAACCGCAGGTGCAGACAACCTGTCCGAAAGCAATGAAATCGCGCCTGCAAAAAGGGTCTGATCCAGACCAACCGCATCCGCGCCATCCAGGGCCACCGCCCGTCCGCGCCAGGACCATGACGCCCCAACAACCAATTGGGTCAGTGGCGCAGCCTCCAACCCATCCAATTCCGTTTGCGTCCAGGTAATCGCTCTGCGACCGTTGTTACCGGTTCTCATCTGCCCGCCTGTACCTTTAAAGCCCTACCGCTTACATTTTTCTGTGTATCAACGGTAAATCCGGCAGAAAAGAGACCGAATTGAAGCGATCACGAGAATGTTGCTTAAGAGTCAGATCATCCTGAGACTCCGCAGAATCTCAATACAACCTATTGGCTTAGAGTGAGGCGGATTCACCCGATATAAATGTGCCGCAATTCAATTGTCCATTCGAAAGATCAAATAAACATCTTAACAAAGGGTTAATGCAGACCTGCAGATTTCTGCCCGACTCATCTGTTGCTGAAATGAGTCGGACAGGAATTGCGCCCCCCGTCAGCGGGTCACAATGGCTGCCGTACCGCAGACCTCTGCCTGTGCTACGGAGCGCGCTCAGGCGAAGGCCACGCCGTTCTCGCTCATCGGCAGTTCCGACACCTGGAACCCCAGCCGCGCGATGGCATTGGCCAGTGCCGGTGCAGCCGGAGGCGTTCCCGGTTCGCCGATCCCCGTCGGGGCCTCGGCCGAGGGCACGATATGGGTCTCGATCGCCTTGATGTCCGAGATCCGCAGCGGTTCGTAATCGGGGAAGTTGGATTGCTCGACCGTGCCGCCATCCAGCGTGATCTGGTCGCGCATTGCATGGCCAATGCCATAGCCGATGCCACCTTCGATCTGCGCCTTGACCACATCCGGGTTAACCGCAATGCCGCAATCGACCGCTGCCGTCACCTTTTCGATCTGAATGCCGTCATCAAGGTTGCCCGAGAGCTCCACCACCTCGGCCACAAATGAGCCAAAGGATTTATGCACGGCGATCCCCTGCACATTGCCCGCAGCCGGATTGCCCCAATTGCCCTTTTCGGCGGCCAGTTTCAGCACGCCAGCCTTGCGCGCCTGATCCTTGTCATCGCCCAGATAGGCAAGGCGGAAGTCAACCGGGTCCTGCCCCGTTGCCGTGGCAGCCATATCCATCATGACCTCCATCACATAGGCCGTATGGGTATGCCCGACCGAGCGCCACCACAGGACCGAGGTCGCCTTTTCCGTATCGGTCAGGCCCACGGCCATACCGGGAATGGCATAGGGGTTGTCCGCCACGCCTTCGATGGTCGAATGGTCGATGCCATCACGGACCAGCATCGCCTCGAACGCGGTGCCTTTCATGATGGACTGACCCGCCACCTGATGGTCCCAGCCGACAATTTTGCCGTCGCCGTCCAGACCCACGCGCACCTTGTGGCCCACTGCGGGGCGGTAATAGCCGCCGCGAATGTCATCCTCGCGGTCCCAGACCAGTTTGACCGGGCGCGACCGGTCAGTCATCGCGAAAGCCAGCGCCGCCTCGACCTGATAATCCGCATCCGGGGTGGCCCGACGCCCGAATGAGCCTCCGGCCAGCATCGTCTTGATGTGGATTTTCTCGGCAGGCAGGCCGAAGATCTGCTGATAGGCCATATGCGGCCCGGTCGGCATCTGCGCGCCGTCATGCAGAACGATGTCGCCATCGGCGGTCTGTTCGATGGTGCAGTTCAGCGGCTCCATCGGAGCGTGGGCCAGCAGCGGGAAGTAGAAGGTCTTTTCGACAATCGTTGCCGCCCCATCCACCGCCGCGCTGACCGCCGACTGGTCCGCCTTGTTGACGTTGTAGACAGGGGCGGCGTCCAGTGCCGCCATGATCTCATCCCGGATTTCCTGAGACGAGCGGGTTTCGGCGGCAGAGAAATCCCAGTCGATCTGCAATGCTTCACGCGCCTGCATCGCGGCCCAGGTGTTTTCGGCGTAGACCGCCACGCCATGACCCGTGGGCAGGGTCTGGGCCATGATAAAGCCCCTCACCTCTTTCGCGTCGCTGTCATCGAAACCGGCGACCGTGCCACCCCGTTGCGGCGTGCGCCGGACCATGACCACCATCTGATTGTCCAGATGCACATCCATGGCGAATTTCGCCGTGCCGTTTACCTTGATCGGGCTGTCCTTGCGGCGCGTGGCCGGGTTGCCGATGATCTTCCATTCGGACGGCTCGCGCAGGCGCGGGGTTTCCGAGGGCGCGAAATCGGCAGCAGCGGCCACGAATTCACCCAAGGGGGCCGAATGACCTGCGCCCGCAATCATGCCGTTCTGAATATCCAGCGCCGAGGCATCCACGCCCCACGCCTGCGCCGCAGCCTTGATCAGCATCTCGCGTGCATTGGCCCCTGCGGTGCGATACTGTATCCAGGAATTCGCCATGGCGGTGGACCCGCCGGTGCCCTGAAACGGACCAAACAGCAGGTTGTTATAGACACCGGGATCGGAGGGGGCGAATTCGAAGCCGATCTGATCCATGCTCACGCCCAGTTCCTCGGCGATCAGAGAGGTCAGGCCGGTTGCAGGCCCCTGCCCTTTTTCAAAGTGCTTCACGATGGCGATGACAGTGCCATCGCTGTCGATCTTGACGAAGGGGTTCAGCATCGCATCGGCTTGGCCGGATGCGGCCATGGCACCCTTGGCATTGGCCCCGACATAGAGAACCGCACCAGCTGCGGCGGCGGTTTTCAGAAACCCGCGGCGGGAAAGATTGGCTGTCATATCAGGCCTCCAGAATTTCGGATGCGCGCAGAACTCCGGCGCGGATACGCTGATAGGTGGCGCAGCGGCAGGCATTGCCGTGCATGTATTCATCAACCTCGTCGGCGGTCGGCTTGGCGTTTTCGCGCAGCAGACCCACGGCATTCATGATCTGCCCTGACTGGCAATAGCCGCATTGGACCACGTCCAGCTCCAGCCATGCCTGCTGCACGGCGGCACCGATGCGATCCCGCTCCATCATCTCGATGGTGGTGATCTCGGACCCCTCGACATCTTCGATATAGGTCTGGCACGAGCGCACGGGCTCTCCGTCCAGATGCACGGTGCAGGCCCCGCACGAGGCGACGCCGCAGCCGAATTTGGTGCCGGTCAGTTTCAACTCATCCCGGATCACCCACAGCAGCGGGGTGCCGGGTTCGGCCTCGACGCGATGCGTCTGGCCATTCAGTTTCAGGTCAATTGCCATGGCTTAAAGGTCTCTCTTTTTGGCTTATGCTTGGTGGGAGTGGTCAAAACGCGCGCAGGCCCCAGCATGATCCGGGTGCCATCGCGACAGGGCGGGTTGGTTTTCGAGGATGACACAAGGCGGCAACCGCCTGAGTGCCTGTTTCAATCAGCCGCTTATGCAAAGGCTTCTCCTTTTCGGCCTAAAGCCCCAGATTCTGTTTCAGGCCCGCAATAAAGGTTGCATCGTCCTGCGCCTTGCGGGCATCCAGCAGCGTCTCGGCATCCGCCCCGGCGCGGTATCGCAGGCGTGGGCTGTTGTCCGTGACGGCGGTCCAGATCACATCGGCCACAAGGCTGGGTTCGGACGCGGTTTCAGTGTCTGAAAATGCCTCGAACAGCACCTGGACGACCGGCTGATACTCGACCATGCTTTCGTCATTGGCCATGTCAAAAGACCGACCCCCGAAATCCGTCTTGATCATGCCGGGTTCAACGATCTTGACCCTGATGCCTGCGGCCTCAAGCTCGAAATGAAGCGCTTCGGATATCCCTTCGACGGCGAACTTGGTTCCATGATAAAGTGTGCCCAGCGGGAAGGTCATCTGCCCGCCGATGGATGAGATGTTGACGATCACGCCCGACCCCCGGGCGCGCATATGAGGCAATATGGCTTTGGTGACCTCCAGCAGGCCAATCACATTGGTGTCAAACTGGCGGCGGATACGATCCATCGAAAAGGCTTCGAGCGGGCCAAATGCGCCGTATCCCGCATTGTTCAACAAAGCATCGATCTGGCCAAATGCCGCGATCCCCGACGCGACCGCTGTTGCGATCGACGCAGGATCGGTCACGTCCAGACGGGTGACCAGCACGTTGTCCCGACCGGTCAGATCCTTTTCCCGCGCGGGGTCGCGCATCGTCGCCACCACGTTCCAACCCTTGTTGGCAAACAACTCGGCCGTTGCCTTACCGATACCTGAAGACGCGCCGGTGATCAGAATTGTATGTGCCATATACAGCCCCTTGGTTTATCGTCGTTGATCCGAAAATAGCGCCCTGCGCGTCAGACGCGCTGCCTTATCCTCCAAATGATCTGCCTAATCCTCCGGGGTGTTGGAGTTTGGTGTTCCACGCCCGGCCAAACCGGCTATACCTCACATGGACAGGAGGTCCGGCGATGATACCAAACGATCTGGTGCAGGATGTGTTGAGCAGCGTGAGGTCTGCAGATGCGATGGGCGTCGGCTTCGAGACTGCGGTCAAAGGGCTTTATGCTTTTGCCGAGAACCAGACCACCGAATGCGCCGCCGGGTTTTATGAACCGATCATGTGCCTGGTTCTGCAGGGCACCAAGGAAACCTATATCGGCGGACGCGCAGTCCGCTATGGCGCCGGGGACACCCTGATCGCCAGCCACGCCGTACCGGTCGAGGCCGCTGTAATCCAGGCCAGTGCCTCTGCGCCATACACCGCGCTGGCTGTGGAACTGGACCTGACCCTGGCGCGCAGTCTTTATGATGAGATTGGCGAGTTGGCCGAAGGTGAAAGCGACGCTCAGACCCTGAACGCGGCGGCATCCGATCAAGCGCTGGTCGATGCAGTCGCCCGGCTGTTCCGCCTGTCACAAGACCCGGTCGAGGCCCGCGCACTGGCGCCGCTGGCTTTGAAAGAAATCCACTTCCGCCTGCTGCGCGCCCGCCATGGCGGCATGTTGCGACAGTTGTTGCGACTGGAAAGCCCGGCCAGCCGTATTTCCAAGACCATCGTCTTCCTGCGCAACAATTTCAGAACAAACATCCCCGTCGCCGATCTGGCGGCGGAATCCGGGATGAGCCTTTCGGCCTTTCACGAACATTTCAAAGCGGTCACCGCGACGACGCCTCTGCAGTACCAAAAAGAACTCCGCCTGCTTGAAGCGCGCCGATTGCTGGTCTCGGGCAATGTCTCGGTGGCATCCGTCGCCTATGATGTGGGCTATGAAAGCCCCACCCAGTTCAGCCGGGAATATTCCCGCAAATTCGGGTTGTCCCCCAGCGATCAGAAGACAAACAGCGCGATGCTGGCCGGGTAGGTGGTCTTGCAAACATGCGAGGCTTGACACCCATCAATTTCATCCTAATATTTCTGTCATGACAGAAATTACAGACCTCACCAATTCATCTGCCAAATCCAAGTTCATCCTCTATTGGGGGGACATGGGCAGCCAATGGGGCGTCAACCGATCTGTGGCGCAGGTGCATGCGCTGTTGTACCTGACCGAAACACCCCTGAATGCTGAACAGATTTCAGATCAGTTGGGAATCGCCCGGTCGAATGTCTCGAACTCGCTGAAGGAACTTGTTGGCTGGCGCCTGATCCACCGGGTCCCCGTTCCGGGCGACAGAAGAGAGCATTTCGCGGCGGAAACAGATGTCTGGGAAATGGCATTGCTGATCGCCAAAGGCCGGAAAGAGCGTGAGATTGATCCGGCCATCCGGGCCATCGATGTCTGCGTTTCGCAGGCCGAGAGCGAACCGGGTTTGCATCCGACTGTCCTGACCCGCATGCATGAGATGCAGGACTTCCTGACCACCGCCGACCGATGGTCGGACCAGATGCTGACAGTGCCAAAGTCGAAACTGTCTTTGCTGATGAAAATGGGGGACAAAGTGCTTTCGCTGCTCAATATCGGCAGCAAACGGAACGAATAAAAAATTTTACACCACAATTTCTCTTAATACAGAAATACCCGACAAAACAGTAGGAGCTGCCATATGAAACAAATCAATTTCTCACCACATCAACGGGTGCTTGCCGACAACCGGTTTCGCGATCTTGTCGGCGGTGCCATCTGGGCCACCCTGCCCCACCCGGTCAGGCGGCGCTTTGGTCATCGCCTGACCGGCGGGACCAGCGTGGTCTATCAGGGAAATGTGACCGTCATGCGCATGAGCCCGGCAGGCTGGGTACTGGCGCAACTTGCCCGATGCATTGGCGGACCCCTGCCCTTTGACACCTCTTGCGTGCGTCAACCCGCCGTCGTGGCGGTGACCGAAGATTGCGCCGGTTGCGGTCAGTTCTGGATACGCCAATACGGGCGCGCGGCGGGGTTCCCGCAGGTCATCCACAGCTCCAAACGGTTCGCCGGCCCGACCGGGGTCGAAGAATATATCGGCGCGGGGATTGGAATGGCCTTGCGCGTGCGGGCCGATCCATCCGGCCTGTATTTCGAAAGCGATCACTATTTTCTTCAACTTGGGCGCCGCAAGCTCAGGCTTCCGTCCTGGCTGCGCCCCGGCCGTCTGACCATCGCGCATCAGGACCGCGGTCGGGCGCAATTTCTGTTTTCCCTGACCCTTCGAAGCCGCCTGTTTGGTGAACTGATCCACCAAGAGGCGCTCTTCCACGACACAGAGGACCCGACATGGACAACCCAATCCTTTGGACATTGATTGCAATTCAGGTTTTCATGGGCGCATTCGACACGCTTGTGCACCATGAGGGCAGCGAACGCCTCGCCTGGCGGGCCTCGCAAAAAACCGAGTTGCGCCTGCACGGGGTACGCAACTTCTTTTACGCGGTCATTTTTCTAAGCTTCGCGTGGTTTGAACCCCATGGCCTGTTCACGATTGCCCTGACCACGATCCTGATCGTCGAAGTGCTCATAACACTATGGGATTTTGTCGAAGAGGACCTGACCCGCAGGCTGCCCGGCACCGAGCGTATCAACCACACGCTTCTGGCCCTGAATTACGGCGCCATTCTTGCGCTGGCTGCGCCGTACCTGTGGTCCTGGTCGCATTTGCCCACCGCGATCATTCCCGTCAGCTATGGCTGGTGGAGCGTGATGGCCACCCTGTCGGCCCTCGGAGTGGGTCTTTTCAGCGCGCGCGATCTGCTGGCCGCAAGCCGCAGTGACCGTCTGAGCAAAACTGATCCAGCGGAACTGGTCGCGGGTCTTCAGCCCAGACAGCATATTCTGATCACCGGCGGCACCGGCTTCATCGGACAAAGATTGGTGCAGGCGCTGGTCGCGGGCGGCCATTTCGTCACCGTCATCACACGTGACCCGCGTAAGGCCGATACGCTGGCCCATCCGGTACGGGTCATTACCAGCGTTGACCAGATTCACGACGCCGACCGTTTTGACGCCATCATCAACCTTGCCGGTGAACCGGTTGCAAACGGGCTGTGGACCGCAAGGAAACGTGCAAAGATCATCCGGTCACGGGTTGAGGTGACCCGGGCACTGGATGCGCTGATCCAACGGCTGGACCACAAGCCGGACTGCCTGATCAATGGCTCAGCCATCGGGTGGTACGGACTGCGCGGGGATGAGATACTGTCCGAGACAGATGCCCCCTCGCCCGCCTTTGTGCATGAGGTTTGCGATACATGGGAACGCTCGGCCCAGACAATCGTCAGGCATGGCGTCCGCGTCGTTACCCTGCGCATCGGTCTCGTTCTGGGTGTCGATGGCGGGATGCTGGCCCGGCTGCTGACACCGTTCGAATTCTGTGGCGGAGGCATTCTGGGCACTGGGCGTCAATGGATGTCGTGGATCGAGCTTGACGACATGATCCGGGTCATCGCATTTGCGCTGATGCGCAAAGACATCGACGGGCCGATCAACGCCACCGCGCCGGAACCGGTACG
>NZ_JALCBM010000008.1:9994-54113 GCF_028066395.1 Ruegeria sp.
TGATGCGCAAAGACATCGACGGGCCGATCAACGCCACCGCGCCGGAACCGGTACGGAACACTGAATTCACGCAGGCGCTTGCGCAAGCCCTTCACCGTCCAGCCATGATGAAATTCCCCGCGCGGATATTAACGACCCTTTTGGGGGAGATGGGCCGCGAGACAATGGTCAGCGGCCAGCACGTTCTGCCAACTCGGTTGCTGAACCACGGGTTTAGGTTCACCCATCCGGCATTGGCTCCGGCCTTACGTGTGATAACCGGGGCGAAACCTGGCAGGGCAGAAAGGCCAGATCAGGAAAACCCGGCCCAAACCCCGTTACTCCGGAGCAAATGACAGGACGGTCAGGAACAAAAATGCCGAAGGCGGGGTGGGATATTGGCGGTTCACCCTGTTCCTGAAAAGCTTTGATCCAATCCACCAGTTGGCTGGCTAAGCGACGTGAATCCAAACCCGCACGAGACCACAGTCAAATTCGGCATGGCGGGCAAACAATCCGTGATCCCGAGGCAGCAGCAGCCCCCTCAATAATGCGGCGGGCGTTCGTCTCCGAATACAACCCCGCCTGACCCTTCCTGTGCCCGCTCAGCCTCGCGCTGCAACAGCATCTCAACCCGGCGGGTCAGGCGGTCGATCTCGGCCTGTTGGCTTGTGACGACCGTGTTCAGCTCTTCGACTGTGCGGGTCAGATGGGCGATCTGTTCTTCCAGATGCTGCATTGGGTTCTCCTTATACGCTGCTCATAGCGACCCTGTGACGCCGTGGCCAGAGAAACCCCGCCTTGCCCCGATGCGGGGCATGGGATAGACCGCGCGCGGAACACTCAGCCCCAAGGACGCCCCACATGGCCAAGCCCAAGAAACAGCCCCGCCCCAAGGCCGTCACGCCGAAAGGGTTTCGTGACTATTTCGGCCAGGAAGTCACGCAGCGCACCGAGATGCTGCGGACCATTGCGGGTGTCTATCATCGCTATGGGTTCGAGGCGCTGGAAAGCAGCGCGGTCGAAACGGTCGAGGCGCTGGGCAAGTTCCTGCCCGATGTGGACCGCCCGAACGAAGGCGTGTTCGCGTGGCAGGAGTTTGACGAGAACGATCAGGGCGACTGGATGGCCCTGCGCTATGACCTGACCGCACCGCTGGCCCGGGTCTATGCGCAACACCGCAACGATTTGCCCACGCCCTATCGCCGCTATGCGATGGGTCCGGTCTGGCGCAACGAAAAGCCGGGTCCGGGGCGGTTCCGGCAGTTCTATCAATGCGATGCGGATACGGTGGGCACGGCCTCGATGGCCGCTGACGCGGAACTCTGTGCCATGCTGTCCGATGCGCTGGAAACCGTGGGCATTCCGCGCGGCGACTATCTGGTGCGGGTAAATAACCGCAAGGTTCTGAATGGCGTGCTGGAAGCGATGGGGCTGGCCGAGGACGCCGGTGCCCGCGACAACGTGCTGCGCACCATCGACAAGTTCGACAAGGTGGGTGAACAGGGCGTTCGTGAGCTGCTGACCAAGGGCCGTCTGGACGCCTCGGGCGCGTTTATCGACGGCGTGGGCCTCAGCGACGATCAGGCCGAGCCGGTGCTGGCCTTCCTGACCTCTAAGGCCGCTGACACCGGCGGAACGCTGGCCAATCTGCGCGCCGCCGTGGGGGCCAGCAAAATGGGGGCCGAGGGCGTGGCCGAACTGGAACAGATCGGCGCGCTGCTGGACGCAGGCGGGTACGGCTCGGACCGGATCGAGATTGACCCGTCCATCGTGCGTGGTTTGGGGTACTACACTGGCCCGGTTTATGAGGCGGAACTGACTTTTGAAGTGCTTGATGAAAAGGGCCGTAAGCGGCAGTTCGGATCGGTCTCGGGCGGCGGTCGCTATGACGATCTGGTCAAGCGCTTTACCGGGCAAGAGGTTCCGGCCACCGGCGTCTCGATCGGTGTGGATCGCCTGCTGGCCGCGCTGCGCGCCAAGGGACGGCTGAGCGCCGAGGCGACAGGGCCGGTTGTTGTCACCGTCATGGATCGCGACCGGATGGCCGATTATCAGGCAATGGTGGCCGAGCTGCGCAATGCTGGTATCCGGGCCGAGGTCTATCTGGGCAATCCCAAGAACTTTGGCAATCAACTGAAATATGCGGACAAGCGGAACTCTCCCATCGCGGTGATCGAAGGCGGTGACGAAAAGGCCAGCGGGATCGTGCAGATCAAGGATCTGATCCTGGGCGCCAAGATCGCCGAAAGCGCCACGTTGGAGGAATGGAAAGAACGCCCCAGCCAGTTCGAAGTGCCGCGCGGCGATCTGGTCGCCAAGGTGCGCGAGATATTGGACAGTCAGGGCTGACCCATGACGAACACCTCTCAGATACAGGCCCGCGCCGCGATGATGCGTGTCCGGTTCGAGGCCGCAGGCGCGCAGGTCGTGGACCCTCCGCTGTTGCAACCGGCGGAAACGCTGCTGGACCTTTATGGCGAGGATATCCGCGCCCGCGCTTATGTGACATCCGACGCGCTGCGCGGCGAACAGATGCTGCGCCCGGATTTCACCCTGCCCGTGGTGCAGATGCATATGAATGAAGGCGCTGAACCCGCGCGCTATACCTATTCCGGCGAGGTGTTCCGGCGGCAGGAGCATGACCCGGACCGGCCCAATGAGTACATTCAGGTCGGCTATGAAGTGTTCGACCGCAATGATCCCGCTGGCGCGGATGCCGAGGTATTTTCACTGTTTGCGCTGCAATTGCGCGGCCTGCCCTTGCGCGCGGCGACCGGCGATATCGGCATCCTGACGGCGGCGGTTCAGGGTCTGCGCACCACCGACCGGCGCAAGGCGGCGTTGATGCGGCATCTGTGGCGTCCGCGCCGGTTCCGCGTTCTTCTGGACCGGTTCGCAGGGCGCAAACCGGGGCCGGAAGGGCGAGATACTCTGCTGGATGCTGAAAACCCTCTGGGCTTGGATGTCCCGATGATCGGCAAACGCCGCGCCTCCGAAATCGAGGCGCGTATCGAAGCCCTGCGCGAAGACCGTGACACCCCGCCAATTTCGGATAACGAGTTGGCCGGGCTGGAAACGCTGCTGAATGTGCGCGAGACGATGCCGTTTGCCTTGGAACAACTGCGTGATATTGCGGTCGATCTGCCCCAGATCACTCCGGCGCTGGATCGGCTTGAGGCGCGCGTCGCCTCGCTGCAGGCACGGGGTGTCGATGTCGAACGGCTGGATTTCGAGGCCTCGTATGGCCGCACTTCGATGGAATATTACGACGGGTTCGTCTTTGGTTTCTACGCCGAAGGCCGCCCTGATCTGCCACCCATCGCCACCGGCGGGCGCTATGATGCGCTGACGCGGCAATTGGGCAACGGCGCGGAAATCCCTGCCGTGGGCGGCGTGCTGCGGCCTGACCTGATGCTGGAGATTGAGGAGGACGCGCAATGAGCCTGAAACTTGGCGTGCCCTCCAAGGGTCGGTTGATGGAAAAGACCTTCGGCTGGTTCGAAAAGCGCGGCATCACCTTGTCGCGCAGCGGATCGGATCGCGAATATGCGGGCAAGGTCGAAGGGATCGACGGGGTCTCGCTGATCCTGCTGTCCGCCGGGGAAATCCCGCGCGAACTGGCCGCCGGACGTATCCATATGGGCGTCACCGGCATCGATCTGGTGCACGAGAAACTGCCGCGTTGGGAGCAGCAGGTCGAAGAGGTCTCGCGCCTTGGGTTCGGCAAGGCTGACCTGATCATCGCCACACCTGCCTGCTGGGTTGATGTGGACACTCTGGATGATCTGGACGCGGCAGCGGCGGCCTTTCGCAAGACCCACGGGCACCGGCTGCGGATCGCCACCAAGTATCACCGGCTGGTGCGCGAATTCCTGACCGAGGCGGGCGTGGCCGATTACAATCTGGTCGACAGTCAGGGCGCGACCGAGGGCACGGTGGTGAACGAAACCGCCGAGGCCGTGGCCGACATCACCTCGACTGGTGAGACCTTGCGGGCCAATCACCTGAAAATCCTGTCGGACGGGCTGATCCTGCAATCGCAGGCAACGCTGTGGCGCAGCCGGGTAGCGAAATATACCGAACAGGATAAGGCCGCCTTGTCCGCACTGCTGGATCGTCTGGCCTAAAGCACCCCGATTTCCGCCAGCGCCCGGTTCAGATCGTCCGGCAGGGCATCGTCCTGCTCACGGGTCTTGGGCAGGTCGGCGGGCGTGTCTTCGGGTTTCAGATAACGCCAGCCCTGGAACGGACGTTTCAAAGCAGCCTGGGTGCGATGGACCTCGGGGTCCAGCACGATGGCGCAGCGGCGAATGCCGTCCTCGCCGCGCACTTCATCCAGCCGCAGGATGCGCTGGCGACACTGGATCACGCCCTTGATGACCCAATAGATCGACCCGCCGTTCAGAATCTCGGCTTCGCGCTTGGGCCACATGCGGGTCACGTGGCGCGGGCATCCGTCCTCATACAGCGGCTTGCGGCTGTCCTGCCACGCCATCAGCGTGTCGACACTTTCCGAGCCAACCGAGAGTTTTATGAGGTTTACGTACTTATCCACAGCTTTCCCACAGAGTCGTCCAGATGCCCCGCTTGATATTGTAGCTCGGTATTCACTTTCATCAAGGTGTAGTGGGTGCTAGGTTATTAACCTTATTCAATTCAAGGAATCACCAATGAGCCGCTTTGCCGCCCCCATCGCCGAGCAGATCTGGGACATGAAATACCGCTTTAAACAGGCGGATGGCACGCCCATCGATCAGACGATCGAGGACAGCTGGCGGCGTATCGCCCGCGATCTGGCGCGAGTCGAACAAGACCCTGCGCATTGGGAGGAAAAGTTCTATCAGGCGCTGGAGGATTTCAAATACCTGCCCGCCGGACGCATCACCGCGGGCGCGGGCACCGCGCGTCAGGTGACCCTGTTCAACTGCTTTGTCATGGGCACCGTGCCCGACAGCATGGGCGGCATTTTCGACATGCTGAAAGAGGCCGCGCTGACCATGCAGCAGGGCGGCGGCATCGGCTATGATTTCTCGACCATTCGCCCGCGTGGCGCGGATGTGCATGGGGTCGCCGCAGACGCCTCGGGGCCGCTGTCGTTCATGGATGTGTGGGACGCAATGTGCCGCACGATCATGTCCGCAGGCTCGCGCCGGGGGGCGATGATGGCGACCATGCGCTGTGATCACCCGGATATCGAACAGTTCATCACCGCCAAATCCGACCCGGCACGCCTGCGCATGTTCAACATGTCGGTGCTGGTTACCGACCCGTTCATGGAGGCCGTCAAGGCCGATGGCCCGTGGGAACTGGTCTTTGGTGAGAAGGTCTATCAGACGGTTCAGGCACGTGACCTGTGGAACAAGATCATGCAGGCGACCTATGACTACGCCGAACCGGGCGTGATCTTCATCGACCGGATCAACGCGGCCAACAACCTCAGCTATGTCGAAACCATCGCGGCCACCAACCCCTGTGGCGAGCAACCCCTGCCGCCTTATGGGGCGTGTTTGCTGGGGTCTGTGAACCTCGCGCGGCTGGTGGCTCAGCCGTTCGAGGACGCGGCCCATCTGGATGAGGACGCTCTGCAAGAGCTGGTCGCCACTGCGGTGCGCATGATGGACAACGTGGTGGATGCGTCGAGATTTCCGCTGCCGGAACAGGCTGCCGAGGCACAAGCCAAGCGCCGCATTGGGCTGGGCGTGACGGGTCTGGCGGATGCTCTGTTGATGCTGGGCCTGCGCTATGGGTCTGAGGAGGCGGCGCGTCAAACCGAGCGCTGGCTGCACGCGATCGCCCGCGCCGCGTATCTGGCGTCGGTGGATTTGGCGAAGGAAAAAGGGGCCTTCCCACTGTTCGATGCCGAGAAGTACCTGTCTAGCGGCACGATGCAGCAGATGGACGAAGACGTGCGCGACGCGATCCACGAACACGGTATCCGCAACGCCCTGCTGACCTCGATTGCGCCGACGGGAACGATTTCTTTGTACGCCGGAAACGTGTCCTCGGGGATCGAGCCGGTCTTTGCCTATGCCTACACCCGCAAGGTGTTGCAGAAGGACGGCTCGCGGACCGAGGAAGAGGTGGTGGATTACGCCGTTCAAATGTGGCGTGACAAGTTCGGCAACACGGACCTGCCGGACTATTTCGTCAACGCGCAGACGCTGTCCCCGTCCGATCACGTGCGCATGCAGGCGGCGGCGCAGAAATGGATCGACAGTTCGATCTCGAAGACGATCAACTGCCCCGAGGATATTTCCTTCGACGCCTTCAAGGACGTCTACATGCAGGCCTGGGATCATGGCTGCAAAGGCTGCACCACCTATCGCCCGAACGATGTCACCGGCTCGGTCCTGACGGTGTCAGAGAGCGACGACAAAGCCCCCGGAGAAACCGCCAATGCCCCGCATGAAGTGGATGGCGGCGAGGTCGTCTACATGTCCGAACCGCTGGACCGCCCGCAATCTCTGGAGGGATCGACCTACAAACTGAAATGGCCCGACAGCGAGCACGCGATCTACCTGACCATCAACGATATCGTCATCGGCGGACGTCGCCGCCCGTTCGAGGTGTTCATCAACTCGAAGAACATGGAGCATTACGCCTGGACGCTGGCACTGACCCGCATGATCTCGGCCGTGTTCCGGCGGGGTGGGGATGTATCCTTTGTGGTCGAAGAGCTAAAGGCGGTGTTTGATCCCCGCGGTGGGGCTTGGGTCAAGGGCAAGTACATCCCGTCGATCCTGGCCGCGATTGGCGGTGTGATCGAACAACATCTGATCAATATCGGCTTCCTTGAGGGCGAGGGCATGGGTTTGAAATCCGACCCTCAAGCGCAAGTGGTCAACATGGATGGGCCGAGAGGCAAGGCATGCCCGTCTTGCGGCCAGTTTGATATGGCGATGATTGAGGGGTGTATGACTTGTCGCAGTTGTGGATATTCGAAATGTAGTTAGCCGATACGAAGTGTTGTTGTTGTGGCGTTTCACGCGACATGACCTAAACGTTTCAATAGATCATTTTGGCGGGTGATATGAGAAAACGGCCTCGGATTTCACCCGGGGCCGTTCGCATCTTTGATTGTGTCGGTGAAGAACGAATGCGCTGGGCTGGCGGTTCTATCAAGAGCTGAAGCCAAAGGCGGCTAATCGGAAGTTCGCGGCGGTCACAACACCACCAATAACGTTCGGCTATCTCGATGCGGCAAAACTGTCGCGCGGCAAAACGCTTGAGACGTCGGCATTCGCGCGACGGTTGCTACATGCGGCCCGCTACGAGTTCGGGTCGAAAATTGGGCTGATCATATCGGCTATCAAACTAGCATTGCGCGATGGGAACCAAACCCTGGAACAAAGTCACTTCGCGGGCGCCTATCGGAAACAGAAGCGTTGTGTTGATGCGTTGAACCCCTTCATTGTAGAGAATTTCCGCTCCATTAAGACGGGTCAGCTTCTCAGCGGTGCAGAGCTAGAGATAGCGCCAGCAACCAAGAGGGGGGCTGCATAATGCAGGTATTGCCGATCCTCATCTCATTGATGTCGGGGGAGACCCCGGCATCCTTCGCATCCCGCCTGGCCTGGGCGAATGGTCTTTCCTTTGCCTCGGAGTTCTGCACCGATCAGGGCTTTACGCTTCAGGCCATCGCTGACGGCGATGAACGGGCTCTTTCGATCCTCGCCCAGCTCGGCGGAGTGGAACTTGCTCAACTGATGTGTGGTGTTGTTTGCAAAGTGTCGATTGGGCAGTACCGGCTGGCCGGGCAGCTTATCGAGAAACGCTGGATCACGCGCAGGCGCCTGCGGTTCTGCCCGGTGTGTGTCGTAGAAGACATCATGGCAGACACGGCGGGTGGTGCGGCACAGCGATGCGCGTGGCATGTGCCTTCGATCCGGACATGCAGCCACCACCAGGTTAGGCTGTATGACGACGACAGCTATTCACATAGCCGAGGGCCCCATGATTTCGCCGGGCGTATCCGCGATCTCAATTTGGGCACAGATCAGTTGAGAGATCTGGGTGCATCGCAGGTCTCAAACGGTCTGGAAGAATATCTCACCCGCCGATTGGCGGGTGAACAACAGGGCACATGGCTCGACAATATCGGGTTCGGTGCGGTTGCGCTTGGCGCTGAGATCTTCGGAGTTGTCGATCTGTTTGGTATCGATGCTAAGCTGAAGCATTTATCCGACGCAGAAAAGCGTCGCGCAGGTGCAAGGGGTTTTGAGCTCCTGTCCGAAGGTGAAGAAAGAGTGTTTCACCTGCTGCGTCGACTGCATCGTGAGGCCGGTTCCCCCATATCTCTTTCGCGCAGAAACTACGGCTGCCTGTTCAACTGGCTGGAACAATCCCATGCAGAGCAATACGAGCCCTTGCGAGATCTTGTCAGAAAGTTCTTCGTCGAGACTTATCCCATTGGAAAAGGCGAGCCGGTGCTTGGCAAACCCTGTGCAGCCCGTCGTGTCCACAGTGTTGAAACCTTGCGGCGGGATCTGGGGCTGGGGCGTCGTCAGACAGTTGAGCTGCTTGGTGCCAACGGCTTTCTGAAGCCGGAGGGTCAGGTAGGTAACTCTGCGAAAGGTGTTGTGCTCGACGCACAGGCATTGGCGCCACTGGTCAAAAACTTTGCGGGGGCGATCTGTCAGGTAGCGGCTCAGAAAAAAATCAATGCGCCGAGAGCACAGTTTGGCGCTCTTGTTGCAGGTGGGATCATCCGACCCATCGCGGGTTCTCCAGCCGGGCAGCCTTATTATGATGAGAAGCAGCTTGATACGTTCCTCGCCAGTATCGCGCCGCGCACAACGATGGCCAAAGCGGATGGGCTGGTCGGTATTCAGTCGGTCTGCCGCAAAGCTGTTGCTGGTGCAGTCGATGTGGTGCGACTGATCCAGAATGGCGAACTGAAGACTGTGGTCAGGGATGTCGAACAAGATGGATATCTGTCGGTGCTCCTGGACCCAAGGGAGGTCGCTGAAGCGTTGCGCCTGATCAGACCGGACGGGTATCTGCGCTCGACCTTGGCGGAGTTCCTCGGTGTCAATGCATCTACCCTCCGCCATCTGGTGGACAAAAGCCATCTGAAAATGGTTCGAGCGCGTCATCCTGTGTCCCGGAAGTCGGTGCAGGTGGTGCCGTATAGCTCTGTCGACCGTTTTCTGGAGCGCTATATTCCTGCAAAGCACTATGCGGAATTTCTTGGGGGCAGCACCCGGAAAGTCGGCGACCAGCTCATAAAGGAGCGGGTTCCGTTTATCCAAATGCCGGAAGAGTGTGGTGGACGCATATTCAGGCGGAGTGAGGTGACCTCCGGCGTGGAAGAACTGGCCAATCGCCTCCCGCTCTCGCATGATGAAATTGCCTGGCCGGAGTTGTGAAGGTGTTGAGATGAGCAGAGAAAGCAAATTCCTGAGTTTGGTGCTTCGGCACAAACCTGAAGAGATTGGTCTTCAGCTCGACAGGCATGGCTGGGTTCGCGTTGAAGACCTGCTGCGGAAGCTGAAGAAAGCCAACCGCAAGCTAAGCCGCGACGAACTCGTTCAGCTTGTCGAAGGTAACGATAAGAAGCGCTTCACCCTGTCTGATGATGGCCAGCGCATCAGGGCAGCCCAGGGACACTCAATTGATGTGGATCTGGGCCTGGAACCCCAACGCCCACCGGATGAACTATACCATGGCACCGCCAGCGCCAATTTGGATGCAATATTTGCCGACGGGCTAAATCCTGGGCGTCGCAAGCAGGTTCATCTTTCATTGGACCCTGATACAGCCGAGCGCGTCGGTCAGCGGCACGGAAAGCCGGTTGTTCTACGTGTCGAGGCGCAACGCATGTATGAGGACGGTTTTGAGTTCTTTCGTGCTGACAACGGTGTTTGGCTCACAGACAAAGTGCCCGCGACCTATCTGGGGTTCGGTATGATCGCAGAGCAGTGGCAATGCACCTGACCACAAGATAAATGGCCAAGATGCTGCATTCGAGCGTCGCTGCGTAGGCACGCCTTCAAAGTGTTCCTGTAGTGCTCACCTTTCCGCACCAGTGGGCTTCCTCCAGTTTACTCCGCCTCTTCTAATCAATGTGTTTTGTACCGTGCAGGTTGTTTTCCCTTGGCATGTCTCGACATCGCGAGCCATTGCGATTGTCGAAGATAATCTCACCCTGGACACGTTGATTTTCGGCACTCGGTTCGCTAGGGGACTTGGAAAAGATGGGTGCAAGTCGCGCCATTTGCGTGTCCGTAAACCAGATGAACTTAGGCTTGTTAACAGCTCGTTTTTGACGCGTATAATACGCAGTCTTGGCGAAACTAATCGGCTGATACTGGACTGATGGTGGCCATTTTGCTATCGTCAACCCTATTAAAACGACGATTATAGTCCAAAAAATTTAAACAAGTAGGTTTAAGCGACATCCGACGACGGTGCTGATTATGACCTTCACTTGTTGGGAAGGTAGCGATTTATGCGTGGTGGAATCCCGTTCTTTTTCGGCGGATTGATCGCTGTAGCCCTGCTAATGCTATTCGGTTGGTCGGTGTATCAAATGATACAGGAGGTTTTGGCGCATTGCGGCCATGTGGAAGGTCAACCGCCTGTGGATTGCCAGCCTCCCGACACACCGCTAGTACGAGAGGGGCTGATCTATGTTGTCACAACCGTGGGCGGTCTGGTCTCGGCACTAGTTATTGCCGTACTCAGCGTCACTAGACCGGGTGGTGCCCCCGAGATGGCGGGTTTTTCGCCCACCGGTAGATGGACGCGCCGGCTGACGAATGGCGTTGTTTCGCTTTATCTGATCTTATGGCTCATCGCGGGCCTCAGCGCCTTGGTGTACGGTGTGATGTGGTACCCCGGCATCCTGCCGACGTTAGGCGATATCGGTACAACCTGGCTCGGCCTCGCCGTATCAGCAACCTATGCTTATTTCGGGCTGAATCCGCCGGCAAAAACCGAAAGAGCGGACGCAGAAGGACCTCGGACCGAAAGGACGACTGGCGATCTGGTGCTGCATCAGAAAGTTCCCAATGCCAGTGAAGTTGCCAGTTCCGGTGCGCTGGTCAAACGCATCAACAGAACAGACCCTGAATTTGCCCAGCTTGTCAGCAACCAAAACGCGCAGATCATATTCAAGGATGAGGAAGGTACCGGCGCCGACAGGGTGATGTCGGCGCGGCTGATGGAAAAGCTCGACAAGCTGGCTACAGCTGTGGCGGCAGAGTGGAGTGGAGTCAAACTGCGCGTGACAGAAGCGTGGGATGAAGACGGCGAACATGCCAGCACCTCGTTGCACTACGAGGGCCGCGCTGCAGACCTGACGGTGTTTCCGCTGGATGGCGACAAGCTGGGTCGTTTGGGGCGGTTGGCCGTCGAGGCGGGATTTGACTGGGTCTTCTTTGAGGACTCCAGCCACATTCATGTATCCGTCCGCACCTAGTGAGCCATTTTTTTATGATTTTCCGGCTAGCGGCTCGACGCAGGCTAATATGGGGAACATCCGATGACGTTAGTGCAAAGATCTTTCCGCTTGTTTGGCAAGTTCCGGTTCGGACGCCGACCTGATGAGAGCGACGCTCAACCAACTCTTGGTAATCTGTTGGAAATTTTTCATGCGCCGTATCCGGGCGAGCAGGGATTACGCAGTTTTGCGCGAATACGTCGTGTTGGTCCAGATGATCCGCTGCCTGCGCCACCGACGGAGGCCGAACTTCCACTTGTCGAAGACAACATTTTTCTCGATGACGCACGCGATGGGATCGAGGCGGAGCTGAGGACACAAGCCAACGTCACCTTCTGGATCAGTGAACCGCCAGAAAATCACGCCGGAACCGGCGGGCGACGGTTGTTTCTGTTTGACGCCCTCTGTTTGGATCAGTTCGTGCAGAGCACGGCCCAAATCGCGTCGGACCGCTACCCGCTGGTTCCGCGCTTCACTGAGGATTACCGGCGTCGCAGTTCTAGGGTGACGTTCGGCAGTGGACCAAATACTTTCCTGATGCGGCTGGAGCTTGGCTTTGCCATGCCATTGCCGATGGGTAGCCGGGCGGAGATGTCGGACGGACCTGGCGGAGCGTTGTGCCTAGGAGGCACATACAACACGACCCATGCCACTGCGGATGAACTTACTGTCTCACAAACGACTCTGATCGGACCATCGAACGATACGACGACCGTTAGCCGCCGAAGCCGGTTCGGCCGCTACGGCGTCGGGGAAAACCCGCCAGGCAATAGGCCGATTATCCGCATCAGTGAGGCCCGAGGCGCCCCCCAAACGCGAAGCCTGCTGGCCGCGTTAGGGCTTGTGGGTCAGAGTGAGGCGTCAGCCAGCGATCATGTGGTGGAGTTCACATCCGCCTATATTGACGGTCCCAAGGGGCCGCACCACCACTATGCGGTGGCCTGCCGTCGCCGCGTCCAACTGGAACGTGCCACCCATGTCGACATAATTAGCGGCAAGGCACGACTGGATCTGACGAATCAACTGGGCGGGATGCTTGAAATCGACCAGCGCAGTGTGCTGGTTGAATGTCATTGGGGGATTGATCTGAGCGACGACGCGGTGCGCGCCACTCTGCATGGCGGTGCGGACCCTTTGAAAGCCAAGCTGAGGGCCAGTCTGCGCTGGACGTCTACTGCACGGCTGGCCAACGGTACATTGGGACAGGCGGAAACCGGAGAACCACTGGATCGCAGGAATCGTTTGATCCTGCGCGCTGGCGGTTTGGAAGAAGCCGCGCGCATGTCATCGGTGGCGCGCAATGCGTTGACTGCAACCGACCGCCAGCCGCAGTCAATCTTGCCAACCCTGTCAGACTCTTCTAGCAGCTCCAGAAAAGCGGTGCCATTGATCGCCTATGCGCGCCGATTGAGCAGTTCGATGGTGCTGGGCGGAAAGCCCAGCATTCAGCGGGGCAATGCCGACTCTGACGGACTGGCGCGGTTCGGCATCACGCTGGACACCGATGTTTTGGCTGGGGCGCAACAATCGGGCCGCAGCCTCGATTACGTGCACCTGCCATCTATCAAGGAGGGTTGGCCTGAATCGAAGCCTTGGATCTATCCGCCGAGTTTCCCGCCTCCGCTGCCGATGCGCATGGTGTTGGCAGGATTTGACGACAAGGAACCAGACCCGAACCCCACGGTCCATCACAACCACATCCGCCTTGGCCACGATGCGCGAATAATCCACGAGGCCTCGGCAAGTATATTTGACGACGGCTCCGTGAATGACGGTGTTTTCATTGGCATCGGCAATGACAATGACGCCGCGGAAACACCGCATGAGGGCGACGCTCATTTCGCCGGACTGGAGGCTCGACTTGGATCGCTGGCTTTCACACGCGCGGGACCGCTCCTCGTTGCTGACCGGTCCGCCGCACTGGGCAACCAAAGCCGGCTGGTGATCCGCAGGCGCGACCGACGCGCAATCAACCGGCGCGCCGCCGCAGCGCAGATGCCCAGCCTCGATATCGAATGGACGCTTGCGTTCGCCATCGACACCGCGCAGCCGGTCACCACGGATATCCCTCATGGGGACCGAGATGAGCGCCCGAGCGATCTATTAATTCGTGAAACGCCGCTGGATGAATTTGCGGATTTCGGGACGGTTTCGGCCTTTGAATTGACTGTCAAGGAGCGTCTGCAGGACGACCATGACCGGCGTTTGCAAGCCGAACTGCACGAAAACACCAGCGCGGGTGCTGACGGCGTCGCCACTTTCACCGTGCTCAGCCAGGCGCCGTTTGCCGCCTATCGCTTCAGCCGACGTCCGCTATCGGCAAGTGCTGATCCGACAAAACCGGTGGCAACGTATGACAGCGATGCCCGCGAATGGCGCATGCTGAAAGCCGCCGAAACCTATCAGTACACACGCCCTGCTGGCGCGACTGGTGAGGACGCCGACAAGCCCGGCATGTTGGAAATTCACGACCCCGCCCATCGCGAGGGCATCATTTTACCGGCTCTGCCGCCGGAAAACGGTGTCGAGCGTAGGCATGTGCTGGACATGCGTCTGTCGCCACCGAGCACGATCTGGGTAGATCCCAGCGATCTGACCCGAGATTTCTTTCTGCCGGAATACGCCGGGCGGGAGCTGTTCCGCCAGCGCGGTGACTTCGGACTTGGCATGAAATTGACAGCGTTGCGGTCCGAGCTTCTTTACGGCCTGTCGCTTGGCCTTCTGGTGCCGCAAGGTGATGACGGCACGCCGGGGCCGCGCATCGCCGAACTGCAAACCTTGACTGGGCGCATGGTCGGTCGCGCCGATGGCGACACAAATCTTACCTTGCGCCAGCGCTGGCGTGACCTGCGCCGCGCTTTTGAGGAGCGGCCTGAACGGCTGGAGGTCTGGACACTGGATGCGGCGCGGGAAAACCCCTTCGTACCAGCGAAATTTAGTGACGGGCTAAGCTTTTCACTCCGCCACACGGCGCTTTTGGCACCGCCTGTCAAGTCTGGTGACTATGCGCCCCAAAGCGCGACACCAGGCAATGTCGAACCCCCGCGCTTTCATCCACATGGCCTGTCAGGCGGCGCGCTTTGGCCGCTGGAATCCGCCAACATCAACCGCGTCGTCGCCGGTAACCCCGTTGGCAGCGATGGCACGCTTGACGGCGTGGTCTTGTCACCACTGGGCGACAGCGGCAATCAGACGGTCCGGTTTCTGGACGGCTACGTCACCATCATCACGGAGACCCGGGACGGCCATCTTCACAAGCAGCGGGTCGAAATTCTAGGCCGTATTGCCGGGCTTTGGCACCGAGCCAAACATGTGGTGATCTATGAGCGCACCACTGCGCCGTCGCCGCAATTCACCCCCAATCCGCATCAGGAGACCCGCTCCCGGCGACCAGTGCTCCGCAAGGTAGAGGAATTCGTTGAAATCCTGCAGCCGAGCCGCCGCTATCCCGATATGACCGATATCGCCCCGCGGTCGCGAGGCTTTCTGGAAGAGGTACGTTTCAATTCCAAGATCATCCATGTCAACAGCGCCTGGGGGCGCGATGTGGGTACGCAAGGCTGGGAAGTGCCGCTTTGGAACCGGGGTGAGGCAGAGGTGCGTCCGCAGATCTACCCCTATCCAGATGTCGCGTTCCTGACTGTGGGCGAAGGGAACAGCACAGCACCACAGGCCATCCAGGAATGTCTGGATGTTGACAATCTTTATTTCTACACCGATGCCCAAGCCGCCGAGATCACGCCCGATACCGACGCATGGCCGGTAACGCACGGTGTGGACACCTGCAGTCTCGGATCGCCCAGTATCGTCCACAAGATCATGACTGACGCGGCCAAAGCGGCCGAAGATGGTGCAGGAAGTCGGCGCACTGCTGCTTCGCGGATATTGCCGGGACTACGGCGCTTCACTTGGCGGCTCGCACCCTCAGTGACGCGCACGCGGATCAACAATGAACGCGGAACCAAGCCGATTTTCGCGGGGCTGGAATCCGTCACACTGATGCGTGATCCAGGCGGATCTGTTAAAGATCAGGAAAGCGTGACAACAGCACTTGCTAAACGTCCGAATTTCATCAGGTTCTCAGACAATCTGCCCGCCGGTCTGTCGCTGCCGCTGAGCCGTGCCAACCCGCCTACGGACGTGCCCGCCTATCAGAGTGTCGTTGACGCGGTAGAGGCGATCAGCAACGCCGGATCTCCGAGCGTGGACCAACTACGAAACCTGGCAAACGCGCTGGACGCGCTCGCCACAAAGGACACCGTCAAACTCATCGATGAGGTGTTGGATAAGGACAGATCCGGTCTTGTCGAAAAAGCGAAAACCCTGCTCGGCACCGCCGACAAGCTGGTCAGCCGCGCCCGAGATCTCGATGCGGAAGATTGCCAATCGATCGCGGCAAGGGCGGCTGCGACGATCCGCCAACGCGAGCTGTTGGCGATACAGATGGCGCGCCAGGCGGAATCCGAGGCATTGGCGCGTATTCGCGCGCTCGACGTTGTCAGCCGCGAAGATGCCAAGCAGATCCTCTATGACATGCTCGTCGACAACACGCGCGACCTTTTCGATCAGGCGGCACAGGGCCTCGGGGATGTGCGCGGAGGAGTGGCCACAGCCCGCACCGTTGTCGCCGACTGGCGCAACGATGTCATTGCCGCGCTCACCCGCGCGCGCGCGCGGGTTTCCGTTCTGCGAAATAACTATGACGACAGCAAACCCTGGTCGCGCAACCGTATCGATCAGGCCCTGGCGCGTGTCAAAGCCGAGTTCGACGGCGCTGAGAAGGAGGCGCTCGCCGCACTCGATGAAGCTCGGCTGCGCCTTGCCACCGAAATCGACGCCGCGGCCAATGGGGTCGGTGCGCGGGTGACCCAAACCATCGCGCAGGTGTTGCGCACCGAACAGAAACTACTAACGCGATACGCCAGCATCGCGGATGCGGTGATCAATGGCGCGGTTGCCACCTCAGATCAGATCGACAAGCTGCCAAGCCAGGCCAAGCTCGATGCGGCAGTAGCTGAGCTGGATACCAAGGCGAATGGGCTTAGCGACGGCACCATCAAAGACAATGCGCTAGCCACTGTTGCCACGCTGAATTCTGCAATCGTTGCCATCGATATCGACACGCGAAAATCTGATGCGAAAACAATGATCAAAAAAACGCTGGAGGTCACCGAAAGATCGCTCACGGACATCAGCAAGGCCACCACGAAGGCCGCCAGCGATGCCGCCACCGCGCTTCAGGATGTTCAGACGCTGATCTCGGCTGCCCAGACGGCGGCAAATGAGTTCGTCGACGAAGAGACCGGGGAACTCAAAGGCTTTGCCAACCAACTGCACGGTGAAATCTCCGCCGCCGCAGAAGAGGTTGCACAGGCGCTGAAGGACGAGTTGCGCCAGTGGAAAGACGAAACCGATGCGCTCGATCAGGCGGTGGCAGAGGCCGAAGCCTGGGTCGATACCAATAAACGTATTGCCGAAAATGCCGCCAATCAGGCGTTGAGCGCCATCGATCAATGGCTGGCGTTCTTTGACGACCGTCTGGAAGCTGCCGAAGATGTTCTGAACAACCAGTTACGCCAGCAATTCGCAGCGCAGGTGATAAACCCCGCGGTCGATGCGGTTTTTGAAACAACCAACTGGCCGGATCCTTCAGAGGCTGCCGCCGTGAAAGCGCATGCCATTCTGGTGGTTCAGACCCTTGCGGACCGCTTTGAAACCAAGCTTCGGGCGTTCACAGAAATCCCGCTGGCGCAGATCGAAGAGGCGAAACAAGCCTGCATTGCGCTGATGGGTTACAAGGACAAGCTGTTTGAGGGCATCGACGCGCTGGCCACGCAGGCCGAACTCGAGATGAAGGCCGCGCTGGCGCCCTACAAAGAGCTGCTGAACGAAGTAATCGCCACTCCAGCCGACTGGGCGGAGCACGGCGCGGAAATCCTCAAAGGCACCAACAAACTGCTCGACACCACCAACGAGATCGGCAACCAGATTGCCGAGGCAGGCGAAAACGCACGCGCCTATCTTGATCGGGGCGCAGAAATCATCGCACGCGCCGGCGACGCCAAGCCCACCGAGTTACCGGGACTGGCCCTGCAATTGATCTCTGCGGCGACGCAAGCCCCAGAAATCGCAGCCTTCCGCACCAATGCCGACCGCATCCGCGTGCTGATGGATGATGCCAAAGAGGTGTTGGAAACTCCTGCCATTCGAGGGGCTCTTGACCAATTGGGCGATGCACTGAAGGCGTTAGGGCTGGACTTCGATTTCAAGGAATTCGGCGACAGCTTCAATTTGGATGCCAGCAAGGAGGGCCTTCTGCGCCGTCTAATCCCCGATCTGGGCGGGATCAAGCTTTCGGATATGTTGCCGCGCGCCAACATTCCCGGCGGATTGAAGAATGCAGTCAAGGTCACCCACGATCTGGACACAAAGGCGGGCCGCGCATGGGTGCAGGCGGATGTCAATGTGCCGCTGCCCGGGCGTGAAACGCTCTTCACTATCGGTCCTTTCACGCTGTTTTTGAAGAACAGCCGCCTGACGGCTTTTGTCCGCGCCGAAGCCAGCAAGGATCAGAAAGAGGTCGCGCTGTCAGATCAGGCGCTGTTACTGACCAACATCGAGGCAGTGGTGGCCGGTCAGATCATGGTCACGCTGCAAGATGTCTCGATCAGCTATTCCAGCAGAGATCAGCTTGATTTCAACATCGATCCCAAAAAAATCCGCATTCATCAGACCATGCGCTTCATACAGGATACGCTGGGATCCATCTTCGGCGATGAACTGGGCGGGCTGAAATTCATCAAGGAAAGCGGCATCCCGGTTGGTGTCGAACACCAGTTCGCCATCCCGCCGATTTCATTGATGTATGGCACCTCTGGTGTTAGCAACTTGCAGATTTCGAACCGTTTTTCGCTGCGCGCGTATCCCGATTTCATCATCGCCAACCGGTTCAACCTGTCGCGCAGAGAGCTGCCGTTCCTGTTCTCGATCTTTATCATCGGCGGCACTGGCTATATTCAGGTCGACACCGAATACCGGCCCTTCGACAAACAACTCATGGTCGTGGTCGAGGCTGGCGCAGGCGGCTCAGCCGCGCTTGGTTTTGCCTTCGGCCCGGTCTCCGGCAGCGTGTTTATCACGCTTAGCGTGGTGTTGCGCTATCAAAAGCAGCTTGGCAGCGGTCCAAAAACCGATGACGGATTGTCGGTTTCGGTGGTGCTGGTTATCGCGGGCAGCGTGTCGCTTTGGGGGATGGTTTCGATCTATCTCGGGCTGATGCTGTCAATGACCTATCACGAAAGCGGGCGCATTGACGGGCTGGGTCAGCTCTCTGTCGAGCTGCGTATCTCGCGCTGGTTCAAACTGCGGTATTCAACCCAAGTTAAGTACCAGCTACGGAACGGCCGCGCCGCAACCCAGGTGACATCGGAAACCTCAACTTCCGGTAAATACAAGGAAGCGCTGAAAAAATTCGAGACGCTCGAGAAGGCGAGGAAGTCGCTATGAGTGCTATCATTCACATCGCCGCCGAGGCGGAACCGACAGAACTTCATGGTCATGACGACGCATTGGAGATCTTTGGCGCGCATCTTGCGATCGAGATGGACGTGGCGGATGAGGACAGCGCCGAGGCTGCGGTAGAGGCGTTTCTGACAGCACTGCCGCTAGGCAAGTTTTTCCTTTTTGCCATCGACAGTGCAAATGCCGTCACCAACCTCGGCGAACTAGACCGCGCCCACGCGGTTTCGGCCTCTGACGGCGCCGTGATGGCCTGGCTGCGGGACGCGCGCGACGCTTTTCGCGATCTGGCCAATCAGACGAAGGAATTGAGCACCGGCCTGAGATCCGACGACGATATCGCGTTCTTCAACAGCCCGTCACGCACCGACGCGGATATGCGCAACGCACGGGCGGTTGATCTGCTCAGAGCGACCGCGAAGTGGCCCGCTCCCATCGCGCAGAACGCTGGTCTGACCGTGCCGCTGATCTGCAATATCGCGCGTGACGAGACCAGCCACAATGTGGTGGTCTTCATCGACGCGCACCTTGACGTCGATACCCTCACCTTTGCTGCGGAAGTGGATGTAAACGCTGAGATTGCGAGACTGACGGTGACAACGCCCGACGGCTCCACATTCAATATCCACACCGGAATTGTCGAGCGCTACGATGAGAGCACACTTGGCGCGCTTTTTGAAAAAACCGGCAAATTCAAGACGCTGGAAAATGCTGACGCGTTGGCACGCCTGACGTCCCGGATCGAGGAATTGGCACCGTCGCTACTGACAAGCTCTGCGATAATGGACGACATTGCGCTGAACGAAAATCTTGTGCGCACGCTTGCCGGATTGGCCGATGACGATGCCATTCCGCCCGAGACAGAATTGCCGGAGGCGGTGCTTCATTTGCTCATGCAGGCCGGGATTGTCACACTCTTCGACGTGCCGATGATCGCGTTGCAACTTCCGGCACCGGCGCCAAACAACACTGCATTCGCGGTTCCCCGCAGTGCCATTTTACAACGTCTGTCGCGTGGTATTGCAAGCAGGTTTGAGCAGGAAAATCCCGCGCTAGATGTCGACGAGGGACTGCTGTATGCAAGGCTGCATGCCGCCCTCCACTCGATCTTAGGGACCTTGCACACCGCCGGTCCACCACAAACCCTCGAAAGGCTGTGGACCAGCCTTGCACCGGTGATCGCAGATAACGATCGCATGCCATTGCTTGAAAAAGCGGTGGTCGGCGAGATTCCGGAAGCGCGGATCGCATGGTTTGAATGGCGCGAGAAGGTTGAGGATTACTCCGCGCAGCTTGCCGAACTGGCAGTGTTGCTGGAAAGCGAAGCCGGAGCCGAGTCCTGGTTTCTCGGCCTTTGCGACAGCGCGTTTCTGAAGGATGGCGCGTTCGCAATTGATCTGGGTGGAACCGGGATTCCCGAAGACCAGATCGATCCCACGCTGACTGGGCCGGAGCTCGACGAAGCCAGGGCCAATCTGACCGCCAAACTGACCAGCCTGTATCGCGCGTTCCGGGATGATATCGAGGGCCGCTTTAACGCAGCGGAGGCGATGCGGCGTGATTTCGGTGCGCTCGTTCTGGCGGAACTATCCAAGGGCATCACGCTTGACAACCCCGATGATCTTACGTTTGCGCTCAGCGACAGCGACTGGTTCCGTCGCCGTGTGGCCGGAGTCAGCAACCCGCCCCGTGCCCTTGACGGGCTGATTGCGCCATGCATCCCGTTGCCGCTGATCAACCAGCCCGCAATCACCGAACTTCTTGCATCAGCGTTCCATCAGCGCAGCAAAGAGATCCTCGCGAAAACCGAAGCTCTGCAGCGGTTTCGGCCGGATGCCAGCCCGCAACCATTGCCGATCCGCATCACTGACAAAATCGATCCGGAGCAAATCGACAGAGCGAATGCAAGGACCTGCGGCCTTGGATTTCTAATCCGCTCAAAGACAGTCGACGGCTCGGCCAGCGAGGATCATCACATCAATCTTGTCGCTCTTCTCGACCGCAAGACGGATGACGCAGTAATTGCCGACCCAACGGTGCTGCCGACTCGACCAGTGATGACTCCCGGCAGTGCGGGTCTTTTTGTGACCTATGGCGGCGCACCGCTGGCCTCACCAAACCGACCCAAGCCGGGGCAGGGCGGGGCTGATATGGACCCAGTGCAATTTGCGCAAAGCCAAATGGAAAGGCGCGTGCGCGGTTACCGGATTGAGGACTCCGCCGACACGTTACCCTTGCCGGCGCTGGCTTACGGCCGCAGATATGCCGTTGCAGGCTATTGGCTGCCGGGCTCCGGCGTGCTGCCTGCCGGTGTCCGTCGCGCCGGATCCAATCTCTTTGCGCCCGGATCACCCAGTGCGGAGTTTCACGCCCCTGACGACGCCCTGGTACCCTATCTTCGTCGCACAGCCATCGGCGACATGGAGTTGCGGACCAAGACTGATCTCCCCAAGGATGTCCATCCGTTGGCAAACGACGACCCTCGCCTTGTGCTTGAATGTTTCAACAATGGAAGGCGCCAGATAGATCTCAACAGGCGTGCCGACGGCACAGGAGGTCTGAAAGGCGAGAACCGGTTCAACGACGACGGCGTGCAAATCGGGCATGGCGGCGAAATAAGTCTTCACGGCGTGGCCTTCAGCGGCGACCTCGTCACTGATCATCTCGCAGTAAAAGTGCTTGGGGAGGCCGATGCTGAAATCGGGACCGCGACTCTGGCGTTGGATGGCGATATCTTGACGATCGTGGTCGAACTCTCGGTGCAGAGCGCCGCGTATTGGCTGCGTCTGATGTGGAAGACGGATGCGCCTACCGGCGGGTGTCTTAGCTTCAATGACCCGGCACACGAGCAGCAACAAGACAGCGCCGGGCGGCAAAGTCCGGTGGCCGTACTGGCACCGGATTCGAGTGGGTGGACCAGCGCCGCATCGCAAGACGTTACGCTCGACGCTCCGCGCGTGTCATTCGCCGATTTCGAATGCTGGGCGCGCAATATCTCGCTATGGGCGGACAGCGCAGGCAATACCGAAGAGGCGAAAAAGTTGTTTGCCACCCTCAGATGGGCACAGGCCGTTTTCGAGGAAACCGGCGATGCCTATGCCGAAAAGATGAACAGGCTGCCGGACCCGGCGGTCCGCTCACTGGAATTGTTTGCCGCAGGCTCCGATCATTTGGATGGAGATCGGTCACTGGCTGGGCAGGCCCACCTATCATTCGAAATCTCGCCTTATGATCCGGCAACTCTGCCGCTTCCCAGCTCGCCGGGCATCGCTGTTCCGGGAGCGAATAAGCTGACACCGGATCAGTTGAGGCAAGAAGAGGACGAGATTTTTCTAAGGAAGATCCAAGAATTGCGTGATCTGATCGATGCCATTCATGATCGGGCGCGAGTCGTGTTCAAAATCCAGAGCGGAAGCGGCACGCGACCGAGCTTCAGTTTTGATCAGGGCCACATCCTCACCGTTCCCGAAGGCTGGGTGGTGCGTCTTGCCGCACAACCCGCCGTGCCTCGCCGCTACTTTGAGGGTATGGTTGACGGTATAGCGTTTGACAACGGCATGCTACAACTGGCCCAAGGGTCGATCGACGAGATGGTGTTGTTTGACGGTGCAAAGCTTCAGATCGAGGCGATGACCGGCATTCCAAACGAAATGACGGTGCCCGCTTCAACACTGCAGAGCACGACACGCGGGGCTGAGCGCGCCTACGCGCTGGATTTCCTTCCCCGCGGCGAGGATCGGATTTTCGCCGCCGCCCAGTTGATTGTGCAGCAATCGCGCCCTACCGGCCGCCCTATCTATCGCTGGATCGATCCCGTGCCGAAGGGGCGTTTTGCCGAACGCCCGGTGGTTGGTATTACGTCGTCAGCAGATCAAACCGGCGAAGTTGGCCACGTAACTGCCGCTGCACTGGACGCTTTCGAGGCCGACGCCTTTTTTGGCATCGGGCGGGATGACGCTGACCGCAAGTCGGTGATCCGCCTGCAGCCCGCACCGGCTGTCACACGGTTGGGTACACAGGAGTGGCCAGAGCGCTCCGCCGCGTATTTTCGCCACCGGTTGGAACTGCGCAGCCGTTATGTCGGTGCTATGCTCGACCCAACCCTCGCCATCGTCAGTGTCGAAGAAACGGGCGCAGCGAGATGGGCTACCCGGACCGTTATCCTTGCCGACCCACTTGCCGCCGATCTGACACGGCCGCAACTGCGCGCTTTCTTCCCGGTTCAACGAATGGTGCAGAAGGACACAAACACTCCGATCCCACCGGTTGCTTGCGTGCTCGCCGAGCCGCCGTTTGAGCAACTTGGTCTCGCCGACCGGTTGGACGCCGACTTGAAGACTATCAACACCTATCGGATCAACGAGGAACCGTTTGGGGATGAGGGCGAAACACGCGACCGTCTACGCGTTGATGGATTACGTAAGGAATTGGGTCCTGACCCACGGCTTAGCTACTTCCCTGTAGAAGACAAGGAGGCGCGTGCTGCGTTGTTGGCAGTCGAAGGGCCTGTTGGCCTGCATTTTGAGGCCGACACCGTCAGTGCGCCGGCCTTTTCGAACAGCCAGTTCCTGCTTCATGTTGCTGTGGACGACACCGGCGTGGCCCTGCCCGCCGAGTTGGAGGAGAGCTTTGCCGGGGTGTCGCTGTCGCGCTACTCCGACCCTGCCTGGAGCTATGTAAGAGATATTGAAAGCCGATCTGTCCCGGTCGGTAGCTTGCCTGGGTACAGCGCGAGTTGGATTGATCTGGACGCGTCGCTCAAGATCGGGACCGACGAAACAAGCGATGTCGTTCGTATCGAAGAAACCGGCGGGCAATACACGATCAGCGTCAGTGCAACGGCTCTCTTCAAGGAAGGTGGCGAGGGTTTCAAGGAACTGTGCCAGGTCGCGGCCAATTCCGCCACGGCCTCTATTCTGATCAGGCCATTGGGCGACGACCGCTATCTGTTAAGCGTGCACAAAACGTCTGACGCTACATCCCCTGATGAGGTCATGGATCAGGGGCGCATTGATCGCCCGCAACTGATTGCATCGGTTAGTTTCAAGGCTTCAGGGACATTGCAATTCCGCCCTGCCGTCCAGGTTCGCGCCACCCGACAGTCGGACGCGACTTTTGTCGAATGGGTCCGAACGGCACGCGATATGTCCCATGTGGCGCTGCGTGGCGAGGATGATGAAGCACAATCCGATCAGCGGCTCAGACTCGACGAATTGACACCCGTTCTTCCCACATCGGGCCGAGGCAGGCTGGTGTTCCAGAATGCGAATGCCGAGGAATGCCGGATCAGCAGTCCGATCACGCTCCGCCGCTATCCGCTGCACGTGCACCGTCACCTTGCCTTGCTGGTGCGCAAACCATCTGCCCAGATCGGCCATCAGATCGACCTGTTTGATCAGGCTCTTCTGGCTGACGGCTGGGGGCAGGCGGTGCTGGATGTGGCACCGGGAGCTTCAGTCAGTTTGGCAGAGCTTGAAACCCGTGCAGAGATGGTTCGCGTTCAGGGCGGACCCCCCCGCAATGATGGATTGGAACGCTACAATTCGGGACATTTCGATCTCGCCTCGTCTCGCGCCCGGCCCGTCAACGGGCAGGTGCCCAATCCGATCCGTCAAATGCGGTTGCATTTCCGGGCCGCTAACCAGCCTTTGGATCTGCGCCTACTGCGTTTCGATCTTAGGATTCCCGGTGCGCCCCAGCGCGACGAGGTTGTTCTGTCGCTTGATCCAGCCATCGTGTCCAGCCGCCGGGTCTGGTCATTTGATCTATTCTTATTTCAGCAGCCGAATGGCCCCGACGGAAACGAGCACATGCCGCGCTGGAGTATTCGCTGGCCAGGTAGCGACGAGGAACAGAAAGGTGAAATCCCGTCGCTGGCGCAGTTCTTTGGTGCGGAGTCCTTCGATCTGACAGTGGTGGATCAGGCAAATCTAACCGATGATCGCTGGCTGGACGTGTCGTTGCTGCACAGCGTCAAGTTGCGCGGATCAAGCCAGTCGCCGCTTGCTGACAGCTTCGATTTCGACTGGCTTTTCGGGACTGTGTCCGGAGACGAGGCCTTACCTAACGCGCTCACTCCGGTACGGCTCAACCACCTGCCAGAAGCGCAGGCTCGCTTGATCGGGCAATCGGACCCACTGGACATCCAATTCAAGTAGGTTGCGGCTAGATTCGAATTTCAACAGCGAGGCTGAGCCGCTGAGGTAAGGCCTCGATCTACAGCTGGAGGATCAGGCAATTCGCTAGGTTGTAAGAAGAGAACCATGGCTAGCGCACACCCACATTGATCGTGTCTGATAAGGACCAACCGCCCTTGTTTCTTTCTGTTTTTGGGTCCGACGAGAGCGACTTTCATCTCATCACTTAGTGGATTGTCATGTGGCTTTTATCAGATCACTCAACGCCCACTAGCTTCCATATCGGGGTGGGATCACAGCTACCCCCACAACATTCACAGCTCGCCGTTCCGCGGTCGCCTTCAGAACCGCCAAATCCGGTTTCCTTAAGGACCAAAACGGTTCGAGGCGTTCCATCCAGTACGCCAAGCAACTTCAAGTTACCGTCGCGGTCATCGACGGTTCCATCGTCAACGCACAACTCACCGGCCCCATATGTCGTTTCCCAGTCACCCGGCCCTTCGCGAACTTCGATCCTTTTTAGGTTTTGGTCAGAATCGACGATGTCATAGATTAGAGTCGTCATACCCACTCCTTCAGCCACCCTTCTCGTCACGCGTGATTGCGCTCTCCGAAGCCACGCGAGCTACTTTGAAGGGCGCCTCGCACTGGAAAACAATTGTTCCACAGTTGGGAGAGTATCGCACGGGATTCTTTTGCAAGCAATTCTCACATCAGGAATTCAATGCATACTGACCCTAGCTCAATCGAGTGGGTACTTGCTTGCACGGACGTCGGATAGACAATCGGTGACTACAACAAGCGAAGGTAGTTCACTATGAAATTTTTGGTCAACATTCTCGATCCCAGTGATAAAAGGGGAACGAAAATAAAAAGTTTTTGGTGTGCGGATAGGTAATGTCAGTTGGAGCGCCACAGTGTGGAACGGCACATAATGTGACATTTATTGACGCCGAGTTGCCATTTCCCGGCGTCAAACCTGCAACTTTCCTAGCAAATTTTTGCGTGTTCCATTGTTTAAGGCGGAAAGCAGCCGTTCGTTGCACCAACGAGTAGTTTTGTGACGCTATTCAAAGCTGAAGGAGATTCGGGGGATCAGGCCACAGTCAAGGAGTTGACTCCCATCATACCATACCGCGTTTTCCAATGCTACAAACCCAGAAACGCAAACGAGTTTAAGGTGAAGGCGATACATGAAGCTTGAATTTCATCACATCAATTTCGTGGCCGACGATGTGGATCGCATGCACGAATTTTATACCAACGTACTGGGTCTGGACGATATCCCTCAGCAGAACTTCCCACGAACCGAGGCCAATGCGGAAACCGGCTATGATGGCAAGATACGCTTTGCCACCGAAGGCAGCATGCAGATGCACCTGGCCGAGCGTGCCTTCGACGTCGCATTCCGAAACGGCAAGGTCATCAACCCGGTCGAGCGTGGTCATATCGCCTTTCGCACCGATGACCTTGCGGGCTTTCTTAAGCTGCTGGATGAAAAGGGCATCCCCTATTCAGATTACGGCACGGCCTTTGCAAAGGAATGGCATCAGGTGTTCTTTCACGATCCCGAAGGCAATGTGATTGAGGTCCACCAGCAGGTGACTGCGCAGTCAGATTCTGCAACGTGATGAGCGTAAACCAACACTCGCGAGGTTGGGTAGGAGACCGGGGAAACTTGCAGACACCTTAACGACGTCAGAGAGGCTCGGGTCGAAAATTTCAGACTTCGTTTGATAGGTTCCGCCCAGTAGAAACCGGCGCAAAAGCCTGCTTGCGCAGGCTTGCCTCCGGCGGAGGTATTTTTGAACAGAAGAAGAAATGATTCCTTAACCAGAACCGTAGATCGTGGCCGTGCGGTACAGGCGGAGGCGCCGATGACCGCAACAGGAGAAGGCCCCCTGCCACAAGCGGGGGGCTGGATCTTTTTCACATCCCTGGTTTCTTCTGTTTGAAAATACCTCCGCCGGAGGCATGTGCCGCCACAGGCGGCGCATTTCTTGCGCGCCGCCTGCGGAACCGGGTACGTTAACCGTCCTTGCGGATGGTCTCGTTCTTCGGATCATAGGGGCTGTCGCAGGTTACGACCGCATCCCACAGCTTGTCCTGCATTTTGACCTGCAGCTTAGTGCCTTCGACCGCCAATTCGGGTTTGACGTAGCCCATACCGATGGATTTCTCGAACGCCACCGAGTAACCGCCCGAAGTCAGACGACCCACGCGTTCACCTTCTGGCGTATACAGTACCTCGCGGCCCCATGGATCGGCATCGTCCGGACCGTCGATCAGCAAGGTGCAGCATTTGACGCGCACACCGGTCTCTTCCAGCTTGGCCTTGCCGTAGAAATCCTTGGACAGGTCGACAAAACGCGGCAGGTCGGCCTCAAGCGGGGTCGCATCGCGACCTAATTCAGTGCCGAAGGCGCGATAGGATTTCTCCTGACGCAGCCAGTTCTGGGCGCGGGCACCGACCAGTTTCATGCCGTGGCTCTCGCCGGCTTTCTCCAGCAGGTCGAACAGGTAGTTCTGCATCTCGATCGGGTGATGCAGTTCCCAGCCCAGCTCACCGGTATAGGCCACGCGGATCGCGTTGACCGGGCACATTCCCAGTTCGATCTGACGGGCCGACAGCCACGGGAAACGCTTGTTGGACAGGGCGGTTTCCGGATCGGCGTCCTTGATGACCTCTTTCAGAACGTCACGCGACTTGGGTCCGGCGATTGCGAAGACGCCCCACTGGGTGGTTACATCCTGGATCTCGATATACCCGAACTCCTCCATCTTGTCCTCGGCCGCCTTGCGCAGATAGTCGGCGTCGTACTCGGTCCAGGCACCGGCGGAGACGATGTAGTAGTTGTTCTCGCCGTTACGGACGATGGTGTATTCGGTGCGGGTGGTACCATGCGAGGTCAGCGCGTAGGTCAGGTTGATACGACCGACCTTGGGCAGCTTGTTGCAGGTGAACCAATCCAGGAACTGGGTGGCACCGGGGCCTTTGACGACATGCTTGGTGAAGGCCGAGGCGTCGATCAGGCCAACGCCTTCGCGGATCGCTTTCGCCTCTTCAACGGCGTATTGCCACCAGCCGCCACGGCGGAAGCTGCGGCTTTCCTTGTCGAAATTGTCCGGCGCATCCAGCGGGCCGAAATAGTTCGGACGTTCCCAGCCGTTGACCCAGCCGAACTGAGCACCGCGCGCTTTCTGGCGGTCATAGGCCGGAACAGTTCGCAGCGGGCGGCAGGCTTCGCGCTCTTCATCCGGATGGTGCAGGATATAGACATGCTCATAGCATTCTTCGTTCTTGCGGGCCGCGAACTCGGTAGTCATCCAGTTGGATGAGTACCGCTTGGGGTCCAGCGAGGCCATGTCGATCTCGGCCTCGCCATCCACCATCATCTGCGCCAGATAGTAGCCGGTGCCGCCTGCGGCGGTGATGCCGAAGCTGAAGCCTTCGGCCAGCCACATGTTACGCAGGCCCGGAGCCGGGCCAACCAGCGGGTTGCCATCGGGGGTGTAGCAGATTGGGCCGTTGAAATCGTCCTTCAGGCCGGAGTCGGCGCAGGAGGGCACACGTTCGGCCATCGCCATGTACTGACCCGCGATCCGGTCAAGATCCAGCGGGAACAGATCGGCGCGGAAGCTGTCCGGCACGCCATGTTCGAACTGCGCGGGTGCGCCATGTTCATAGATACCCAGAATCCAGCCGCCGCGTTCCTCACGCGCATAGGATTCGTTGTCGGCATCACGGACAACGGGGTGTTCCGGGTTGCCCGCCTCGCGCCATTTGACCAGCTCGGGGTCTTTGTCCATGACGATGAAGGTGTGTTCAACCGGGATCGCGGGCATCTTGATGCCCAGCATCTTGGCGGTGCGCTGCGCGTGGTTGCCCGATGCGGTCACGACATGCTCGGCGGTGATCACCACCTGCTCGTCCGACGGAACAAGGTTGCCACCCTTCTCGACCATCTTGGTGCAGGTGACTTCCCAATGGGTGCCGTTCCAGTGGAACGCATCGGCTTGCATCTTGCGGACGATGTCGACGCCGCGCTGACGGGCACCCTTGGCCATCGCCTGAGTCACATCGGCGGGGTTAATATAGCCGTCCTCGGTGTGATAGATCGCGCCCTTCAGGTCCGAGGTTTCGATCAACGGCCAGCGCTCCTTGATCTGATCCGGGGTCAGCCATTCATAAGCGACATCGCAGGTCTCGGCGGTGGACGCGTAGAGCATATATTCGTCCATGCGGTCCTGCGTCTGCGCCATGCGGAGGTTGCCCACCACGGCGAAACCCGCATTCAGGCCGGTTTCTTCCTCAAGCGTCTTGTAGAAATCGACCGAGTACTTGTGAATATGCGTCGTCGCATAGGACATGTTGAACAGCGGCAGCAGGCCCGCCGCGTGCCAGGTGGAACCGGAGGTCAGCTCATCCCGCTCGATCAGCATCACATCGTCCCAGCCTGCCTTGGCCAGGTGATAGGCAATCGAGGTTCCGACGGCACCACCGCCGACGACCAGTGCTTTGGCTTGGGTTTTCATGTCCGGACGACTCCGCTTGAATTCAGTTGGCACCATATGGCGCAAATCGGCGGGATCACGCGACATTCATCCGACCAGTGATATAAGAAAAACGACCCGCAGGGGCTGCGGGTCGTCAATTTGGGGAATTACCGGGTCAATTACCGACCGAACAGCGCTTGCTGCTGCCGATAGAAGAGCAGGAGGAACTGCCACCGCCCTTGCGCACCCGAACTTCGGTTGGGGCTGGTTCTTCCTCACTGGCAGAGGTCGCCCCGAACTTGGGCAGCATAGCCAGCAATGTGCCGATGACCCCTTTGGTTTCAGACGGGGTGTCCAAGCTGGCCTCTTGCTGGTCGGTCTGCAGCAAAAGTTCTTGCGCGCGACCGTAACCCACCTGCATCAGGTTCTGGTTTTCAAACACCTCTCCGCCGGTGATATTCAGCATGCCTTCAGTATTGAAACCTGAACTGGCCAGCGTGTTGACCATCACTGCACCCATATCCAGGTTTTCGATCTTGTCCTGCGAAATCTTGTCCTGCGCCCGTTGCATCTCGCGGTAGAGGTCATTCATCCTGTCGGCCGTTTCCGGCTGCTGATCCAGTGCGACCGCAACACCTTGTCCCACAGCGGGCGAGGGATGGGCGAGCAACGCATTGAGCCCTGCGTAATCCACCGCGGTCAAAAGCTGGCGAATCGAGGCATCGCTCGCCTTGCCGTGCAGTCGCAGCACAACCTCTTCATCAAACCCGATACGCCCGGTGATCCTCCGGTACTCTGCTGCGTTCGGTTGCCCAAGCAAATCGCCGGTCTCTTCTGCAAAGGCGACGCCGTCGATAACAGCAAAGCCTTCGCTGACTTTCATGGCGTTCGTGAACGCGGCCTGTCGTCCAAGGGCCAGACCGGCCAATGTGTTGCGCGCCGATTTTGGTTTCAGCGAGATATCGAACCAGAGGATTTCAGTCCCGTTTGCGAAAACATACCCGGTCTCATTCAGCTTGCGCAGGGCCGCTTCCCGACCTCCATTTGCCAGACGGGCAAGCTCGACCGGATTGCTGATCGAGCTGATCAGGGGTGTCGGGCCATAATCCGACAAGACGGTCGATACCGCTTGGGCGTCTGTGTCATCGATTGCATACCGGCTCCACCCGTCCGGCGCGTTGGGAATGTAAGATTTGGCGCCAGCCTTCCAGCGGTCTTGCCGTTCACGCTCGGCCTTTTCAGCGACCTTTTCCTGCTGGCGTTCGCTGAAGCGTGACCTGATCGTGTCGATATAGCCTTCTGCCGACAGGATGCCTTCGTGTTTTTTGTCCTGCTGGTAGTAGTCGAGACCGGCAATAACAATCATCGCGACCAGCGCGAAGCCCAGGAACCGCAACGCGTCCATAATAAACCTCGGAATCAATATTCTGCTCTGAGCAGAATGATCACATGAAATTGAGGCGTCGGTATGGCTGGAAAGGGCAGAAGGTTTGGTTGAATTCAGGGCAGGATCTTGCCCGGGTTCATGATGTTGTCGGGGTCCAGCGCTGCCTTGATCGCGGACATATACCGTGTCGCCGCACCCAGTTCGCGTTCCAGATAGGGCCGTTTGCCTTGGCCGATGCCGTGCTCACCGGTGCAGGTGCCCTCCATCGAGATTGCCAGATCGTTCAGCCAGCCAACAAAGGTTTCGGCCTTGGCGACCTCATCCGCGTCGTCCATGTCGATCAGCAGCAGCGAGTGGAAATTGCCATCGCCCACATGCCCCACCATCGGCGCCAGCAGGCCCAGTTCGACGGCCTTGTTCTGCGTCCGGGTCACGCAGTCCGCAAGGCACGAGATCGGGACGCAGACATCGGTTGATATCCCCCGTGCACCGGGGCGCAGTTGCAGGCAGGCCCAATACATGTCGTGCCGCGCCTGCCACAGCTTGTTGCGTTCTTCGGTGGTCGAGGTGGCAGCGAAATCGGTGCCGCCGAATTCGCCGGCGATCTGACCAAAGGTTTCGGCCTGTTCCGCCGCACCACTTTCCGAGCCGTGGAATTCCAGCAACAGCAGCGGGGTTTCCGGCAAGCTTAGCCCGGAATAGGCGTTGGCGGCACGGACGGACATGTCGTCCAGCAGTTCGATCCGGGCGACGGGAATGCCGTATTGGATCGTCATCATCACCGCCTGACAGGCCGCATCGACCGTCGGAAAAGAACACCGGGCCGAGGTGATTGCCTCGGGGATGCCCTGCAGGCGTAGGGTCAGCTCGGTGATGATG
This sequence comes from Ruegeria sp., assembly GCF_028066395.1. Taxonomy (GTDB): domain Bacteria; phylum Pseudomonadota; class Alphaproteobacteria; order Rhodobacterales; family Rhodobacteraceae; genus Ruegeria. The sequence goes on from NZ_JALCBM010000008.1 coordinate 41,838, forward strand.
CCCAACGTCCCCTCAGCCCCGATCAGCAGGCGGGTCAGGTCGTATCCGGCCGAGGATTTTTTCGCCCTCTGCCCGGTGCGGATGATCTGACCATCGGGCATCACCGCCTCAAGGCTCAGCACATTGTCCTTCATCGTGCCATAGCGCACCGCATTGGTGCCCGAGGCCCGCGTCGCCGCCATCCCACCGAGCGAGGCATTGGCCCCGGGGTCAATAGGGAAGAACAGGCCCTGATCGCGCAGATGAGTGTTCAGATCTTCGCGCGTGACACCGGGTTGCACGACGCAATCCAGATCACCCGCATGAACCGCCAGCACCTTGTTCATCTGCATCAGATCGACCGAGACCCCCCCCGCGGGCGCATTCACATGCCCTTCCAGCGAGGTGCCGGTGCCAAAGGGGATGACCGGCACCTTGTGGGCGGCGCAGGTCCGCACGATCTCGGCCACTTCGTCGGTTGAATGAGGGAAGACCACGGCGTCGGGGCTTTGGTTATCGATCCAGGTGGTCGTATGACCATGCTGTTCCCGGATCGCCGCGCTGGTTTGCAGCCGATCCCCAAAGCGCTGTTTCAGGATACCGATGGCAGTTTCGATCCCGGCCTCGTTTCTTGGCAAAGTCGTCGCCTGCACCATGGTCTGTCCTTCCCCGGCTTGCCCCGATAGGGGCCTTTCAGCCCATGACTAAAAGGCCCGTCCGGTCGGGGCAAGGGTTGCGTCAGTCTCCCAGCGCAATCCCCTCACGCCGATGGTCGGCTGCGCCTTTCAGAACCTCTCCGATCTCGATGGCGTGCAGGCCTGAGGTCAGATCGCGCGGATTGACCTCGAACCCCATGGCGATCAGCGCGTCGGAATGGCCCTCAGCAGCGGTGTCGAGTTCAAGGTCATAGGTGCCGAATCGGTTGACCAGATGTGGCAGCATGACCGCCTCCTGAATGTTCATGCCCCAATCGGCCCAGGCGATGATCGACTTGGCCACATAGCCAATGATCCGGCTGCCGCCCGGCGAGCCAATGGCCAGAACCGGAACCCCGTCCTGCAACACAATCGTCGGGCTCATGGATGAACGCGGGCGCTTGCCAGGCTCCAACCGGTTGGCAATCGGCACGCCATCCGAATGGGTCCGGAACGAGAAATCTGTCAGCTCATTGTTCAGCAGGAAACCGTTGGTCATGAGGCGCGAGCCAAAACCATTCTCGATGGTCGTGGTCATCGACAGCACATTGCCATAGGCATCCACGATTGAGATATGCGAGGTCGAGGGCAATTCCAGCGACACATCATCCGCCCAATTCGAGGCATGGTCGAACTCGGGGTTGCCGGGGGCGATATCAACCAATGCGCCGCCCTCGGACAGCAGCGACCCGCGCTGCGCCAGATAGTCCGGGTCAACCAAGCCTTCGGTGGGCATCGGGACAAAATCGCTGTCGGCCATGTAGCGCCCCCGATCCGCGAAAGCCAGGCGCGAGGCATCGCCGATCAACCGCCACGCCTCGGGGCTGTCCGGTCCCATCGCAGGCAGGTCATAGCCCTGCACCATGCCCAAAATCTGCCCCACGGTCAGCGCACCCGAGGAAGGGGGACCCATGCCGCAAACCTCATAAGCGCGATAAGCGGCGCAAACCGGTTCCCTCTCGATCACCTGATAAAGCGCCAGATCGGTGACGGACAACACGCCGGGATTGCCGGGCGCGGTACGGACTGTGTTGACGATCCCTGCTGCGATATCCCCACCATAGAACCCTGCCGACCCCTCGGTCGCCAGCGTTCGCAGGGTTTCGGCATAGGCCGGATTGGTCAAGCGCTGCCCCTGCGCCAACGGCTGACCGTCGGGCAGGAAATACGCCGCCGTTGCGGGAAATCGCGACAGGCGCTCGGCGTCCCGTTCGACCAGACCGGCAAGGCGGGGCGAGACCAGAAAGCCCTCATCCGCCAGTTGGATACCATCGACAAACAACGACGGCCACGGGCTGCGGCCCCAGCGGCGGTGTGCTTCTTCAAGCAGCGCGGGAGTGCCGGGTGTGCCCACGGACAAACCGCCGACCACGGCATCGAAGAATTTCAGCGGCTCGCCATTTTCGTCCTGAAACAGCCTAGGCGTTGCCTCCAGCGGCGCTGTTTCCCGCCCGTCCAGCGTGGTCAGAGTTTCACTCGCCGCATCATACCAGACCAGAAACGCACCGCCGCCCAGGCCCGAAGATTGCGGCTCAACCAGACCCAGAACCACCTGCACCGCAACCATCGCATCCGCCGCCGAGCCCCCGGCACGCAACACACGCGCGCCAGCCTCGACCGCCAGCGGGTTTGCAGCGGCAACCATCCAGTTTTCAGCTTCGACCGGGACGCCATTCGCCTTCGCCTCCAAGGCGGCGATGACCTGATCGGTCAGGCCCTGAACCTGCCCCTCGGTTGGGGCTTCTGGCGATACGGCATCTGCGGTTTCCTGCGCCAGCGCGGGCGTGGCGGCAATCGCCGTGGTCAGTAAAATTCCTGAAATCCAATTGGCACGCATGTGCTCCTCCCTCTCTCAATAACGTCAAACATGGCCTGCCCGCACGGCAAGACCAAAGGCTCGCGCCGACAGGATGGTAGAATTCGTCACGGGACCGGTGGTCATACGACCGCCGGACATAGCTATAGCATCGCGGGCACGACCTGATCCGGCGGACGGTGACCGTCCTCGAAGGTCTTGATATTGATAATGACTTTCTCACCCATCTCGATCCGCCCTTCCAGCGTGGCCGAGCCCATATGCGGCAACAGCACCACATTCGGCAACTGCCGCAGGCGAGGGTTCACATCCGTCCCATGTTCGTACACATCCAGCCCGGCACCCGCGATCTCTCCGGCGCGGATCATGCGTGTCAGGGCGTTTTCGTCGATCACCTCACCCCGCGAGGTGTTCACGATCACCGCCGAAGGCTTCATCAGCTTCAACCGCCGCGCGTTCATCAGATGAAACGTCGAAGGCGTTGAGGGGCAATTGACCGAGATCACATCCATCCGCGCAACCATCTGGTCCAGGCTTTCCCAATAGGTCGCCTCCAACTCCTCTTCAATCTCGGGGCGCAGCCTGCGGCGGTTGTGGTAATGCACCTGCATGCCAAAGGCGCTGGCGCGGCGGGCAACGGCCTGCCCGATCCGACCCATCCCGAGGATACCCAGACGGCGACCTCCGACCCGACCACCCAGCAGTGCCGTGGGGGCCCAGCCAGACCAGTCGCCCTTCTGCATCACGCCCATGCCTTCGGGCAGGCGCCGTGTGACCGCCAGGATCAGCGACATGGTCATATCCGCCGTGTCATCCGTCAGCACACCGGGCGTGTTCGAGACCAGAATGCCCCGCTGCCGGGCCGTCTGAACATCAATGTTGTCGACCCCGGCCCCGTAATTGGCAATCAGGCGCAGATTGTCCCCGGCCTGGCCCAGAATACCCGCATCAATCGTGTCGGTGATGGTGGGCACCAGCACATCCGCCTCTTTCACGGCGTCCACAAGATCTTCGCGCGACATCGGCGTATCATTGTCGCGCAGGCGCACATCGAAAAGCTCGCTCAGCCGAGTTTCGACGGCTTCGGGCAACCGTCGCGTAACGACAACACTCAGACGTTCTCTTGGCACCTCAGCCCTCCTACCGCTTTGCAAACAGCCGCGCGCCATGTCATCGTGGCGCAGGATCAGGCGGGGCACAAGAACCCCAATGACATAGACTCAACCTTTTTTCGAAACACGATCAACAGGCATAAGAGCAGGCAGGCAGTGAGTGCTATTTTTTCGGTGAAACGCCAGGTTTTGGCGCTGTTGCTGGCGTTTGTGGTCACCTGTGGACCGCTGGCGGCCGCCGCGCAGGACGCGCGCGGGCCGGTGACGCACCTGCCGCTGCCGCGTTACGTCTCGATGAAAGCGGCCGAGGGCAATGTCCGCCGCGGCCCATCCCTGACCCATCGAATCGACTGGGTCTTCAAACGCCGCGGCATGCCCCTGCAGATCACCGCCGAATACGGCAACTGGCGCAAGGTTCAGGATCGGGACGGCGCAGGCGGTTGGGTCCACTATGCCCTGTTGTCCGGCGTACGCACCGTGCTGGTCGAGCCCGAATTGCTGCCGGTCTACGCCACCCCAAATCCCGATGCCCAGATCAACGCGCATTTCGAGGCCGGGGTCGTCGCCCGTCTGGGCAGTTGCACCCCGGACTGGTGCCGAATCTCGGCGGGCGGCTACAAGGGGTGGACGCTGAAATCCAACCTTTGGGGGGTCGAGCCGTCCGAAATCCGCGAATAGCATACGGTTTTGTATCGAGGCGCAGACCTTTTCGACATGCTTAAGACGTTCACTCTGACAGCCCGGATATAGCTACGGAAACGCGCCCTGAATTATTTGCAAGGTGGGGTGATTTTTTGTCCAAAAACCTCTTGAACCCGGAAAGCAACAGTCGTAGACAGCCGCTCACCGTTGGGGTGTAGCCAAGTGGTAAGGCAGCGGTTTTTGGTACCGTGTATCGTAGGTTCGAATCCTACCACCCCAGCCATGATTTTCCCTTTGTGCCGTCCAGCTTGAATTTGGATTTATCCAGCTAGAACACGCAATTCGTCCAAGCAAAATTTAGACTTCGCAACACTTTAGTCTATTGGCGCAGAACAAACCCTCTCGGCTGCCCTGACACATAAACTGAACCGCCCCGGGTTTACCGGAGAGTAAAACAAACGGGCAACCTCAACCTTTAATCCCAAATCGGTACGATGCTCGCCTCAATCTCGACACAAAAGCGGGCAATATCGGAAACGAATTGTTTCCAAGTATCACTTGTCGAGAATTGGGCTCATGAAGAACGAAACCATCTTTGTCGCGGATGTTTTGATTTGGACCAGTGCCATTGTGTCCAGTTGGATCACAGCAGACCACATGAGCCCCAGCGCGGTTTCGACCAAAGGGATCGTCCTGACCGCATCGTTGTTACTTGCTAACCTCCAACTATTTTCGCCGATAGTAACATGACCCAACCCTGGCTTTCTGTGATTATGCCGATCTTCAATGGTCAGGCGACACTGGAAACTGCGCTTTCCTCTCTTGCCGGACAATGCGAAGGGCTTGAGATTATCGCCGTGGATCAAGGTTCGACAGACGGTAGCCGAGAAATCCTGGAAGCCGCACAAGCCCGGTTTCCGCTTCAAATCATCGACAACCCCAACGGTCGCTCGTGGACAGAGAACACGAACTTTGGCCTGCGTCAGGCGCGCGCGCCGCTGGTCACAATGCTGCACCAAGACGATATCTGGTTGCCAGGACGTGCGGCGCTGCTGAAAGACATGAGTACCCGGTTTCACGAAGTCGACATCTGGGTACACGGAGCGGACCTTATAGACTCGCAGGGGAAAACCGTTGGGCAGATGTGCCCGCCTTTTGGGGACACACCGCGCGTTCTGTTTCCCGACGAGGCTCTTTCCCATCTGATCGTGCAAAACACCGTGGCTTTGCCGGCGGTCATGTTCCGACGCGACATTGTGTTGGATCGCGGGGGTCTGGATGAAACGCTTTGGTACACAGCAGATTGGGACCTTTGGCTAAGATTGTCGCGGAATGGATTGGCATGGAATCCCAGACACGCATCTGCATTTCGAATTCATGCGAAGTCCTTAACCATGACCGGATCGCGTGACTTGCAATCCTTCAAACGTCAACTGGAGATACCGCTTGACCGGCATTTGGCGGAGTTGCCGGATCAATTAACGACGCGGGCGCGCAAACGCGCGGAGGCCGCCAACGCGCTCAACGTTTGTCTGGCGGGTCTGCATCATCGTGATCTGCGTGGACTTGGCGCTGCCCTTCGTGCGGCACTCTTGCTTGGTCCATTCGAATGGCGCGGTTTTCTAAGATCCACACAGATTGTGCAAAGACTGACACCTCGGCTCAAGCTGGCAATGCAAAGAGGAGCGTGACATGACGGCGTTCACGCAGATACAGTCCTCCGGTCTCAGCCAGGAACAAAACCTTTCGCGTGCGATCAGCCTGTTCGTGTTTGCGAAAATCGCGATCCTGTTTGTGCTGGCGGTCAATACCCGCTTTGTGATGGACGAGTTCTGGCACTTTACCCAACCGGTTTATCTTTTCGATGGTATCTTTGAGACGATCTGGCCCAAGAAAGCCGTCGGGTACGTTGTGTTCTACGAGCTTTCTCATCTGATTGGCTGGGATGCCACGTCGATGCTGATGGTTGGTCGGCTGACCACGGCTGGTCTGGCGGTGGCGTTGCTCTGGGGTATCTACAAATGCGCCCTCACGCTGAGTCATGAGCGCCTGACAGCGATCCTGGCTGTGGCCCTCTTGCTGACCTTTTCCAACTTTATCGAACGTGGGTTTCGCCTCAGATCCGAACCGCTTGCTACGTTGTTTGCGGTTATGGCGGTGTTGGTTGTGGTCCGATATCAAGCTGACCGTGCTAAAACTCTGATATTGGCTGGCCTGTTGAGCGGGCTTGCCTTTGTGACAACGCAAAAATCAGTCTATTTCAACTTCGCTCTGGGAGCGGCATTGGTGGTCGATGCACTTTGCATGTTGTCCATCACACGCGCGATCAAACGCGGAGTGCTCCTTCTTCTGGGTTGGGCCATTGCCATTGCACTTTATGGTGTTTTGCTAGGCGGCTCTGCGATGCCGCAGGTTCTGGAGGTGCTCTTCCTCGGACCTGCCGAACTGGCACTAAATGGCGGCAGCTACTACGACGGGCTGGACGCATATGTGTGGCAGACGCTTTTTCGCAACCCGTTGCAATATGGATTGGTTGCCTTTGGGCTTATTTTGTCTGCCAAACGGATTTTGAAACTCGACTGTGCCGAACGTATTTTTCTTGTCTTTACGGTTCTGCTGGCCGGGCTGATTTTCTTTCACAATCAGACATGGCCCTATGTTTTCACCATGGTTTTACCGTTTTTAGCGGTCTACGCAGCGTTGGCGGCGACCTATCTTCTGCACCATTCGGAAAGATGGTCTTCTATCATACCCGGGCTCCTGTTGGTTATCGCCGTGCAGAGCATTGTGCGGAATGTGCAGTATCTGGACCATGACAACCGCGCGCAATTGGTGGTTGTCCAACAGGCCGAAGCGCAGCTGGCGGAAAACGATACCTATTTCGATGGAATTGGCATGATCCCCAGCCGTCGAATGGAGCCCCGACTTTGGCTCGATGCCCAAGCCGTGCTCAAGACCAAAGGGGAAGGGCAGAACTCCACCCTTTATAGCGCATTGCTTGAGGCTGAACCTGACCTTGTGATTCCCAGCTATCGCACAGACAATCTGGGGCCTGAATTCAACTCCATACTCAAGTCGGAATATGGTTCGCTATCGCCGCACATCTTGCTGCCGCTGGAAACCAATCCGGACCTTTCACGATCGAAGAGTCAGCGTTTACCACTCTTCAAAGGCATCTACTCGTACTAAAGGACACGTCGCTTCAAAGGGGCCTGTCGCCGCCCGCCAAATCAATGCATCTATCAGCAGAAAGATCGCAGTCATGAAGAAAGCCATTTCAAATCAAAGACATCTACAACGGTCGCGGCCCTTTGTGGGTCTTTTTTGCAACGTGAATGGTTTATCGCAGCAGGCAGTTTTGCGCGGTCATAGTCACTGGCGTACATACTGCTTGAAAGAGCATCAGTAGTTTCCGAGTATCAATAAGGCCGATTTAGTATGCGTATTGCAGTCGTCATTCCCTGTTTCAAGGTTACGCGCCACATCGAAGATGTGATCGCACGTATTGGACCCGAAGTAGAGTTCATATTTGCGGTTGATGATGCCTGCCCGGATGGCTCTGGCGACCACATCGAGAAGACGACAAAGGACCCGCGGGTCAAGGTCTTGAGGCATACGTCGAATACCGGCGTTGGCGGTGCGGTTATCACTGGATATCGGGCGGCACTGGAAGCTGGTGCAGAAATTCTGGTGAAGGTCGACGGTGACGGGCAAATGGCACCCGAACTGTTACCGCAATTTGTTCAGCCAATCGAAGTGGGAGAGGCTGATTACGCAAAGGGAAACCGCTTTTATTCCGGCTCTGCCGTAAGTGATATGCCACGCGTCAGGCTGTTTGGAAACGCGTTTCTCAGCTTCATAACCAAGCTGTCCAGCGGATATTGGAGTATCTTTGACCCAACCAACGGCTACACCGCGATCCACTCCCGCGCGTTGGCCTCCATAGATCTGGACAAGGTTGCCCAGAGGTATTTTTTTGAAAGCGACATGCTCATTCGTCTCGGGGATCTGCGGGCCGTCGTGGTGGATATTCCCATGCGTGCAGTCTACGCAGATGAAGTCAGCGGGTTACGGATCGGTAAAGTTGTAGGTGATTTTCTTTGGCGCCATATCACTGCAACGTTGAAGCGAGTCATCTACATGTACTTTTTACGGGATTTTTCGCTTGCGTCCCTAAACCTTCTGTTTGGTCTCATCCTGTTGACCTTTGGTGTCATTTTCGGAGCCGTGGCTTGGTCAGAATCCATCATAACCGGGGTTCCTGCTGCGACTGGAACGGTAATGCTGTCGGCCTTGCCCATCGTTCTGGGATTCCAAATGCTTTTGTTCTTTGCAAGCTATGATATTGCGTCCGAGCCCAAAGTCCCAATTCAACGCCTTCGGTTCAATTCCCACATCCCAACTCGGACCGACAAGCGCGCCAAGTCAGACAATTAGAAGCATGGTGATTGATCGGAGTTTAGCCGCGTGCTTTGCGATTTTTTGCGCCGCACTGTGGATCGGCGTGCTGACTCCGCCATTCCAGTCACCCGATGAATTCGATCACATCGAGCGCGCGTATCTGCTCTCCAAAGGGCAGCTGTTTCTGGAGTCTCCTGCCGGGCATGCGTCCGGAGGATATGTGGATACAGGTTTGATTGAATACATGTCGTATTTCACGGCATTACCCCATCAATCCGAGGTTCAGATTTCTTCTGAAGAATTGAATGCTGCGAAAGAAATTCAGTGGTCCGGTCAGGGCGCCTATGAAACATTACCTGGGACGGGATACTATTTTCCTCTCATCTATTTGCCTCAAGCGATAGCACTCTCTGTCGGAGAGCTTTTGGGTCAAAGTGTGGATTCAAGCTATAAACTCGCACGTGGTTTTTCGCTTGGCGTGGGAACACTACTTTTATTTGCAGCATTTCGAACCACAGCACCGCCTGCTTTGGTCATCGCGCTTCTGTTCCTGCCGATGACACTGTTTCAGGCCGCGTCCGCAAGTATCGATTTTTTGTCTACTGCGATGCTGCTTCTGATAACTGCTCTCTACTTCGATATGATGAAAGAAAAAGAGCAACCTGGGCTCAGGACCCTATTTGCCATGTCAGCCCTTATATTCTTGCTGGCGGGATGCCGTTTGCACATGGCCCCACTTGTATTATTTCCATTCACGCTTGGCGTGCGCTTTCGAAACGCCCATGCAATTCTTCTTTTTGTCATTTTATGCATAGCGATCATTCTGTGGTACGGCTTTGCGTTAACCACGACCGAGGATATGCGGGTAAATTTGGGGGCAACACCATCTCAGATTATCCAGTACTATCTGCACAATCCGCTGCAATTTCTTGATGCACTTTGGGCTACTCTTTCTGACGGAAAGCACACCCTTTATTATCTACATTCTTTCCTTGGAATTCTGGGATGGTTAGATGTTCCATTTACATCGCTGACATATACCATACTTTACACTTTTATTTTGCTGATACTGCTATTGGCGATACTTCAGGGAAGAATTAATGATAAATTTATTTCTCTTGCGGTGATAGTCTCTGCGTTCAGCGCGGTCTTCATTGTCTTCTTCTCATTACTCGTAACCTGGACCCCTCATCCTGCGTCAACAATATTGGGCGTCCAAGGCCGTTACTTTTTGCTGCCTTGCTTATTGCTGGTCAGTTTGTTTGAAACCGGGAAAACGGTCGAAGGTCGTGCAAGAAAGCTTCAAACGACAGAGAACTTTCTGTTGATCCTCCTGTTTTCGTTCTCGGTCTTCGCAACGGCGGACGCTTTGGAGGCGCGGTATTTTCTTGCGGATGAGCTATGAAAATGTTCGACAGAGTGCAGGTTGTGGACGTGAAAAATTATGTCGAAATACCTGATCGGTCGACATATGAGGCGAATTGGCCGGAAAACTATTGCGCCTCAAATCACGGGTTGGGCTTACGTGGGTATATCTTGCGGGCAACGCACAATTTGTTGGAAAAGACCGTGATCTATGACCTACACCAAATCGTCACGTTTCATTTTCCTGAAAGTCGTGTGATGTGGTTTTCAACGCGTGCGGCAGTTCCGGACGTGATTTACGGAGTCAATTGTTTTGAGTGATGCATCGAACACCACGACTCGCGGAAAACGCATTCGCTGGATGCTTGCCGGACTTTTGTCAGGTTTGGCGCTACTGGTTGTTCTGCTACAGGCAAGCGGTGCCACTCCGTCGGGAATACTGCGCACGCTTGGCGCTATACATTGGCCGTTTTATGCATTGATCATGGCAGGGCAGAGCGTAATGGTCCTCATTGCCGCCTTGAAATGGCGAATAGTGCTGTCTGAAACACTAAATTACAAAGCCATCTCTCTTGGGGCGGCGACTTCGGCCACGGCGACTGGTACTCTTTTAGGGCAGGTGCTCTCTATCCAGATCAGCGTCCCGATTGTCCGCGCCTGGGTTGCGAGAAAGTATGGCATTGGCGCGCACGCCGCTGCTGGCACATCGCTGTTTGAACAATCCCTAGAGCTTTTGACACTGGGGTTGGCGGCCTTGACTGGCGTTTTGCTCGTAACGTTTGGCCCTGTTGTTGCAGGGATTGTTATGTTGGCACTGCTTTTGGTTTGGGTGCCTATTTTGAAGCCGACACTCAGATTCAGTTCACAGGCGGTTCGGGCAATCGGCAAATTTCTCAGAATTGGATCGGCCACTACGATACTGGCTGATGGCTTGAATCAAGCGGCAGATCAAAGCCCCGCAGTTCTACAAAAACTCATCGGCCTAAGCGTATTGCGGTATGCTCTGATTGCAGTTTTCAACGTCGGTATCGTTATGATGCTTTTGCCTGGTCTTGATCCACTGCCACTTTTCGTTGCTTATCCTCTGATCTTGCTTCTTTCTTCTGTCCCATTTTTACCCGCTGGGCTGGGTGTGGCAGAGGTAACGTGGACCAGTGCTTTGCTCCTTCAAGGTATTGATGCAGCCACTGCAGCAGAAACCGCGGTTTCTTTGCGAATTGTTTCATTCGGTGGGTTCCTATTGGCTTACCCGTTTCTCTTGTTGATGGGGCGCAAAACACGACAGTAGCTGCTTTGGCAGGTTGTTGACTGCACATTGGCGCAGACGTTGGCAAATCGCTACCATCGAGCACGTTTCCTTGTGTAGTCAGACAAAAGCCAGAAGCCGCCGTCTATGCCGAGCACCTGAATCTGGTTTGATGTGCCCTCCTGAAGTTCAGGAGTTTGCAACAGCCCCGACGCCTCAGCCACTACCAAGCCAGTGGGTTCAGAGCGTTGTCAATCAGTTCCAGTGCCAAAAGCTAACCGACATTGATTGAACCAATTTTTAGCTCGGAAACACCAGTGACCAAAGAAACCTATATTTCTTCGACCGAGATCACCCCGTCCAGCGACTTGATCGCGCCCTTGATCTGCGGGTTGATCGGGAAGGGTTGGCCCAGGTCCATCTCGACCTCACCGGGCAGGCCGGGGTCCATCAGGCATAGCTGGATTGGGCCTTTCGCAGCGCCCTTGGCCACGCCTGCGGCGTCCTCCAGCACGGTGGCGACTGTGGACAGAACCTGCGGCTCCTGCACGAAAACCCGCAGACCGGTCGCGCCAGCCTCGGCCACAACGGCATCCACGGGGCCAACGGACCGGCCCAGCAGTTTCAGCTGATCGGCTTCCATCGTCGCCTCGGCGGTCAGGACCACCTGCGCGCCGGTTTCCAGAAACGCGCGGCTTTTCTCCAGTGTTTCGGAAAACAGCGTGACCTCATAGGCCCCCGACGGGTCCGAGAGCTGGGCGAAAGCAAACCGGTTGCCACGCGCCGACTTGCGTTCCTGACGACCTGCGACGACCCCAGCCATCTTGGCAATAAACGGGCCAGAGCGCGCCTTTTCCGTCACCTCATCCAACGTCAGCACCTGTTTGCGCCGCAACGCGGGCATGTAGTCGTCCAGCGGGTGGCCCGAGAGATAAAAGCCGATGGCCTTGAATTCCTCGCTCAGGCGTTCGGCGGGCAGCCAATCAGGCGAAGGCGACAGGCGCGGTTCGGGCAGGTCAT
>NZ_JALCBM010000008.1:54213-64032 GCF_028066395.1 Ruegeria sp.
CGTTCGGCGGGCAGCCAATCAGGCGAAGGCGACAGGCGCGGTTCGGGCAGGTCATCACCCGCCTCACCAAACAGCGACACCTGGTTCGAGTTCTTCTGTTCGTGGATCGCCGCCGAATACTGCACCAGCGGATCGAGGCTTTCGAACACGCGTCGGCGGTTCTTGTCCAGTTCGTCAAAGGCCCCGGCCCGCGCCAACATCTCTAGCGGGCGCTTGCCGACCTTTTTCAGATCAACGCGGCGGGCGAAGTCGAACAGATTGACGAAAGGCTTGTCGGCACGCCCCTCGACCACCAAATTCATCGCCTCGACACCCACATTCTTGAGCGCACCCAGCCCGTAGACCAGATGCCCTTCGGCCACATCAAATGTCGCCAGCGACCGGTTCACGCAGGGCGGCACATAGGGCAGGTCCAGCCCTTTGCGGACCTCCTCAAAATAGACGGCCAGCTTGTCAGTCAGGTGAATATCGCAATTCATGACGCCTGCCATGAACTCGACGGGATGGTTCGCTTTCAGCCAGCCAGTCTGGTAACTGACCACCGCATAAGCCGCCGCGTGGGATTTGTTGAAGCCATAGTTGGCGAACTTGTCCAGCAGGTTCCAGACCTCGGTCGCCTTGGCCTCATCCACGTCATTCTCGGCAGCCCCTTTGAGGAATTTGGGCCGCTCGGCGTCCATCGCCTCCTGGATTTTCTTACCCATCGCGCGGCGCAGCAGGTCTGCACCCCCAAGGCTGTACCCCGCCATTTCCTGCGCGATCTGCATCACCTGTTCCTGATAGACGATGATACCCTGGGTCTCGTCCAGAATATGGTCGATGGAGGGATGCAGCGTGTCCCGTTCGCTCAGCTTGTTCTTGACCTCACAGAACTTGGGAATGTTCTCCATCGGGCCAGGCCGGTAAAGCGCGACGAGGGCGATGATATCCTCAATACAGTCCGGCTTCATCCGCTTGAGCGCGTCCATCATGCCCGAGCTTTCCACCTGGAACACCGCCACGGTCTTGGCCGCGGAATAGAGCTTGTACGTCGCCTCATCATCCAGCGGGATGGCGTTGATCTGGTTTTCGGCCCCCTCGGCGGGTTCATAAAGCTCGGTGCCATCCGGGGCGATGTGCAGCGCGCGCCCGGATTTGAAGATCAAATCCATTGCGTTCTGAATGACAGTCAGGGTTTTCAGACCCAGAAAGTCGAACTTCACCAGCCCGGCCTGTTCCACCCATTTCATATTGAACTGGGTGGCGGGCATGTCGGAGCGCGGGTCCTGATAGATCGGAACCAGCGCGTCCAGAGGTCGGTCGCCGATCACCACCCCCGCCGCGTGGGTCGAGGCGTTGCGCAGCAACCCTTCGACCTGCTGGCCATAGGTGAGCAGACGTTCCACGACCTCTTCGCTGCGCGCTTCCTCGCGCAGACGCGGTTCGTCTTTCAGCGCCTTTTCGATGGAGACAGGTTTGACGCCCTCGACCGGGATCATCTTGGAAAGGCGGTCCACCTGCCCGTAAGGCATTTGCAAGACCCGCCCAATATCGCGCACGGCAGCCTTGGACAGCAACGCACCAAAGGTGATGATCTGCCCCACCTTGTCGCGCCCATATTTCTGCTGCACATAGCGGATCACTTCTTCACGGCGATCCATGCAGAAGTCGATATCGAAGTCGGGCATCGAGACCCGTTCCGGATTCAGGAACCGCTCGAACAGCAATGAGTACCGCAGCGGATCAAGGTCGGTGATCGTCAGCGCGTAAGCCACCAGAGAGCCCGCGCCCGAACCCCGCCCCGGCCCCACCGGGATGTCGTGATCCTTGGCCCATTGGATAAAGTCCGCAACGATCAGGAAGTAACCGGGGAAACCCATCCCCTCGATGATGCCCAGTTCGAAATCCAGCCGCTCCTGATACTCCTCGGGCGTCACCGCATGGGGGATCACCGCCAGACGTTTCCGCAATCCTTCATTGGCAATCCGACGTAGTTCGGCCACCTCGTCATCAGCGAATTTCGGCAAGATCGGATCGCGGCGATAGGCCATGAAGGCGCAGCGCCGCGCAATCTCGACAGTATTCTCAACCGCCTCGGGCAAATCAGCGAACAGCGTCACCATCTCCTGCTGCGACTTGAAGTAATGCTGCGCCGTCAGACGGCGGCGCCCGTCCTGCTGATCGACATAGGCCCCCTCGGCAATACAGATCAGCGCATCATGCGCCTCATACATGTCCGAGGTCGGGAAATAGACATCATTGGTGGCGACCAGTGGCAGGTTCTTGGCATAGGCCATCTCGACATGGCCACGTTCGGTCAGACGTTCGGCCTCGGGTTGCCCATCCTCGCCCGGATGGCGCTGCAATTCGATATACAGCCGATCCGGGAACATCCCGGCCAACCGATCCACCAAAGCCTCAGCCGCCGGGCGCTGCCCCTGTTGCAGCAAGCGGCCAACCGGCCCATCCGGCCCGCCGGACAGGCAGATCAACCCGTCCGAATGCTCCGCCAATTCCTCCAGCGAGACCTGCGGCAACTGCCCGCCCTTGTCCACATAAAGGCAGGAACTCAGCTTCATCAGGTTCTCATACCCCGCCTCGGACTGCGCCAGCAGCACCAGCGGCGCGGGTGGTTTGGGTTTTTCACCCGGTTGCACCTGTACATAGGTCAGATCGACCTGACAGCCCATGATCGGCTGCACCCCGGCCCCGCTGGCGGTGACCGAGAACTCCAAGGCCGAGAACATCGAATTGGTGTCTGTCACCGCAACGGCGGGCATGTCCATCTGCGCGCAAAGCCCGGGCAGCTTTTTCAGCCGCACAGCGCCTTCCAGCAGGGAATATTCAGTGTGAACGCGAAGGTGAATGAATCGAGGGGAACTGCTCATACCCCCTACGCTATCCCAGCCGGACGCCCGACAAAAGCCGGAACCGCGCGTCCAACCCCCACCCCCGATTATTCGGCTTTTCCAGAAGGTGCTTCGGGAACAGACGCTCTCCGCAGTCAAAAACTGCTTTGATTTCAGTGAAATAATTGCAACCAGCCTGCGACATTCCACCGCTGCCCGCAGGTAATGGTGCATCCCACAGGCAGTTTTTCTTGCCAGACCACTTGCGCTGTTTCTAACATCTGACGGCAAGCAATTCGCCCGCCACTCTTTCTACGTCGCATCGAAGGAGGGCACCACGAGGGCGCAACCGGGTAACGCGACGGGTTTCTCGAATGAATATCACGTTTCTTCTGAACGGAGAGACAGTGGAACTGGCGGATGTCGATCCGACAGCCACCCTGCTGGACTGGTTGCGAGAGGATCGCGGCCTGACCGGCACCAAAGAGGGCTGCAACGAAGGCGATTGCGGGGCCTGCACTGTCATGGTGACAGAGGATGGCACCCACAAGGCGCTGAACGCCTGCATCCTGTTCCTGCCGCAACTGCACGGCAAAGCCATCCGCACCGTCGAAGGCGCCAGCGGCCCGAACGGCGAGGCCCACCCGGTGCAACAAGCCATGGTCGATCTGCACGGCTCGCAATGCGGCTTCTGCACCCCCGGCTTTGTGATGTCCATGGTCGCCAGCCACGCCAACGGCGCCACCGACCACGACACCCAACTGGCCGGAAATCTCTGCCGCTGCACCGGCTACGCCCCGATCATCCGCGCCGCCAAAGCCGCCGAAACCCACCCGATCCCCAAATGGATCAACGCCGACCAATCCTTCTTCTGTTCCCAAATACCTCGGGGGGAGGCTGAAAGCCGGGGGGCAGAGCCCTCCTCTGCCCACCTGCCCGCCAGCGCCGACGCGCTGGCCGCGCTTTACGCGCAATTCCCGGACGCCACCCTGATCGCCGGGGCCACCGATGTGGGTCTGTGGGTCACCAAACAGCTGCGCGAACTGGACCCGGTGATCTTCCTCAACCGCTGTGAGGACCTGAAAGACATCACCATAACTGACGACGAAATCCGCTTCGGGGCGATGGTCGACATGAACCGCATGGGTGATGCGCTGGGTGATATCCACCCCTCCTATGCTGAAATGATCCGCCGCTATGCCAGCGTTCAGGTCCGCCACGCGGCCACGGTCGGCGGCAATATCGCCAATGGCTCGCCCATCGGGGACAACCCGCCCGCGCTGATCGCACTGAATGCTACGCTGCATCTGCGCAAAGGCGACACACGCCGCACGATCCCGCTGGAAGAGTTCTTTATCGATTACGGCAAACAAGACCGCGCACCCGGCGAATTTGTCGAAGCCGTCAGCTTCCCGCGCCAACCCAACCGGCTGAAGTGCTACAAGCTGAGCAAGCGGTTCGATCAGGATATCTCGGCCGTTTGCGGCTGCTTCAACATCACCATCACCGACGGCACCGTCACGCAGGCCCGTATCGCCTTCGGCGGTATGGCAGGCATCCCTAAACGCGCCAGCCATGTCGAGGCCGCGCTGCTCGGCCAACCGTGGACGCTTGATACGATCCAAGCCGCAACCCAGGATTTCGACCGCGATTTCACTCCGATGACAGACATGCGCGCCTCGGCCCAATACCGTCTGGAGACCGCCAAGGCGATGCTCGAACGCTATTTCCGCGAGGATCAGGGCGAGGTGACCAACGTGCTGGAGGTGTCGGCATGAGCGTGACCAAACCCCTCCCCCACGACGCCGCACCGCTGCATGTCTCGGGCACTGCGCGCTATGTGGATGACATCCCGACGCCCAAAGGATCGCTACATCTGGCCTTTGGCCTCAGCCCGATTGCCAAGGGCAAGATCACGTCGATGGACCTGTCCGCCGTCAAAGCCGCCAAAGGCGTGGTCAGCGTGATGACCGCCGAGGACCTGCCCTTTGCCAACGACGTCTCGCCCTCGATCCATGATGAGCCGCTGCTGTCGGACGGCACGGTGCACTATATCGGCCAGCCCGTGTTTCTGGTCATCGCCACCAGCCATCTCGCCGCCCGCAAGGCCGCTCGGCTGGGCAAGATCGATTATGCCGAGGAAACCCCGATCCTGACCGTCGAAGAGGCACTGGCCGCCAACAGCCGGTTCGAGGAAGGCCCTCGTATCTACGCCAAAGGAGACGCCGATGCGGCCATCGCCAGCGCGGCCCATGTGATCGAAGGCAGCTTCGAACTCGGCGGGCAGGAGCATTTCTATCTGGAAGGCCAGGCCGCACTGGCCGTGCCGAATGAAGGCGGTGACATGCTGGTCCACAGCTCGACCCAGCACCCGACCGAAATTCAGCATAAAGTAGCCGACGCTCTGGGTGTTCCCATGCATGCCGTGCGGGTTGAGACCCGCCGCATGGGCGGAGGGTTCGGCGGCAAGGAAAGTCAAGGCAACGCGCTGGCCGTCGCCTGCGCCGTGGCCGCGCGCGCGACCGGCAAGGCGTGCAAGATGCGCTATGACCGCGACGATGACATGATCATCACCGGCAAACGCCACGCCTTCCGTATTTCATACAAGGCAGGGTTCGATGAGAACGGCCATATTCAGGGCGTCGACTTCCTGCACCATGCCATCTGCGGCTGGGCGCAGGACCTGTCCCTGCCCGTGGCCGACCGCGCCATGCTGCATTCGGACAACGCCTATCTGCTGCCCAATGCCCGGATCGAAAGCCACCGGCTAAAGACCAACACCCAATCCGCCACCGCTTATCGCGGGTTCGGCGGCCCACAAGGCATGGTCGGGATCGAGCGGGTGATGGATCACGCGGCCCACGTCTTGGGCATGGACCCGGTCGAGTTGCGCCGCCGGAACTACTACGAACCGGCCCATCCGGTTGCAGAACGCGCACCACATGAAGAACCGCCGGGTCACCCCGACCCGCACGAAGACCTGACCAGCCGCGGCGCGGTTGAGATGGGTGACGCTCCGGTGCGCCCACTGCCCGCAGGCGGCAACACCACGCCCTATGGCATGGAGGTCAGCGATTTCGAACTACACGGCATGACCGAGGCGCTGCTGCAATCCAGCGACTACGCTGCGCGCAAGGCCGCCATTGCGAAATGGAACGCCGAGAACAGTGTGATCAAGAAAGGCATCGCCTTTTCTCCGGTCAAATTCGGAATTTCCTTCACGCTAACCCACCTCAATCAGGCCGGTGCGCTGGTGCATGTGTATCAGGACGGCTCGGTGCATCTGAACCATGGCGGCACCGAGATGGGACAGGGCCTGTTTCAGAAGGTGGCGCAGGTTGCGGCCTCGCGCTTTGGTATCCCGTTAGAGATGGTGAAGATCACCGCAACGGATACGGCAAAGGTGCCCAATACCTCGGCCACGGCGGCGTCTTCGGGCAGCGACCTGAACGGCATGGCGGTGAAAGCAGCTTGCGATACGATCCGCGACCGCATGGCTGACTATCTGGCCGAACGGCATCAGGCCGATCCTTCAACGGTTACGTTCTCGGATGGTTATGTCTCGGTGGGCGAAGAGCGCTACTCTTTCGCCGAGGCCGCTGCACTGGCCTATCAGGGGCGCATCAGCCTGTCCGCAACCGGTTTCTACAAGACGCCGAAAATCGAATGGGACCGGATCAAGGGCCGGGGCCGCCCGTTCTTCTATTTCGCCTATGGCGCGTCGGTTACCGAGGTCGCCATCGACACCCTGACCGGCGAGAACCGCATTCTGCGCACGGACATCCTGCATGACGCAGGCGCCTCGCTGAACCCGGCGCTGGATATCGGACAGGTCGAAGGCGGATACGTGCAGGGCGCGGGCTGGCTGACGACCGAGGAACTGGTCTGGGACCACACCGGCAACCTGCGCTCCCATGCGCCCTCGACCTACAAAATCCCCGCCTGTTCCGACCGGCCCGACATCTTCAATGTCTCGCTCTGGGATGGCGCGAACCGCGAGGACACGATCTATCGCTCGAAAGCGGTGGGCGAGCCACCCTTCATGCTGGGCATATCGGCTTGGTTGGCCCTGTCGAACGCGGTAGCAGCCTGCGGGGGCAGCTATCCGGCACTGGATGCCCCCGCCACAGCCGAGGAAGTCTGGCGCGGTGTCCAAAGGATGAAAGGAGGCATCTGATGGGATTTGACCTGGAGGCTTTGAGGGAGGCGGTCAAAACCCATGGGCGCGTGACCCGGGTGGTCATCGCCGGGATCAAGGGATCGTCCCCGCGCGAGGTCGGCGCCGCGATGCTGGTCTGGCAGGACGGGCAATCGGGCACCATCGGCGGCGGCACGCTGGAGTATCAAGCGGCAGAGGCGGCGCGGACACAGACCCTTCCGGCGCGCCTGACGCAACACGCGCTTGGTCCCGATATGGGCCAATGCTGCGGCGGTGCGGTGACGCTGTTCAGCGAGGTCTATAACAGCGATGCGGTTGATGGTCTGGACGACAAGGTTATCGCCCGCCCGGTCTCGGGCAGCGAAATGCCCCTGTCCGTCAAACGCTTGCTGGCACAGGCGCGGGGTCAGGGCATCGCTCCGCAATCACAACTGATCGACGGCTGGATGGTCGAACCGGTTCACCAACCGGCGCGCACTCTGTGGATCTGGGGGGCGGGCCATGTGGGCCGGGCTCTGGTCGATGTCCTGTCACCCCTGCCCGATCTGGCGATCACCTGGGTCGACACCGGGCCAGAGCGGTTTCCCGAAACGATCCCGCCCAGCGTGACCGTTGTGCCTGCCACCAAACCCGCCGAACTTGTGCGTCACGCACCGCGTGATGCCGAACATCTTGTGCTGACATATTCACACACTCTGGATCTGGAGTTGTGCAACCGGCTGCTTTCGCATGATTTTCGCTTTGCGGGGCTGATCGGCTCGGCTACGAAATGGGCGCGATTCCGGTCGCGGCTGGCGGCGCTAGGGCATTCGCCCGAGCGGGTCAACCGGATCACTTGCCCGATTGGCGACCCCGACTTGGGCAAACACCCGCAGATGATCGCCGTAGGCGTCGCCGCACAACTGCTGCGCCCGGCCCGGCAGAACGAGTTGAAGAAGGACCTGAGCGCGTGACCACTCCATTGTTAAGCTTACAAGGGCTGACCAAGGCCTATCCCGGCGTCGTGGCCAATGATCAGGTGTCGTTCGATATCGGCGCGGGTGAAGTGCATGCCCTGCTGGGCGAAAACGGCGCGGGGAAATCCACGTTGGTCAAGATGATTTATGGGCTGGTGAAACCCGACAGCGGCACCATGCTGCTGCGCGGCCAACCCTATGCCCCGCCCGAACCCCGCGCGGCGCGGGCCGACGGGATCGCGATGGTGTTCCAGCATTTCTCGCTGTTCGACGCGCTGAACGTGGCCGAGAATGTGGCGCTAGGGATGGAGAATCCGCCACCGATGGGTGATCTGGCCTCGCGCATCCGGGACGTGTCCGAAACCTATGGCCTGCCGCTGGACCCCTATCGCACGGTCGGCGATCTGTCCGCCGGGGAACGGCAGCGGGTCGAGATCATCCGTTGTCTGCTTCAGGACCCCAAGCTGTTGATCATGGACGAACCGACCTCAGTCCTGACCCCGCAGGAAGTGGATATCCTGTTTGAAACGTTGAATAAACTACGGTCCGAGGGCACCTCGATCCTCTATATCTCGCACAAGCTGGAGGAAATCCGCACGCTGTGTGACCACGCAACGATCCTGCGTTTGGGCAAGAATGTGGGAGAATGCGTGCCCGCCGAAACCTCGGCGCGGGATATGGCCGAGATGATGGTGGGCTCGACCCTGCAGACGCCGGAACGCGCGGGGCGGGAATTTGGCGAGGTGGCGCTGGATGTCAGCGGCTTGTCGGTGCCCGCGCCGTCTGAATTCGGAACCGCGCTGCGTAATGTGCATATGACCGTCCGCAAGGGTGAGGTTCTGGGCATCGGCGGCGTTGCCGGGAACGGGCAGGATGAACTGCTGGGTGTGCTGTCTGGCGAAACCCCGACCCCTGCCGACGCGGTCAAGTTCAATGGCCAGCCCATCGGCAAGCTTGGCCCTACAGCCCGCCGCAAGCTGGGCGTGCTGAGCGCCCCAGAGGAACGACTGGGCCATGCAGCGGCCCCGGATATGAGCCTGACCGAAAACGCCCTGCTGACCGGTTCGGTCCGCGAGGGGCTGGAGCGCAACGGCTTTCTGAAATGGTCCGAGACGCAGGGTTTTGCCGAAAGGATCATCAAGGATTTTGATGTCCGCACCCCCGGCCCCGAAAACGCGGCGCGGTCACTGTCGGGCGGGAACCTGCAGAAATTCGTCATCGGCCGAGAGGTCTTGCAGAACCCCGAGGTGCTGGTGGTCAACCAGCCGACCTGGGGTGTGGATGCCGCCGCTGCGGCCTCGATCCGGCAAGCGATCCTGAATCTGGCGGCCAAGGGGACGGCGGTGATCTGCATCAGTCAGGATCTGGATGAACTGATGGAAATCTCGGACAGTTTTGCCGCGCTGAACGAAGGACGGCTGAGCGCCCCGCGTCCCACCACCGGTCTGACCGTGGATGAGATCGGGCTGATGATGGGTGGTGCCCATGGCATGGAGGTGGCGCATGTGTGATCCGTTGAACCGCCTCCGGCGGCCGTATTTGCAACGAGAAGAAGAGTTTGGGGGGATGAGCAGGTGATAGTGTTGGAGAAACGGCCTCAGCCTTCCAAAGCGTGGTCATACGCCACGCCCTTGGTTGCGGTGCTGGCCACGATGTTTTTCGGCGGGGTTCTGTTCGCCCTTCTGGGCAAGAACCCGGTTCAGGCCATCGGCACCATCTTTTGGGAGCCGCTGTTTGGCGAGTTCTCGTTCTACTACCGCCCGCAATTGCTGGTGAAAGGCGCGCCACTTGTGCTAATCGCCATCGGCCTGTCGCTGGGCTTTCGCGCCGGTATCTGGAACATCGGGGCCGAAGGACAATACATCATGGGCGCCAT
>NZ_JALCBM010000008.1:64132-72174 GCF_028066395.1 Ruegeria sp.
TTCGCGCCGGTATCTGGAACATCGGGGCCGAAGGACAATACATCATGGGCGCCATCTTCGGCGCGGGCATCGGGCTGGCCTTTTACCCGCTGGATGCGTGGTACATCTTCCCTTTGATGGTACTGGCCGGAGCTTTCGGCGGCTGGATCTGGGCGATGATCCCTGCCTTTCTGAAAGTGCGCTTTGGCACCAATGAAATCCTCGTGTCGCTGATGCTGGTCTATGTGGCCGAGCAGATGCTGGCCTCGGTCTCGCTGGGGTTGCTGAAAAACCCCGAAGGGTTCGGCTTTCCCGGCTCGCGCAACCTGCAATCCTATGACAGCGCGCATAATGCCGAGTTGATCGCCGGATCGGGCATGCATTGGGGCGTGGTCGCGGCCTTTATCGCAGTGATCTTTGCCTATGTGCTGCTGAACCGTCACATGCTGGGCTTCCATATCCGGCTGACGGGTGAGGCCCCGCGTGCGGCGAAATTTGCCGGCGTCAATCCAGCGCGGCTGATCCTGTTCTGTCTGGGCATGTCCGGCATGTTGGCCGGTCTGGCAGGCATGTTCGAAGTATCCGGCCCTGCCGGTCAGGTGAGCATCGATTTCAACGTCGGCTACGGCTTTACCGCGATCATCGTGGCCTTTCTGGGCCGCTTGCATCCGGTGGGTATCCTGCTGGCCGGGTTCCTGATGGCGCTGACCTATATCGGCGGTGAAATCGCGCAGTCTCAGCTGGGTCTGCCAGCAGCGGCCATTCAGGTGTTTCAGGGGATGCTGCTGTTCTTCCTGCTGGCTTTCGATCTTTTGACCAACTACCGCATCCGTGCGGCCCGGAATGAGGTGGCATAATGGACCTTGGTGAAATCAACCCCGTCCTTCTGGTCGCCTCGCTGATGGTGGCCGCAACCCCCCTGCTGCTGGCCGCGATCGGAGAGCTGGTCGTCGAAAAGGCAGGCGTTCTGAACCTCGGTGTCGAGGGCATGATGATCGTCGGTGCGATCAGCGGCTTTGCGATCTCGGTCGAGACCGGGTCACCTTGGCTAGGGTTCATCGCAGCGGCCATCGGGGGGGCCGTGCTGTCGCTGCTGTTCGTGCTGCTGACGCAATTCGCGCTGGCAAACCAAGTGGCCAGCGGGCTGGCGCTAACCCTGTTCGGGCTGGGCTTCAGCGCCCTGCTGGGCCAGAGCTATGTGGGGATCAAACCGCCCAGCATGGGGGAAATCCACATCCCGGTGATCAGCGACATTCCGGTGATCGGCCCGATCCTGTTCCAGCATGACCCGATCCTCTATGTCGGTATCGCTCTGACGGCCGCTGTCTGGGCCGTACTGAAATACACCCGCATCGGCCTGATCCTGCGCGCGGTGGGGGAAAACCACGACGCGGCGCATGCACTGGGCTACAAGGTCATCAAAATCCGCATCATGGCGATCCTGTTCGGCGGGGCCTGTGCCGGGATGGGCGGGGCCTATATCAGCCTGATCCGCGTGCCGCAGTGGACCGAGGGCATGACAGCCGGTGTTGGCTGGATCGCCCTGGCGCTGGTGGTCTTTGCCAGCTGGAAACCATGGCGCGCCTTGCTGGGTGCGTATTTGTTTGGCGGAATCACGGTGTTGCAGCTTAATCTGCAGGCCGCAGGCGTTGCCATTCCGGTCGAGTATCTGGCAATGTCGCCCTACATCATCACGATCCTTGTGCTTGTGATCCTCTCGGCCGACAAGAGCAGCGCACCTGCCGCATTGAGCCGAACCTTCCATGCCTCGCACTAGGGGCCAATTGAACCAACTTGGGGAGTAACACATGAACGCAAAAACGCTAATCGGCATAGCTGCCGTTATCATACTTGGGGTAGTCGGGTATGTTTGGTTTGGCCAATCAGGTCAGCAACAAGCGCTAGACGATGGCACGACCAAGGTAGGCTTCGTCTACGTAGGACCAGTAGGCGATGGCGGCTGGACCTATGAACACGACAAGGGTCGCCAAGCCGTCGAAAAGGAATTCGGCGACAAGGTCGAAACCGTGTTTGTTGAATCAGTGCCCGAAGGCCCGGATTCGGAACGGGTGATGACACAGATGGCGCTGGAAGGGGCCGATCTGATCTTCACCACCTCGTTCGGCTATATGGATCCCACCATCAACGTGGCCAAGGAATTTCCGAATGTGAAATTCGAACACGCGACCGGGTACAAGACCGCCGACAACGTCTCGGTCTACTCGGCCCGGTTCTATGAAGGCCGCGCCGTTCAGGGCCATATCGCAGGCAACATGACCAAATCGAACATCATCGGATATATCGGGTCCTACCCGATCCCCGAGGTGATCCGTGGCATCAACTCGGCCTATATCCACGCCAAGAAGGTGAACCCGGATGTCGAGTTCAAGATCGTCTGGGCCTACACCTGGTTCGATCCCGCGAAAGAGGCGGATGCCGCCACCGTTCTGATCGAACAGGGCGCGGACGTGATCCTGCAGCACACCGACTCGACCGCGCCGCAGGCGGCTGCGCAAGAAGCGGGCAATGTGGTCACCTTTGGTCAGGCCTCGGACATGAGCGAATACGCTCCGTTCCCGCGCGTGTCATCGATCATCGATGATTGGGCCCCCTACTACATCGCACGCACCCAGGCCGTCATGGATGGAACATGGGAAAGCGCCAATACCTGGGACGGTATCCGCGAAGGCATGGTCGCAATCGGCGAGATCTCTGATGCCGTTCCGGCCGATGTCAAAGAAGAAGCGCTGGCGCTGAAGGCCGCCATGGCTGCGGGTGAGTATCATCCCTTCACCGGTCCGCTGAAAAAGCAGGATGGCAGCGATTGGCTGGGTGATGGTGACGTCGCGGATGACGGCACTCTGGCCGGTATGAACTTCTATGTCGAAGGGTTGGAAGGCGAAATTCCGCAATAAATCCTGACATATGCGAAATCAGGGGCTGGCCTTTTGGCTGGCCCCTTTTTTATGCGCTGGCCTTGCAACGATAATCTTGACGAACGCACCCACAATCGACCTGATAAGACAACAGGCAGCAGTCAAGAAGGTACGATGGCACCCAAATCGAACACCCGCTGGTGGATACTGGCCGCGATGGGGGCCATTTTGGGTGTGATCCTGCTGGACGAGACCGTGATCAGCGTGGCCTTGCCGACGATCCAGACAGACCTTGGGCTGACGCATCTGCAATCCCATTGGGTGGTGAATATCTATCTGCTGGTGCTGGCCTGTTTTGCCGGTGCCGCCGGGCGGTTGGGGGATATTCTGGGCGCGCGGTGGTTGCTGGCGGCGGGGTTGTTGATCTTTGGGGTCGCCTCGGCCTTCGGCGGCTTTGCCGATAGCGGGTTGTTCCTGCTGCTGGCCCGTGCGGTGCAGGGGCTGGGGGCCGCGCTGATCTTCCCCCTGTCCCTTTTGATCCTGATGCAGTCCTTCGAAGAACACGAACGCGGTTTCGCGCTGGGGCTTTATGGTGCGATCGGTACCGTCTTTCTGTCCCTCGGCCCGCTGGTCGGCGGGGTGCTGACCGAGTATCTGTCCTGGCGCTGGATCTTCTGGGTCAACCCGCCCATCGTGCTGATCGTGGCAGCGGTCACCCTGACCTGCTGGCGCGATCCGCGGCATATGCCGGAGTTTGGGTTCGACTGGAAAGGCTTCCTGTTGCTGGTCATCGGGCTGGCCGCCATGGTCTTTGGCGTCATGGAGGGCCCGGACCGGGGCTGGTCCCAGCCCGAGGTTCTGATCGCCCTGACCGCAGGGCTTGTGTTGCTGATATTGTTCGTCCCGGTTGAGCGCAGAACGCGCGCACCCCTGATCGAGATGTCGCTCTTCGCCAACCCCAGCTTTCCGGCCGCCAACATGATCGTCTTCACGGCGCAATTCGTAAAAATCGCTCTGTTCGTCTTTGGTGCGCTGTACTTTCAAACCCGGCTGGGGTTTTCACCGCTGGCCGCCGGGGCGGCCCTGTTGCCGGTTGCCATCCCTCAGGTCTTCGTCGCACCGCTGGCGGGGCGAGCTGCGGATCGGTTCGGCGCGCGCCGTCCTGCCCTGACCGGCGTGGCCTGTGGCACACTGGGCATAACACTGGTCGCGCTTGGCATGCATCTGGGCCTCAGCCCGATGATCATCGCCGGGTTTCTGATCTGGGGCTGCTGCGCCCCTTTCCTGTTCGTTCCACCCCGCCGCATGGTCATGAGCGCCGCCCCCGCCACCCTGTCCGGGCAGGCCAGCGGCATTTCGATGACGTTTCAATTGCTGGGCGGCACGGTTGGAATGGCGCTGGCCAGCACCGCCTTTGCCATGACCGGATCGTTTCCCATGGTCTTTGCGCTGGTGGCCGCCTTCGCCGCCGGTGTCTTTGCCTATGCCTACCACGCGCTAGAGGCCGAACCGGCCGCAAAATAAGGCCCGGCCCATTCAGGCCGGGCCTGTCGGGTCAATGCCCGCTCAACACCAGAGTGTTCACCGGCATCAGGATCAGACGCAGGCGCAGCCCGGCGGCGTGGACGACGCCGATTGTGTCGACCACATGCAGGAATGCCTTCTCCCAGAACCCGAGATTTTCATCCTCAAGCTTGGCGTGATTGTCGGTATAGACATTGGCCAGACAGTTGCTGCCCGGCGGGATCTTGTCCGCCATGCCTTTGTAGAGCGGTTCCAGATAGACCAGAATCGAACCCGGATTGGTGTTGGTCTTCACATCCCGCAACTCGTCCGAGGGTCGGATCTGGCCCGATGGGATCACGTCCTGCACCTGCACCACTACAACCGGGATCACCGTGAAGGGTCGGGTCATGCAGCCCAGCTCGCCAATCATGCCCGGTTGGATAACCTGCGCGGACAGTTGGTTGAAGGCCGCCTGAAACCGATCATGCCCCGATGAGGACGGCACCAGAATACCCGCAGGCCGCAGCAAGGGGCTGACATAGTCGCCGACCTGCAGGCCGAACTGTTCGACCCGCCCCGTGACACCAGCGCTGATCACGGTCTTGTCCAACTCGGTCAGTGCCGCGTCCAGCTGCGCGTTGGCGCTGGCCAATTGCGCGGGGATCAGTTCCTCGATCTGCTGTACCACGGCGGCGCGCTGGGACTGGGCCGCCGTCACCTGTGCCTCACGCTCGGCCACCAGATTTTCCAGCCGGTCGATCTCGGCCAGACGCACCGCGCTGGAGCCTTCGTCGCGCAGGGTGGTGTTGCGCTCCAGATCCTCAAGCGCCTGATCCAGTGCCGCGCGGGCCCCTGCGATACCGGCTTCGGCCTCGGCCAGATCGGTTTCGGCCACCTTCAGCGACGCCTGAACCTGCGCAATCTGCGCATGCGCGGATTCGACCTGAGCGGTCTGGCTGAAATCCTCGATCCGGAAGATCGGCTGCCCGGCGGTGACCAGTTGGTTGTTGGTCACATAGACCTCGGACACGCGCCCGCCCAGTTGCGGCAGGATCGTGACGGTGCGGAAATAGGACGCCGCCGCGCTGCTGGAGGGGTGGAAGTAGAACAGCGTGGTGATCACCGTCAGCGCCAGAATAGCACAGGTGGTCAGGCCCCAGCGCAGTTCGTACCACATGGTGAACAGCGTGATCTCATGTCCGATCCGCTTGCCCTGCACAAAGCGGCGGAACAGATAGTCCGGCAACACGGTCACCAGCGCACACATCATTGTTTCAAGCATGGCCTAGTGCTCCTGCGCTGCGGGTGGGGTCGGGTCGACCGGCGGTTCCTCGGGTTCGGCGCGCTGAGGCGCCAGAGACCGGATCGCGTCTGCAATCGATCGCAACGGGGCAGCAAAGTCGGGGAACTGGAACCCGGCGACCAGAATGGCCGCAACCCAGAACAGCCCATTGTGTGTGAACAGCGCCAAAAGCGCCAGAATGCCCACAAGCTGGAACTGAGGATGGTTGGATTGATGCGCGATTTTTTCGGGGATCGCGTGCAGGGTGAAATAGGCGACCCCGATCAGAATAATGACGATAACCGTGAAAACCAGCATGAACGTGAAAAGAAAATCGCTTCCATCGGCCTGAACCACATAGGACGGAATATGCCCCGTGGCCATCGGGTGTAATTCGGCTGTACTCACCCTGCCCTCCTGTCTCTCGTTTGTTCTTGTTTGGATGGGTTGATGCATAAATTCAAGCCTGCTTATACTTTGCAGGCCGGATCATTCGATCTGTGCACCTAACCCGAAAGGCATATTTGCATGGCATCACAGCTGTCTGACAGCGCGAATCCGGCCGCAAAATCATGATCGATTTTCTGGTCATCGGCGGAGGGATCGCGGGCCTCAGCGCAGGCGCGCGCCTGTCCGCGCATGGCCGTGTCACGGTGATCGAGGCTGAAGACGCGCTGGGATACCACGCCTCGGGCCGTTCCGCCGCGTTGTTCGAGGAGAACTATGGCCCGCCCTCCGTTGTGGCGCTGAACAAGGCCGGGGCCGCGTATCTCAGGTCTGCGAATGGCGGCTACCTGACCCCGCGCGGGCTTATGCTGATCGGAGGGCGCGATCAGCCGCAACAGTTTCAGGACGATCTTGCCACCCTGAACATGCAACCCATTTCGATTGAACAGGCCCGATCCCGGGTGCCGATCCTGAACCCCGATACAGCCGCCTTTGCTGCAATCAGCGAGAACGCTTTCGACATCGATACCGACCGTCTGCTGCAGGATTTCGCCCGCACCATCCGCGCCAATGGCGGCGCTGTCATGACCCGGCAAAAAGTCACTGAAATTCGCAAATCCGGCCACTGGATCGTGAAGGCCAGCGACGAGTTCGAAGCCCGAACCCTGGTGAATGCCGCCGGGGCATGGGCCGATGAGGTCGCAGCCATGGCAGGCATTGCCCCCATTGGCATAGTGCCCCGCAGACGATCCATGGCGCGCATTCCCGCCCCCGGCGGGCACGATGTAACCGCCTGGCCCATGATGATCGGCGCAGGCGAGCGCTGGTACGCCAAACCCGACGCCGGAAAGCTGCTGGTCTCGCCGTCCGAGGCCGAAGCCACCACGCCCCACGACGCCTATGCCGATGACATGGTTCTGGCCGAAGGGCTCGCCCGTTACGAGGAAATGGTCACCGAACCCGTCACCCGGGTCGAGACAAACTGGGCCGGGCTGCGCAGCTTTGCGCCCGATGGCACTCTGGCGCTGGGTCCCGACCCTGCCGACCCCACATTCGTCTGGTCTGCCGGTCAGGGCGGTTACGGGTTTCAAACCGCCCCGGCCGCATCGCAGCTGGTGGCGGATCTGACGGTTGGAACCCCGGTGTCCCTTGACCCCGATTGCGTGGCGGCCTTGCGGGTGAACAGGTTGCGCCCATGAGCAAACGGCAGCTTCCCCCGAATGCAAGCGTGGCGTCAGAAATTGACAACGGCAGGCTGATCGCCCCGGCAGCCAGCCGCAATGTCGATGCCCTATGCGCCCTTGTCCAGCGTATCGCCCCCGCACACGGCAACGCGTTGGAGCTTGCCAGCGGAACCGGACAGCATGTCGCTTCCTTTGCGCGGGCCCTGCCGGACATGCACTGGCACCCGACCGAGATTGACCCCGGACGCCGCGCAAGTATCGATGCTTATACCGCAGACCTGCCAAACGTCTCCAGAGCCGCGCATCTGGATGCCACCCAGTCAGGCTGGCACACAGGCTTTGAGGGATTCGATCTGATCGTTCTTATCAATCTGTTGCATCTGATCGACTGGACCGAGGCCCAGACGCTGATCTCCGAGGCCGCACTGGCCCTGCGCCCCACTGGTCGCCTGATACTCTACGGTCCCTTCATGCGGTCCGGGCAACTGACCAGCGACGGGGACCGGCGATTTCATCAGGCTCTGATTCAGCAAGACCCGGATATCGGTTACAAAAGCGACAACCGGATTCTGGCCCTGCTGACCGGCAATGGGCTAGAGATGGCCGAACAGATTGAGATGCCCGCCAACAATCTGGCCTTTGTGGCAAGGACGCGCGCTAGCTGATCAGGATCAAAGCCTGAAGCACGCTCTGCGAAACAGGTTTTTGACCTATGGTTTGGGGAACCCAACAAGGATTGGCCTGAAAACTGCCCTAAGCGCAATGCGC
>NZ_JALCBM010000008.1:72274-95301 GCF_028066395.1 Ruegeria sp.
GTTTATCGGTTCGCTCTGTTCAGTTTTGCTGTGCTACCAGAGGTGCCCCGGCGTCACCTGTTTTGAACTGTTGATCAAACAGGCTTTTGAAGCTGCCATTCTGTTCCAGAAGTTCATTCAGATTTCCCTTTTCGATCACCGTCCCATCCCGGATGACAACAATGCAGTCAGCCTCAAGAATGGTGGACAGGCGGTGCGCGATCACGACAACCGTCACATTCTGGGTCAGAGTTTCAAGGGCGCTTTTCACCAGAGCCTCGGATTCGGTGTCCAACGCACTTGTCGCTTCATCCAGCAGCAAAATCTCGGCATTGCGCAGGATTGCGCGGGCAATTGCAAGGCGCTGTTTCTGACCACCGGACAGGAATGCGCCGTTTTCACCCACTTGCGTATCGTACCCTTTCGGCAAGCCCATGATGAAATCATGCGCATGGGCGGCCTTGGCCGCAGTGATCACCTCTTCATCCGAAGCGTCCGGAGCGGAACACCGCAGATTCTCCATGATGCTTGAGGAAAACAGGAACGTGTCCTGACCAACGAACGAGATTTTGCGGCGCAGCGATGCAAAGGTGACATCGCGCAGGTCCTGCCCGTCGATCTCGACGCTGCCGGTTGTCGGATCATAAAACCGCATGAGCAAACCCAGAACGGTCGATTTCCCACCCCCGGACTGCCCGACCAGAGCGGTGGTTTTTCCGGCCTCGAAAGTGATGTCCATGTTGTTGATGACCGGGGTTGCGCCGGTATATGCGAAACTGACATCCCGCAGACGAACCTCACCCGGGCCGGACAGCAACTCCTGCGCATCCGGCTTTTCTTGCATGGGCTCTTCCTGATCCAGCAGTTGGAACAACATGCTGACCCCCACCATGCAGGCTTCGATCTGCACCCGCATCCGGGACAGCCGTTTGGCGGGCTCGTAGGCCATCAACAGCGCGGTGATGAAGGACATCAACTGACCGGCGGTGGGCGGCGCTGTACCCGCGATACCCAGCGTGCTGACGATCAGGACCCCGGCAACGGCCAGCCCGGCCAGAAACTCCATCAGCGGGCTGGCGATGGCTTGAAGTCGTGCGATTTCGTTGGATCGATGTTCTACCTTGTGAATCGCCGCGTCCATGCGATCGGTCATCCGGTCTTCAAGCGCGAAGACCTTGATGACCTTGATCCCGACCGAGGTTTCCTGCAGCACCCGAATGATCTCGGCCAAGGATTGAAGCTCGGCCTGCATGATGCTGCGCACATTTTTCAGAATGTACCGGACGCCCAGCAGGGCCAGCGGCCCTACGACGAAGAACATAATCGACAGAACTGGCTGTTGATACAGCATGACGACGACCAGGCCGATAAGGGTCAGGGCGTCGCGCACAAATCCGGTGACCAGAACGTCAATCAGACGCCGGGCCGAGTTCGCCCCCTGCGTCGTCCGCATCAGCAGATTGGATGATTCATTCTCGTTGAAGAACGCCAACCCCCGGCGCAGCAGGCTTCGGTACAGCTTTTCCTGCTGTGCCGCAACAATCCGGTTGCCCGCACGGGCCAGAAAAACCGATTGTATATAGGACGCAATCGCCTTGGCCAGGAACAGGCAAACCACCCCAAGGGCAATCAGATGTGCCCAACCGCGCATTTCGGGGCTGGTCATCGCATCCACGATGTATTCCATCATGTAGGCTGCACCGGCCGTCGTTACAGCGACCGTGATCATGGCAATGACGGCCACCAGATACAGGGGGCCCTGCGCATAAAAGCTCTCGCCAATCAGGCGTCCCATATACCCCGAGCGCCACTTCTTCCAAGCGCGGCCTAGCATTGCGACTTCCAGTTCATGAATTCATACACTCGCACAAGTTATTCGAGTTTTCTTGCCCAACGCCACGGATGATGCAACGCGACGAATAAGCCAATCCTGTCCATATGCCCGATTGAACGGCTAGGCCAGCAAGATAGTCGCCCGTCACGGGTTGAACAAGAAGGTTACGCAAATTGGGCATTTGGCCCGGGTTTACATCGCATTACGAAAGAAACAAGGCGTTGCTTGGTGATCCGCGTCGCCAGTCTTTCGGGCATGAATTGGCTTCCTGGGCACATTTTGCCCAAATTTGATCGCCAGCACATTCTTGCTTATGCGCTTAAACTCAAGCAGATATCGCATCATCACAGAACGCTTGATGCGCGGGTTGATTTGCCTCTACCTCTTGCCTGTGATAATCCCCGAAAACCCGTCACCCGTGACGGTGTATTGATCTATTCGCAACCGAAAGCCGGGAAATCCTGCCACCGATAGCGCCTTGTAATCGAACCGAGAATTCAAACACCCCCGTCTTTGCCTGCCGCAGGTGGCAGCACGTCCATCCAATTGAAACCGGGTGATAGGAAGTGTCCATAAAGATCATCATCTTGAGCTTGCCGGACGACAAGGAACGGCGCGATTGCTGCGCGGCTGAACTGGCCGGGCTCGGGTTGCCATTTGCGTTTGTCGATGCCGTGCAGGGCCGACACATCCCGGATGCTGATTTTGCACGTCTTTATGACGAGGGCCTCAATCGCCGCGCATTCAAACGCCCCCTCAGCCGTAATGAGGTCGCGTGTTATCTGGGGCACCGGAAAATCTGGCGGGACATTGCAGAGGGCGATCAGGACGTCTGTCTGGTGCTTGAAGATGATGCCTGTTTCGTTCAGGATCCGCGCCCGTTTCTGGATGCTGTGGCGCAAAATGCCGATCTGTTTCTGGATGTTATGATCAAACTGGAAGGCGTCGCGCGCAAGAACACCACGGTTTTACGCCCCTTCGCCGATCAGACGCTGGTCCTGTCTGACCATCTGCCACCACGCACCACCGGATACATCATAGGCCGCCGCGCCGCTGCCAAGCTGGCCGGGCGTGATGGCCCGATCGGGCGGCCTGTGGACATTGACCTGAAATTCTATTGGGAACACGAAATTCCCATATTGACCCTGCAGGAACAATTGGTCTCTGAACGCCCGTCCGGCGGCAGCCAGATCGAAACCAGCCGCAACAAGACCAAACCCGGATCGGGGCTGCAACGGTTCCTGCGAAACCTTCTGTTTCAGGCCCGGTTCACCCAGGGCCGCAAGCGCCACCCCTTACAGCCCGGCATGATCAAGGAACTTGCCCCCTTGCTGCGCGGCGACACTGCAACCCGGGAACACCCATGAAGAAAAACCTTGTCATTGTCCGCGCCGGCAACAATTCTCTGCATCACCGCTGGCACGAGATCGCCTATGAGGATCGAAACTTCGATCTGCTGATCAGCTATTTCGCGGACGAGGCTTACGCACAGTTCACACCTGCGCCGGGTGTCGATGCCGTGCTGGTGAAAGGCGGCAAGTGGGATGGGCTTTACAAGACACTCGTGGATCGGGATCTGGACGGGTACGATTATTTCTGGCTGCCCGACGATGATATCGACATCAGCGCGCAGGACGTGAACACGCTGTTTGCCGATATGGCCCGGTACGGGTTGCGCATCGCCCAGCCCTCGCTCACGCCGGACAGTTATTTTTCGCATTTCGTGTTCAGCCAATGCCCGGGATTCGTGCTGCGTTATACGAACTATATCGAGGTGATGGCCCCCTGCCTGCACCGCAAGGTTCTGGAAAAGGCCCTACCCCTGTTCCGCGAAACCATGAGCGGTTACGGGCTGGACTACATCTGGTGCCGCTGGCCGGAATCCGGAGCCTTTCGCGCCGCCATTCTGGACGAGATCGCGATGCATCACACCCGTCCCGTCGGCAAAAACCTGAAATCGGTGATTGCCGAAAAGGGCGGGCTAAGTTCGGAAGAGGAAGAAGACGTGCTGAAAGACCGGTTCGATCTCTCGTACCGCACGGTTCCCGTGGTCTTTGCCGCCATCCTTGAGGGCGGACAGCCGCTTGCAGGTCGGCTCAAGGTCGGGTGGCATATGTGGCAAAGCTGGCGATCCGTATCGTCGTTCCGCAGCAAAAGCGAAGCGCGCGCCGGGATGTTCAAGATCATTCGGCGGCAGTTCCTCAAACCGCTGGAAATGGAAATGATCTCTTTGAAGCCCGATGGCACCGGGGATTAACGTCTAGGGATGCGTAGTTTGCCCATCCCAGCGAGCGTCAAAGGGTTGGGATTGCCCTAAAGGTCTGCAATCCCAACCAACCAAGGGTCAGACCCTCAGCGCGCTGACCTTTTCAACGGCATGCTGGCGCAGTTCAGCGGCGCGGGCGTGGCCCTCCATCCCCTCCAACCGGCTGATCCGCGCGGTGCGGTGCGCCAACTCATCCGCCGCCGTGTCATCGCAGCGCTGATAGGTGACGGTTTTGGTGAATTTATGCACCGAAAGCCCGCCGGTATACCGCGCCGCGCCGCTGGTCGGCAGCACGTGGTTGGGCCCCGACGTCTTGTCGCCAAAGGACACCGTCGTGTTCTTGCCCAGAAACAGCGACCCGTAAGAGTTGAGTCGCCCCAACCACCAATCCAGATCCTGCGCCAGCACCTGCAGATGTTCCGGCGCATATTGATCGGCGACCTGCGCTGCAGTTTCGCGAGTATCGCACAGGATGACCTCGGCCCGGTCCTGCCAGGCAACGCGCGCCGCCGTGGCGTTGGGTTCGGGCAGGCTGTCGATCAGGGCCGGGACACGGGCCATGACCTGTTCGGCCAGCGCCCGGTCGGTGCTGACCAGCCAGACCGGGCTGTCGGCGCCGTGTTCGGCCTGACTGACCAGATCCCAGGCCACGGTTTCTGCCGAGGCACTCTCATCCGCGATCACCAGCGAATCCGTGGGTCCGGCGAACATGTCGATCCCGACCCTGCCGAACAGCATCCGCTTGGCCTCGGCCACATAGGAATTGCCGGGTCCGACCAGAATATCCGCCGGTTGCGCGCCGAACAGGCCGTTGGCCATGGCGGCAATGCCCTGCACCCCGCCCAGATTCAGGATCAGGTCAGCCCCTGCCAGTTCCATCGCATAGACAATCGCATCCGGTATCCCATTTTCGGGCCGGGGCGGAGAGACCGCCGTGATATGCGACACGCCCGCAACCTTGGCCGTGGTGATTGTCATCAACGCACTGGCGACATGGCTGTAACGGCCACCGGGCACGTAACACCCCGCGCTGGACACCGGGATTTGCCGCTGACCGGCGATCAGGCCCGGGATGACCTCGATCTCACATTCCGAGATGGTCGCCATCTGCGCCTCGGCAAAGCGGCGGATATTGGCGTGGGCGAAACGGATGTCATCCTTCAGATGTTCTGGCAGGCGGTCGCAGGCCTGCTGACGTGCCGCCGCGCTCAGCACGATATCGCCGGACCAGCCGTCCAGCTTTTCGGCATAATTGCGGACGGCATCCTCGCCCTCACGTTCGATATTGGCCAGCATGATCGCGACCGTGTCGCGAATGTCGCCGGATTCTGCGGGCGGGCGTGGTTCGGCCCGTTTGAGGTAGGTTACCGTCATGTTATCCCCTCATCAGTCATCGAAATGGTCACGGATCGCACCGGCCAGAACGTCCACCGTGTCGGTGACGGGCACGGGCGCGGTCAGGTCTTGTGCAAGCAACGAGAATTCGGAACAGGCCACGATCAGATGCGCGGCCCCCTTTGAAGCCAGTTCAGATGCCGCATCGGACAGCATCCGCGCGGCGGCCTGCGTTGGCCCGTTGGCCTTGATATCCCGGATCGCAGCCAGCATCGGATCGGGCTGTTCAGGCCAAAGCCCCCGCAGCCCGTGCCGGTTCAGGGCGGCATCAAACACCCCAGCCCGCTGCACGGCAGGTGAGGCCAGAAAGCCCACGCTGCTGCCCTGCGGCAGGTCCTGCGCAATCCGCGCAATCGACAGCGCCGTCATATCCAGAAACGGCACCGACAGGTGATCCGACATCTCGGCCAGATAGTGATGCGCGGTGTTGCACGGCATCGCCAGAGCCGAGGCCCCGGCCTGTTCCAACCGCTGCGCCATCCCGATCAGGACCGGCGCCGGGGACGGCCCGGTGCCCTCGATCAGATGCGCAATGCGCGAGGGCACCTGCGGGTTCATGTCGATCAGCAGCGGCAGATGATCTGCATCATCGCGCGCATCCACCGCCTGCAACACCCGTTCCTGCAACAGGATCGTTGCCTCGGGGCCCATGCCGCCCAGAACGCCGACCACTTTCGGGGTCATGATCGGCCCGCCATCCGGTTGCGGTCCATATCAGACATGAACCCAGCGATCGGAGTTATCGAAGGCGAAATCATAGCCACCCAGAGCCGCAGCACCGCCGGTATGCAGGAACACGACCCGCTCACCCTTGAACTCACCCTTGCGGGCCAGATCGATCAGACCCGCCGCACCCTTGGCGGAATAGCAGGGGTCCAGCAGGATGCCCTCAAGCTCGGCAAACATGCGGATGGCTTCGATCCCGCTTTCGGTGGGCAGGCCATAGCCCTCACCCACATAGTCGGTGTTGGCCATCACGTCCTCGCGTTTGACAACACCGGGGCAGCCCAGTTTTTCCGCTGTTTTGCAGGCCAGATCATAGACCATCTGCTCCTGCTTCGGCTGCGGCGCGCGGGTGCCGATGCCCAGAACCGGAATCTGGGCGTTCATCGCGCACATGCCGGTCACCAGACCCGCCTGCGTACCGGACGATCCGGTGGCATGCACCACGCGGTCGATCTTCATCCCGGCATCGTTGGCTTGCGCCAGCAGTTCAAACGCACAGTTCACATAGCCCAGCGCGCCCGTCGGGTTCGATCCGCCGCCGGGGATCACATACACCTTGTGCCCCTTGGCGCGCATCTTCTCGGCTGCACGCTCCATTTCGCCGGGCATGTCGTGGCCGCCGGGGAATTTCTCGGTCGTGGCGCCATGCAGATGGTCCAGCAGAACGTTGCCGTTGGTGTTGTAATTGCCATCCTGATAGCCGGTGCGATCTTCCAGCAGGATATGGCATTTCAGCCCCAGCTTGGCGGCGAAGGCGGCGGTTTGACGACCATGATTGGTCTGCGTCGCGCCTTGGGTCATCACCATGTCGGCGCCCTGTTCCAGCGCCTCGGCCATCAGGAATTCCAGCTTGCGGGTCTTGTTGCCGCCGGTGGACATGCCGGTGCAATCGTCGCGCTTGATCCAGAGATCGACGCCCAGTTCATCAGACAGGCGTTTCATGGGTTCCAGCGGCGTGGACAAATGGGCGAGGTGAACGCGAGGGAAACGGGAAAGATGCATTCTGGGTCCTGTCGATCATGTATGTTGCACAGCGCATACCAAAGTTGCAGCCCGTCACCGCCAAATGGCTTTGGCAGAGCGTCACTGCATCCCGGGATTGCGGAATATCTGAGCCGACAAACAGCGTAACGACCCCGATCTGGTCAAGGCGCTGGCAGGGGTTTCGAAAAAGACGAAGGTGGCTTTCGAAAACGCGCCTGTCGATCCTAGTCCAGACCGCTTGGCAGGGTGCGGAACTCTTCCTCAAGCCAGGGGTATTTCGCGCACATCGGGTCAATGAAGCTCTGCCCGATCAGTTCGCACAGCGTTTTGTGGATCAGCCGAGAGGTTGAGCTGGGATAGATATCCGTCGTGAACAACGACACCGTGCGCACAAAGTTCCGCCCCGGGAAGGGTTGCGCCTGAACCTGATCGTGGAACCGCTCGGCCCGGCGGAAACTGGCGGCGGTGGTGATGGCCCAGCCGCTGCCCTCGGCAACCAGACCGACAATCGATTGGTTGCATTCCAGTTCAAACCGGTTGGGCAGATTGAATTTGCTGCGGGTCAGTTGGATTTCGATCTGCTTGCCGATGGTGTAGTCGCGGGAATACCGCAGGAAGGGCAGCTCGCTCTCGGGCTGGAACAGCGTCTTTGGGTCCCCATCAAAGCTGGCCGGAAGGATCATGATGAACGGATCGCGCATCAGCGGGAATTCGATCAGACCTTCGGTATTGCCCGATGGGCGCGAGGCAACGCCTGCATCCAGCTTGTTTTCCTGCAGCTTGTCGATGATCTCATGGCTGGGGCGGGTGAAATGGCGGAAATTGCAGCGCGGCAGCGCATGGGCCAGCACCCGGAACAGCTCGGGCGCGACCTGATTGTCGAAATCGTCGATCAGGGCCAGCCGCAGGTCGGTGGCGTGCTGCCAATTGCCTGACCGGATCTCGGCCTCACCCTGACGCAGAGAGGTCAGCCCCTCGCCCACATAACGCGAAAACACCTGCCCCGCCGGGGTCAGGTCCATCGGCCTGCGGCTGTGATCCACCAGATCAACCCCCAGCGCGGTTTCCAGACTGCGCAGGTGGTTCGAGACGGTGCTGATCGACAGCCCGGTTTCCGCCGCGACTTTCTGGATCGATCCCGATTTGGCAATCAGCTGGAACACTTCCAGCCAGCGAAGGCTGAGGGGTTTGGGCACGCATCTCTCCGGTTCTGTCCGATTTTGCGAAAAAACCGAAACAAAGATTCCCGGCGGCGGCAATGGTAAACTTGCAAAAACGCGGTCGGATTGCGACCCGACCGCGTTTTTTAAGGGTTTCAGACCTTTGGATCAGCTGCGCATGCGCGAAAAGTCTGGGTCATAGGGCGACGGCGTAATGACTGTGGCATCACACAACCGCCCGCACATGTCGATCTGTACCGCACTGCCAGACTCAGCTTGGGCCGGGTCAACGAAAGCATAGGCCAGATTCATCCCCATCCGGTGCCCCCAATCGCCCGAGGTTACGGTCCCGGCCACTTTGTCCGCCACCATGACCGAAGCTCCGGGATGCGCCGGGGCGTGATCCGCATCGACCTGCAATGTCACCAGCTTTTGCCGAAGACCCTCCGCCTGCCGCTGGACCAGCGCCTGCTTGCCGACAAAATCGGGCTTGTCCAGTTTGACGAACCGGTCCAGCCCGGTTTCAAACGGGGTGAATTCGGTGATCAGGTCGGCTTTCCAATGCAGGAACCCTTTCTCCATCCGCATCGATTCAACCGCGCGCGCGCCGAACAGTTTCAGGCCATGCTGTTCGCCCGCCTGCCGCAACGCCAGATAGGCGGCGTAGAGCGAGGCATTGGGGACGTGGATTTCATACGCCAACTCGCCCGAGAAACTGACGCCCATGACCGTGGCGGGTGCAAACCCGACAAAGCATTCCCGCACGGACAACCACGGGAAGGCGTCTTTCGACCAGTCGCCCCGGGAACAGGCTGAAAGCACGTCGCGGGCTTTGGGCCCGGCCAGCACCAGAATGGTCTGGTCATTGGTCAGCGAGCGTATCTGCACATCCTCATCGTCGCGCAGATGCGCGCGCAGCCAATCCATGTCGTGATACTCACTGGCCGCCGCTGAACCATACCAGACCCGCGCCGGGCCGCGGTCGCTGGCGGGCAGATTGGCCACCGTGGCCTCACCCTTGACCATGCCGTGATGGTTCAGCAGGTAACCCAACCCGACCCGGCCATCGCGTTTGGTGACGGCACCGCAGAACATCCGGTCGAGGAATGTGTGACGGTCGGTCCCGGTGATTTCAAATCGGTTGAACCCGTTGACCTCAGCCAGACCCACCCCGGTCTGAACGGCCTGAACCTCGGCCGCGACCACATCAAAGGTTTCGTCAAAATCGAAGGTCAGGGACGGATGGAAATCAGGTGAGGGTTTGATGTACTCCACCCTCTCCCACCCGTTCACGACGGTAAACTCCGCGCCCTCGGCGGCCAGAATCGGGGTCAGCGGCGTGGTCTTGGCCGGGCGGCCCGCCGGGCGGTGTTCATGCGGGAAGTGAAAGCGGAATTCGTTCTGATAGTCCTCGATGGCTTTCAGCGAGGTCAGTTCCACATTGGCATGGCCGGTAAACCGGCGCGGGTCCAGGCACCAGGTGTCGTAACACGCCTCGCCATGCACGATCTGTTGCGCCAGCAGCCAGCCATGCCCGCCACCTTCGCCCAGACCGGCACGCAGGCCGATGATACAGAACGCGTTGCGCTTGCCCGGGATCGGCCCGACCAGAGGCGCGCCGTCGATCGTATAGGTGATTGGGCCGTTCACGATCGACCGAATACCGGTCTCGGCCAGCGCAGGCATGCGTTCAAACGCACCTTCCAGCACGTCCATGACCCGCTCAAGATCGTCCGGGCAGAGTGCGTTGACAAAGTTCGGGTCGATCCCGTCCATGCCCCATGTCTTGCAGTCCTGTTCATAGAAACCGACCAGCAGACCGCCCTTTTCCTGACGGCTGTAATAGTCCGAGATCGGGCAGCGCAGCAGCGGCATCCGGTGCCCGGCCTCGGCGATGCCCGGAATGTCCTCGGTCAGGAAATACTGATGCTCCATCGAAGCGACGGGATGGTGCACGCCCATCATCGCGCCCACTTCATTGACCCGGTAGCCGCAGGCGTTAACGACGATGTCACAGTCAATATCGCCATGTTCCGTATGCACCGTCCAGGTATCGTCCTTGTGCTGGGTCAGCGCGGTGACGGGGGTGTTGCGATAAACCTCGGCCCCCGCTTTACGCGCGTGATAAGCCAGCGCCTGAC
Source organism: Ruegeria sp. (assembly GCF_028066395.1). Classification (GTDB taxonomy): domain Bacteria; phylum Pseudomonadota; class Alphaproteobacteria; order Rhodobacterales; family Rhodobacteraceae; genus Ruegeria. The sequence continues at coordinate 82,760 of NZ_JALCBM010000008.1, forward strand.
ACAGCTGTGCCGGATCGATATCCCCATCCAACGGGTCCCAGAGCCCGCCCAGCAGGTTGGTGGTCGAGATCAGAGGGTGACGGCGGGCGCATTCCTCAGCGTCGATCACCTCGAACTCCACGCCCATACCGCGCGCCATCGAGGCGAAATGGCGATAGCCCTGCATTTGCGCCTCGGTATTGGCCAGCCGGATACCGCCATCGGCGTGGTGGTAATTGATCGGATATTCGGGGTTTTCCGACAGCTCTTTATACAGGTTGATCGAATGGGTCTTCAGCCCGACCATGGTCTGGTTCATGCCGAAATTCGTGACCTGCGCCGCGGAATGCCAGGTCGTACCCGATGTCAGCTCATTCCGTTCGACCAGAACAACATCGCCCCACCCTTCCTGCGTCAGGTGATACAGAGTCGAACACCCGGCGATGCCCCCGCCGATCACCACAACCTTTGTCCGCGACTTCATACGCCTTGCTCCCAATAAATCTGGAACAAGACATGCGGACAAACTGCGTTGCACGACAACCGGCCAGTTGCGAATTTTCAAAAATCGAAACTGCGATTTAGGAATTCGAAAATCTGATTTCACATTTTGCGTTGGAATGGTTTTTGCGCCCTAATCTGGCGGCAAGTGCAAGGCAGGAGGCGAAACAGGTGCAATCCGGTGCAAGTAAACGCGGCGGTGGCCGCAAGGCACGGCACGCCCAACGCGCGGCCAAGCCACAGGTCGACCCCTGCCCGCCGGGGCAGATCGGCGGGGCATACAAGCCGCTGAAACCCGATGAGCTTGACCTGATCTACGACACCGCCCTGCGCCTGCTGGAAACGCTGGGCATGGGCGAGGTCCCCGACCGGTTGGCCGATGATCTGATACGCGCGGGTGCCGTTCCCGGTAAACAGGACCGCCTGTGTTTTCCGCGCGCGATGATCGAGGCCACGCTGAAACAAGCCGCCAAATCCTTTGTCTTTCACGGGCGCGACGAAAACCGTTCCATCCATGTGGGGGATGAGCGGGTGTATTTCGGCACTGGTGGTGCCGCCGTGCAGACATTGGATATCGACTCCGGGCAATACCGCCCATCCACGCTGACCGATCTGCATGACTTTACCCGGCTGCAGGATACGCTGGAAAATGTCAGCTGGTTCACCCGCTGCTGCGTGGCCACCGATGTGCCGGACACGTTTGATCTGGACGTGAACACGGCCTACGCCTTGCTGCGCAATACGACGAAACCGGTTGCCACATCCTTTACCGTCGCAGAAAGCGTGGCCCCGATTGTCGAGATGCTGGATATCGCCGCCGGTGGCCCCGGCGAGTTTGCCAAACGCCCGTTCCTGAAGGCGCATATCAGCCCGGTGATCTCTCCGCTGCGCTATGGCGAGGATGCGGTAGACGTGGTCTATGCCTGCGTCGAACACAACATCCCCATGTCCTGCATCACCGCCGCGCAGGCCGGGGCAACCGCGCCCGCCACGCTGGCCGGGTTTCTGGCGCAATCGCTGGCCGAGACTTTGGCCAGTCTGGTGATGGTCAACGCGATCAAGCCCGGCTTTCCGATGATCTTCTCGAACTGGCCGCTGGTCATCGATCTGCGTACCGGGGCTTTTGCCGGGGGCAGTGGCGAGACGGCGGTGCTGAACGCCGCCTCGGCGCAGATCATCAACTGGCTGGGGCTGCCCTCGGGCGTGGCCTCGTCAATGACCGATGCCAAGGCCATCGACGCGCAATACGGGATGGAGAAAGGCACAACCTCGCTGGCCGCGGCGCTGGCCGGGGGCAACCTGATCTACGAAAGCTCGGGCATGACCGCGTCGCTGCTGGGGGCCAGTTTTGAGGGCTTTGTTCTGGACAACGAGATGCATTCGCACACCTACCGCGCCCTGCGCGGGATCGAGGTGTCTGAGGAAAATCTGGGTTTTGACGCCATCTGCAACTCGGTCCTGGGTGAGGGGCATTTTCTGGGCAGCACCCATACCTATCAGGCGATGGAGCGGGATTACTTCTACCCCTCGCTCGCCGACCGGGATGAGCCGCGCACCTGGCAAGAGGGCGGCGCGCGCGATGCGTGGTCGGTGGCAAAAGACCGGGCGCGCGAGATTCTGGAGACGCACCAGCCCAATTATCTGACACCGGAACAGGACGCGGAAATTCGCAAGCGGTTTCGCATTCTGACCTGAACCGCTTTAACCGCCCGCAAGATTTCGGTTGCGGCAGACGCATCCACGTTTAGGGTCGGCACGAAATTCAAATCTTAGGGGCGCGCATATGGCCAATTCATTCTTTCAACCCGTCTCGGCCATGGAACTGGCCCGGTTCGCCGGGGTTCCCACCTTCATGCGGCTGCCCGGCCTGACGCCGGATCATGATCGTATGGCCGAGGTTGATCTGGGCATCGTCGGCATCCCTTGGGATGGCGGCACCACCAACCGTCCCGGTGCGCGCCATGGGCCACGTCAATTGCGGGACTTTTCCACCATGATCCGGGCGATGAACGCGGCCACCGGCATACGCCCGTTCGAAATGGTGAACTGCGCCGATCTGGGCGACGTGGCCCCGAACCCGGTGGATATCGACGACACGCTGACCCGTGTCACGGAATTCTATTCCGACCTGACCGCCCGCAACATCGTGCCCCTGACAGCGGGCGGAGACCACCTGACCACCCTGCCCGTCCTGCGTGCGCTGGGTGCATCCCAGCCGCTGGGCCTGATCCAGTTCGACAGCCACACCGACCTGTTCGACAGCTATTTCGGCGGCCACAAATTCACCCACGGCACCCCTTTCCGCCGCGCGGTCGAGGAAGGGCTGGTCGATCCCAAACGCTTTGTTCAGGTCGGCATCCGGGGCACCGCCTATAACACCGAAGACATCGAATGGGGCGAGGATCAGGGCATCCGCATCATCCGCATCGAGGAACTGTTCGACCGTGGCATTGACGACGTCATGACCGAGGTTCGCAGCATCGTCGGGCAAGAGCCCTGCTATTGCACCTATGACATCGACTTTGTCGACCCGACCTACGCCCCCGGCACCGGCACGCCGGAGATTGGCGGGCCGAACAGTTTTCAGGCCCAGCAGGTCATTCGCAAAATGTCCGGTCTGAACCTTGTGGGCGCCGATCTGGTCGAGGTCTCGCCGCCCTTCGACCCCGAGGGCGGCACCGCGTGGCTGGGGATTTCGCTGATGTTCGAACTGCTCTGCGTTCTGGCGCAGGCGATTGAGGCGCGGCGTTAACCGGAGCCCACATTCTCGGCAATCATCGAAATCATCTCGAACATCACCGCTGCTGCCGTCAGCGCGGTGATGTTGTTCGGGCTGTCCTTGGTCGGCATCATGCAGACCACGTCACCGCCGACGATGTTCAGCCCCCGCGCGGCACGCAGAATGCCGACGGCCTCGTCAATGTCGAACCCCTTCTCGCCCGGCTCCAGATTGGACACCGCAGGCGCGACGGTCGGATCGAGGCAGTCGAGGTCAAAGGTGATATAGACCGGCCGATCCCCCAGAACCTCTTTGGTCTGTGCAACCACATCCTCCAGCCCGCGCTGGCGGAATTCGCGCATGGTGACGATGTTATAGCCATAGTCGTATGAGGGCTGCAGCCAGTCCAGACTGCGCGGATGCCCCCGCAGCCCGATCTGCATGGACCGGGACGGGTCCACCTGCCCCTGATCGGCCAGATAGGCCCCCCAGTGGGCCGCCGATTTCTTGGCCCCGAGGAAGTGATCGACCTTGGTGAACACATCCGTATGGGCATCCAGATGCAGAAAGCTGACCGGCTGACCGCCCGCCAGTTTTCCACCCCCCAACGCCTGCACTATGCCGCCGGTGATCGAATGGTCGCCACCGATCGAGACCGGGCGCGCGCCTGCCGCGTCGATGTCCTTGTAGAAATCGGTGATCCGCTGGATGCAGTCTTCATTGTCATTGGCGCGCGGGAACGGCACGTCACCCACATCGGCAATCCGGGCGCTGGTCCACGGATCGATCTCAAAAACCGAATGCACCCGCCGCTGCACGGCCGAGACATGGCGCAGTGCGCGTGGGCCCAGATGCTGGTCCCGCTCGGTCGTGCCATTGCCGCCGGAATGGGGCACGCCGACAAGGGCGATATCCTGCCCCTCGGGTCCCGTGTTCGGACATCTGAACAGGGTGGGCACACCCCACCAATACAGGTTGTCCATCATGGACTGTTCGTAGCGGTCTGTCATTTGATACCCCATCAGGAAAAACGCCCCCGGTCTGGAACCGGGGGCGCGTATGCGTTCAGACTTTCTCGTCTTCTCGCCGGAAGGCACCCTGTACGATCCGGTCGATGACCATGGCGCAGAACAGGATCGCGAAACCACCCAGCAGACCCGGACCCTTGGCGGCGTATTGCAGCGCCTCAAGGATTTCCTTGCCCAGACCACCGCCGCCGATCAGCGAGATGATCACGACCATGGACAGACACATCAGAATGGTCTGGTTGACCCCTGCCATGATTGACGGCGACGCCAGCGGAACCTCGACATCCTTCAGCAACTGCCATTTGGACGCGCCAAAGGCCACGGCGGCCTCTTTGATGCTTTCCGGCACCCCGCGCATCCCCAGCGCGGTCAGGCGGATCACCGGCGGCATGCCGAAGATGATCGTCGCCAGAATGCCCGGCGGGTTGCCGGTTCCGAAGAACGCGATGATCGGGATCAGATAGACAAAGGCCGGCAGGGTCTGCATCAGGTCCAGCACCGGTTCTGCCGCGCGATAGGCGCGTTTCGACTTGCCGAACCAGATGCCCAGCGGAATGCCGAAGGCCACGCAAAGCAGCACGGCCGCACCCACCAGCGCCACGGTCTCCATCGCGACGTCCCAGTATCCCAGCAGGGCGATATAGGCCAGCGAGGACGCCGTGAAGATCGCCACCCGAGGACCCGCCGCACGCCACGCGGTGACACAGATCACCAGCATCACAACCGGCCAGGGCGACCCGATCAGCGCAATGGTCAGACCATCCAGGACCGAGCGGACACCGGCAACGATGCCGTCAAAGACATCCCCACCAGCGAGGGCGGCAGCGTCAATCTGCGCCTCCATCCATGTTGCTACGGTCGAGAACAGCGTGCCCTGCCCTTCACCCAGAATAAGGGCCGAGACCTCTTTCTCGGGGAAAGCGTCCAGCATCGCCAGCGAGGCATTGACGGTGAACTTGTAGACAATCAGCGGCCCGATGGCGGCAATCAGGATCGCACCCAGCACGATATTGCGGTTGGATCGGCCGCTTTCCGTGCTCTCGGGGTCAATTCGCCAGTTGGAATACTGCTTTTCATAGATGCGGTCGGCATAGAAGCCCTGCACCAGCTTGAACACCAGCAGCATCAGCAGGCCGGTGATCATGATCCCCAGAGCCTCGGATTGGGCGGCCTGCGCTTTTTCCAGACTGGAATCCGCCGCCCTCTGGATGTTTTCGGCCAGCTTGGTAAAGCGGTCGACATCCGCCTGTTCGGTGGCATCGGCTGCGCGGCCCAGCAATTCGTTCGCACGGTCCTGCTGACGGGCTGCGCGCTCGGCCAGATCGGCACCGGGATTGCCCCAGGCACCGCGCCCGATCTGCACCCAGGCGATGATCTCAAGGATCAGGAAGGTCCAGAACATGCCCCAGATCGCGCGCGAGGCCGACCAGAACGGCCCCAGCACCGCCGCCCACAGGTTGAACGTGTTCGGCACGGCGCTGGTGGCGTCGTGGATCTTGTGGAACGCGTTGACGTAGTAATCGCCGTTGGGCCCGGCAAACTCCTTGATCGACTGGTCCAGCGCGTCGCGGTCGACCTCGATATCCGAGGCCGCCGTGACCTTCAGTTCTGCGGTTGCATCAGTCATTTTTGCCCCCTTGAATTCCGCGCAACAGGCGTGGCTTGGTGACGACGCCGATATCCTGACCGCCATCGGTGATGATCACCGGCAGGTCCGTGTTCACGGCCAGATCGATCAGCTGATCCAGATCGGCCCCTTCATCGGCACGCGGCGCGCCCTCGGTCGGGCCGGAATAGCTGTCCAGCGGTTCCATGATGGAATGCGCCTTGACCAGTTTCAGCTTTGAGATGCCCTGAACAAACTCGCGCACATAATCGTCCGCCGGATTCATCACGATATCCTCGGGCGTGCCGATCTGCACGATCACCCCGTCTTTCATGATCGCGATGCGGTGACCGATGCGAATGGCCTCGTCCAGATCGTGCGTGATGAACAGCGTTGTCTTCTGCAACTGCGCCACCAGCGCCTTGAACTGATCCTGCAACTGCAAACGGATCAGCGGGTCCAGCGCCGAGAAGGGTTCGTCCATCAGCAGGATTTCCGGGTCCGAGGCCAGCGCGCGGGCAATCCCCACCCGCTGCTGCATGCCGCCCGACAATTCCTTGGGCAGGCGGTCTTCGTAGCCTGTCAGGTCAACCAGCCCCAAGGCGTGATCGGACACCGCCCAGCGCTTGGATTTGGAAACCTTACGGATTTCAAGCGGATAAGCCACGTTGTCCCGCACTGATCGGTGCGGCATCAGCGCCATATGCTGGAACACCATCCCGATCTGTTGCGCCCGGATGCGGCGCAGTTCCGTCTCGGAAATCTGCGACACATCATGGCCGAGAATCTCGATCTTGCCCGAGGTCGGTTCGATCAGGCGGTTAATGTGGCGCACCAGTGTCGACTTGCCCGAACCGGACAGGCCCATGATGCAGAAAATCTCACCCCTTGGCACTTCGAAGGTGGCGCCCTGCACACCAACGACGCAATTGAATCTTTCCAGAACCTCGGGCTTGCCTATGCCCTCGTTCCGGACGGCGGTCATGGCTTCTTCGGCACGGGCGCCAAAGATTTTCCAGACATCCGTCAACTTGACAACTGTTTCAGTCATTTCAGTCCCTTCGATGCAAAACAGGCCGCCGAGCGTTCGCGGCGGCCTGTTCGTGTTTCAGTTCCGGTCAGTGTCGATCACTGCGACATCCAGCCCAGAACGGCATCTTCGTTCGCCGCAACCCATCCTTCAGCGAAGGCCAGCGGCTCTTGCTTGTCAATCACCAGCGCGAACGTCATCTCCGAGATTGTGTCGGTGTCAAAGCTGACATTCGACAGCATGGTCGCCACTTCGGGGAAGCTGTCTTCCAGTTCCTTGGCATAGTGAACATGCAGATATGCGGTGTCCCAGGCAACGGCGGCCTCGGATTTTTCCAGCCAGTCGGGATCATCGGTCGGCTGGATCACCTTCCACTTGGCCGCGTCATAGGCAGGCTCTTCCAGGATTTGCATATCGTGAAGGGCAAACACGTAATGCGGCGAATAGCAGAAGCCCACCCAAGGCTCACCCGCCTTGATGGCATTGTCGAGATTGGCGTAGGCCACGGTCTCGTCGATCTCGGTCAGGGTAAACGTCTGATCATAGCCGTAGGATTTCGCGCGGATCTTCTCGACATTGGTCGAGGCCCAGCCCGGTGCGCCAATCCACAGCTCACCATTGCCGTCACCATCGGTGTCAAACAGCGCTGCGGTGTCGGGGTTGGTCAGATCGTCGATCGACTTGATGCCGTGCTTGTCGGCGGTCGCCTGATCGACACACATGCCCTGAAAGCTGGCAACACCGTTGGGGTTCATCACGACCGAGCCTTTGTCCTTCACGAATGAGTCGTGCAGGTTCTGCTGGTTCGGCATCCAGACCTCGGGGTGGACATGCATCGCACCCGAATCCATGGCTTCGAACACAATCGGGTTGGTGCCGTTCTGCAGCTCGACCTCAAGACCCAGATTCTGTTCGATCGCAACCTTGAGAACATGCGCCGTCGCGTTGACCGAAGGCCAGTTCGGCACGCCGATCACGATGTCGGCCGCAACGGCAGGCATGGCAACCATCATCGATGCGCCACCCAAAAGCATTGAAAATTTGTTCATATGATTTCTCCACGTTGGACATTGATGCAGTGGATGTCAGTCGTTGCCGACCGCCCCCTGCTTATTGTTATTGTCACCGGGGAACCGTTCTGTGTCCCCCATGTTACAGTCGGCTCACGCCAAGTTTCCCGGCTCACCTGGAAAATTGAAGCATGTGGGGGCCTTTCCCATCAAGCGCCTTGTTCGGTTATAAGTCGGAATACGAAATTCTCGAAACATTATTTAGTTTTTCTGTTAACTCCCGGTCCGGGTTCATTTCCACTCTACCCAACTTCGGCAGAAATGATTCCGTCTGGACCCTGCGATCAGATATGCCTTTGGCCCGACGCCGGGCTTCACCAGTAAGGCTTAGCCCCGCTTGTCCTTGACCTTCTGCCCCACATATTTGGCCGTCAGCTTGGGCGGCAGTTCGTTTTCGTCCCAGATGCCGATCAACACGCCCGTGCCGCTCTGATTCACACGCCGCGCCTCCAGCGCCTTTTTCGACACGGTGGTACGTTGTGAGATTCGTCGGGCCCAGGCGGACAGCCGGTCATACATCCGGGCGATGACCTCCTGATGTTCATTGGACAGACCCAGATCATTCAACTCGTCCGGATCGTTTTCCAGATCGAACAGCATGGGCCGGTGACCGGATTCGAAATGGATCAGCTTCCATTGCTTGGTGGCGACCATATAGGCGGTGGCCTGATCCGCCGAGGCACCCAGCAGACCGGCCTCGGAACTGGTGGTGTAATCAACCTCGCAAAACACCGCATCGCGCGCGGTCTCAGTGGTCTGGCCGTGCAGGATCGGCAGCAGCGATTCCCCTTCCAGAATGTGATCGGGCACCTCACCGCCCGCGACCTCTAAGAAGGTGGGGACCAGATCAATGCTTTCGACCAGCGCGTCGCAGACCGTGCCGCGCGTGGCATCCGCCTCGGGCGACGGGTCGTAGATGATCAGCGGCACCCGGATCGAGGTTTCGTAAAAGAACGACTTCTCGCCCAGCCAGTGATCGCCCAGAAAATCCCCATGGTCCGAGGTCAGCACGATCATCGTGTCATCCATCCGGCCGGTGTCTTCCAGCCATTTGAACAGCACGCCCATCTGGTCATCGACCTGCTTGATCAGACCCATATAGGCGGGCACCACGGTCTCGCGCACCTCATCCCGGGAAAAAGCCTGACTGACGGGGCTATTCATGAAGGCATCCAGAACCGGGTGCGCATCCTGCTGCTCGGCTTGCGACCGCACGGCGGGCAGGACATGTTCGGGGCCGTACATGTCGTTATAGGGCGCGGGAACGATATAGGGCCAATGCGGCTTGATATAGCTCAGGTGGCAGCACCACGGGTCCTGCGCCTGCCCGATGAAATCCATACCTCGCCGGGTGAGATAGGGTGTTTCACTGTCATCCTCGGCGATATTGGCCGGTTCGGCAGAATTCTTCAGGAACCATCCCGACAGGACATTGCCGTCCGCGTCGATGCCGGAGTTGGCATGGTCATGCCATGGGTTTTCGCCCTCATACCCCGCCTCGCGCAGGTAGGCGTTGTATTTCAGCGCACCGCCTTCGTCGTAGAACCCATCAGGCCCTTCGGGGCGCATCCCGTCATCGCGTTCGAACACGTCAAACCCACATTCCGCGACGCGCGCGCCGATCACCGTGTCGCGGCTGATGCCCAGACGCTCCATCCCCGCGACATCCGCTTTCATGTGGGTCTTGCCCACCAGCCAGCAGCCCATCCCGGCCTGCCGCAGATGATCGCCCAGTGTCATCTCGCCCACTTTCAGGGGGATACCGTTCCATGTCGCCCCGTGGCTGTGCGCGTAACGCCCCGTGTAAAAGCACATCCGCGATGACCCACAGATCGGTGACTGGATGTAGGCCCGGTCAAAGCGGACGCCCATGCTGGCCAGCCGGTCGATATGCGGCGTGTGCAGATGCGGGTGGCCATAGCAGCTGAGGTAATCCCAGCGCAGTTGGTCAAACATGATGAACAATATGTTCTTGGCCTTGGGCATCTGAAGCTCCGCTTTTATCCTCCGCGCCAGTCTTACCGCAAACGCACGCGGATCAAAGCTGTATCCACGCGGCTTTGAGGTTTTCGTATTTCTCCAACGCGTGCAGCGACTTGTCGGACCCGTTGCCCGATTGCCGGACCCCGCCCAAAGGCGAGGTGACATCCGAGCCCGAGAAACAGTTCACATGCACCTGCCCCGACTTGATCCGCCCGATCATCCGATGCGCCCGCGACAGGTTCGAGGTCCAGACGGCCGAGGACAATCCGAACACGGTTTCATTGGCTATGCGGATCGCCTCATCCTCGGTCTCGAAACTGCGGGCGGCCAGAACCGGGCCGAAAACCTCGTTCTGCACAACGCTCATGTCAGGCGTCACATCGCGCAGGATGGTGGGTTGATGGTAATAGCCCCCGCTGTCGGTCAGCAGCGCGTGACCCCCGGTGCTAAGCTCAGCGCCTTCGGACAGGGCCAGCGCCACGGCATCTTTGGTTTTCTGCAACTGCGCCGCATTGGCCAGCGCGCCGGTTGTATTGTTCAGATGCAGCGGATTGCCGATTTGCAGGGCCTCAGCATGGGCACAGACCTTGTCCAGAAACGCGTCATAGATGGACCGCTCAACCGCAAGACGCGAGGCTGCGACGCAGACCTGCCCATTGTTGCGAAAGATCGAGGCCGCCGTTTGCGCGGCAGCGGCGTCCAGATCGGGGGCATCGGCGAAGACCAGATTGGGCGATTTGCCCCCAAGCTCCAGATACACCCGTTTCAGATTGGATCGAGCCGCATAGTCCATCAGTTTGCGCCCGACAGCGCCCGAGCCAGTAAAGGCCAGAACATCCACATCCATGTGCAGGCCCAACGCCTGCCCCACCACCGGCCCGCGCCCGTTGATCAGGTTCAGCGCCCCCGGCGGCAGCCCGGCCTCATGCGCCAGTTCGACAAAGCGCAGGGTCGACAGGCAGGCATCCTCGGACGGTTTCAGCACCACCGAATTCCCCGCCGCCAGCGCCGGAGCCACCTTCCACGCACCGATCATCAACGGGAAGTTCCACGGGATGATCGCGCCGACAACCCCCACCGGCTCCTTGTGGATCAACGACAGCACGTCCGGTTTGGTCGGAGTGATCTCTCCGCCGCGCTTGTCGATCGCCTCGGCATAAAAACGGATCGTGGCGGCGGCTGAGGTCGGCTCTCCCTTCAACGCGGTGCGGATATCGGTGCCATTGTCACGCACACCCAGAACGGCCAGTTCCAGTGCGTTGGCCTCAATCAGGTCCGCCCATTTCAGCAGCACCGCCTTGCGCGCGGACGGGGCCATCGCGGACCAGACCCCGGCCTCGAAACTGCGACGTGCGGCGGCGACGGCGCGGTCCACATCCTGCGCGCTGCTATCGGCCAGCGTGCTAAGCGGCTGGCCGTCAATCGGGCTGGTGATCACCATTTCCTGACCGCTGTCCGCCGCCATGGTCTGTCCGTCGATGATGTTCAGCGCTTTGGGGGCCGGTGCCTGTGCCAGAGCGTCAATGCGCTGTTGATCCAGCTGTGTCATGGCTGATCCTTTTTTGTCGGGCTTAGTATTCCGACCACCCATCGGTCGCATGCTCTGCGGATTGGCCCGGGAACAGGGTCGCCAGCCGGGCATAGGCGGCCTCGACCTCCTGCTGCGTGGCGCGGATCGACTGGATCGGAACCGAGCGGTCATAGGCCGAGCCCGTCGTGGGAAAGACCTGATCAATGCGCAGCAATTCGGTCCGGCGAAAGCGGCAGAGACGCTCGAACACCGCGCGCACCACGGTTTCGTCATACCGCGCGTCCCGAGCGTTATCGTCCGGCACCCCGTTCCACCGATTATAGAGCCTGCGGGACGCCAGCCACAGGTCATTCACGATATAAGGTGGCGCATCCTTTTCCTCATGCGCGTCGCGCGGGTTGGCGAAGGTTTCGGCGCGGAACCCTTCGATCTGTTGGCGCAAGGCGTTGGTGGGGACCGGGACCAGAACCGTGGTCTGATCTGACGTCAGCAGAGGTTCCACGACGTCCTCTTCGGGTTGCAGCAACTCGATAAACCGCCCGCCAACGACCGGCAGTTCGATGACCAGCAAATGCTTGGGATCGGGATGGATCGCGTGCCAGTTCTGGACGCCCTGCCTGACCCACAGACCCACTGCCTTGCGCACACCGGGATGGGTCAGGTTGTCGATCTCTGGGTATAACGCCAGCCTTTCCGGCGCCTCAAACGCCTGACGGGCGTCATCCCATTGCATCGTATGGACCACCCGCCCGGCCTCATCGGCGAGGATGGTCAGTTGCTGGAACAGCAGGCTTTTACCGGTGCCCGGCAGGCCCGCGATAAAGACGATCCGCGCGTCGGCTGCATTGCTCAGCTTTTGATACAGGTCCAGATCGGGGGGGATGATGCACTGGCTCAAACCGGGTCTCCTCAGCGGAATTGATCGACGCTTGGCATCTCGTCAAAGGGCACTTCGATCACGGTGGGCGCATCCGTGGTTGCGATCCCCTGCGCCAAAGCGCTGCGTAGTTCGAAGGCGTTGGTCGCCCGCAAACCCTGCGCGCCAAAACTGTCAGCCATGCGGCAGAAATCGGGGTTGACCAGATCGGTGGCAAT
>NZ_JALCBM010000080.1 GCF_028066395.1 Ruegeria sp.
ACGGCAGCGCCGCCTTGACCACACCCATCATCGGCATCCCCGCCACGCCCGAGGTGACGAACAGGTTCAGCCCGACCGGAGGCGTGATCATCCCGATCTCCATATTGACCACCATGATGATGCCCAGATGGATCGGGTCGATGCCCAACTCGATAGCAATCGGGAACACCAGCGGTGCGACGATGACCAGCAGGCCGGAGGGCTCCATGAACTGCCCACCGATCAGCAGGATCACGTTGACCACGATCAGGAAGGTCACCGGCCCCAGACCCGCCGACAGCATGGCGCTGGCGATGTGCTGCGGCACCTGCTCATCCGTCAGAACATGCTTGAGTATCAGCGCGTTGGCGATCACGAACAGCAGGGTGACGGTCAGCTTGCCCGCCTCAAACAGCGTGTGCTTGGTGTCGGGGTGAAAGAACGCCGTGATCAGCGCGTATGGCCGTTTCAGCAGCGACAGGTTCGGTGTGCCTTCGGCGGTGCTGAGCGGCCCCATGTCCTTGTAGACAAAGCTGGCGATCAGGAACGCATAGACGGCGGCCACGGCCGCAGCCTCGGTCGGGGTGAAGATACCACCATAGATGCCGCCCAGAATGATCACGATCAGGAACAGGCCCCATCCGGCCTCACGCGCCGAGGTGAAAATCTCGCCCCAGCCTTTCCAGTCGCCCTTGGGCAGGTTCTTGACCTTGGCCATGACATAGATGGTGATCATCAGCATCAGCCCGGCCATCAGGCCCGGGATGACACCGGCCAGGAACATGCGCCCGACCGAGACCTCAACCGCCGCCGCATAGACCACCATCACGATGGAGGGCGGGATCAGAATGCCCAGCGTCCCGGCGTTACAGATCACACCGGCGGCGAATTCCTTGGAGTAACCCACCTGTCGCATCCCGGCGATCACAATCGAGCCGATGGCCACCACGGTCGCAGGCGAAGACCCCGACAGCGCGGCAAACAGCATACAGGCAAAGACGCCCGCAATCGCCAGACCACCGGGCAGATGCCCCACACAGGCTATCGAGAACCGGATGATCCGCCGCGCCACACCGCCCGTCGTCATGAAGGACGAGGCCAGAATGAAGAACGGGATCGCCAGCAGGGTGAAATGCCCCTCGAACGCCTCGAACAGCGTGCCCGCGACCGAGGCCAGCGAACTGTCGGAATAGATCAGCAGGAACAGGGTCGAACTGAGGCCCAACGCCACCGCAATCGGTACCCCGATCAGCAGCAGGCCAATGACCATCGAGAATAGAAGTACGACGTCCATCAGTCATGCTCTCCTTGCTGGGCCCGGACCTCTTCGATCTCGTCCTCGACTTCGTGGCTGGCGACAAGGCGGTCGGCCTCGCCGCGCCAGATCTGTACCGCGACCTGCGTGAAGCGGACCACCAGCAGCACCATAGACAGCGGCAGCACGAAATAGGGCACCACCTTGGGCAGCTTTTCGTACCCTTCGCCATAGTTGATCATCCCTTCCAGAAAGCGCAGCGGCGCGACCATGGGGATATCGTCAACCTCATAGAAACTCTGACTGCGGGCGCTAAGGTTGAACCCGGTCGGGAACCAGCGCCCCGACGTGGGTGGCAAATCGGCAAACACCGCCCAATAGTCGTATGACCCTTTCAGCAGCAGCAGCGAGAACACCAGACAGCACGCAACCGAGATTAACGCCAATATCCGGCGCGGTGCCGGGGCCAGCATGTTCAGGATCGCATCGACCCCAAGATGGGCATGCTTTTTCACCGCGTAAGACGCGCCCAGCAGCACCAGCCAGCCGAATAGGAAAACGGTCAGTTCCAGCGCCCATAATATGTTGGAGTTAAAGAAAAACCGCGCGATCACATTGGCAAAGGTCACGGCCGTCATCAGGCCCAGCAGCACCGCGATCAGGGTTTCTTCGATATGGTCGACCAGCCCGCCCGGGCCGGAATTCGCACCAGACATCTCTCTGTCCCCGCATTTTTTGTGATGAGAGTGAAAAAGTGGCGGGCCTGATACGGCCCGCCCGGCCTGCGCGTCCCTTCAACTCCCCAGTCCCGGGGCGCGCGCGGCCTGCCCGGTATCAGAACCCGGCGTTGATGGCCTGCGCGGCGTCGATCTTGTCCTGACCCACGTCACCGGCGAACTGATCCCACACGGGCTTCATCGCGTCGACCCAAGCCTGACGCTGTTCAGGGTTCAGATCGCGGATGATGCCGCCCGCGTCGGTGATCGAGGCTTTGGCCGCTTCGTTCACCGCAAAGGCTTCCTTGTTTCGGGTCTCGGACACCTCGGCCAAAATGGTCAGGAACTGGTCACGCACCTCGGGTTCCAGGCTGTCCAGCCAATCCACCGAGGTCACGACCAGATAATCGATGATGCCGTGATTGGTCTCGGTAATGCCGTCCTGCACCTCAAAGAACTTCTTGCCGTAGATGTTGGACCAGGTGTTCTCTTGCCCGTCCACAACGCCCTGCTGCAGCGCGCCGTAAACTTCCGAGAACGCCATTTTCTGCGGGCTGCCCCCGATGGCCTCCATCTGCGCCACCAGCACGTCCGAGGATTGCACCCGGAATTTCAGCCCATCCGCGTCCGACGGATCAACCAATGGCTTGTTGGCCGACATCTGCTTCATGCCATTGTGCCAGAAGGCCAGCCCCTGCAGGCCGCGGCGCTGCATGCTGTCCTTCATCGCCTGACCATCGGCCGAGGCCTGGAACGCATCCACCGCGTCGATATTCTTGAACATGAACGGCAGGTCGAACAGGCGGAACTGCTTGGTAAACTTCTCGAATTTCGACAGTGACGGCGCGGCCAGTTGCACGTCGCCCTGCAGCATCGCCTCAAGCACCTTGTCGTCATTGTAGAGGGTCGAGTTCGGATAAACCTCCATGCACATCACGCCCTGCATCTCGTCATTGACGCGCTGTTCCAGCAGCGATGCGGCGATCCCCTTGGGGTGTTTGTCGGTGTTGGTCACATGCGCGAACTTGACGACGATTTCGCCATCGTCACAGGCCGCCATCCCGGCGGTTGCTGTAACCGACAGGGCAAGCGCTGTGGCGGTTGTTGTCAGGAATTTCATGTCTTTTCTCCTCCCAGGCTTCTGTGAATTCAAAGTCGAACGCCCCAATGGCGAACCTTGCGCGCAGTGAAGCGAATCGCGGATTTCCGCTCAACGTTTTGTTAACTCGGCACCAACCCCGAATTTAATCGATATTTTTCAAATGATTACCTAAGACACCCAATGTGGTGAAAAGAAGCCAACACAATCGAGTGCGAAATTTCGCACAGCCCAAGGGGCACTTGTGCGGATTTCCGCACAGTTCTGATTCGCTTCGAAGAATCACCCAAAGACACCACATACGCCAACCGCAGCCCGCCCCCGGGCGGGCTGCCATGCCCAACGGCGGGCGCTGCATGCAATGCAGGCCAAGCCGGCGGGAGTGCTACCTGCGATAATCCTCGGGCCGTATCCCATAGCGCGACAGCTTGTCGTAGAAGGTTTTGCGCGGCAGTTTCAGCGCCTTGGCGGCATCAGATGCCTTACCGTTATGCCGCCCCAGCGCCGCGATCAGCAACGACCGTTCCACCCGCGCCATCTGTTCGCTCAGCCCCAGATCGGCGGCATTGGCCACGTCCTCGGGCATACCCAGCACAAACCGCATCGCCGCCGACATCAGGGATCGCGCATTGCCCGGCCAATCCTGCGCCATCAGCGCCGCCAAATGGTCCGAGGTCACCTCGGGCGCCGCAATCCCCGATTGCTCTGCGGCCTGAGCCACGTAATGGCGAAACAGCACCGGAATATCCTCGGGCCGCTCGGCCAGCGACGGGATGCGCACCCGCATCACGTCAAGGCGATAGAACAGGTCCGCGTTGAACGCCCCCTGTGCGGACAAAGCCGCCAGATCAGCGGTGGTCCCGGCAATGATGCGCACATCCGCGCCTTTCTCCATCACTTCCAGTGCCGCATATTGGGTCGCGTCCGGCATGGCCGAGACCTCATCCAGAAACAGCGACCCGCCCGCGCCATCCTCGCATCCGCGCAACAGCTCCTCGGGCGAAAGTCCCGAGGCCGCCCGTTTGACAAACGGCCCCTGCCCGACCGGCGACATCAGATGCACCACCTCGGCCACCTTGGAAATGCCACTGCCCGCAGGCCCGGTAACCAGCACCTCAGCCCGGGTCGGAGCCACGGCGCGCACCCGGTCGCGCAGCCCCTCGGCCTGTTGCGAGCGTCCGAACAGCATCCGCGCCGCCGGATCGCCCCGCTCCATCTCGCGCTTCAGCGCCCGGGTTTCCAGCACCTGAGACCGCGCCTCGAACGCACGTTCCAACACGGCCAGCAGATCAGCCGCAGCGCAGGGCTTTTCCAGAAAATCGAACGCCCCCTGCCCCATGGCCTGCACTGCCATCGGGATGTCGCCCTCGCCGGTCAGCAGCACAACCGGCAGATCGGGATCGGTGTCGCGCGCATAGGACAGCAGATGAAACCCGTCCCGCCCCGGCATGCGGATGTCCGAGACGACAACCCCCGAAAAATCCCGGCGGATATGATCCTTGGCCGCCACGAACGACCCCGCCGTCACCGGTTCATACTCCGCCAGTTCCAGCGTCTGCGCCAGCGCCTCGCGCACGGCGGCATCGTCATCGACCAGTAAGACCTTGCGGATCATGCGGCCTCATCCTTTGCACAAGGGTCCAGTTCCACGGTGAATTCGGCACCGTCGGGGGTGTTCGCCCCCCGAATATCGCCACCAAAGCTTTGCACCAACCCGTAAGAGATCGACAGGCCCAGCCCCATCCCTTCGGACGTGCCCACGGTTTTGGTCGAATAAAACGGCTCGAACACCCGGTCGGGATCGGCAATCCCCGGGCCGGTATCACGCACCGAGACGGACGGGCGCGGCCCCGGTTTCAGCGAGATGACGATCCGCTTGCCCACCTGCCCCGCCATGGCGTCAGCGGCATTGTTGATCAGGTTGACAAAGACCTGCACCAGCCGCACCTCGCCGCCCCAGACACAAACCGGCGCTTGCGGCGGGTGCCAGTCCAAAGCCACGGCATCACCCCGCAGCCGCGCCTCGGTCAGTTCCACAGCCGTGTTGAGGACCTGCACCAGATCAACTCGCCCCATCGGCTCACTTTCATTGCGGGCGAAGGCGCGCAGGTTCTTGATGATCCGGGCCATGCGCGATGCCATGTCGGATATGCGGCCCAAATTTTCACCCGCCTTCTCGTCCTTGCCCCGATCCAGAAACGCCGCGCCATTGTCGGCAAATTGCCGGATCGCCATCAACGGCTGGTTCAATTCGTGACTGATCCCCGCCGACATCTGCCCCAAAGCGCTCAGCTTGCCGGCCTGCACCAGATCGGCTTGCGCCCGTTTCAAGGCCGCCTCCGCCTCTTGCCGTTCGGCCACTTCACGGCGCAGGGCTGCGTTGGCGGCGGTCAGGGCACGGGTGCGCTGCTCGACCCGGCTTTCCAGCACCGTATTGGCATCGGCCAGTGCCCGCCGCCGCTCGGTCGCCAGATAGAGGAACGCGCCAAATGCCAGACAGATTGCAGCAACGGCGGCGGCCTGCAAGGCCGCCAGCCGCTGCGCCGGGGTGACATCCATCAACACCTCTCCGGTCAGCCCGATCACCGGCAAATCGCGCGCCAGATGCAACGCGGTACGTGGCAGATACGGCCCCCAACCCAACCGCCACAACTCATGCGAACCCACGCGAACCGAGGCGAAATCTACATCCACACCAGAGGGTGATACCCCGACCTGCCCCGGCCCTCGCTGCCAGAACAGCAGCTCCGACCGGTTGGAGATGAACACAAGGCCCCCCTCATCGACAAAAAATACCGCCTCGGTGCTGCCGCGCCAGGTCTGTTCGATATCCTCGACATCCGCGATCACCAGCACCGCGCCCGCAACCCGCCCGTTCGGGGCAAAAACGGGGGCCGCGTAAGAGTAAATGCGCACGCCGCCCTCCGACACACCATGCGCGCTGCCCAACGCACCCTGCATCGCACGCTCAAAGGCCGGTTGCCCCTCAACCGAGCCATCAACAACATCATGCGCCGCCGCCAGAACCCGGCCGCCTCGGTCAACCAACAGCACATCCACTGCCGCCGTCTTGTCCGCCACCTCCAGTAACAGGGCCTGTGCATCCTTAGCCTGCGCATCGCCGTCCAAGCCGGTCAAAGTTGGATGCCCGGCCATCAAAACGGCCAGCTCCTGATAGACTTGCAATTGCGAACTCAGCCGGTCCGACGCCAGCGCCAGATCTGCGGCGGCCTTTTCGCTCAGCTGTGACAGGGCCTGCCGATACCCATAGGTCCAGACCGCAGCCGACAACAAACCGACCGCGCAGAGGAATCCGACAATGACCCAAAACCTTTGCATGCCATAGGGTCTTGCATTCGCCGCGCCGCATGGCAAGTCTGCCGCGCATGAAGACACTGTCCCAATCGCCCACCGATCCCGGTTTCGTTCAAAACCCCTACCCGTTCTATGACACCGCCCGCGCCGAGGGTGATCTGGTGTTCTGGCAGGACTACAACATGCCTGCGGCGGTCTCGCACAAAGCCGTGCAGGACATCTTTCGTGATCGCCGTTTCGGAACCGAATGCCCTGCCGAACTTGCGCCCGTAGCTCCGTCCCACCTCGCCCCTTGGCTGGCGGTCGAGGCACATTCATTGCTTGAGGCAGAACCGCCCCGCCATACGCGCCTGCGTGCGCTGGTCCTGCGGGCCTTCACCTCGCGCGCCATCGCGGCGCTTGGCCCGGCCATCGAGCAGCTATGCCACGATCTGATCGACGCCTTCCCTAGCGAACCCTTCGATCTGCTGGATGCTTATTGTACGCAAATCCCGGTCATCACGATCTGCCGCCTGCTGGGCGTGCCAGAGTCCATGGCCCCGGACCTGCTGCGCTGGTCCCACGCCATGGTCGCCATGTATCAGGCCGGGCGCAACCGCCAGATCGAGGATGCCGCCGCACAGGCCTCGCAGGACTTCGCTGCGTTCCTGACAGAATATATCGAGCAGCGCCGCACCGACCCGCGCGATGATCTGATCACCCGGCTGATTGCGGCCGAGGAGGATGGTGAGAAACTCTCTCGCGCCGAACTCATCTCAACCTGCATCCTGCTGCTGAATGCCGGGCACGAGGCGACGGTGCATTCGCTGGGCAATGGCGTGAGGACACTCCTGCAAACCCGGATTTCTGCTGATGTCCTGCACCCCGACACCATAGACCGCACCGTCGAGGAAATCCTACGCTACGACCCGCCGCTGCACCTGTTCACCCGCTATGCCTATGAAGAGGTCGAGTTATTCGGCCACCGCTTCAAGCGGGGCGATCAGGTGGCGCTGCTTCTGGGCGCCGCCAACCGCGATCCGACGGTCTGGTCCGATCCCAATACCTTCGACCCAACCCGCGCGATCACCACCAATTCCAGCTTTGGCGGAGGCGTCCATTTCTGCGTCGGCGCACCCCTGGCGCGGCTGGAAATGCGCATCGGGTTACCCATCCTGTTTGATCGCTGCCCGAACCTGCGCCTTGCCGGGCACCCGGACTATGCGGATACCTATCATTTCCACGGGCTGACAAACCTTATGGTGCGCATCTGAAATTGCGCGTGCCGCGCAATGCCTCCGGCGGGGATATTTTTGGCCAGATGAAGGATGGATCCCCTGTTCATCTGGCTCAAAATATCCCGGGGGAGTCGCCCGGATCGGGCGGCGGGGGCAGCGCCCCCTTCCACGCTTAGGTTTCCTTCAGTGCGTTCAAGGGCAGCATCGTTGTTGATTTGATTTCCTCCATCGACAGCAATGCCGTGACGTTGTGCACACGCACTTCTGAAATCAGCGCCTGATAAAAGGAATCATAGGCGCGCGCGTTTTTTACGCGGACCTTGAGGATATAGTCGATGTCACCGGCTAGCCGGTGCGCCTCTTGCACCTCAGGGCGGTCGCGCAGGGCTTTGAGGAATTTTCGCTGCCAGTCCGCCTCGTGTTCCGAGGTACGGATCAGAACAAAGAATGTGGCCTCGAACCCCAGCGCCTCGGCGTCCAGCAAAACGGTCTGCTGACCGATCACCCCCGCCCCCTTCAGCTTGCGGATACGATTCCACACCGGCGTCTTGGAACTGCCGACACGGGCAGCGATTTCGTCCAGTGACTGGCTGGCATCCCGTTGCAGCTCGGCCAGAATTTTCCGATCTGTTTCGTCTATTCGAACTGACATTCCAATTTCTCTCCAGATTTGAAACTCACGTTCCACATCCTCAACACACTGGAACATTCGTTCTTATTTGCCGCACGATATGGCGATATGGCGGGAATATTTCCTATATTAGGAGGCAAGTCAAACGACACCGAATGCAACGAGGAGCACGCCAGATGGCCCGCGCTTTTACGCCCAAAGTGGTTACCGCCAACGACCTGCTCGAAGGCGACGTGATTTACCTGACCGAGGATGACCGCTGGTCGCGCGAATTGTCCGAGGCCGAGCTGATCACCGATGAGGCCCACGCGCAGGTCCGCCTGCTGGATGCCTCGCGTCAGACAAGCAAGATCGTCGGTGCCTATCTGGCCGATGCCGTCGCCGGGGATAATGGCCCCGAGCCCACCCATTTCCGGGAGGATTTCCGCCGCACCGGTCCGTCCAACTATGCCCACGGCAAACAGGAAACCTCCCCGCAGCCCCGGGCCTGACCTCTGGCCCACTCTCTCCCCTCTTCAAGGCCCCATAGGTTCGGGGCTGCAATTAAGGACAGCTAGATATGTATCGCTACTCCGAGTTTGATCACGACTTTCTGGCAGAACGTAACGCCCAGTTCCGCGCCCAGGTCGAGCGCCGCATCGACGGGTCGCTGACCGAGGATGAATTCAAGCCCCTGCGCCTGATGAACGGTCTGTATCTGCAGCTGCACGCCTATATGCTGCGGGTTGCAATCCCCTATGGCACGCTGTCCAGCGCGCAGATGCGTCAACTGGCCCTGCTGGCCGAAAAGTGGGACAAGGGTTATGGCCATTTCACCACCCGTCAGAACATCCAGTACAACTGGCCCAAGCTGAAAGACGTGCCGGATATGCTGGACGCGCTGGCCGAGGTTGGCATGCACGCCATCCAAACCTCGGGCAACACCATCCGCAACGTGACCGCCGACCATTTCGCCGGTGCCGCCGCCGATGAGATCGCCGATCCGCGCCCCTATGCCGAACTGCTGCGCCAGTGGTCGACCGACCACCCGGAATTCCAGTTCATGCCGCGCAAGTTCAAGATCGCCATCACCGGTTCGGAAAACGACCGTGCCGTGATCAAGGCGCATGACATCGGCCTGCAACTGGTCGAGCGTGACGGCGTTCTGGGTGCCCGCGTTATCGTTGGTGGCGGTCTGGGCCGTACCCCGATGATCGGCAAGGAACTGTCCGAATTCGTCGCCTTTGACGATCTGCTGGCCTATCTGGAAGCCACCGTTTCGGTCTGGAACCAGATCGGTCGCCGCGACAACAAGTACAAGGCGCGCATCAAGATCACCGTGCACGAGAACGGCATCGACACCATCCGCGCCAAGGTCAATGAACGCTTCCTGCAGGTGCGCCCGCAGTTCAAAGGTGCCGACATGGCGCTGCTGGACGAGATCAAGGGCCATTTCGCGCCGCCTGCGTTCCGCAAGGCTTCGGTTGCGTCCTTTGAAAGCGCCTATACCAACGATCCGGTTTTCCGCTCGTGGGTCGATACCAATATCGCGCCGCACAAGGATGCGGACCACGCGATCGTCACGATCTCGATCAAAAAGCACGGCCAGACACCGGGCGACGCAACCGCCGAGCAGATGCGCGTCATGGCCGATCTGGCCGAAGAGTTCGCCTATGACGAGCTGCGCATCAGCCATGAGCAGAACGTGATCCTGCCGCATGTCCACAAATCGGACCTGCCCGCGATCCACGCCAAGCTGAAAGAATACGAACTGGCGACCGCCAATATCGGCCTGATCAGTGATATCATCGCCTGCCCCGGCATGGATTACTGCGCGCTGGCGACGGCACGTTCGATCCCGGTTGCACAGGAAATCGCGACCCGGTTCGAAGACCTGAAGCTCGAGCATGATATCGGCCACCTGAAGATCAAGATCTCGGGCTGCATCAACGCCTGTGGTCACCACCATGTTGGCCATATCGGTATCCTGGGTCTGGATCGTGCAGGCGTCGAAAACTACCAGATCACGCTGGGTGGTGACGGCACTGAGACAGCGGCCATCGGCGACCGCACCGGTCCGGGCTTTGCCTATGACGAAATCGTCCCTGCGGTCGAGCGCATCGTCGACACCTATCTGGACCAGCGCGACAGCGCCGAAGAGACGTTCCTGCAAACCTATCGCCGGGTTGGCATGGCCCCGTTCAAGGCCGCCCTCTACCCCGAGACGCAGGCCAATGCCGCTTGACCTGATCCAGACGGAACTGGGTCAGGACCGCGCGGAGCTGACCGAAAAGGTCGACGCGCTGAATGCCCGGTTCCGCCACCATTCCGCCCATGACGTGATGCATGGCGCGATTGCCGAGATCGAGCAGCTTGCTCTGGTCTCAAGCTTTGGCGCGGAATCGGTGGTGTTGCTGCATATGGCGGCGGTAGTCGACAAGGCGACGCCGGTGCTGTTTGTGGACACGCAAATGCTGTTCACCGAAACGCTGGAATACCAGCATGAGGTCAGCGAACGTCTGGGCCTGAAAAACGTCCGCATCATCCGCGCCGATGATGAAGATGTTCAGCGTGACGACCCCTATGGTGCGCTGCGGCTGCGGGATACGGATGCCTGCTGCAACCTGCGCAAGACCTTTCCGCTGCAGCAGGCCTTGACCGGCTATGACGGATGGATCACCGGCCGCAAACGGTTCCAATCGGGAACACGCGCGGCACTGGAATTCTTTGAGGTCGAAGACGGCACCGGCCGGATCAAGGTCAACCCGCTGGCCCATTGGGCGCCCGAGGATGTGCGCACCTATATGATCGAAAACAACCTGCCCCGGCACCCGCTGGTGGCCAAAGGATACCCTTCGATTGGCTGTGCGCCCTGCACCTCGCCGGTCAAAGAGGGCGAAGACCCCCGCGCCGGACGCTGGCGCAACGCAGACAAGGAAGAATGCGGCATTCATTTTGTAGATGGCAAAATGGTGCGCGCCGGAGAGAAAACATGAACGTAATCGTAACGGATGAGGGGTTCGCCCCCGATGACTGGACGGATGGTTTCGTCACGCTGGACGACGCCGCCAATGACGTGGTCGCACTGGATGTGACATCGGATACCGACCCGGACGAACTGTATGACCGGCTGGGCAGCGCCCGCATGGTGCGCGTGGATTTCCCGTCCTTCGCCGATGGGCGCGGCTTTACCATTGCACGCACCCTGCGGCTGAAAGGCTACACGGGCCGTCTGCGTGCCAAGGGCCATGTGCTGGCCGACCAATACGCCATGGCGCGGCGCAGCGGTTTTGACGAGGTCGAGATCGATCATGCCCTGGCCGGACGTCAGCCCGAAGACCAATGGCTGGCGCGCGCCAACTGGAAAGACAACAACTATCAGGCCCGCCTGCGCGGATAAATCCGCCAATTCGCCAGCTTGTGACACCAAAGGGGCAATTAGCCCCTTTTCCTGACTTGGATCAAAGATTAAACGGAGATGCCGGTTTAGCTGACCGGCAGTGAAACGATGACAGAGATGAAATCCGTGAGTGAAGCAACCGCCGTCAAGGCCCCCGTTCTGCCCGACGCCCAGACCGTCACCGAGGTGAAGCACTGGACCGACCGCCTGTTCTCGTTCCGCGTGACGCGGCCTGCCTCGCTGCGGTTCCGCTCGGGCGAGTTCGTGATGATCGGCCTGCTGGGTGACAATGGCAAACCGCTGCTGCGCGCCTATTCCATCGCCAGCCCCGCATGGGACGAAGAGATGGAGTTCTACTCGATCAAGGTGCAGGACGGTCCGCTGACCTCGAAACTGCAGCACATCCAGCCCGGCGACCAGATCATCCTGCGGCCCAAGCCCGTGGGTACGCTGGTCCACGACGCGCTGCTGCCCGGCAAGCGGCTGTGGTTCTTTGCCACCGGCACCGGCTTTGCCCCCTTCGCATCCTTGCTGCGCGAACCGCAGACCTATGAGGATTATGACGAGGTCATCATCACCCATACCTGCCGCGACGTGGCCGAACTGGATTATGGGCGTGAGCTGATCGACAACATCCGTCAGGATGAGATGCTGGCCGAACTGATCGGCGAAGGCTTTGCCGACAAGATCCGCTATTACCCGACCACCACCCGGGAAGAGAGCCCCAAGATGGGCCGCATCACCGAGCTGCTGAAAGATGGCACCGTCTTTGCCGATCTGGGCATCGATGGCGGCATCAAGCCCGATACCGACCGTGCGATGGTCTGCGGCAGCCTGGCCTTCAACCACGACATCAAGGCCATTCTGGAAGAGTTCGGCCTGCGCGAAGGCGCGAATTCCGACCCCAAGGAATTCGTGATCGAAAAGGCCTTTGTCGGCTGATCGCGATTGCGGGTTGGGCGCCTGACCGCCCTGCCCGCCCAAAACCATTGGCAAAACCGGGAAATATCGCTCAAGGCCCGCTTTATGCCGCTTGAAACACGCTGCGGCCCGGTCTAAATTCCGGGCCTGAAATTCTGCAATCATCAAAGGAATGAACCCATAGCTCGCAGACCTCACAACGCGCCGCCACAACGAGATACCGGCCCGCGCGTCAATGACAAAATCCGTGCCCCCGAAATTCGCCTGATCGGCGCTGAAGGTGAAAATGTCGGGGTGGTTCATCCCGCCAAAGCCATGCAACTTGCCGCTGATGCCGGTCTTGATCTGGTCGAGATTTCGCCCAACGCGAACCCGCCGGTCTGCAAGATCATGGATTTTGGCAAGTTCAAGTACGAACAGCAGAAACGCGAAAGCGAAGCCCGCAAAAAGCAAAAAGTCATCGAGGTGAAAGAGGTCAAATTCCGGCCCAACACCGACACCCATGACTATGACGTGAAAATGCGCAACGTGTTCAAGTTCCTTGAGAACGGCGACAAGGTCAAAGTGACCCTGCGGTTCCGTGGCCGCGAGATGGCGCACCAGAATCTGGGGCGCGAGCTGCTGGAACGCGTTGCCGCTGACATCAAGGAAATCGGCAAGGTCGAGAACATGCCGAAGATGGAAGGCCGTCAGATGATCATGATGATCGGCCCGCTGCCGCAGAAGTAACATCCGCACATATCCGTATTGAAACCCTGCCCGACCGCCTCGGGCAGGGTTTTTTCGTTCACCTTGATGTCATCACCCGCGATTTGCACCCGTCTGTTTTCTCACCCAGATCAGCAGGGCCTGAATCCGACCACATGTCGAATACGGGCGCTCTGATTTCGACAGCGCGTTGGCGCAAAATGGACAGTTCCGGCGCCCGTTCCGACCCAAGATAAGGCGATCCGGCACAGGAGGCGGCGATGGGTGAAATGTCATTCTCGGGCGGTGTGTACCAGTCGCTCCCGGCGCGAGCCTATTGTGACGAAACCGTCTTTGCTCAGGAACGGGTCCGCATTTTTCGCCGGTCGTGGCAATTGGTGGGTCATCAGACGGATATTCCCAATTTCGGCGACTATGTGGTTGAAGACATCAGCGGCGTCTCGGTCATCGTGATCCGGGGTCAGGATGGTGAGATCCGCGCGTTCTACAATGTCTGCGTGCATCGCGGCCACGAGTTGCTGAACGGCAAGGGCTGCACCAAGAAGATGACCTGCCCCTATCACGCCTGGACCTATGACACGACCGGCCAGCTGCGCGCGGCCCCCAATGCCGCAGCCTTTCCGGGGTTTGACAAAAGCCGATACAAGCTGCGGCCCGTCCGGGTCGAGCTGTTCTTTGGCCTGATCCTTGTAAACCTCGATCCCGATGCGCGCCCGATGGCCAAACTGGCCCGTGAGGCTTTGACCGAGATCACCGAATACGCGCCCAACCTGACCACCTACAAACGCGCCGACCGCACCGAACGTCTGGCCCGCGCCAACTGGAAGGTGGTCGCCGAGAATTTCAACGAATGCTACCACTGTGCCGTGGTACACAAGACGCTGACCACCGGCGTGGTCGATCCGGACCAGTACCGCACCAGCGGCTTTGACTATGGCATCCGCCACGCCAGCCCCGCCCGCCCGGAGGGGCAGAAATCCTACAGCTATGTCGCCGACCCCGAGGCCCGCACCGACAAGTTCCTGACTTGGTGGTTCTTCCCTCTTTTCGCGCTGCAGGTCTATCCCGGCGGCATCGTGAACACCTATCGCTGGAAGCCGCTTGCCGTCGATGCGACCAAGATCGAGGTTGACTGGTGGCTGCCCGAAGCGAAGCCGAACGCGGTCGAACACGAGATCATCCTGCAGCACCGCACCACAACCTTTGCCGAGGACGCCCCAATTGTGGATTCGGTTCAACGCGGTCTGGAAAGCGGCGCGCTGGGATATGGCGCGCTGGTGGTGGATGATGCCTGTTCTTCGCAGTCAGAGCATCCGATCATGGCGTTCAACGCGCATTATCAGAAGGCCATGGAAACCACGGCCCCCTGAATACCGTTGTTTTACTGCGGAAGTGACGCCGAGATGGCCTTGCCCAGCTTGTCGATCAGTTCCTCGATCTGCGCGTCCTCAATGATGAACGGCGGTGCCAGCAAGATGTGATCCCCCTGCCGCCCGTCCCGCGTGCCGGACATCGGATAGCAGATCAGCCCTTCAGCCAGCGCCGCCTTCTTGATCTTTCCGGCCACCCCGAGCGCTGGATCAAACGGGGTTTTGCTGTCGCGGTCGGCTACCAGTTCGATACCGCGAAACAGCCCTCGGCCCCGGATATCGCCGACATTGGGGTGCTGTCCGAATGCGGCCTCAAGCGCGGATTGCAGCTTTTCGCCCATAACGCCAGCCCGCGCGGGCAGATCGCGGCCCGTCAGTTCCTGCACAACCGCCAGTGCTGCCGCTGTGGCCACCGGATGCCCGACATAGGTATGCCCGTGCTGGAAAAAGCCCGAGCCATCGCGGATCGCGTCGTAAATCTGTCCCGTACACAGCATTGCGCCAATCGGCTGATATCCGGCACCCAACCCTTTGGCAATACACAGAATATCCGGCGCAATCCCGTCATGATCACAGGCAAACAGATGGCCAGTGCGACCCATACCGCACATCACCTCATCCAGAATCAGCAGCACACCATACTGGTCGCAAATCTCGCGGATACGCTTGAAATACCCCTCGACCGCAGGCACCGCACCCAGCGTCGCGCCCACGACGGGTTCCGCCATGAACGCCATCACTGTATCGGGACCGAGGCGCAGGATCTCGGCTTCCAACTCATTGGCGACGCGCTGGCCGTAGTCATAGCTGCTTTCGCCCTCAGGCTTTTCAGCATATTCAAAGCAGGGCGCGATATGGGTCATCTCGATCAGCATCGGCGCAAATTGCGCGCGCCGCCACGCATTGCCCCCCGCCGACAAAGCCCCCAGCGTATTTCCGTGATAGCTCTGCTTGCGGGCAATCACATGGCGGCGTTCAGTCTGCCCGATCTCCAGAAAATACTGTCGCGCCAGCTTGATCGCCGCCTCGGTTGCCTCGGACCCGCCCGAGACAAAATACACCCGGTCCAGATCACCCGGCGCATGCTCGATCAACAGATCGGCCAGCGCCTCGGCCGGTTCCGAGGTCATGAACCCGGTATGGGCAAAGGCAATCTGCGCCACCTGATCCTGCACCGCCTTGATCACCACCGGGTTCGAATGCCCCAGACAGGACACGGCAGCATCGCCGCAATCCAGATAGCGCCGCCCCTGCGCATCAATCAGGTAACAGCCATCACCCCCAGCCGCCACCGGCAGTTCGGATTTGGTATGACGCGGAAAAACATGACTCATTTCAAATTCCCTTTCAGTACATCCACCAGTGCCGCGACCGAGGCCGCATTATCCGCCCAAGGCACCCCGTCCGGCCCCGTCAGCGCGTTTTCAAACCCGACCCGCACATCGCCACCCAGCGCAGCGGCCCGCGCCAGACAGGCATGTTCCTGCGCCCCAAAAGCACAGACCATCCAGCGCGCCGGGCTGGCCGGGAACTGATCCAGATCAGCAGGGTCCGATTGCTGACCGGACGCATACCGTCCCAACACCAGCAGGCGATCGGTCTGATCCAGCTGTACGATAGCGTCTGCCTGCCAGCGGGTCAGCAACTCCGCATCCGCCGCATCATAAAGGATATGCTGCACCCGTGTCCCCTGCTCATGGCACCGCGCATAGACCCGAGGCGCCAGATCAGGCTCTCGCGCAATCTCTCGCACAGAAATCGAGGCCCATTGCGGCTGCACAGCCTTCAGACACGCCTGCTGAGCCGCCACGTCATAGATACCCGCCGCCTCAGTCGTGATCTGGATGTCCATCCGCGGCACGCAGCGTTGCAGTTCAGCTATGGTTTCCAAATACAGCCCGGCATCCAGAGAATGCCGCCCCGCCCCATCCCGAACATGCAGATGTATCCCATGCGCACCCGAACCATGACACGCCCGCGCGGTCTGCACGATCTGATCCATGGCAACCGGCAACGCCGCATGATCCCTCTGCCCTCGCCGCGCTCCATTGGGTGCGACCAGCACATAGGGAAGCTCATTCTTCGTGTCGTCTGACATGACACCCTCAATCCCAATTCACCCTCGACCTAACCGCAGCCGCTACGTTTTCAATTTCCTTTCTACAAAACATTTGTTTTTATGCACTCATGGAGCATTCACTCACCCACCTCACCAATCACCTGCGCCACGAGATCGACAACCTGCCCCCCCAAATGCAGGCCGCCGCCAAATACATCATCGACAATCCCGGCGATTTCGGCCTGAACCCGATCCGCACCACGGCTGACCGCATCGGCGTCAGTTCCAACGTGCTGGTGCGTCTGGCCCAACGCATGGGCTTTGACAGTTTCGAGGCCCTCCGCCGTCCCTTCCGCCAAACCCTCGTCACGGATCGCGAGGATCGACTGGGTCAGGACTGGCTGAAGGACATGAGCGCCACTGATGGGTTCAGCGCCGCTCAGGCCAGCTTTGCTCAAAACGAACTCAATGTGGCGTCCCGCTCGCTCCGCCTGATGAAGCCGCAGCTTGTGGAACAGGCCATCGAGCACATGACATCAGCTAAACGGTGCTTTGTGACGGCCACCCGGTCTAGCTATGCGCTGGCCTATTATTTCCACTATGCCGGTCGCATGGCCCATCCCGGCTTTCAACTGGTGCCCCGTCATATGGGATCGGCCATCGACGATCTGATCGAAGCCGAACCGGGTGATTGCCTCTTCGCCATCACCGTCCAGCCCTATTCGGCGGACACGATCCAATCCATGCGCTTTGCCCGCGACCGGGGCCTGCGGATCGTGCTGCTGTCCGACAGCGACGTGATCGCCCCTGGGGTCGAGCCCGACATAACCCTGCCCATCAGCACCCGCGCCCAACATCCGCTCTCCAGCTTTTCCGGGGCGATGGCGGTACTGGAATGCCTGCTAGGCCACCTCTTTGCCGCAGGCGGGGATGCCGCCCGTCAAAGAGTCGCCGAATACCAGAAAGCCCGCGAAGACACCGGCGCCTATTGGCGCCCCGCTAACTTGCCCCGTATCCGAAAGCCATAGAAAAAGCCGCAGCCCAAAGGGCCACGGCTTTCCCTTCAATCACATAGACTTACAGGCAGGCTTCCACCGCGCGCCGAGTCATGACATTCACAAGATGCGCCCGGTATTCCTTGCTGCCATGCAGGTCACCGATCATGTTCATCGGATTGACCCGCAAATCCATCAGCGCATCAGCACGGAACGCCTTGTTCAACGCCTCCTCGGCCTCAGACCAGCGGAACACGCCATCCTCACTGGCACCGGTCACGGCAACCCGGACACCATCCGCAAACCGCGCCAGATAGACACCGACCAAAGCAAAGCGCGAGGCCGGCTGCAGGAACTTCTGATAGCTCGCCGCCTGCGGCACCGGGAACCGGACCGAGGTGATGATCTCCCCCTCATCCAGCGCGGTCGAGAACATGCCCTCAAAGAAATCATCCGCCGCGATCTGACGCGTATTGGTGATGATCGTGGCTCCCGACCCCAACGCGCCCGCCGGATAACAGGCCGCCGGATCATTATTGGCAATCGACCCGCCAATCGTGCCGCGATTGCGCACCGCCGGATCACCGATCTGCCCCGCCAACGCGGCCAGCGCCGGATACGCCGCCGCCGCATCACGCGCCACGGTGGCATGGGTCGTCGCCCCACCAATCGCAACCGCGCCATCGTCCTCGATACAAACGCCTTGCATCTCGGCAATGCCGCTGACCGACACCAGAACCGATGGCGACGCCAGGCGTTGCTTCAGCGTCGGGATCAAGGTCTGCCCGCCCCCCAAAGCCTGCGCATCCTCAGCCCCCAAAGCCGCCACCGCATCCGCGATGGTAGAGGGCTTCTCAAACTCGAAATTGTACATTTCGCTTTCCTTTCCGAAAGACGGGTATCCGCCCTTCATCTGGCCATAAATATCTCGGGGAGCGCGAGGGGCTGGCCCCTCGCACCCGCCCTCTCAACTCATCCGTTCAT
>NZ_JALCBM010000081.1 GCF_028066395.1 Ruegeria sp.
GAATATGAATTCAAGATCCGCAAACTCTCTTTATGAATGAGGGAGCCTCGGGGGGCAGGTCAAACCCTCCGAGCCCACTACGAAAGTAGATGCTGTTGGCGTATTGTCTGACAAAGCGAAGTCCGAAGTTGTTTGGCGTGATGCCTATGTTGGGTTCTCCTATCAGTTAGAGCGGCGAGGCGAAGTCAAGAGAACGGGGCTGTCGGTCAAGCTGTGCCTTCCGTGCATTGAGGCCTTGGTCAACAAACAGGCGGGTGCCGTACAAGGCGGCTGGGTTAAGAAACGCGCCGGAACGAAGAAAGAATACCGCGACCCGCCTTGCGCGCGCACGATTCTGGAGTGGGTCAGGCGGTTTGAGGCCGCGGCTGCTTCTCCTGTCGGCCTCATTCCGCGAACGCATCGGTCAGGCAATCGAAAAGCCCGGTTCACCCTGGAAGAATTGCGTCTTCTGGGCCTGTGTATAGGGGGATACCTGACCCGCGACCGGTTCTCAAAACGCCAATACGTGGTTCGCGCCCGTTCGTGCGTCGCGCAGCATCGGTCAAGATGTCTTTCGGCACCTTCGCCTCTGGCTCAACGAATGGCGGCTCTGTGTGTTGGGTCAGAAATGCTCGACGTTTGGGTCAGAATTGCGTGACGTAATTTTCTTGTTTCCTAAAGTTTTGGCTGCCAAATGAGTCAAATGTTCGTGACGTTCCACAGTATCCTATGTGGTGACAAATAGCTTTGCCTTTTGCCAAGTGGTTACGTTGCGCATGTTCCCCTTCAATAACTGTTTTTGAGCGAAGCCCTTCAGGGCGACTGTCTCTAAAGCCTGCTCCTGGCGAGGGTTAGAGATAGCAAGTGCAATTCAATTCGATGGGGTTGGTGCGGCCCGCAGGCTTCTTCAGCCGAGGACACAATGATACCGAGCACAGAGTTTGCGGCACATCCATGCGATTGCCGAAATTAAAACTTGCAACCGGTTGCAAAAATCATGATTGTGTCACCTGAGAATTGATTCGAGGGGACCTTATGCTGAAGATCGGATTGCTGGGGGCCGGACGTATTGGTCGCGTGCATGCGGCAGCGATTTCGGCGCACCCCGAAACCGAACTGACCGCTGTATCGGATGCGGTGAATGACGCCGCTGCCAGTCTGGCCTCTGAATTTGGGGCCAGGGTGCAAAGTTCTGACGAGATTATCGGTGATTCAACAATTCATGCGGTCCTGATCGCAACGCCGACCGATACGCATTCCGATTTGATCGAAGCCGCCACCCAGGCTGGCAAAGCGGTTTTGTGCGAAAAACCCGTCGATCTGAACCTTGAACGAGCGAAGATTTGCCAAAAAACTGCGGGGGCGACTGGCCAGCCGGTCATGCTGGGGTTCAACCGCCGTTTCGATCCTAATTTCCAGGCGCTGAAAGCCGCACATGATGCGGGCGAGGTCGGTAAGGTGGAATTGCTGTCCATTACGTCGTTTGATCCGGCGCCACCTCCGGTGAGTTACATCAAGGTCTCGGGAGGGTTGTTCCGGGACATGATGATTCATGACTTTGATATGTCCAACTACCTGATGGGGCAGATGCCTGTCACGATATCAGCCGTGGGAACTTCGGTCGTCGATCCGGAAATCGGTCAGGCTGGGGACGTAGATACGGCTGTCGTAACAATGACTTACCGGGACGGCAGTCTGGCCGTTATCAAGAACTCGCGGCGCGCGGCATATGGGTATGACCAACGGGTCGAGCTGCTTGGGTCGCAAGGGCTTTTGCAAGCGCACAATGTTCTCGAAAACTCGGTTGTTAAGTCCACGGCTGACGGCGTGACCGGGGCAAAGCCAACATATTTCTTTCTTGAACGGTACATGTCCGCGTACCGCGCCGAATGGGATGCGTTTATACGCGCCATTCAGTCCGGGTCGGACATGCCGGTGACGCTTGCCGACGGCGTCGCAGCTTTGGCGATGGCTGAGGCGGCAACCCGCTCGGCGCAGTCTGGACGGCCCGTTGCGATGGAGGACATATTTTGAAACCGGTTGCAAAATGATCGGATTTCCGGAAACTGAAGGAAGTCCGGTCACCGATCGGAGCGGAGGAGATTCGGTTTAGCCGAATGGCCGGGCTGACCCGGTACCAAGTTTGACTTTTCTATTGGGAGGAATGGAAATGAAAAAGTTCGTAAAAGGGGTGCTGATGGCCAGCGCGGTCACGTTTGCCGGCGCCACCGGAGTTGCTGCAGAAGGTGAGAAGTACATTCTGATCAGCCATGCTCCGGACAGTGACAGCTGGTGGAACACCATCAAAAACGGCATTGCCCTGGCGGGCGATCAGATGGGTGTAGAGGTCGAATATCGCAACCCTCCCACCGGCGACCTTGCCGATATGGCGCGGATCATTGATCAGGCTGCGGCGTCGGGCCCCCACGGCATCATCACCACTTTGGCTGATCCGGACATTCTGGAAGGCCCGATCAAAGCTGCCGTGGATTCCGGTATCGACGTCATCATCATGAACACCGGCTCGCCAGAAAAGGCGCGTGAAGTTGGTGCGCTTATGTATGTGGGCCAGCCGGAATACGACGCAGGTTTCGCCGCCGGGCAGCGTGCCAAGGACGATGGCATCGGTTCCTTCCTGTGTGTGAACCACTATATCGTGCAGCCATCCAGCCAGGAACGTTGCCAGGGCTTTGCAGATGGCCTGGGTATCGAGTTGGGCGAACAGATGATCGACGCGGGGCAGGACCCGGCTGAGATCAAGAACCGTGTTCTGGCCTACCTGTCGGCAAACCCTGAAACCGAAGCTGTTCTGACCCTCGGCCCGACCTCGGCGGACCCGACCATTCTGGCGCTGGAAGAAAACGGCATGGCCGGTGACATCTACTTCGGCACCTTTGATCTGGGTGGTGAGATCGTCAAAGGCATCAAAAGCGGCGTGATTCAGTGGGGCATCGACCAGCAGCCCTTCCTGCAGGCCTATCTGCCGGTCGTGGTAATGACCAACTACCACCGCTATGGCGTACTGCCGGGCAACAACATCAACTCGGGCCCCGGTTTCGTAACTGCTGACGGGTTGGAAAAGATCGAAGAATTCGCGGGCGAATACCGCTGATCTTCAAATTGGTGCGGACGCCAACGCGTGTCCGCACCCTCTGATGCAAGCATTCAGACGCACCCGCCAAGGAGGCAAAAATGGCTGAGTCAGCGCAATCCGCAATTGGCAGTGACGAGCGGATAAAAGAGATATCACCCCTACGCCGCGCCCTGATCCGCCCTGAACTCGGCGGTATGGTCGGCACAGTCGCGGTCTTCACCTTTTTCCTGCTGTTTGCCTTTGACAGCGGCATGTTCACCGCCCAGGGCGCAATGAATTGGTCTGTGGTTTCCGCGCAGTTCATGATTATCGCGGTTGGGGCCTGTTTGCTGATGATCGCAGGCGAGTTTGACCTGTCTGTCGGGTCGATGATCGGTTTTGCGGGCATGATGATCGCGATCTTTTCGGTCACGCTCAGCTGGCCGGTTTGGATGGCCATTTTGGTGACATTCGCGCTGTGCGTCTCGATCGGCGCGGTCAATGGGTACATCGTTGTGCGCACGGGTCTGCCCAGCTTTATCGTGACGCTGGCCTTCCTGTTCATCCTGCGTGGTTTCACCATTTATCTGCCTCAGACGATTGAACGGAAAACCATCATCGGTGGCATCCGCGATGTCGCCGAGGGTGACTGGCTGGCCTCGGTCTTTGGCGGAAAGATCGGGCAGGGCTTTTTCGTCTGGCTGGGCGACAATGGCCTGATCGAAACCTTCGAGCGGGGCACCCGCGCGGGGCAGCCTGTTGTCGATGGCATTCCAATGCTGCTGGTCTGGGCCGCAGTGATCATCATCTTCGGCCATGTGTTGCTGACCAAGACCAAGTTCGGCAACTGGATTTTCGCTGCAGGCGGCGATGCCGAAGCTGCGCGGAATTCGGGCGTTCCGGTGAACCGGGTGAAAATCCTGATGTTCATGTTCACGGCCTTCTGCGCCACTGTTTTTGCCACCTGCCAGGTAATGGAATTCGGCTCGGCCGGTGCTGACCGTGGGTTGCTCAAGGAATTCGAGGCGATCATCGCTGTGGTCATTGGCGGTGCCCTGCTGACCGGTGGCTATGGCTCGGTTCTTGGGGCCGCATTGGGGGCTCTGATCTTTGGCGTGGTGCAGCAAGGGTTGTTCTTTGCCGGGGTCGAAAGCTCTTTGTTCCGGGTGTTCCTGGGAGTGATCCTTCTGGGTGCGGTGATCCTGAACACCTATATCCGCCGCATCATCACAGGAGAACGCTGAGATGACCGAAGATACCAAATTCCATCACGGCGATGCGCAGGACCAGAAGCCGATCATCCGGATGGTCGATATCCAAAAGCACTTTGGGTCGGTCATCGCGCTTGCGGGCGTCAGCTTTGATCTGAAACCGGGTGAGTGTCACTGCCTGTTGGGTGACAACGGCGCAGGCAAATCGACCTTCATCAAGACCATGTCCGGCGTCCACAAGCCGACGGCGGGCGAGATATTCTTCGAAGACAAACCGATGCACTTCGAAGATCCTCGCGACGCGATTTCGGCAGGGATCGCAACGGTGCACCAGCATCTGGCGATGATCCCGCTGATGAGTGTCAGCCGGAACTTCTTTATGGGCAACGAGCCCACGCGCAAGGTTGCCGGGATCAACTTCTTTGACAAGAAGCTGGCCGATGAAATCACGATGGAAGAGATGCGCAAGATGGGCATCAATCTGCGTGGTCCCGATCAAGCCGTAGGCACGTTGTCTGGCGGTGAGCGTCAGACGGTTGCAATTGCACGGGCGGTGCATTTCGGCGCCAAAATCCTGATCCTGGACGAGCCGACCTCGGCGCTGGGTGTACGCCAGACCTCGAACGTTCTGGCGACCATCGACAAGGTGCGCAGTCAGGGTGTGGGGGTGGTGTTTATCAGCCACAATGTGCGTCACGCGCTGGCCGTGGGCGATCGGTTCACCGTGTTGAACCGGGGTCAAACTCTGGGCACGGCCAAACGCGGTGAAATTTCGCCGGAAGAGCTGCAAGACCTGATGGCAGGTGGTCAGGAACTGGCCCAACTGGAAGGGTCTTTGGGCGGTACGGTCTGACGCGGTCCCGCGCAGACCCAGCTTTCGATAAACTGGTATTCAACGAACTGGCCCAGGTGGCCTTGAGTTGAAAGGGATCAATATGGGCAAGACTATCAGACTGACCGCAGCGCAAGCTCTGGTCCGCTATCTGGGCGCGCAAATGAACGAGGCCGGAGAGCCGTTCATCGCAGGTGTCTGGGCAATTTTTGGCCACGGGAATGTGGCCGGGCTGGGGGAGGCGTTGCACGCCGTCAAGGACAGCCTGCCGACCTATCGGGGCCACAATGAGCAGACGATGGCCCATTGCGCCATCGCGTATGCCAAACAGATGCGGCGAACGCGGGCGATGGCGGTGACCTCGTCCATCGGGCCGGGCGCGACCAATATGGTGACGGCCGCCGCGCTGGCTCATGTGAACCGCTTGCCGGTTCTGATCATTCCCGGCGATGTTTTTGCGACGCGAGGGCCTGATCCCGTTTTGCAGCAGATCGAGAGCTTTGGCGACGGCACGGTCAGCGCCAATGATTGCTTCAAACCGGTTAGCCGGTATTTCGACCGTATCTCACGGCCCGAGCACCTGCTGACCGCGTTGCCGCGCGCTTTCCGCACAATGACTGACCCGGCTGACTGTGGTCCGGCAACGCTGGCCTTTTGTCAGGACGTTCAGGCCGAGGCCTATGATTATCCTGAAAGTTTCTTTGAGCCGCGCGTCTGGTATCAACGCCGCATCCGCCCGGATGAAGGTGAACTGGCCCGCGCTGTCGCGGCCATCAAGGCGGCAAAGCGCCCGGTCATCGTGGCCGGGGGCGGTGTGCATTACTCGGGCGCGACCGATATTCTGCAGAGTTTTGTGGAAACCCACAGTATTCCCATTACCGAGACCCAAGCCGGTAAGTCTGCGCTGGCATGGGACCACCCGCTGAACCTTGGACCAGTTGGCGTGACCGGTGGCGAGCCGGCCAACTCGGTCTGTGCCGAGGCGGATCTGGTGCTGGCCGTTGGCTCTCGCCTGCAGGATTTCACCACCGGATCATGGGGGCTGTTTTCCAACCCTGAACGCGAGATGATCTGCCTGAATACGGCTGCCTATGATGCCGAGAAACACGGCGCGATGCCGCTGCAGTCGGACGCGCGGGTCGGGTTAGAAGAACTGGGCGCGGCGCTGCAGGGATACCGCGCTGATCCTGTGGCGGACACGCTGAAGGCCGAATGGTACGGCAAGGTCGACAAGCTGACTGATGCGCCCGGTGATGGCAATGCCCTGCCGACAGATATGCAGGTTATCGGTGCGGTCCAGCGCGCCTCGACTGACGACACAGTCGTCATGTGCGCGGCTGGCACCATGCCGGGTGAGTTGCACAAGCTGTGGAAAGCTCCGCGTCGCGGTGCGTATCACATGGAGTACGGCTTTAGCTGTATGGGTTATGAGATCGCCGGTGCGATGGGCATCAAGATGGCCCAACCGGATCGCGATGTGATCTGCTTTACCGGCGACGGCACCTACATGATGGCGAATTCGGAAATGGCATCGGCCGCGATGATGGGTGCCTCGTTCACCGTGGTCATCACTGACAACCGCGGCTTTGGATGCATCAACCGTCTTCAGATGGGCACCGGAGGGGCAGAGTTTAACAACCTGCTGGACCATGCCGTGCACGAGAATCCCTCGGCCATTGACTTCGCGGCCCATGCGGGGGCGATGGGGGCGACATCCGTCAAGGTTGGGTCGATTGCCGAGTTGGAAGACGCACTTTCCAGACGTGGCGACATCAAAGGGCCCTATGTCGTGGTCATCGACACCGATCCGTACCCGTCGACCGAATATGGCGGCACATGGTGGGAAGTTGCGGTGCCCGAGGTCAGCATCCGCCCGGAAGTGAATGAAAAACGCGCAGCCTATGAACTGGCGATCAAGGAAAGAAACACGAAATGAGCGTGAAAATCGGGATCTCTCCGATCGCCTGGCAGAATGATGACCTGCCGGACCTGACAGCAGCGTACACGATGGAACAGGCGCTGAAAGAGGCGCGTGAGATAGGATATACCGGCGTCGAACGCGGTCAGCGGATGCCCAGTGACACCGAGGGGCTGCGCGCCTATCTGGACGGCAACGATATCGTGCTTTGCGGTGGATGGTGCTCGGGCGCATCACTGGTCAATGATCTCGCAGCGGAACGCGAAGCTGTACGCGAACAGGTCGAACAGTTCGTTGCCCTAAACAGCCCCTGCATCGTCTATGCGGAATGCTCAAACACCGTGCAGGGTCAGGCTGGAACTCCGGTCAATAACCGCCCCAAACTGACCAAGGACGAGGTCCTGGCCTATGCTGCCAGGATCACTGAACTGGCCAAATGGATGGGTGATCAGGGTATGCCGATGGCCTACCACCACCACATGGGCACGATCATCGAGACCGAGGATGACGTGAACTGGTTGATGGAAGGTTCGGGTCCCGAAGTGAAATTGTGCTTTGACACCGGACATCTGCTTTTTGGTGGCGGCGACGTCATGGCGACCCTGAACCGCTGGGGTGATCGTGTCCATCACGTGCATTTCAAGGACATTCGCCCGACTGTTGTGCAGGACGTCAAAGAAAACAACCGCAGTTTCCTGGACGCCGTCGTCGCCGGCGCCTTTACCGTGCCAGGCGATGGTTGCATCGACTTTCAGGCCGTCGCAAACGCGCTCCAGTCGATGGGTTACGACGGCTGGATTGTTGTCGAGGCCGAACAGGACCCGGCCAAGGCACCGCCCTATGAATATTCCAAGAAAGGTTATGGGCACATTCTCGACGTCTGTGGGCAAGCAGGATTGGAGGTACAGGCGTAACCAACCCCTGCGGGGGACACACCGAAGCCATGAAAAAGGAGATAACTCATGGTAAATCAGAAACTAGGTTTTGTCGGATATTTTGACCGGGAATCCTGTGATCTGGATGAGTTTAAGGTGTTGACCTCGCAGAACCTTCTGGCCGAAACCGTGCCCTATGCGGCCTCGATCGAAAAGAACGTACCGATCTACGACATGCACGTTTTGCGCCCCACGCTGGAGGATGTGGGAAAGCGCAAAGCCCTTCTGGCAGAATGGGGGCGTGTGCTGGATAAATCAGCGGGTGTGATTGTTCTGAAAGCCGCGTTCGCCGATACTTCGGTGATCGACCGGGCAACAGAAGTCTTTCGTCAGATCATCGATGAAGAACGGCAAAGCGGCGCAGGGGAGGGCGACCATTTTGCTGCATCCGGCGCGAATGACCGGATCTGGAACGCGTTGCAAAAGCAATGTTTGCATGACCCTGAGGGGTTTGCGCTCTATTTCGGGAATACAGCTGTTGCGGCCGCCTGCGAGGCATGGCTGGGGCCAAACTATCAGGTCACCGCGCAGATCAATCAGGTGCGTCCGGGCGGTAAGGCGCAGCAGGCACACCGGGATTACCACCTTGGGTTCCAAAGCGCCGATAGCGCAGCACGCTATCCAGTGCACGCACATCTGGTCACGGCAACACTGACTTTGCAGGGGGCGGTTGCCCATTGCGATATGCCGGTCGAAAGTGGCCCAACAAAACTGCTCCCGTTCTCGCAGTTGTATCCGCCGGGATATCTGGCGTTTCATGACGAAGGTCATCGCGCGTTTTTCGAGAGCAACTACATCCAGCTGCCGCTTGAGAAGGGCGATGCTGTGTTTTTCAACCCTGCGCTGTATCATGCCGCGGGCGAAAATCGCAGTGTGGATATCGACCGGATGGCAAACCTGTTGCAGATATCGTCTGCCTTTGGCCGCGCGATGGAAGCCATTGACCGGCGATCTATGTCCGAGGCGGTGTTCCCCGCACTTGTCGCATTGAAACAGCGGGGCGCGTTGGTCGGCTCTGAATTGGATGCCGCCATTGCCGCCACGGCAGAAGGATACCCCTTCCCGACAAATCTGGATACGGACCCTCCGGTCGGTGGCAATGCCCCAGAGAGCCAGGCCGATATTCTGCGTCGTGCTGTTTCCGACGGTTGGACCAAGGCGCAACTGGCCGAGACCTTCTCGGCGCTGCAATCAAGGCAAGCTGCCTGAGGCAAAACGGGCGGGCGTCCCAGCCCGCCCCAGACGGAGAAAAGAGATGGCGGATCTGCTGAAAAAGCCTTTTGGTACACGTGGAAAAGTGCACGACATCACTCCGGCCAGCGCCGGATGGCGCTATGTGGGGTTTGGGCTTTACCACCTCAAGGCAGGCGATACGGCTGCCGAGGCTACTGGCGACCGCGAGGTCATTCTGGTCATGGTCGAGGGCAAGGCCCGCATCTCTGACGCTGATCGCGACTGGGGTGTTTTGGGTGATCGGATGAACGTGTTCGAGAAAACACCGCCGCATTGCCTGTATCTGCCGAACGGCACGGAATGGACGGCCACAGCGGAAACGGATTGCGTAGTCGCGGTGTGTTCTGCCCCCGGCAAAGGGGGGCATGAGGCCCGCCGTATTGGTCCGGACGGCATAACTCTGACCGAGCGTGGCAAGGGCGTGAATACCCGCTATATCAACAACATCGCGATGGAGAATGAGGACTACGCCGACAGCCTGTTGGTCACCGAAGTGTTCACGCCAAACGGACATTGGTCTTCCTACCCCAGCCATCGGCATGACGAGGATGATTTTCCGCGGATCACCTATCTAGAAGAGACCTACTATCATCGCCTGAACCCGGCGAACGGGTTTGGGGTTCAGCGTGTCTATACCGATGACGGACAGTTGGATGAGACGATGGCGGTGTCAGACGGCGATGTTGTCTGCGTGCCTCGGGGTCACCATCCTTGCGGTGCGCCCTATGGGTTCGAGATGTATTATCTGAATGTCATGGCTGGCCCGCTGCGCAAATGGCGCTTTGTTGCAGCCCCCGAAGTCGAATGGATCATGGAACGCGACGCGTAACCCCCCAACTCCCAACCCTCAAGTTTACCTTTGCGGAGGGGCACCAAAAGCCCGAATGACCACGCGCGCCGCGGCCTCGACCGGGTCGTGGGTTTCTTTCAGGATCGTCACGCGATCAAACCTGTTCGGATCGCGATTGACCGCTTCGCGCAGCGCATTGCCAAATGCCATGCGCAATTCGGTCCCGATGTTGAACTTGCAGATCGATGTATCCCGCGCCAGACGGCTGCGTTGTTCCACCGGTACGCCCGAGCCGCCGTGAATAACCAGCGGAACATCGGTTGCGGCGTCGATTTCCGTGATGCGGGCCTCGTCCAAACCCCCTTCTTTGTTCTGTTGCAGATGGACATTTCCAACCGAGATGGCCATCGCATCAACTCCGCTCTCGCGGGCGAACCGCGCGGCCTCGGCCGGGTCGGTTCCGTTTGACCCCTCGCCGCCGGAATAGCCCACAAACCCGATCTCACCTTCGCAGGAAATTCCGGCCGCATGGGCCATTTCCGCAATGGCGGCGGTTTCGTCGATATTTTGCTGCAGAGGTTTGCGCGATCCATCGAACATGAGCGATGTAAACCCGCTGTCCAGCGCGATTTTGCAGTCCTCGAACGTATAGCCGTGGTCCAGATGCGCCACGACCGGGACCGAAGCGCTGTCTGCCAGAAAGCGAAACATCTTGCCCAGAACAGGTAGCGGGGTGTGTTCCCTGCAGCTAGGACCAGCCTGCAGGATCACGGGCGCATTTTCCGCCTCGGCTGCCGCCACATAGGCGCGCATGTCCTCCCATCCCAAAGTGACCAGCCCGCCGACGGCATAACCGTTTTGATAGGCGGGGGTGAGGACGTCTTTCAGAGTGGCGAGCGTCATTT
This sequence comes from Ruegeria sp., assembly GCF_028066395.1. Lineage (GTDB taxonomy): Bacteria > Pseudomonadota > Alphaproteobacteria > Rhodobacterales > Rhodobacteraceae > Ruegeria. The sequence goes on from NZ_JALCBM010000081.1 coordinate 10,877, forward strand.
GAACTTGGCAATCATGTCTTTGATGCCCGGGATCGTCTCGACCTGATAGGCATGTGTGGGTTGGAAATACTGGACCAGGGACCGCTGTGTCAGACCGCCGAGAATGGTGAAGTAGTACATCTCGTAGCCCGGCAGCACGCAGCAGGGATGGTATCCCTTGTCGATGCAGATCGTTGAGCCGTCGACGATGTGATACGCATCACCCGGCTCGTTATCCTCGCGCTGCAGCATTTGCAGGCCAGATCCCCAATTGGGTTTGAAGCGGAAATTATAGGTCTCGTCGTGGCGGGTTTCATCCGGCAGGCGGTTTGTGTCGTGCTTGTGGCTGGGGAAGCCCGACCAGCCGCCTTGGCCTACGGTGAAAAGCTCACTGACCAACAAGCGACCGACCTTGTCGTGCTGCTTTTGGCCGAGGATGTGCTTGATCTTGCGATGGGTTTTGGTGTCGTCGCTGCCGTATTGAACCAGATCATGTTCGCGAACATCGAAGGGGTCCAGGACCTTGTCGTATTTGGCACCTGCAACGAAAACCTCGGCCTCGTCCGACACGCAGACCAACTGGACCTTGGCGCCAACCGGTACGTAAACGCCTTCCGGTTCGCCATCCCAGACGTCTTCGCCCCGGTTGCCAAGCTTGGCGTATTGTACGCCTTCGACATCCACATCGACACTGCCGGTGGCCGGAACGACGCAGGTCTCATAGCCCGGCACCTGATACTCGAACGCCTCGCCCTTTTTCAGTTTGACGATGTTGAAATAGTTCAGTGGCACCGTGGGATCGTCGGCATCGACGATGGGTTTGTTCTGATTGTCATAGGGTGCGATATGCATGAGGGTGTCCTACGTCGTTGGGCCGGGATGGGATGCAAGGAACGCATCCAGTTCCGGCGTTGTGGGCATGGCCGGGGCGCAGCCGGGCTTGGACACGACAATTGACGCGCAGGCCGATCCGCGCATGACGGCGTCTTTCAACGCGCTGCCTGCCGCAATCGACGCCAGCAGCCCGGCCATAAAGCTATCGCCTGCACCGTTGGGTTTGACGGCGGTGACTGGATAAATACCGGTTTCTATCGCCTGCCCGTCCATCAAGGTAACCGCGCCTTTTTCGCCCATCTTGTAGATGACGATCCGGCCCGGTTTGGAAGCGAGTTCCTGGGCTTTGGCAAAGCCCTTTTCGATGCCACCAGCCATAAAGCCGAACTCTTCGTCATTGCCGACGATCAGATCGCTGGCCTCACCTGCGCGCGACAATACGTCGGCGGCGACCTCGGGTGATGACCAGCTATAGGGGCGGTAATCGATGTCGAAAATCACCGGCAAGCCCGCCTTGCGGGCGTTGTCAAGCGCACGAAACGTGGCACTGCGGGAAGGCTCGGAGGCGAACACCGTTCCGGCTGAGATCACGGCCGAGAATTTCCCGTAATCGACCCTGTCTATATCCTCTACGGTCACCTGAAAGTCGACGGCGCCGTTGCGATATATGACGTTTTGAAAATTCTCGACCCGGCTTTCATAGACGGCCAGCGACATGCGGTATTCACCGCCGATGACCCGGATATAAGAGGTGTCGACGCCGTATTGCGCCAGCTTGTTCATGCAGAACCGGCCCACAGCATCGTCCGCGACCGAAGTGATCAGCGCCGCCTGACTGCCCAGCTTGACCAGCCCCGCGCAGATATTCGCCGAGGACCCGCCCAGATCGGCGCGAAACGAGCCGGCATCTTCGCTTTTGACACCAACGGGATCGGCAAACAGGTCCATGCCCGCACGACCGAAGACCGCGAACCGGTTTCCTTTGATACCGTCTATCAAAGCGCTCACGTCATTACCTCCGGCAAAAAGGGACTGGCGAGGATCGTTGGTCCTTGCGTTGAATCGATTCACACGATACTGATTTTGCAACCGGTTGCAAATACATTGTTCGGAGCCGTTGCAGATGCCTGAAATCGGAATTGGAATCATTGGCGGCGGCTATATGGGCAAAGCTCATTCAGTTGCGATGTCCGCTGTCGGCGCAGTGTTCAACACGGCGTTGCGGCCACGTCTTGAGATGATCTGCGCGTCCACGCCTGAAAGCGCCGAGCGGTACCGGCGGGCCTATGGGTTCCTGCGTTCGACGGACGATTGGCGCGTGCTGGTCAACGACCCTGCGGTCGAGGCCATTGTGATCGCATCGCCTCAAACGACCCACAGACAGATTGCAGAGGCTGCATTGGCCTTGGGTAAGCCTGTGTTATGTGAAAAGCCGCTTGGATCGTCATTGGAGGACGGGCGCGCGATGGTGGCTGCGGCCGAAGCAGCTGGTGTCACCAATATGGTCGGGTTCAACTATGTCAGAACCCCTGCAACTCAGTTTGCCCGCCAGTTGATCGCTGGCGGAGAATTGGGCGACATAACCTGGTTTCGCGGAGAACATACCGAAGATTTCTATGCCGACCCCAATGCTCAGGCCACGTGGCGGACAACGGGTATGGCCAACGGAACGATCGGGGATCTCGCGCCGCATATGATCAACGGCGCGCTGGCTTTGATCGGCCCAATTGCTGAGGTTATGGCCGAGGTGGAAACTGTTCATCACGAACGCCCCGGCGGCAAGGTCAGCAACGATGACCACGCGCAGATCATGTGCCGTTTCGCCAGTGGTGCGATGGGCAATATCTATGTCAGCCGGATCGCGACAGGCCGCAAGATGGGCTATGCCTATGAAATTTCCGGGACCAGAGGCGCAATCCGGTTTGATCAGGAAGATCAGAACGCCTTGTGGCTGTATCGGCGAGAGGGGCCAGAGGCAGAAAGAGGCTTTACCAAGATCCTGACCGGTCCTGCGCATCCCGATTACGAGCCATTTTGCCAGGGCCCCGGCCACGGAACGGGCTATCAGGACCAGATCATCATTGAAGCGAAAGATTTTCTGGAAGCCATCCATACAGGTAAATCGATCTGGCCCACATTCCGTGACGGGCATGAGGTCAACTGCGTCCTGGCTGCCGCGCTCAAATCGTCAGAGCGCCGGCAATGGCAAGACGTCAGCACCGCCTGAACGTATACACAAAGAGATCATCTAAGAGAGACAAGAACCATGACAAAGCTGAAATGGGGCATGATCGGTGGTGGCGAAGGCAGTCAGATCGGACCCGCGCACCGATTGGGGGCGTTGGCGGACGGGATGTTCGTGCTTGCCGCGGGTGCTCTGGATCACCGTCCTGATGAGGGGCGCGCATATGCACAACGTCTGGGGGTGGCGTCGGACCGCGCCTATGGCGACTGGCAAGAGATGCTGGCGGGCGAAAAAGCCCGCCCCGACCGGGTCGATCTGGTTACAATCGCCACTCCGAACTCGACCCATTTTGAGATTGCCAAGGCATTTCTTGAGGCGGGTTTCAATGTGCTGTGCGAAAAGCCGATGACGATGACAGTGGAAGAGGGCGAAGAGATTGTCCGCGTGGCAGAAACCTCGGGCAAAATTTGTGCGGTGAACTATTGCTATTCCGCCTATCCGATGGTGCGGCAGGCCCGTGCGATGGTTCGCGCCGGGGATATCGGCAAGGTGCGTCTGGTCGTGACCAATTTCAGCCACGGCCATCATGGCGACGCGACAGACGCTGATAACCCGCGGGTGCGCTGGCGTTATGACCCGGCGATGGCAGGCGTGTCCGGCCAGTTTGCCGATTGCGGTATCCACGCGCTGCATATGGCCAGTTTCATCAGCGATGATGAAGTTAAGTCCCTGTCTGCGGATATGGCATCGACCATTTCAAGCCGCGCACTCGAGGATGACGCCATGGTCAACTTCCGGACCGAGGGCGGCGCGGTTGGTCGCTTGTGGACCTCGTCCGTGGCGATCGGGCGGCAACATGGGTTCGACATTCAGGTTTTTGGTGAAACCGGCGGGTTGCGTTGGGCATCGGAACAGCCCAATCAACTGATCTACACGCCAGTTGGTGGCCGCACGCAGATCATCGAAAAAGGCGAGGGTGGACTTCACGACGATGCGCAACGTCTGTCGCGCGTCGCGATTGCTCATCCCGAGGGGTTCCCGCTGGCCGTAGCCAATATCTATTCCGATCTGGCAGACGCCATTCGCGGCGAGGCACGCGATGGTCTGCCCACACCCGCCGACGGGGTACGATCAATCGCAGCTGTGCATGCCGCCGTGGCTTCGTCGAAAAATGACGGGGCATGGACGGACGCGCGCCCACCGATGTTTCGTTGATCAGGGGCGGGGCCGCAATGTGCCCCGCTCTATCACCCGGCACGGAAAGATACGGGCCTCGGGGTAACGCTCGGGGTCTTTCAGCATCTCTTCGACCAGATCGACGGACGCGGTGATGATCTGCTTGATCGGCTGGTGAATCGTCGTCAGATCCACGCTTTCCCAGCGCGACATTTCCATGTCGTTCAGGCCGATGATGCCGATATCCTTGCCCGGCTTCAGCTTATGATCGGACAATGCGGACAGGGCTCCTATAGACAGAATATCGTCGCCACAAAAATATCCTTCGGCAGGGCCGTCCGCCAATTGTTGAAGCATTTCTTCCCGCCCTGCCTCGAACGAGTATGCGCCTGCAAAGGAATGCGAGACGTCAAGTTCGGGATGCTTTTCAACCTCTTCCATGAAGCCGCGAAACCGGTCCATAGCCGAAGTTGCGTCTTTCGGACCACCCAGATAGCCGATGCGCCGATAGCCGCGCGCCAGCAGCTCGCGCGCGGCCATGCGCCCGCATTCAACGTTGTCGATGCCCACAACATGCACTTCGGGCGATGTCGCGGATCGACCGAAAGTGTGCACAACCGGAACGCCCGCATCATGGAACGCCTTCGCAAAGCTTGGCGGTAACGTGGATGAGGCGACGATAGCCGCATCCACGGAATACTGCCGCAGCATCCGGACCGAGTTTGCGGGTTCGGTTTCATCGGTCAGGTTCACAATCAACGGGCGCAACCCGCGTTCCTGCAGGGTGCGTGTGAACAGATCGAACACCTCAAGGAAAATAGGGTTGTGGAAGTTGTTGGAGATCAGCCCGATCAACTTGGTTCTACCGGTGGTGAGGGATGAGGCCAACGCGTTTGGACTATACCCCAGTGCAGCCGCGGCCTTTTCGACTTTGCTGCGCGTCTTTGGCGAGACAGATGCGCCTTCGGTAAAAGTTCGCGATACTGCAGAACGAGACACACCGGCCAGCGCGGCCACTTCTTTAAGGGTCACGCTCATTTCAGGCACCGATGGGTTCGGGGATGGGGCTCATTCGATTTCATTGGAAAACATTACGCCTTATTGCGACGGATTTGCAATCGGTTGCAGGGGTGTGTTGAAATGGACGTAGGGTTCTGTGCACAGGGCCATGCCAAATTTGGAAAACTCCCGCATTGCGCAAGCAGCAGATCTTGACCTCATTCAAGCAATGATCACTCAAGGCGGTTCTCTCTGCAAACGTCTGCCCGCCCGCGGGTTGTCCCGCCTTTGGTGGGCACCGTGGCAATTGTTCCTTTGGTACTGGCGGCAAGGGAGTTGTCGTCTATCGAAGTCTTCGGCAGGCACTTTGCCGATAGCAGTTCACTTTCTTGATCTGTGGCCGAGATTGAGGATGGAGCGCCAAGAAAAACGTTAGGAAAGCGGACTTTGGTTCAGCGGCAGCGAAATGGTGCTCAGTCCCGCGATCCGTGAATTGATCTTTGCTCTGATTTTGCGCCTGCAGCGAACGACAGCAGTGCTGATTGCAACTGCAGAAATGCCATAGAGCAACCGATGCCGGCTAAGGGCCGTTTCAATTTTTCTCAGATATCCAAGGCCTTGTCGGAATGATGGAGGAGAACCTCAATCAGGCATACGTAGTGTGCAGTTTCCCTTGCCGAGAGATGGATGCGCAAGAGTTAATGCACGTTAAGAAAATTTAACTTAGGCTTTTTCCAACTATAACGCGATTTCATCTATAACATTTGCCGAGTTCTTAAAGCTAATGGAGTGCAGCAATGTTTGACTTTAGTGACGTCACCTTCGACGTGGATAGTTCATATGTGGTTGAAGCAGGATCACAGGATTATGCGATTAACACCAATGATTTGGGTTTGAACTTGGATTCTGATGATTCAGATCTTGAATTTGAAGAGTGGCCAGCCTCGTTGGATCATCCAAAAAATTCGGAATGGGCGTCTGGTTTTCTGATCAGCCCCACTTGAGTGGTCCAATTTGATTGTTAGTGTATGACCGGCCTTT
>NZ_JALCBM010000082.1 GCF_028066395.1 Ruegeria sp.
GACAATCGCAGACCATCTCGAAATGGCGCGATTCCTCCTCGGCGCATTTGACCCAGTCGTCGTAGAACCCGATGGGCATCGGCACATGACCGAACCGCGCAATGATGTCCCAATGCAGATCGACCGCATTCAGTTCGATATGCGCCACCGCATGCAGCAGTGCGATCCGGCCCGCCTCGGTGCCGGGTTTGCGTTTCGGAACCTCGCGCGGCGACAGCAGCTCGGGCTTGTCCGGACGGGCAGGCGTGGACGGGGGCGTTGCGGTGCCAACCTCGATCGCTGGGCCTTCACCCGTGCGCGCGAAGACCCATTCGGCGGCGTATTGCCGGGACAGGGCGGTCTTTTCCCGTCCGTTCTTCGTGGTCAGAACCTCGGTCGCCATCTGGGTCAATGTCTTGGGCAAGGGTATGCTCCGCCGGTTTTGGTCTTGCGCGACATAGACTGGATGTGGTCCGGGGTCGAGGGGGCCGGGGTGTTATGGGTGTTGGCTTGAGAGAGTGAATGCGGGAGGTGTTCTCCGCTCTTTTCTGAGCAACGGCTGCCATTTGCTCTATGCGGCCGAAACTGGAAAGACACGGACAAAGCTGACTTTCACGCTATGACAAGACAATAGACTTGGTCATCGAAACCGTTTCTTCATCGCCATAGAACTCCCGGCTTTTCTCAGCATAGCCTAAAGACGAGTAGAAACTGACCGCCGACAACGAGGACGACACACTGAGTTGCCTTAGTCCTTGTTTGGCAGCGACCTTTTCAAGCTCACTTACCAGAATGCCTCCAATACCTTTGCGGTGCAGTTTGGGTGACACAAATAGTGATTTTAGCTCAGAGCCTTGCAGTGACCCCGTACCGACAACTTTTTCATTGGACAGCGCAACCAAGGTTAATCGTTGCTTCAAGAACTCAAGAACGCACGATGTCGTAAAGTTGCCGACGAGACGATCAATCTCTGCGGCGGGATAATCCCGTGCATTGACCGTTCTGATCGCATCGCAAATCACTTTGCTGATGCCTTCTGCGTGCACCTCATTTGCTATGCTGACTTCGATAAAAGGTTCCATGTGGACAGAATACAACCACGCACATCAAATGTCTCGTTTGCGGCTCTTTGCCGTCATTCTCCACTCAAAGCCCGAGTGGCGGCGAATGCTTAGGAGCAGAAGCTACCTCAAGCCCGCATTCAATTCTAAAGTTCAGCGCCCGTAAGTTAGAGCGCCCGCACCGCCTCCAACACCTCCTCCACATGGCCGGGCACCTTGACCTTGCGCCAGATGCGGGCGATCCGCCCTTCGTCGTCGATCAGAAAGGTGGACCGTTCGATCCCCATGGATTTGCGCCCATACATGTTCTTTTCGACCCAGACCCCGTAATCCTCGCAGACCGAGGAGCCTTCGTCAGACAGCAGCGGCGTGGTCAGCCCGTGCTTGGCAACGAACTTGTCATGTTTGGCGACACTGTCCCGCGAAATCCCGAAAACGTGAGCGCCCGCATCCGCAAAGGCCTGAAGATGTTCCGAGAAACCGATGGATTCCTTGGTGCAGCCCGGCGTATCATCGCGGGGATAGAAAAACAGAACAACCGCATTGCTGCGCTGTTCGGACAGGGTTATTTGACCACCCCCGTCGCGCGGCAGGGTGAAATCGGGGGCGATGTCGGACAGGTCGGGCATAAGCGGTCTCCGGGCTGAGAAAATTTACGGTTACCCGCTATCATAGGGCGTCACCGGCAGGTTGAAAGACGTGGACAGCAAATTGGCGCAGCCAGATCAGCAGCAGGACAAACCACGCCGTTCGCGTCGTCGCCGTGCGGCGCTGTGGGCGATGCGCGGTGTGTTCGTGCTGGTGCTGCTGGCCGTGGTGACCGCGTTCATGGTGGTGGGTCAGCAGTTGCACGCCCCCGTCTGGCTGCGCGACCGGGTCGAGGCGCGGTTGGACCGGGCGCTGGGCGGGCTGCAGATCCGCTTTGGCGATGTCAATTTCATCATCCATGAAGGCTGGCGGCCCCGTTTGCAGTTGAGCGATGTGCGCATCAGCGACGCGGCGGGCCAGCAGATTGCCGAGGTCTCGGACCTGCGCGCCAGCCTGGCCATGCGCCCGCTGTTGCGCGGACAAGTCCGGCCCAAACGGATCATCCTGCAAGGCGCGCAGATCGCGCTGGCGCGGGGCACGGATGGCGCGCTGTCGCTGACCGTGGGCTCGGGCAGTGCGCCGGTGGGGCAGGCGCCCAATCTGGCGCAGTTGATTGAAACCTCGGACGATGTGTTCAAATCCCCGGTGCTGTCGGCCCTGACTTCGGTCGAGCTGGATACCATCACGCTGGATTATCAGGACCTGCGGCAGGGGCGAACCTGGGTTCTGGACGGTGGGCATATACTCGCGACCCGCAGCGCGGAGCAGGTGCGGCTGGCCACCGGCTTCTCGGTCCTGTCCGGGCGCGACTATGTCAGCGGGATCGAGGCGAACTATACCAGCGCGCTGGACAGTGCGGCAGCCGAGTTCGGTGTGACCATCACCGATCTTCCGGCCGAGGATATCGCAGGCCACAGCCCCGCGCTGGCCTGGATGCAGGTGCTGCGCACGCCCATCTCGGGCGCGCTGCGCGGCAGTGTCGATGCCGAAGGCACGCTGGGCCCGGTCTTTGCCACTCTGAACCTGGGCGCGGGCGCGGTGCAGCCGAACCCTGAAACTCTGCCGGTCCGGTTCGACTCTGCCCGCACCTATTTCACTTATGATCCGGCGCAAGAGATGCTGGATTTCAACGAGGTTTCGGTCAATTCCGCCTGGGGCACGGTTCAGGCCGAGGGCAAGGCGTTCCTACAGGGCGTGCAGGCCGGGGGGCTGGACAGCATGTCCGGGCAGTTCCGTCTTAGCGGCATTCACCTCAACCCCGCCAATCTGTTCCCCGAGCCATTGAACCTGAAACGCGCGGATGTGGATTTCCAGATGAAGCTGGCCCCGTTCCGGGTGCGGCTGGGCCAGATGACGGTCGAGGACGGGGAACACCGCCTGCGTGCCAGCGGCAATGTGGCGGGGCTGGCCGAGGGCTGGGCCGCCGGGATCGACGCGCAGATCGATGGCATGCCCGCCGAACAGGTGCTGAAATACTGGCCCGAGCGGTTGGCCCCCAAGCCGCGCAAATGGGTGGTCGAGAACATATTCCAGGGCGAGATGTCCGATCTGGACTTTGCCCTGCGCCTGAAACCGGGGGTCAAACCGGATGTCTATGCGGATTTCGAATTCTCGGAGACCACGGTTCGCTTTGCCAAAACCCTGCCGCCGGTACAGCAGGCGCAGGGGCAGGCCAGCCTGCTCAACGGTCGTTTCACGGTGACCGCGCAGCAGGGGATGGTGATTGCCGATCAGGGCGGTGTGGTGGATGCCTCGGGCACGTCTTTCATCATTCCCGACACCGGCATCAAGGGCGCAACGCCGGGTATCGCCCGGGTACAGGCCAAGGGCAGCGTAACAGCGGCCCTGTCCCTGCTGGATCGCCCGCCGCTGCAATTGCTGACCAAGGCCAATCTGCCGGTCGATCTGGCCGCTGGTCAGGTGCAACTGGCGGGAACCCTGTCGCTGCCCCTGATCAAGGGGCTGCAGTTGGAGGATACGCAATTCCACTTTACCGGTGATCTGGCCAATCTGGACAGCGACCGTCTGGTGCCGGGGTTCGAGGTCAGCGCCGACCGCCTGCGGCTGAGCGGTGATCAGACCGGGGTTTCGATCGACGGCGACGGATTTTTCGGTGGCGTGCCGCTTAAGGCGACATGGACACAACCAATTGGCGGCGACATACCCCAGCGCAGTCAGGTGGCGGGGCAGATCGAATTGTCGCCACGTTTGATGGACCAGATCAAGGCCGGGTTGCCACAGGGGATGCTGACCGGGCAGGGGCTGGCCACGTTCGATCTGGGCATCGGCGCGGGGGAGCCGCCCGCCTTGTCCGCGCAGTCCGATCTGGTTGGTGTGGCGATGTCGATCCCGGAACTGGGCTGGCGCAAGCCGGCCAATACGGCGGGCACGCTGACCGCCAAGGCCACGCTGGGCACACAGCTGAGCGTTGACGAGCTGCGCCTCGATGCTGCCGGTCTGCGCACCAATGCGTCGATCTCGTTTCAGGACGGCGCGTTTCAGCGGATGCAGTTCAGCTCATTCGAATTGGGCGACTGGCTGGCTGTCCCCGCTGAACTGATTGCCCAAGGGGGGGCGGTGCCGGACATCCGGGTGCTGGGCGGTGTGCTGAATTTGGCCAAGGCGAATTTCGGAACGGGCAGTGGTACCGGGCAGGGACCAAAACTGGACGTCACGCTGGACCGGTTGCAGGTCACCGACTCTGTCGCCCTGACTGGGTTGAATGGCGCGTTCCAGACCACCGGCGGCCTGACCGGAGCGTTCACGGCACAGGTCAATGGCGGCGCGCCCATTCGCGGACAGGTGACGCCGCGCAGCGGGCGCACGGCGGTGGGGCTGAGTTCGGATGATGCGGGCGCGGTTCTGCGATCAGCCGGGTTGCTGACGCAGGCGCATAAAGGGACGCTGGAGCTGCAACTCGATCCCGCCCCCGCGCCCGGTGACTATGACGTGGACCTGAAAATCAGGAACACTCGGATCAAGGATGCACCTGCCATGGCGGCGCTGCTGAACGCGATCAGTCTGGTCGGGCTGCTGGATGAAATGGCCGGGCAGGGCATCTATTTCTCATCCATCGAAAGCAAGATGCGCCTGACCCCGACCGAGGTCAAAGTCCTCAGCGGCAGCGCGGTCGGCCCCTCCATGGGTCTGTCCTTTGATGGCACGGTCGATACGGTTGCCGGGATGCTGGACCTGCGCGGGGCGATCTCACCCATCTATCTGCTGAACGCGGTGGGCAGTGTGTTGTCCCGCAAGGGAGAGGGGATATTCGCTTTCAATTACACACTGACCGGACCGCTGTCCCAGCCGCAGGTGTCGGTCAATCCGCTGTCGGGGCTGGCACCGCTGTTTCTGCGCAACCTGCTGCGCGCGCCCGCGCCGACCGTGTCCGATGGCCCCAATGCGACACCCGAACGACCCAACCCCGCACGGCACAACCGGGGTGAGGATCGCTAATGGTGGCCGAATCTGTCACGCCCCTGTATGGCGCGCCTCATGAAGCTGAGCGATTTTGATTTCCACCTGCCCGAAGACCTGATTGCCACACGGCCTGCCAACCCGCGCTCCTCGGCGCGTCTGTTGGTGGCGCAGGGTGCGGAGATCTCAGATCAACATGTCTTTGACCTGCCGGATTGGCTGCGCCCCGGCGACCGGCTGGTGCTGAACGACACCCGCGTGATCCCCGCGCGCCTCAGCGGTCGGCGCCATCGCAACAGCTCGCAAGGGCCGGTCTCTGCCGCCATCGAGGCTACCTTGCTGGACCCGCAACCCGACGGCACCTGGGCGGCGCTGATCAAACCGCTGAAAAAGATCAAACCGGGCGAGGATATCGTCTTTTCCGATGACCTCAGCGCCCGGCTGGACCGGGTTGCGGACGGGCAGGCCCATCTGCGGTTCAACCTGACCGGGGATGATTTCGACCGCGCGCTGGAACAGGCCGGGGCCATGCCCCTGCCACCTTACATCGCGGCAAAACGGCCCGCCGATGAACAGGACAAGACCGATTACCAGACCATCTGGGCGCGAAATTCGGGCGCAGTGGCGGCGCCCACCGCCTCATTGCATTTCGACGCGCAACTGATGCAGGCGCTGACCGACCGTGGGATCGACTTCACCCATGTCACCCTGCATGTGGGTGCGGGCACCTTCCTGCCGGTCAAGGTCGAGGACGTGACGACCCACAAGATGCACGCCGAATGGGGCCGCGTCAGCGCGCAGGCCGCCGCCGAGATCAAGGCGACCAAGGCTGCGGGCAATCGCGTCATCCCCGTGGGCACCACCGCCCTGCGCCTGATTGAAAGCGCCGCGCGGGGCGGTGAAATCCAGCCGTGGGAAGGCGAGACCGACATTTTCATCTATCCCGGCTTCGACTTTCACGTCACCGACGCGCTGATGACCAACTTTCACCTGCCGAAATCAACGCTGCTGATGCTGGTTTCGGCACTGGTCGGGCAGGATCGGGTCAACGCGATCTATGACCACGCGGTGGCGCGAGAATATCGCTTCTTTTCCTATGGGGACGCGTCGCTCCTGATCCCTTGAGTGCCGAGATTTTTGTACCGAACCGTGCATAATGTCGTAAACAGCCGCGACGAGACCGGTTTGCGGCTGCACATCGGGCAAAACACATCGGCAATTCGGGGTCGGCAGGATGCTTCAGGTTCTTTCCAGCGCATGGGCACTTCTTCTTGGAATGGGGTTGCTGATGGTCGGCAACGGCCTTCAGGGCACCCTGCTGGGTGTGCGCGGCGAGATCGAGGGCTTTTCGACCCTCGAGATGTCTTTTGTGATGTCTGCCTATTTCCTTGGATTCCTCGGCGGCTCTCGCCTTGCGCCCGAGATGATCCGGCGGGTGGGGCATGTTCGCGTCTTCGCGGCGCTGGCCTCGTTCATTTCGGCTGTGATGATCATGTATCCGATGCTGGCCGACCCGATTGCGTGGTCGCTGGGGCGCGTTGTGATCGGGTTCTGTTTCTCGGGCGTGTATGTGACGGCGGAAAGCTGGCTGAACAACGCGGCCAGCAATGAAAACCGGGGGCAGGCGCTGTCGCTGTACATGATCGTCCAGATGACCGGCATCGTCAGCGCACAGGCGTTGATACTGGTGGGCGACCCCGGCGGATACGAAACTTTCGTGATCGCATCGATCCTGGTTTCGATCTCATTCGGGCCGATCCTGCTGTCGATTTCGCCGACACCGGCCTTTGACACCACCAAACCGATGACCCTGCGCCAGTTGATGAGCGCATCGCCACTGGGCTGCGTCGGCATGTTCCTGCTGGGCGGCGTGTTCTCGGCGCAATTCGGCATGGCGGCGGTTTATGGCGCGCAAGCGGGGCTGACGCTGGCCCAGATCTCGATCTTTGTTGCCTCGTTCTATATCGGCGCGCTGGTGCTGCAATATCCGCTGGGGTGGCTGTCGGACCGGTTTGACCGCCGTCTGATGATCCTTCTGGCTGCGGGAATTGGCGGTGTTGGTGCCTTGGTCGGCATGATCTTTGGCCTGACGCTGCCGATCCTGCTGGTCTCGGCCTTTTTCATCGGCGGTATGTCGAACCCGCTTTATTCTCTGTTGATCGCCTATACCAACGACTATCTGGAATATGAGGACATGGCGGCGGCCTCGGGCGGGCTGGTCTTCATCAACGGGCTGGGGGCGATTGCGGGGCCGGTGATCACCGGCTGGCTGATGGGGCCTGCGATATTTGGGCCACAGGGGTTCTTCCTGTTCATCGGAGCATTGTTGTTCGTCATGGCGGCCTATGCGGCCTACCGGATGACCCAGCGCACCTATATTACAGTCGATGAAACGGCAACAATTGCACCGATTTACCCAACATCGTCGCCAGTTGCACTAGAAGTGGCGCAAGAAGTTGTGATCGAAGCAGCACAAGACGAGACAGACGCGCAGGAAACCGCTTAAGCTGTGGATATGTTTCGCGGGTGTTGCAATATGTTACTGTAACAGTTCTGTAAAACAGACTTAACTGACGTTACGTCCCTGGGGAGGGCAATTACGGAGTCAAGGGCATGGTTGGTCCTGAAGAAGTACTGAGTTTTTGGTTAGACGAGATTGGCCCGGCAGGGTGGTATATCCAGGATGACGCGCTGGATGCGCAAATCCGCGATCGGTTCCTCGACACGTGGAAGGCAGCATGTGAAGGGCGGTTTTCGCTCTGGCTGACATATCCCAGCGGTGCGCTGGCCTATATCATCCTGATGGATCAATTCCCGCGCAATATGTTCCGGGGCAGCAAGAAAGCCTTCTCATCGGACAAGGCGGCGCTGTCGGCGGCGAAATGCGCGATCGACAAGGGCTGGGACATGAAGATCGATGAACCGGCACGGCAGTTTTTCTACCTGCCGCTGATGCATTCGGAAAACCTGTGCGATCAGGAACGCTGCGTGCGCCTGATGTGCGAACGGATGCCGAATGACGGGGCAGGCAGCCTGCTGCATGCCCGTGCCCATCGCGAGGTGATCCGCCAGTTTGGCCGCTTTCCGTATCGCAACGAAGCGCTGGAACGCCCCACCACCGAGCATGAGGCAGCTTATGTCAGCAGCGGTGGCTACGGTTCGACCGTCCGGGCCTTGCAGGCGGCGCTTTAAGCCGACGGTTTGCATCCGCGCAGGGTCTTGATCTGATCCGCCACCACCTCGGTCGAGGTGGTGATGGCGTAATCGATCAGGTCCTCGGGGTTCTCCACCAAACCGGCCAGTCGCGATTGCGCGCTGGCCATCTTGTCCTCCAGTGCGGTCAGCCGCTGCATGGTTTCCGCCAGACGCGCCTGGGTCGCACCATCCAACCGGTCAGCCTGACGAATGGCGCTCAGATCGCTGCGGATGCCCTCTAACGTCCCGCGCATACCCTGGAGCTGATCCCGGACCGGTGCGACCTCCTGCAGAGTATCCGCGAACCCGGTTTGGATATTTTCCACCGACTGCGCCAGCTTCCACCCCAAAAACAGGCAAAGCGCCAACAGGATCAGGGTTGCGTTCAGCAGGGCAAGCAACAGGTCCTTGAGTGTGCGGGCCATGATTTATAGTCCTTTAATCAATGCGTTGAAATGTTCCGGGCAGACCCGGCCACCTCAGTTCTAGCCATTGGCGCGGCGCGGGTATAGGCTGAATTCAGCGCCAATCCGCGCGTTTTTCCCTGCGTCACTTATGTCGCGGGCAATGATATTGATGCGTGGTTGTAAATAGTTTAATGCTAAACTAGTTTTGAAAACCGATCCGCGCCACGAGGTACCTATGGCTGCACAATCCTTTGATCTGATCGTAATCGGCGCCGGTCCGGGTGGCTATGTCGCCGCTATCCGCGCGGCTCAGCTGGGCCTGAAGACAGCCGTGGTTGAACGCGAACATCTGGGCGGCATCTGCCTGAACTGGGGCTGCATTCCGACCAAGGCGCTGCTGCGCTCGTCCGAGGTGTTCCACCTGATGGAGCGCGCCAAGGATTTCGGCCTGAAGGCGGACAAGGTTGGATACGATCTGGATGCGGTCGTCAAACGCTCGCGCGGGGTTGCGGCGCAATTGTCGGGCGGCATCGGGCATCTGCTGAAGAAAAACAAGGTGACCGTGGTGATGGGCGCGGCGACGATCCCCGCCAAGGGCAAGGTCAGCGTCAAAACCGACAAGGGCACCGAGGAACTGACGGCCAAGAACATCGTCCTCGCCACCGGCGCCCGAGCGCGCGAATTGCCGGGGCTTGAGGCCGACGGCGATCTGGTCTGGACCTACAAGCACGCGCTGCAACCGCCCCGGATGCCCAAGAAACTGCTGGTCATCGGCTCGGGCGCGATCGGGATCGAATTCGCCAGCTTCTACAACACGCTGGGCGCCGACACGACCGTAGTCGAGGTGATGGACCGCGTGCTGCCGGTCGAAGATGCCGAGATCAGCGGTCTGGCAAAGAAAGCCTTCACCAAGCAGGGCATGACCATCATGGAAAAGGCAATGGTCAAGCAACTGGACCGCGCCAAGGGCAAGGTCACGGCGCATATCGAGGTCAAGGGCAAGGTCGAAAAACACGACTTCGACACCGTGATCTCGGCGGTGGGAATTGTAGGCAATGTGGAGGGCCTCGGGCTTGAGGCTCTGGGCGTCAAGATCGACCGGACCCATGTGGTGACGGACGAATTCTGCCGCACCGGGGTCGATGGCCTCTACGCCATCGGCGATATCGCCGGTGCGCCTTGGCTGGCACACAAGGCCAGCCACGAAGGCGTCATGGTGGCGGAGCTGATCGCCGGAAAACATGCCCATCCGGTGAAGCCCGAAAGCATCGCGGGCTGCACCTATTGCCAGCCGCAAGTCGCCTCGGTTGGCTATACCGAGGCCAAGGCCAAAGAACTGGGCTACGACATCAAGGTCGGCCGCTTCCCCTTCATCGGCAATGGCAAGGCCATCGCACTGGGGGAGCCGGAAGGTCTGATCAAAACCATCTTCGACGCCAAGACGGGCGAACTGCTGGGTGCACATATGATCGGCGCCGAGGTCACCGAACTGATCCAAGGCTACGTGGTCGGTCGCCAGTTGGAGACCACCGAAGAAGACCTGATGAACACGGTCTTCCCGCATCCCACGCTGTCGGAAATGATGCATGAAAGCGTATTGGATGCCTATGGCCGCGTGATCCACATGTAAGGGTAGGGGGCTCTGCCCCCGCCGCGGCAAGCCGCGACTCCCCCGGGATATTTACAGCCAGATGAAGAAAGGATCCCCTGCTTCATCTGGCCAAAAATATCCCGGAGCGCGAGGCAGAGCCTCGCAAAATATGCCGGTTTACCGGCTCAACGCATCCAGAATGCGGGCCCAGGACCGGATGCCCTTGTGGAAGCTTTTGACGTCGTATTTCTCGTTCGGAGAATGGATCGCGTCGTCTTCGTTGGCATAGCCGACCAGCATTGAATCCAGTCCCAGCACTGTGTCGAAGTACCCGACCACCGGGATCGAGCCGCCCATACCGGTGAAGACGGCCTCACGTTCCCATTCGTCGGAAAGGGCGCCGCGGGCGGCCTCGAATTCGGGGCGGTCGAGGTTCATGACCGATGCGGGTGACCCTTCGAGATCGTTGTCCCATTTTACACTGGCGTCCGGTGACAGGCGGTCTTCGACATGTTTGCGGATTTTCTGCCGCAGGGCGTCGGGGTCCATGTCACCCACAAGACGGCAGGTGATCTTGCAATGGGCCAGCGACGGGATCACCGTTTTCGAACCTGCGCCGTTGTAGCCGCCCCAGAGGCCGTTCACCTCAAGCGTCGGGCGGGCCCATTGCTGTTCCAGGGTGGAATAGGCTTTTTCGCCATGGGGTTGGGTGTAGCCGACCGAGTTCAGGTAATCAGCCTCATCAAACCCGCAGTTTTGCCATTGCCGTAATTGCTCGGCTGGCACCTCATGGACGCCTTCGTAGAAGCCTTCGACCGCCACTCGACCGGTGTCTTCGTCATAGAAAGAGGCCACGATGCGCGACAGTTCCCGCAGTGGGTTCAGGCCCGGGCCGCCGTAGTGACCGGAATGCAGGTCGATGCGGGGGCCTTGGATGGTGAATTCATCCTTGAGCATGCCGCGCAGTTGCGCCGCGATGGACGGCACCCCGCGCGACACCATCGAGGTGTCGCAGACCAGTGCCAGATCGGCTTTCAACTCGGCAGCGTTCTCCTGCAGGAACGGCACCAGCGAGGGCGAGCCTGATTCCTCTTCCCCTTCGAAGAAAAACGTGATGCGGCAGGGCAGGGTGCCATGCACCGCTTTCCAGGCGCGGCAGGCCTCGACAAAGGTCATCAACTGGCCCTTGTCATCCGACGAGCCGCGTCCGCGAATGACCTGACCGTGCGGGCTGTCCTCAAGTGCCGGGTCGAACGGGTCGCGGTGCCACAGCTCCAGCGGGTCAACGGGCTGCACGTCATAGTGGCCGTAGAACAGCAGATGCGGGCCGTCGCCGTCTTCGCCCACATGGCCCACGACCATCGGATGGCCAGTGGTGGGGCGCTTTTCTGCAGCGATCCCAATGCTTTGCAGGTCCGCGACCAGCCAGTCTGCGGCCTTGTCGACCTGTTCCTTATAGGCCGGGTCGGTCGAGATCGAAGGGATGCGCAGCAATGTCATCAGGCGGTCGATCGAGGCGGACAGATCGGTGTCGATCCGGCTGAGAACGGCGTCAAGCGACATGGGAAAACTCCTGCAGATGTGGTATATTGCGGGGAACCTAGCAGGGTCTGCGGTGTGGTCCAGCCTCTTTACCGGTTCCGGGGCGGGCGGGGCCTGCGTCGTTTCCTCGCGCTTGCTTGACGCAACTTCTCTTGTGGTGACGTGCGCAAGAAGATATTTGATGCAAATCAATGATGCGGGCCGTAGCGGGAATTAGGTAGTTTTCGCAGGGGAACGCAAGGTCGCAAACGCGGGTTACCTCGCGCGACAGGACGAACAAGGCGCCCGGCTGCCGCGAACAGAGGCCGGGCAATCAAGGAGGGTCCGTTGGACTATAGTGCTCAGCTCGATACAGCGATTGCCAGGCTGCATGACGAAGGCCGTTACCGGACCTTCATCGACATCGAACGCCGCAACGGCCACTTCCCTCATGCGGTGCGGACCTGCCCGGACGGGTCGACCCAGAACATCACCGTCTGGTGTGGCAATGACTATCTGGGCATGGGGCAGAACCCCGTTGTCCTGAACGCCATGCACGAGGCGGTCGAGGCCGCAGGCGCAGGGTCCGGCGGCACCCGCAACATCTCGGGCACCACGGTCTATCACAAGCGGTTGGAGGCCGAACTGGCCGATCTGCATGGTAAAGAAGCGGCACTGCTGTTCACCAGCGCGTACATCGCCAATGACGCGACGCTTTCGACCCTGCCGAAACTGTTCCCCGGCCTGATCATCTATTCCGACGCGCTGAACCATGCCTCGATGATCGAAGGCGTGCGCCGCAATGGTGGGGCCAAGCGCATCTTCCGCCACAACGATGTCGCCCATCTGCGCGAATTGCTTGAGGCCGACGACCCTGCCGCTCCGAAGCTGATCGCTTTTGAATCGGTCTATTCCATGGATGGCGATTTCGGCCCGATCGAAGAGATCTGCGATCTGGCCGATGAATTCGGCGCACTGACCTATATTGATGAGGTGCACGCGGTTGGCATGTACGGCCCGCGCGGCGGTGGCGTGACCGAGCGGGACCGGCTGGCCCATCGCATCGACATCATCAACGGCACGCTGGCCAAGGCCTATGGCGTCATGGGCGGCTATATCGCGGCCAGCGCGAAAATGTGCGATGCCATCCGCTCTTACGCGCCAGGCTTCATCTTCACCACCTCGCTGCCGCCTGCGGTTGCGGCGGGGGCGGCGGCCTCGGTCGCTTATCTGAAGACCGCGCCCGAGTTGCGCGAACAGCACCAGACCCAGGCGAAAATCCTGAAGCTGCGCCTGAAAGGTCTGGGAATGCCGCTGATTGATCATGGCAGCCACATCGTGCCGGTGATCGTCGGCAACCCGGTGCATACCAAGAAACTCAGCGACATGCTGCTGGATGACTATGGCATCTATGTTCAGCCGATCAATTTCCCCACCGTTCCGCGTGGGACCGAGCGGTTGCGCTTTACCCCATCCCCCGTTCATGGCCCGGATGAGATGAACCGTCTGGTGCAGGCGATGGACGAACTTTGGTCACATTGTGCGCTAAATCGCGCCGAACTTGCCGGATAGCCTCACGTCAAAGTGTGCAATGCGGTTGCCGCGTGTTAAGCTTACGTTAACAAAAGCAGCGGACGAATCGTTTTGGGAACGATTCTCCGAAGGCGTGTAACACGCGGCAGGCAGAATGGGGCAGCAGGAATGATTGGGCGCAGATCACAGCGCGATTCCGAAGAAGACACTGACGTCAGACCCAAAGGGTTCGACGATTATGAGGTACGTTTGGGCGATGTCATGCGTGGTGAGCGCGCGACGATGGGCAAATCCCTGCTGGACGTTCAGCGCGAGTTGCGCATCAAGGCCAACTACATCGCTGCTATCGAAAATTGCGATCCTGACGCATTCGACACACCCGGCTTCATCGCCGGGTATGTGCGTTCTTATGCCCGTTATCTGGGGATGAACCCGGACGAAACCTTCGCCACCTTCTGTGAAGAAAGCGGGTTCGAAGTGGCCCATGGCATGTCGGCCGAGGCTTCGGTCGTGCGCAAAAGCCCCGGTGGTCTGCCCGCACGCGGACCGATGGGGCGCGATCCGTTTATTTCTCCGAACACACCCTTTGTGCCGGGCAAGCAATCCCTCGTCAGCCAGATCGAGCCTCGGGCGATTGGGTCGTCCCTGGTGCTGCTGGCGGTGATCGGTGGCATCGGCTATGGTGGCTGGTCGGTTCTGAACCGCATTCAGCAGGTACAGGTCAGCCCGGTTGAACAAGCGCCCGTGGTTCTCACCGATCTCGATCCGCTGGATGCGGCCCGGGTGCAGGTGGACGAGAGCGAAACTGCCAGCGCGGACCTGCCCAGTGCCGAGGCGCTGGACCGCCTCTACCGCCCGCAGGCGCTGGATGTGCCGGTTCTGGTGGCCCGCGACGCGCCGATTTCCACGCTTGATCCGCGCACGGTCGGCACCTTCCGCCCGCCCGAGCCACCCAAGCTTGAAGTGGCCGAGGTGCATACGGTCGAACGCCCCGCCTTGCCGCAGGTGGTGGAACAGATCGACACCAGCCTGAAAATCGTCGCCGTCAGCCCCGCCTGGATGCGCGTGACCGCCGCGGATGGCAGCATCATTTTCGAAGGCACTCTGGGCACGGTCGAACATGGCAATGTCTACGAAATCCCGCTGACCGAAGAACCGCCGCAATTGCGGGCAGGGGCTTCCGGTTCGGTCTATTTCTCGATGAACGGTGAACACTACGGACCTGCTGGCGCACCCGGTACGGTGGCCAAAGGCGTGGTCCTGTCCAAGGATGCCGTGTCCGAGACATATGCCATCGCCGATCTTGAGGCCGAGCAGAACAGCGCCCTCAAGCAATTGGTGGCGGAACTGCAGACACAGGCGACAGAAGCGCCCGCCGAGTGATCGGACCATTGCGGTACGGCCCGCGCCGGACTATCTAAAACGCAACTCAGGCAGTTTCGGACCCAGCCCCATGTCCCTCAATCACGTGCGCCCGTGGCGCGATATCTATCGCCGTAAATCCCGCCAGATTATGGTCGGCAACGTGGCCGTCGGGGGCGATGCGCCGATTGCGGTGCAGACCATGACCAACACGCTGACCACCGATGTGGCCGCCACGGTCGCGCAGGTTCAGGCCGCGGCCGAGGCGGGGGCCGATATCGTGCGGGTGTCGGTCCCGGATGAGGCATCGTCGAAAGCGCTGAAAGAGATCGTGCGCGAAAGCCCGGTGCCCATCGTCGCCGACATTCATTTCCACTATCGCCGCGGGATCGAAGCTGCCGAGGCCGGTGCTGCCTGCCTGCGCATCAATCCGGGCAATATCGGCGATGAAAAACGGGTGAAAGAGGTCATCAAGGCCGCCCGCGACCACGATTGCTCGATCCGCATCGGGGTGAATGCGGGGTCTCTGGAGAAGCACCTGCTTGAGAAATATGGCGAGCCGTGCCCCGAAGCGATGGTCGAAAGCGGGCTGGAGCATATCCGTATCCTCGAAGACAACGATTTCCACAACTTCAAGATCAGCGTGAAGGCCAGCGACGTGTTCCTGTCGGCTGCCGCCTATCAGGGCATTGCCGAGGCCACCGACGCGCCGATCCATCTGGGCATCACCGAGGCCGGAGGGCTTGTATCGGGCACCATCAAATCCGCCATCGGTCTGGGCAATCTGCTGTGGATGGGCATCGGCGACACGATCCGCGTCAGCCTGTCCGCCGATCCGGTCGAAGAGGTCAAGGTCGGCTTTGAAATCCTCAAATCCCTCGGCCTGCGCCATCGCGGGGTGAACATCATCTCATGCCCCTCCTGCGCGCGGCAGGGGTTCGACGTGATCAAAACGGTTGAGGCGCTGGAGCATCGGCTGGAGCACATCAAGACACCGATGTCCCTGTCGATCATCGGCTGCGTGGTGAACGGCCCCGGTGAGGCGCTGATGACCGATGTCGGCTTCACCGGCGGCGGGGCAGGCTCGGGGATGGTCTATCTGGCGGGCAAGGCCAGCCATAAGATGTCGAACGACCAGATGATCGACCACATCGTGGAAGAGGTCGAGAAGAAGGCGGCAGAGCTGGATGCAGCGGCTGAGGCGGCGGAGTAGCGGTATTTCAGACTTATCACATCGCGCCATTTAATGGCCTGAATTGTGATTATAAGTTGCTGCAACGGAACGAATTTTCGGAGCGGCGAATATTGAAACTCAAAGTGATTTCCGCGGGGCTTCTCGCCGCCGCGCTGGCTGGATGCAGCAGTCCTTCGAACGACTACAACAAACGGCCAGGCTTTATTGATGTCCCTGTGCCCCCGACGCAGGGAACCCAAATTGGGTACCTCTCGCTTCACGTTTCTGGATTCAATGAAAACGGAACCACAACACGCGCCGATGTTCGGATCAGCCCGGGCGGCAGGGGGAAGCCCAAAGGCAATCGGACGCCAGTTATTGTGGTTGACCCGCAACTGACCTCTCGCGTGGCGTTGTCTTTGCGCGATGGTCGGGATTCGAAGGCGGCGTTTGCGTTTGCGCAGCAGATTGCACGGGCGACCTATTGCCCGTCCGGGCCGATCACCGAGAACTCTGGGATCCGCAAGATCAGCAACCCGCAAGACTTGCAGAAGATACTGGCAGAGAGCCAGCGGCAGGGTCGGGATGTCATTCCTGTTGGAATCAAGGGCGAGGCCATTCCCGCAACCCACTTCAGAACCGATGGTACCCCAACCTGGGTCGTGTCCATGAAGTGCAACGCACCGTTTCCCTACGACTAGAATAAGAAAAGGGGGTGGTCATGCCGCCCCTCGCGTCAAACCAGGTATTGCGCGCACCCTATCCCTTTATGTGTGGCTTCTCCAAGCAGGTGACGCCACCTTTCGTCTTCCCTGATGAAAAGGCGCGAGCCTGACCCCGTTGAACGATGTGAGGGTCGCGAGTAGCTGATGTCATAAGATTGCCTTTGGCGCGTACAGATATCGGATCATTCGCCAACTTTCGGATAAATAAACCCGTTCACCGGATAGTGGCTGCCATATTGCCCCGGGCGGCTTTCGACGC
>NZ_JALCBM010000083.1:0-14122 GCF_028066395.1 Ruegeria sp.
TAGCCGTCAACGGTGCAGCGTTGAGCCAGATCGAAGCCACTGCTGGGAAATTTCTGGCGGGAACGTGCCAAAGGAAACGCGTTATCGGACCGATTCTTCTGGCGTGGCCCTACGCTTTGACACGCCTGGGTTTTTCGTCAAATGACGGTACGACCGAGTATCGTGTGCAAGACGAAAATGGGCAGATAACCGTTCTGAAAGTTGCAAATGGAGATACTGTTCCTGCATCGACGCTCTACCCGAGAAACGAGCATGGCAGGGCTGATCCAGCCTGGGAACCCAAGACCTTTGTGGAGATAAAGGACTGGCAAGAGATTGGGCTTTCAATTCTGTTGCCAAGTTTCTTTGATCCGAGCGAAACTGCGCTGTCCAAAGCCATCTCGGATGCAGCGGACCGCGTGCGCGCCTGCTCATACAAAACACTCTTGATTGACGTTCGCGGAAACACCGGCGGCGATTTTCTTCTAGCGATGCCCTTGATCGACGCGATTTCGCAAAGCGCAAGCCAGCAGGTTTTTGTGCTTGTCGATAAATTCACGTTCTCCGCAGCGATCGTGTTTGTGGCCATCCTCAAACATCGTTTGGGAAACAGGCTCAAACTCATCGGCGAAGAAATGGGCGACGGGTTGACGTTCTTTGCCGAGGGCGGGTTGCTCGATTTGCCGACGAGCGGAGCGGTCGTTCGATACTCATCAGCCTTTCACGACTGGAAGAATGGAACGACTGACGAAACCACGCCGCCCGAAATCGCGCGGCAAATCGTACCCGCAGGCGCCCTGAATTTGGATCGGGAATGGGTCGTGAGACCTGCTGAAGAGGATGCACAAGGCATGTTCCATCAACGCGTTCTCAAAAGCGTGAGCGATTAGACGAACGGCCGGTGACGTCCGCTTCGCCGACATGGATGACATTGAGACCAACCTAATCCATCGAATGACTGTTCTGGGCCCGACCCAGTCGTTGTGATTTTGTGCTGCGCGCGCTCTCATCGTGGAAAATGCCGCAGATGCTCAATCTAGGACGCTACGCGGTGACAGAGATCGCTGCCATTCGTTCATCGTGCAGCAAAGATCTGGATGGCAATTCACGGGTCGCGGACAAAACGGATGTTCTGGAATACGCTTTGAATGCCCGCTATTGATTTTATTGCTTGGCGACATTATCCAGGCCTTCTGTCTCAACCCCGAGCCCATGGAAGTCCGATGTAATCGCAGCGCACATAATCAAACCAACACCCTGGTAAATCCTGCCGGGTGCTTTTGTGCGACCAATCGATACATCGTGAGACCGTTATGGAAATCTACAAATACCCGCGTACGCGGCACATCGAAGGTTCGCGCCTTCAGGTGGGCGATATGGCGGATGACAAACCAATCAAAGAGCTTTCAGGCCAGCCCCTGATTGTCGAAGAAAAGCTCGACGGGGCCAATTCCGCCGTGTCCTTCGACGTGGATGGCAACCTGCTGCTGCAAAGCCGTGGGCACTATCTGACCGGCGGTGGCCGGGAACGGCACTTTGCCCTGCTAAAGACCTGGGCGGCGGCCCATGCACATGTCCTGTACCCGGTGCTCGGACATCGTTTCGTCATGTACGGCGAATGGATGTATGCCAAACACACAGTATTCTATGACCGGCTGCCGCATTACTTCATGGAGTTCGATGTGCTGGATCGGGAGGCTGGCACATTCCTGAGCACGGCTGCCCGTCGGTCTCTGCTTACCGGGTTACCGATTATGCCGGTGCCGGTCGTCCATACTGGAGAGATCAGGTCCGTTGACCAGTTGGTCGGCCTGACCCGGCCTTCGCCTTACAAGTCGGAAGAATGGCGTGATGCACTGTCGGTGGCGACAGAGCGGTCTGGCAGCCGTCCTGACATGGTTGATCAGCAGACAGAGGACAGTGATCTGGCCGAAGGGTTATATCTGAAGCAGGAAAGCGCAGACCACGTGGCAGATCGGTTCAAGTTCGTCCGTGCGGACTTCTTGCAGGCGATAGAAGCGGCTGACGGGCATTGGCACGACCGTCCGATCCTGCAGAATGGTCTGGCCGATGGGGTCGATATATTTGCACCCACGTTGGGTGTGGAGGGAGCCTACGATGCGTAAGCCCAACACACATACCGTCACACATGACCATCTACTGGCCTTGGTACCAACTGGTCCAGCTTGGCAGGTGGACTGGGGCGAGATTTGGTCCCTATGGCCGGAGCTTGCCACCCTCCACACCTGTCCGCAGGACCCGATCCACCATGCCGAAGGCGATGTCGGCACTCACACACGAATGGTAGTCGAGGCTCTAGTGGCTGACCCAGACTGGCAGGGTCTTCCGGACATAGACCGGGCCAATCTGTTCTGGGCAGCGGTCCTGCATGATGTCGGCAAGCCTGCTGTTACGAAGCAGGAGGACGACGGACGCATATCTTCCCGTGGCCATTCCCGGATCGGTGCATCCATTGCGCGGGAATTGCTTTGGTATGCGGGGTCCCCGTTTGCCTGGCGTGAGGCCCTGTGCGGGATCATTGCGCACCACCAGCTTCCATTCTGGCTGATCGAACGTCCTGATCCTCAACGTATGGCCATCGAGACATCGTGGCGGTGCAGACCAGATCATCTGTGCCTCCATGCCAAGGCCGATGCGTTGGGACGGTTATGTCAGGACCAGCAAGCCATCCTAGAGAGTGTTAGCCTCGCTGAACTTACGTTCCAAGAAGCCGGGTGTTGGGATCAGCCGTTCGGTTTTGCCAATGATGAAAGCCGGGTTGCCTTCTTCGAACTGGAAGATCGTGATCCGCATTATACGGCTCATGAGGCATTCCCATGTACGGTCACAGTCATGTCTGGCCTGCCCGGTACAGGGAAAGACACCTGGATCAGTAAGCACCGCCCGGAACATCCCGTTGTCAGCCTTGATGTGATACGAGACGAACTAAGCATCTCTGCCACCGACAACCAGGGCCAGGTCATCCAAGCTGCCCATGAACGGGCCAGAGAGCACCTGCGGGCGGGACGTGACTTCGTATGGAACGCGACAAATGTGACGCGGCAAAATCGATCACGGGTGCTGCGGCTTCTGCGGGACTATGGTGCCCGGATTGAGATTGTTTACCTTGAGGTCAACCCGGACCAACTGCGTCGCCAGAACCGGGATCGACCCGATGCCGTACCCGATGCCGTGATTGCCCATCTATCAAAGAAGCTGGAGCCCCCGCAGTTGTGGGAGGCCCATGGGGTTAAACTGGATTAACGGTTCAGCGGGAAATGCGGACATTCGAGCTTAGCGCAGCATCAGGTAAATTGGGCTCAGACAAGCCCAATGCGCCCGCAGCGTTTCCCGAAGGACAAGCAATCGGATAACGGCAATTCAAACCAACTGTAAAATTCGGGTGTCAGCACGGTGCTGATGTCTGGGTCTTGCGGGAGGATTGGAGGGTGCAACATGCCAAGAGTTCAACTTCCCGCTGTCACTCCGAAGCGAAGAGCCTGGAACAACGGCCGGATCGTCGGCCAGAAAAGGCCGCTGTTGCCGAAACAAGTGTGGGCAATCCGCACACGGCTCGAATTGGCGAGGAATCTGCGTGATCTCACGCTGTTTAACGTGGCGATTGATAGCAAGCTTCGCGGATGCGACTTGGTGAAACTGTCCGTCAGCGATTTGGTCAGAGATGACCGCGTTCGAGAGAGGGTGTCTGTGATCCAGAGCAAAACTCGGCGACCCGTTCAGTTCGAACTCTCTGAAAACACGCGGGATACCATTGCCGCATGGATCAAGTCGCCGAAAATGATCGGCTGCCGTTTCATGTTTCCCAGCCGGTTTCATGACCGCCCATACATCTCAACCCGCCAATATGGCCGACTTGTTCGGAACTGGGTGGCTGCGATTGGGTTGGAACCCAGCGGCTACGCCACCCATTCCCTGTGACCCAGCCCCCTGAATTTCGGCCATTGTGGTGTTAGTAATCCGTCTAAGCAAAGGATGGACTATGAAACGCAGATTTTCGGACGAACAGATCATCGGAATGATCAAAGAATATGAAGCGGGTGGCACTTGCCGTTCGCCAATCCAGACCAGCCCTACGGTCGCAACGCGGCAGTGGTTCGGCAGAGCCCAAGTTTGTCTATCGACAATTTCTGGCCGCGTACATTCATAGCGCAACCACTTTCGCAAGTTCTCAAGGTGTTGCGCTGCAATGCAACGAGCAAAACGGACATTCATCCGCCGAAAACCAATAGCAGGCAGTAAACAACGTTGGCGCTCCAGCCACATAATGTTTCCAGAGGCTAGCCCGACTTCGAAATCGACCGCATTGAAGCGCAAATGTTAAGGAAGGCTTGGACCAGTGTGCTTGCATTGTTGGAAGCTGCGAATGCATGTTCGGGGATTTGGTTCTGCAACTCATCAATCGCAATGCGGTGTAAGTTGTCAGACCGGAAGGAACTGTGTTCCCATACAAAGCCAATGCCGAGCCCATTCGCGACCGCTTCCAAAACGCCATCACGGGAATCCGAAAGGACAACGGGCTTAAAACACAGATTTTCAGTCTGAAGCGCTGCATCGACCTGGTATTGCGTAGAAGAACCGGGAGATCGGAAAATCAAAGGCTGATCTTTCAGGTCCGCCAGAGAAATCCGGCTCTGGCCGCACAACGGATGGGATTCTGAAACAACCGCAACCACGCGCTGCTCGAAACAAACGACGCGCTGTAAGGTGCTTTCATCCCGAACCGCAGGCAGGATACCGACATCAATCTGCCGGGTTTTGAAAAGCTCCATTATCCGGTCCCAATTTCCGTTTTCCACATCAACCCTGACCGACGGCATGGCCGACAGAAACTTTTGTATGATCGCCATGCCGGGATATGCGTTGCCGATACCAACGCGCAGGGTTCCTGATTCGCCAAGCCTTGAATTTTGCAGGACTTTTTCAGCACGAGCCTCAGTTTCTCTCAAATCGAACGCGATCGGGTAAAGTTGATCTGCCGCCGGTGTGGGAACAAGTTTTCTTCCGGATTTTACAAAAAGGGAAACGCCATATTCTTTTTCCAGCGCGTGGATCAACTGCGTCACAGAAGGAACAGAATTTCCCAACGCCTGCGCAGCGCCGCTGAACGTCTCGGCCTCATAGACATGGGCAAACGCGCGCAGTTTCGTAGCTGAAACGGCCATGAAGGGCCTCCTTCATTGTTTAGGATGGTCTTTAAGAAAATCCTAAAGGCGTCGCAATTGGTTCATAGCGAAACTGTAGTACCGCGTCGAGCCATAGCTGGAGACGACCTTGTACTGCTTTGATTTTGACGGCGTAATCGCTGAGTCTCATGCGATCTGCCTTGCGGCTTGCGAACATGCGTGCCGGGTGCAGGGTGGCCAATTGGGTGATGCCGACCCGTTCGCCGCACTTGATCCGCTGACGTTCGAAGCTGTTGCCCTGGAATGTGGGTTGGAGCCCGCCCGGTTTGCGCGAGATGTCTCGGATTTCGTCGTCAATCACGAACAGGTTTCGCCACTGATCCCCGGAATGTCCGGCATTCTGCGGACTTTGGCGGAAAGCGGGCCGCTTGCCATCATCAGCGCCACTCACAGCTCTGTGCTGCGCCGTTTTCTCGACGAACATGATCTGAGCGATTGCTTTGACCACGTGATCGGTGGTGACGCAGGCAAGCCCAAGGCGGAGATTCTGGTGCAGCTTGATACCATGACCGGCAACCGTCCCGTTGTGATGGTCGGCGACGCAGTCAGCGATATCCATGCCGCGAAAGCCATAAATATACCGTGCATCGCAGTGACATGGGGATGGCAGCCAATCAAGATGCTGACCGAAGCAGACCGGATCATCACCGACCCTTCCGAACTCCTCTCAGCCATTCCTGAACTAAAGGCAGCCTGAGATGAAATTCATACATCTTACCGATATTCACGTGACCGACCCCGGTGCAACTCTATTCGGCCAATCTCCCAACCTGACGTTGGAGCGGTGCATCGACGATATTGGACGCGCCCACTCGGATGCGGATCTGTGTGTGATCACTGGCGATCTGACGCACAATGGCACAGGGTCCGAATACATGGCCGCGCGTGGCATTTTGGATCGCCTTGGTCCGCGCAAGCTGATGCTGATCGGAAATCATGATCAGCGCGGCCCGGCCCTGGACCATCTGAGCGAGCTTGTGGCGGACAATAACGGGTTTCTGCAACAGGCCATCCAGACTGAGGCGGGTGTCTTTGTGCTGATGGACACCAAGACCGAGGGCACTAACGCGGGATCATACTGTCCCGCGCGGCAGGACTGGCTGGCGCAGATCTTGCAGGAGCATCACGACCAGCCGGTCTGGCTGTTTATGCATCACCCTCCCTTTGACACCGGACTGCCTGCTATGGATCAGATCGCAATGGCACCGCAGGACGCCGACGCCATCGCCCGTCTGGCCATCGAACATGGTGACGCCCGGCACCTGTTCTTTGGCCATTTCCACCGCCCGATGAGCGGAACATGGAAAGGCATCCCTTTCTCCAGTCACCGTTCGATGATGATCCAATGCGCGCTGGATTTCGAAAAAGCCGGCGAAGTGAGCGGCATTTTCGAAGAGCCTCAATACGCCGTCGTGACCATCAACCAGAACATGACACGCATCCACTACCACGACTTCGACAGCAGCGCAGCGCGGCTGTCGATGGGTGAGCCCGAGCACTGACACCCCCATGACACTCAATGCATCCAAGCTCACCATCCCTGTTTACCTCTCGCGCAGAAATTCCTGAAGGAGCCAGAAATGCGTAAGTCCACTCAATCCATCGCCAAGGCGTTCACCCGCCGCGGTGCCCTGAAAACCCTTGGTGCCGCCGGCGCCGCGATGGCCTCTCCGGCGATAGTAAGTCAGGCGTTTGCTGCGTCGGGCGAAGTCAATGTCTATGCCTGGGACGAGTATATCTCACCCGACATGGCAAAGGCCTTTGAAGACAACACCGGCATCAAGATCAACCTGTCGACCTACGGCACCAACAACGAAGTTCTGAACAAGCTGCGCGCCTCGAAAGGCGAAGGGTTCGACATCGTTCTGCCGTCGATCTCGTCGCTGCAATCGTGGTATGATGCCGGTGCCGAAGACGGCAACGAGTTGTTGCAACCGATTGATGAGACTCGCCTGACCGCCGGTCAGATCAACCCGTCCATCTTTGAAAAATCGCTGGATCTGGGCGCATCCCAGCGTGGCGCGCGTTATGGCGTTCCGTTCAACTGGGGCACCGAAGGTCTGGCCTTCGACAGCGAAGCGATGGACCTGACCTGGGAAAATGCCTCGTGGAACGACCAGTGGAAAGAGGAATATGCCGGTAAGATGGCCGTACGCCCACGCTCGGGCCTGACCACCATCGCGCTGATGCTCGACGGCACTGGCAAGATGCTGGACGAAGCCTATCTGGACGAAGGTGTCGCCAATGACGTGTTCGCCAAGGCGCTGGAGTTTGGCAAGGACCACAAAGCCAATATCAAGGTCTTCTGGAAAACCGCTGCTGAATTGACCGGTGCCTATACGTCGGATGGTTGCGTGATCGGTCAGTCCTGGGACGGCACCGCGATCAGCATGTGGAAGGAAACCGACGGCAGGATCAAATATGTCTCGCCCAAAGAAGGCGCGTTGACCTGGATGGATGGTCTGTGCATCCCCTCCGGTGCGGCCAATGTCGATCAGGCCTATGAGTTGATCAACTTCCTGACCTCGGCACAGGGTGGCGGCATGCATGCCGCGCATTCAGGGTACAACTCTGCCGCGATTGGTGCCGAAGCGGCGCTGGATGCAGACGCGCAGGAACGGTTCAAGCTGATTTATGGCCCGAATGGGGAAGCCATCGCCAACCTGTGGTGGTGGAAGCCCGAGGCCGGATGGTTCTCGAAGCTGCGCAGCGAATACATCACCCGCTGGGAAACCGCGTAAACCTACCTGCCATGCCCTGCCTGTCGGCGGGGCATGGCCCCTTTCGCACACCGTCAGGATAGACCGATGAAAAACATAGAACTGGACAATGTCACGCTGCGCTTTGGCGATTTTACTGCCGTGCGCAACGCCAATCTTGAAATCAAGGCTGGCGAGTTTTTCTCATTTCTGGGCCCGTCGGGATGCGGCAAGACAACCATTCTGCGGATGATTTCGGGGTTCAACGAACCGTCGGAAGGCGCGATCCGCATCGGCGGGCAGGACATGGCCGGGATCGGCCCCAATGACCGCCCGACCGCATTGATTTTCCAAAACCTCGCGTTGTTCCCGCTGATGACCGTGTGGGAAAACATCGCCTATGGACTACGGGTGCGGGGCCTGTCGAAAACCGATCAACGCCGCCGTGCTGATGAGTTGCTGGATATGATCGCCCTGCCCGGTCAGGGCGACAAAATGGTCAGTGAACTGTCGGGCGGTCAGCGTCAGCGGGTTGCGATTGCCCGCGCACTGGCCGTGGAGCCCGCTGTTCTGCTGCTGGACGAGCCGCTTTCGGCGCTGGACCTGAAACTGCGTCAGCATATGCGCGCCGAATTGCGCGCCATCCAGCAGCGCACCGGCGTGACATTCATCTATATCACGCATGATCAGGGCGAAGCCCTGACAATGTCGGACCGCGTCGCGGTGATGAGCCAGGGTGAGCTGGAACAGGTTGCGACCCCGTCCGAAATCTACAGCAATCCCAAGACCGCTTTTGTCGCCACCTTCGTAGGTGAGAACAACCCGGTCTCAGGCCACATCATCGATGTGAAGAACGGGCATGCGGTTATGGACACCGCGATGGGCCACCTGCGGGCCCGCAATGACCGAAACCTTTCGGTCGGTGACAAGGCGATGCTGTTCATCCGCCCTGAACGCTGCCAGGTCGCGAATGGCGAAGGCGGCAAAGAGAACGTGGTTTCCACCAAGGTCGAACGTCTGGATCTGGAAGGCAGCTATATCAATCTGTTTGCCCGCGGGGCCGACGGCGGCCGCTTTGTCGTGCACATGACCAACAATCAGGACATCGCGCACCTACAGCATAACGCGGATGTGCAGATCGGGTTCTCGGCGGACGAAGCCGTCGCCCTTCCTGCAACCCAGATGGCCTGAGGGGGCAGACATGGAAGCCATTTCCTCATTCCGCAACCGTTATGGTGCGATTCTGACGACCTATGTCTTTGTCGGCTGCGCCACCTGGCTGATCGGCATGATCGTCGCGCCCCAGTTGTTGATGGTGCAAAAGTCGCTGATGTACTCCGATCCTGCGGCGGCGGCGGCGGTCTCACAGACGAAAGCCAGCACCGACCGGCTGTTTGTCGAAAAAGGCCGGGCCGAACGTGAAGTGCGCAAGGTTGAGGCCGACATTCAGGCCGGGGGTGCTGCCGAGGCCGATCAGAGCGGAGGCGGCGTGTTCAATCCTTTCGGAAGTTCAGGCAATCAGAATGCCGGTGCCTCGGTCGAAGAACTTGAGGCGCGCCGTGATGAGCTGATCGCGCGTCTGGGTCAGATCGACGATGAGATCGCCGCCAATGACTCCGCGCTTGTCGACGCTGAAAAGGCGGCACAGCCCCGGCTTGGCCTGCAGAACTATTTCGAGCTGTTCTCGAACGACGCCAACCGCCCGATCTTTTTCAAGACGATCTGGTCGTCGATCCTGGTGACGCTGATCGCGCTGATCGTCTGTTATCCGGTGGCATTCTATCTGGCGGTCAGCGCAAGCAAGGAAACCACCGCCCTGCTGATGCTGGGTCTGATCGTGCCGTATTGGGTGAACGAGATTTTGCGCACATTCTCGTGGCTGATGCTGCTATCATCGAACGGGCTGATCAATCAGGCCCTGATAGGGATCGGTCTGGCGGATACGCCGATCGACTGGCGCAGCGGTAACTCTGCCGTGCTGATCGGGATGGTCTACGCCTATATCTTGTTCATGGTTTTCCCGATCTACAACACGGTCGAGACGCTGGACAAGAATCAGATCGAAGCCGCCCGTGATCTGGGCGCGCCGCGCTGGATGATCCACTGGACGGTGGTTATTCCGCATGCCAAGCCGGGCATCGCCGTGGGCTGCATCATGACCTTCATGCTGGCGGCGGGGTCTTACGCCGTGCCCGTCATGCTGGGGTCGACCACGTCGAAATGGTTCACCGAGATCATCTATGACCAGTTCTACGAAGGTGGGAACTGGGGGCTGGGATCGGCCTATGCCTTTGTTCTGCTGATCACCTGCATCCTGTTCATCATGATGATGATGCGACTGTTCCGCGTCAATCTTCAGGACATCGCGAAGTAAAGGGGCGACCATGACGGACACAACACTGACACACCGCACCGGATCGATTCCCGCCATTGGGGACTGGTTCATGGAAAGGTTGCCCGGCATCTACATGGTGCTCTTTTTCCTCTATATGTTCCTGCCGCTGGTCTTCATGATGATCGCGGCCTTCAACACTACCGCCGTGCCGCCTACAGCCCTGCCATTTGAGGGGTTCACGCTGAAGTGGTTCGGTGCGCTGTTCGCCAATGCGCCGCTACTGGCGGCCATCGGCAACTCGCTGGTCATTGGTCTGGGCGTCATCGTTCTCTCCCTGACACTTGGCCTGTCCGGTGCGCTGCTGATCACACGGCTACACGCACGGTCGAAATCTGCGCTTTATGCGATTCTGGTGTCGCCGTTGCTGACGCCGGGGATCATTCTGGGTATCTCGACACTGGTGTTCTGGAACTCGGCTGGCATTCCCGGAGGTCTGTTCGTGGCCACTCTGGCACAAAGCACCTTCATCGCCTCTTATTGCATGCTGATGTTCATTGCCCGGCTGCAACGTTTCGACAGCGGGCTTGAAGAGGCCGCGCTTGACCTGGGCGCTAGCCACCAGCAGGTGTTCTGGCATGTCACGGTCCCGTTCTTGAAACCCACGATTATCACCGCCGGGCTGATCGCCTTTCTGCAAAGCTTCGAGAACTTCAACACCACCGTTTTTGCCATCGGGACCGAGACCACGCTGACCATCAAGCTGGCCGCGCTGGCCCGTAAGACGCCGACGCCCGAGGTGAACGCGCTGGCGGTGATCTTCATCGCGCTGACCGTGGTCATGGCGATCCTCTACGAGGTCAAACGTCGTTCGGACGCCGCGCGCGAAAAGGTCATGGCGGAACGTGCCAAGCAGGCCGAAAAAGAGATGGTGAGCCTGGATATCGACAAGGTTGCTGCCACCACTGCAGCGTAATAAGCCAAAGGCAGACCCAAATGTGCAGGAGCCGGCCTTGAACATCACCTTCCGCTGCCCACCCGAGTTGGAACAGCTCCTGCCCCGACCTGTTCTGGCCAAAACCGGACTACCGGACTGGCTGCGCAAGATGCCCGCAACGGCCCATGATGATATCTTGGGTGCGGAATTGATGACGGTCAAGAAATGCGCTCCGTTTCTTGATGCCATGAGCTACGGGTTTCTGATGCCGCTTGCCTGCGACGTGCAGATCACAAACGGGCGGCTCAGCTGGGACTGGGACCTGCCTGCAACCCCGGGTGAGACCTTCAGCCGGTCGCCCATCGCCCTGCACCCGGCGGCACAGGTGCGGGGCTCTCCATTTGAAAACGGTGTGGCAGTGGTGTTGAAATTCAACGCCTTCTGGACCATTGAACTGCCACCGGGCTGGTCGCTTCTATGCGTCCATCCGCTGAACCGTACCGACCTACCATTTCGCAGCCTGAGCGGTCTGGTGGACAGCGATCGCTATACCCAGAACTTCATCAATTTTGTCGCGGAATGGACGGATCCAGGGTTCGAAGGCATCCTGCCCAAAGGCACACCGGTGGCGCAATGTATCCCGATGCTGCGCGAGAGCTTCGAATACCAGTTCGAGACAATGTCGCAAGACCACGCACAGGCCTTTCACAAAACCCGCGACAGCATGGATGGCACCGCCGGAGTTTACAGGCGCGATATGCGGGTCAGAAAGTAAGCATGTCCTGCTGCCTATATCCGGTCAGCGACACGCTGCCGGAACTGGCGGTGGACAAAGATTTCAGAACCAGCGGACGAACCTTCGAATCAATGGTAAGCGCCTTCTCATAGGCCACGCGCGCTTCGTCTGGTCGGCGCAGCTCTTGCAGGCAATAGCCCAGCCCAATCAGCACCGAAACGTCTTGTGGATGCAGCGTCAGATAGACGTGATAAAGTTCGACGGCATCCTCGAAGTCACAACATTCCTGTCGACACCGCGCCAGTCCCAGCAGCGCTTGTTCGTTGCCGTTATCCAGTTCCAGTACACGCTCATATTGAACGATGGCATCTTGTGCCGGAGCACCATCAGCAATAGCCAGACCAGCGTTAATCAAGTTCTGCAAGATAACCGGCTCGTCTGGTTTCAGATCATGTGCACGAGACAGGTATTCCAACGCCTTGGCTGCATCGCTCTGCGCCAATTCGCTCAATCCGCGTAGCAAAAGAACTTCGGCGCGGCCCTGATCATGGACAGATAACTTGTCCAGAACTCTTTGCGCCCCGGCAGGGTCGTTTCGTTGAAGCTTTTCAATTGCCGTCTCGAGAAGAACAGAGGCCATTCTACAAAACCCTGCATTTTGCACCTCTGCGATTACTACTAAAACACTGTGTGTTAAAGGGCCTGTGGACACTCATCTCGAGTTGATGAGGTTGAGCAGAGACTGATCATCGCGGCACAGGATATTTCGGTTTTGTCTGCGCGCAGCGCTAGCCGCACATCATGCCCTATCGCAGTGAGTTCACGCCCCCAGTGATGTGCAGATCCGCAAGACTCGATCCCAAAGAGGCAAGTTGGCAATGTTTCAAAGAACTTGAGCAATTGCTTGCGCCGGATCGAGCGATTGAAAACAACCGTGCCATCAGCCGTGATCCCATGAACTTGGAAAGCGTCCTTCCCAAGATCCAATCCTATTGTCGTAACTTCCCTGGTGGAGCTCCATTCACAGACGATGAAAACACCTGCACTATGCCGCATCGCGCGACGCTAGGGTGCAGACGCCATCCTCTCCATCCGCGCAGCCGACGCTGCGATCTAAAACACCCCCGCAGCGTTCTGCGAGGGTGTTTCCGTGTCAGAGCCCGTTGCGCCTTGCGGTGTTTTTGACTTTACAACACGTCCGGTAAGAGGCTTCGGGCCGTTTTTTCGATCACAACTGTGGTCTCAAACCTGACGCACCGCCCCTTTCGCGGCGCTGGTGGCCAGTTTGGCATAGGCTTTCAGCGCCGTGGACACCTTGCGTTTACGCGGCGCGGCCGGGACCCAGCCTTTTTCGTCCTGCGTCTCGCGGCGGGCGGCAAGCTCCTCATCCGATACCGCCAGATGGATCGTGCGGTTGGGGATGTCGATCTCGATCTTGTCGCCGTTCTGCACCAGACCGATCTCGCCGCCCTCAGCCGCTTCGGGTGAGACATGACCGATGGACAGGCCCGACGTACCGCCCGAGAAGCGACCATCGGTCAGCAGGGCGCAGGCTTTGCCCAGCCCTTTGGATTTCAGATACGAGGTCGGGTACAGCATCTCCTGCATCCCCGGACCACCGCGCGGGCCCTCGTAACGGATGACCACCACATCGCCTTCCTTGACCTTGCCTGTCAGGATGTCGTTCACAGCCTGATCCTGGCTTTCGCAGACATAGGCCGTACCAGTGAAGGTCAGGATATGTTCATCCACGCCCGCCGTCTTCACAATACAGCCTTCGCGCGCGATGTTTCCGAACAGAACCGCAAGCCCGCCATCCTGACTGAATGCGTGTTCCTTGGACCGGATCACGCCGCCTTCGCGGTCGGTGTCCAGCTCTTTGAACCGGTTCGACTGGCTGAACGCTTGCGTCGTGCGCACACCGCCGGGCGCGGCCTTGAACAGTTCCTGCGCCGCCGGGTTGTTGGCGATCTTGATGTCCCAATTGGCAATCGCCTCACCCATGGTGGCCGAATGCACCGTGCTGCACTCTTCATGCAGCAGCCCCGCGCGGCTGAGTTCACCGAGGATCGAGAAGATGCCGCCGGCGCGGTGGACGTCCTCCATATGCACGTTCTCGGTATTGGGCGCGACCTTGCAGAGGCAAGGCACCTGACGGCTGAGCCGGTCCATGTCGGTCATGGTGAAATGCACCTCGCCCTCATGCGCGATGGCCAGCAGGTGCAGCACCGTGTT
>NZ_JALCBM010000083.1:14222-16771 GCF_028066395.1 Ruegeria sp.
GACCCGCAGGTCGGGCAGGCGTTTTCTTCGATATGCTGGACCTGTTCGTCGGTGAATTTGTCATCGGCGGCGGCGACCATCGCATCCACAAGGTCGATCTTTTTGGCGTCCAGATCGGCGATGTCGATCTTGCCCGCCTCCATCGGTCCGCCCGAGACAAAGATCGCGGGGATGTTCAGGCGCATGGCGGCCATCAGCATGCCGGGGGTGATCTTGTCGCAGTTCGAGATACAGACCATCGCATCGGCACAATGCGCGTTAACCATATATTCAACGCTGTCGGCGATCACCTCACGCGAGGGCAGCGAGTACAGCATCCCGTCATGGCCCATGGCGATGCCGTCATCCACCGCGATGGTGTTGAACTCCTTGGCGACGCCGCCTGCGGCCTCAACCTCGCGCGCGACCATCTGGCCGAGGTCTTTCAGGTGGACATGGCCCGGCACGAACTGGGTGAACGAGTTGACGATGGCGATGATCGGCTTGCCGAAGTCATCGTCGCCCATACCAGTGGCGCGCCACAGGCCACGGGCACCGGCCATGTTGCGGCCATGGGTAGAGGTTCTGGATCGGTACATTGGCATGATGCTGTTTCCCTTTTGTCGCGCTTGCCATATCGGGGCGTCGTACGTTATAGCGCACGTAGCACATGTGCGTTATAACGTACAAGACAAATCGCAAGGCGCAGGCTGGGACGTGGACGACATTACGCTGAAATTACGGGATGTGCGGGCGGCCTCGGGGCTGAGCCTGTCCAAGGTGGCCGAGATGACCGGGGTCAGCAAAGCCATGCTGGGGCAGATCGAGCGCGGCGAATCAAGCCCGACCATTGCCACCCTGTGGAAAATCGCCAAGGGGTTCCAGCTGCCGCTGAGCGCGCTGATCGGCACATCCGCCCTGCGCGATCCGACCGATGCATCGCTGTTCCGCACCGTGACATTCCCCGGCAGTATCGAGGTCAAGATCGTCTTCCCATTCGACCCCGCGCTGGGGGCCGAGACCTTTCACGTCGAACTTGCCCCGAACCAGAGCCACGACTCCGCCGCCCATGCCGCAGGCGTGACCGAGGAGGTCTTTGTCCTCAACGGCGCGCTGGACATCCTGCGCGATGGGGAATGGGTGCCGCTGCAAGCGGGGCAGGGGTTGCGTTTCTCTGCGGATCTGCCGCATGGCTACCGCGCTGGCGATCAGGGGGCGGCGTTCCTGAACATGCACCACTATGCGCAACACCCCGACATTTCAGAACAGGATTGAACCCTTTCATGACGCAGTTCTTCGATAGCCTGACATGGGTGGACGCGCTCGGCTCGTTCGGTGCGTTGGTGGTGGTCTCGGCCTATTTCGCCACGCAGATGCGGATGATGAATTCGAATGATCTGGCCTTTCCAGTGCTCAACTTGGTGGGCTCGGTCCTGATCGTCTATTCCCTGCTGCAGAACTTCAACCTCGCCTCGATGCTGATCGAAGGGTTCTGGATCGTCATCAGCGTGATCGGAATTATTCAGCATTTCCGGCTGCGACAGTCAGCGGAATAGACCTATCCAGCCTTGAACCCTGCCCTTGCCGCGTATAGGGAAAATCCAACCGCGCTTTGGGGAGGTTTTGATGCAGGACGATCCGAAAACCCTCGTGTCCACCGAATGGCTGGCCGCCCATCTCAAGGACCCCGATCTGCGGGTGCTGGACGGGTCGTGGTATCTGCCTGCGCAGGGACGGGACGCCAAGGCCGCATATGACGCGGCCCACATCCCCGGCGCGCGTTTTTTTGACATTGATGAGATTTCCGATCACCGGTCCGACCTGCCGCATATGGCGCCTCCGGTCGAAAAGTTCATGTCGCGCCTGCGGGCGATGGGCGTGGGGGATGGCCATCAGGTGGTGGTCTATGATGGGTCCGGGCTGTTTTCCGCGGCGCGGGTCTGGTGGCTGTTCCGCCTGATGGGGCAGGAAAATATCGCCGTACTGGATGGCGGTTTGCCGAAATGGCAGGCCGAGGGGCGCGAGATCGAAGACCTGCCCCCCGTTATCCGCGACCGTCACATGACCGTTCGGGTGCAGAACCACCTGGTGCGCGACGTGACTCAGGTCTCGGCTGCCGCCAAGCTGGCCGATCACCAGATCATCGATGCCCGATCGGCCACCCGGTTCGCCGGGGCCGAGGCTGAGCCGCGCGAAGGGCTGCGGTCCGGCCATATTCCGGGCTCGCGCAATGTGCCGTTCGGCAATCTGCTGAACAAGAACGGCACCATGAAGTCGCCCGAGGAGTGTCGCGCCGTGTTCGAGGCGGCTGGCGTGGACCTGTCGAAACCCGCGATCACATCCTGCGGGTCCGGCGTGACCGCCGCAGTCCTCAGCCTGGCGCTGGAACGCATGGGCAAGAAAGATCATTCGCTTTATGACGGCTCGTGGGCCGAATGGGGTGCCTTCCCGACCCTGCCCGTCGCTACCGGAGAGACCTGATGTTCGAAAACCTCAAACCGCAGCCTGCCGACAAGATTCTGGCGCTGATGCAGATGTACCGCGACGACCCGCGCGATCAGAAGATCGAT
>NZ_JALCBM010000084.1 GCF_028066395.1 Ruegeria sp.
TCTCAAGATGCTCGCCCTCGCGAACAAACTGAATGCGATGCCAGCCGAGCCAGAAGATCACGCCAATGATCACCATCAGCACCTCGTACCCCTGAAAGGGATAGACCGGTCCCACTTCGGCCAAATCGACAGCCCAGTTCGAGTATCCGTTTGTAGACATGTGCTTTCTCCCTTACTTGGCTGCGGTGGCCAGATGTTCCTTGTCAGCCTTGATGATCGCCGCTTTGGCGTCTTCGTAGGCGTGGTGTTCGGCGTAATCGAGACCCTGAAGCTCGACCTCTTCCGGGATTCGCAGCACGCCTGCGGCGGCCTGCATCTTGGCCAGGATGAAACCGGGCAGGAAACCCAGAACAAAGAACATGATGACCGCACCGGTGATCTGACCGATCGGGTTGATCGCGGCATAGCCTTCATACGGTGAGGACGGAACGCCCCACAGCACAAAGCCCGAGATCACGAGGCCGACAAACCCGGCATAGCCATGTACGGCAACCGCGCCCACTGCGTCGTCGATCTTGAACCGGCGCTCGACCCAATAGTGCAGGCGATACACGATCACGACACCGATTGCGGCAATGATCATGGCCTGAATCGGGTGATACAGGTCGTTGCCCGCCGATGCGGTGATGATACCGGCCAGACCGCCCGAGAAGGTCCAGAACGCGTCACCCTTTGAGATCACATAGGCCGCCATCAGACCGCCAGACAGCGACATCAGGAAGTTGAAGGTGATCGCCGACAGCGTGGTCGGGGCCAGATAGATATTGGTCGCGGTCCAGGTCACGCCAGTGATCTGACCATCGATTGCTTCGGGTGAGATCGCTGGTACGTTGCAGGCGGCATAGAAGCCCCAGAACCCGGTGTAGATCAGGAAAATCCCGATGGTCAGCATCCACGGGTTATGCGGTGGAATATCCCGCGGCGTGCCGTCCTTAGCGAACTTGCCGATCCGCGGCCCCAGCACCATCAGAACACCCAGCGCGTAGCCGCCCGCAATCGCATGGATCACGCCCGAGGCATAGGCATCGTGATAACCCAACAAGCGCACCATCCAGCCGCCATAGTGCCAGCCCCATGCCGCGTCGATGATCCACCAGACCGATCCGATCATCACCGCATGCACCCAAAGGGCCGAAGATCTGATCCGTTCGATCACCGATCCCGACACAATCGAAGCCGCCGTCCACGAGAACAGCAAGAACGCCGCCCAGAACACGCCGGTGATTCTGTCGCTCAGATTGGTGCCCATCGTCTCGGCCCACGGCAGGTTTGCCGCGCCGGATTCACTGTCCAGCCCGCCCCAGAAGGGGAAGTTCGGAAACGCCCAGTAAATCCACCATCCAAAGAAGAAGAAGGTTACCGTCACCAGCGGGATGATCATGATGTTTTTCATCAATGTGTGCATGTGGTTACGGGCACGGCTGGCGCCGACCTCGTACATGCAAAAGCCCACATGGATAAGGAACATGAACACGACCGTCACGAAATAATAGAATTCGGTAAACACCGTCGTTAGTGCATTTAGATTGCCGTCCACTTCGCAGTCTCCCCTGTTGAGTTACGGCAGGTTTACCTTGCAGCTTATTCCTGCCAGTAAATATTGTGCACTCATGGGACAATTTCACTTGCAACCTGTCAATAGATATGTGCGACGGTCATGTTTATTCCGGTTGCGCCCCCTGCCAGCCTAGGGGGTATTTCTGCGTACAAAGGGTTGTGTGCGAAGACTTTCCAGAGGCTGCTATCTCTTGTTTAGAGTTCCACCCCTTTTCCCATCAGGAAAAATTTCTGCACGGAAGTATTGATTTTCATTCTGACATCGGCCTCAATATGCCCAACAAATCGCTATCAACGGGAGATCAGTACCATGGCCATTCTATGGAGGACGTCCGCCCTGGCGCAGCGTCATGCCGAGATCGGCGGCGAGCTTGAGGACTGGAACGGCATGGGAACTGCCTGGTTCTACGACCACAGCCCCGAACGCGCCAAAGCGGATTACGGAGCGATCCGGACCAAGGCGGGTCTGATGGACGTATCGGGCCTGAAAAAGGTGCATGTGGTCGGCGAAGACGCGGCTTATGTCATCGACCGCGTCACCACCCGCAATGTCGAAAAGATCATGCCGGGGCGCTCGACCTATGCCTCGATCCTGAACGATCAGGGCAAGTTCGTTGATGACTGCATCATCTACCGCCTGTCGGTGAACACGTGGCTGGTGGTGCATGGCACCGGCACCGGGATGGAGCAGCTTACATCCGTTGCGGCGGGCAAGAACTGCGCGGTCATTTTTGATGACGACATGCATGACATGTCGTTGCAAGGACCTGTGGCGGTGGAGTTTCTGGCCAACCATGTCCCCGGCATCCGCGATCTGGCCTATTTCGGCATTATGCAGACCAAGCTGTTCGGCTGCCCGGTGATGATCTCGCGCACCGGTTATACCGGCGAACGCGGGTACGAGATTTTCTGTGAGGCCAAGCACGCTGTGCATCTGTGGGACAATATTCTGTCCGAAGGCAAGGATATGGGCATCGTGCCGGTCCAGTTCTCGACGCTCGATCTGCTGCGCACCGAAAGCTATCTGCTGTTCTATCCCGGCGACAATTCGGAAACCTATCCGTTCGATAACGAAACCTGCGGCGATACCCTTTGGGAGCTGGGTCTGGACTTCACCGTCTCGCCCGGAAAAACCGGCTTTATCGGTGCCGAAAACCACTATGCCGCGAAGGGCAAAGAGCGGTTCAAGATCTACGGCGTCAAGCTTGACGGCACGACCCCGGCAGATGAAGGCGCAGATCTGCTGCAAAATGGCGAAAAGGTCGGGGTGGTCACCTACGGCATGTATTCCGAGATAAACGGCCATAACGTGGGCATCGCGCGGATGCCTGTGGCCTGTGCTTCCCCAGGCACCGCGCTAACGGTGCGCAACGGCGATGGGACCGAGATCGCCGCCACCGCCGAAGAGATGCCATTCTACGACAAGGACAAGGCCATCCGCACCGCAAAGGGCTGAAGTTACAAGGGCGCGACGGGCTGACCGTCGCGCCCTTTTCATATCTGAGGGCGTAATGTCAAAGTTCGAATTTCCCAAGTCAATCGCAAGCCGCCCGGTCTGGGGCACGCTAGAGTTTCGCTCAGGTGAACATCATCTCATGATCGCCGAGGCCGAGGGGGCCGAAGCCGTTCTTGATATAGCGACACCCGACCTGATGGCGAAAACCCATATCATCTATATTCCACGTGGCACGGATTATGCCGACAAGTTGCGGGCGCTGACTCCGGCGCAGTTCTACGAAGGTCCATCCTATGGGGCCGCTCTGCCGCGCATTCGTCGCGTGCTGGAAGACGCGCATATGGGGTTACAGGTCTATCTGACCGGCACCGAAGGCATGATGGGTCAGGCCATGAACGAAGCCATGGCCGTTGGTCTTCCGCACACCGCCATTCAGACCGAACATCGCGGATCGACGGCGCGGCGGATGCAATGTGTGCATTGCAAGGGCATCACCGAAGATGTCGAGGTTGATCCCTTTGTCTGTTCCCATTGCGGGTTGAACCTGTTTGTGCGCGATCACTATTCGCGCCGCCATGCCGCCTATCAGGGCGTGCGCGTCGATGCCGAAGATCACGGCAACGTGCCCGAGCCGAAAGGAATCTATGAATGAGCGGCGCCGAGAAAATTCAGGTCAAAGTGACCGAAATCACCCCGCTGAACGAATTGGTGACGCGGTTCCGGTTTGAACGCGTTGACGGGGGCCAATTGCCAACCTTTTCGGGTGGTGCCCATACCGTTGTCGAAATGCAGGATGGTGGTATTACCCGGCTAAACCCGTATTCGTTAATGTCCGATCCGTTCGAACAGTCCTCTTATACCATTTCGGTGCGGCGTGACGATCAGGGCCGGGGCGGGTCCTTGTTCATGCACCGGCAGGTCAAGCTGGGTGATGAAATGACCATCAGTTACCCGGTCAATTTGTTCTCGCTTGATTTGCGCGCCCGCAAACATCTGTTTCTGGCCGGCGGGATCGGCATCACGCCGTTTCTGGCACAGATCAAGCAACTGGACGTTCTGCATGGCCAATGGGAACTGCACTATGCCTGCCGCAATCAGGCGCTGGCCTCTTACGCGGATGAGTTGGCCGAGCGGCATCCGCACGAGACCCACATCTATTACGACGATCAGAAACAGGCGATCGACCTCAAAGGTCTGTTGAATGGTCAGCCGCTGGGCACCCATGTCTATGTCTGTGGTCCCAAAGGCATGATCGACTGGGTTTGCAACACAGCGCAGGCGCAGGGTTGGCCTGCCGATTGCATCCATTACGAAGAATTCCTGGCCCCGCAGCCCGGCAAACCGTTCGAGGTTCATCTGAAAGCCTCGGGTAAAACCGTTTATGTCGGAGAACATGAAAGCCTGTTGGAAGCTATTGAGCGTGAAGGCGTCGATGCGCCGTATCTGTGCCGGGGCGGTGCCTGCGGCCAGTGCGAAACCGTGGTGCTGGATCACGAAGGCAATTTCGTCCACCGCGACCATTGGCTGACCGATGAAGAAAAAGCCGCAGGCAAAAAGATCATGCCCTGCGTATCGCGTTTCGAGGGCAAGTCCCTCGTGCTGGACCGCTGAGAGGAGGCCCGACATGACCATTCAATTCAACGACGAGTCCTTCCGCGATGACTATACCTTCCGAAACTCGGAATGGGCGATCAAACGCTTTCCTTTCCCGTTTCACGAAGACAGCTACATGTACTCGGTCAACATGGAGCAGCATCGCGGCGGACCCGAGGGGTCGGTCTATGAAAAACGCTTTGATGTAGACGAGCACTATGTGTCCGAGATGAAGGACCGCGCCATCGTTCTGGATCAGGACCCGCTGCGCTGTCAGTCCTTGCCGCACATGACGCTGGCGGGCTGGGACCTGCTGGAACTGATCATGGTCAGCAAGTCCGAAGACTATCCCGACCTGTTCGAACTGCACCGCAATGGCAATCAGTGGCGCTGGATCAACAAGCCCTTGGGCATCGACCACAGCTTTACCTTCATGGACGAAACCACCCTGCCTTACGGGCCGATGGAGTACATTACCCGTCAGGCGCAGGGCGACTATGCCGTTCTGGATCAGCGTGACGACATGCTTTGGATGGATGCCGGGATGGTCACGACCCAGGCGGATTGGAGCTTGGATTTCGACATCGGCATGAACTTTTTCGAATGGCACGCCCCGGTGCCTCTGGCGCATGAAATGGGTGTTTTTCAGCGTGCACTGAAATTTCTGCTGAACAT
Organism: Ruegeria sp.; assembly: GCF_028066395.1. Lineage (GTDB taxonomy): Bacteria > Pseudomonadota > Alphaproteobacteria > Rhodobacterales > Rhodobacteraceae > Ruegeria. The sequence continues at coordinate 5,282 of NZ_JALCBM010000084.1, forward strand.
CCAGCAAGGTGCCCCGGCCCGTCGGCTGAACTGGACCATGACGGTGAATCCGCTGCTGGATACCAGCCCGGAAAACTACAGCAAATGGGGTATCCAGAAAACCACGCTGACCCCGGAAAACATCGGTCGCAAACAGCATCTGCGGGTCGAGTTGCAGACCTTCTTCCGCCTGCCGCGTTCGAACGCGCTGGTCTTTCCGATCCGCTGCTATCTCTGCGCGTTCGAGGATCTGATGACCGTGCCCAAATGGGGCCGCCGCCTGCATCGCGTCGTCCGCGACCTGCCGGTCGAGCTGGCGACCTATAAGGGGTTCATCAACAATCGCCCGCTGATGCTGGAGTATCTTAGCCAGTTCGATGACGGATTGCCGACCTCGCCCGGTGTCTGGCCGGACTTGGAAACGGAACCGCCCTTAACCAAATAGTCCTGCGCGAAAAGTGGTAAAAGACCACGGCCCATGCGTCGTGGTCTTTGCCTTGTGTCAGTTGTTCTGCGGATAGCTGATGACCGACAGATAACGGGCTGGAAGCGAAACCAGCCGTTCCGGTCCGTGCGGCGCATCCGCGTCAAAGAACAAAGTATCCCCGGGCTTCAGAGGGTACACCTGATCCCCGTGACGGTAATCGACCTCTCCTTCGAGCATGTAGATCGTTTCGATCCCGCCATGCTGGAACGTGGGAAAGATGTCGGATTCAGCAGTCAGAGTGATCAGATAGGGTTCGACGATCACCCCTGACCCGTTGGCGCCGATATGCCCCAGCAGGTTGTACTGATGGTTCGCACGAGTGCCTTCGCGTTCAAGCTCGACCCCTTCACCGGCTTTGGTGTGAACCGCCTCTCGTCGTTCCTCGAACCTGCGAAAAAAGCTGGTGAGCGGGACAGACAGGGCATCGGCCAGCAGTTGCAGCGTGGTCAGTGATGGTGATGTGTTGCCGTTTTCGATCTTGGATAACATCCCGATCGAAAGCCCCGTCATCTGTGCCAGCTCGGCGACTGTTGTGTTCTGTTGTTTGCGAAAGGCACGGACTTCGCGGCCGATGGCAACTTCCAGAACTTTCTCACGATCTCCTGATCGGACCGAGTGTGGGTTCTGAGTCAATTTCGATGCCAGTCCCGCATTCACCTTCTCGACTTTCATGCGTTTTGTGCCTTCTTGTATCCAATCTGGAGTCCGCGGTCGGGTATTGTCTGACACACAAAGGACTTTTATCAAGCCTAGCACCAAAGTCCCCAAATAGTGAACCACTTCCGGCAGAGGCCGGATGCCTCATTTGGCGGAATGCACTTTCAGATACTGAAGGGATCTGCTGCAAAGTTTTGACCATCGACCATAGTGGCGTTAGTGCCTGCGTGGCGAGCGGCAATATTCGGTTGAAGGTTGGATCATGATCTCCTTCAAGGGCGCGCATTCTCCGAGAGAAGTGATTTTGTACGCCGTTTTCTTCTCTCTCCGATACAGCCTGTCATGTCGGGACCTGAGAGAAATCTTGGCGGAACGGGGTGTTGACCTGGATCACGCGTCGCTGAACCGTTGGGAGAGCCGATACGCCGGTCTCGTAGCTAATGATGCTTCGAGGTATAAAAGCGTCCCGCCGACCGTTCATGGTGCATGGATGGGACATATGGGATAGTGAAGGGTGAATGGACCTGTCTTTATCGGGCCATCGATAGACGCGGCAATGCGGACGAACCAGACATTCGACCCAAAACGCCCAATGTTCTGGTTTGGGGCAGCTTACGTTACCCGCATAGGTCCGTTCATTGTCTACGCGCCCCATGGTCACACAATAAGATCGGGCGGCACGTTACGCTATGGTTCGCTGACCTGCTGGAGCGCAAGCCCGCGAACTTCGTCGCAGTGGCGCTGGCCAACAAACAGCACGGATCATCTGGGCCATGCTCACGCGCGAAGAGCCCTACAGGATCAGGACTGTTTGATATCGAAAGGAAAAGAAACCGAGACAGCAAGACCATTGAAGTGATGGCACATGCGTTAGGCATGATTCCAAGATACCCCGTAGGGCAGCATCACATTCAGCGTTTTCTGGCGGCGACACAACGTGCCGTAGTCGGGCACGGCCCAGTCCAGCCAATCATAAAAGGCTCGCTACAAACCCGGTCGTCTGTCTGAGCGGCATACCAAACAACACCTTCAAGGTCAGACACGCCTGGATCGCGGCATCGCTGTAACCCTGCTGACGACCACGCTTGCCACTTGGCGGTGGCTCTCAGGTCATCTTTAGATCAAACCTAATCGACAGCGAACCTCCCTGCTTCAGCGCCGCGGTGTACGAAGGCCAGTTCTCTGTCTGGTAGTTTGTCGGGGGCAAACTGCTCATGCTCGCCAGCTATCACACTGGATTCTCGAGATGAATCCACAGCACCGCATTTGTGCAACAACGCCGCTCTAACCCCGGTTTATCACATATCAAGATTAAAAACTAACAATCCTAAACTTTTATGTTAGCTTTCCTGCAAGCATCTGATTCGATCCTATGGGGGCCTTAGAATGTTGAAACTATCCTACATCCTTCCAGGGGCAGCGGCGGTGGTGCTGTCTGCCGGAGTTGCCTGCGCCGATAACATTGTGCGTATCGCTTCACCTTATAAGGTGACGTCGCTTGACCCGATTTCGGCTGCTGCGGCGGGCAATATCGAAGCCTATGGGCAGCTTTACACGCATCTGCTGCGCCAGAATGCCGATGGCAGTCTTGAACCCGGCCTGGCCGAAAGCTGGACCATTTCAGATGACAAGCTGGTCTATCAGTTCGAACTGCGCGATGCCAAATTCTCGGATGGCAGCACCATCACTGCCGAAGATGTGGCCTTTAGCCTGACCCGCGCAGGTGGAGAGAATTCAGCCTATCCCGCACCGTTCGCCTCGATCAGCGAGGTCAAGGCAGTTGACGAGGATACGGTACAGATCATCCTTACAAAGCCAAGTGCGCCACTGCTGGCCTATACCGCAATCTTCAATGCGGGCATCGTCAGCAAGGACGATGTCGAAGCGCGGGGTGAGGACGCTTTTGACGCCAATGCAGTAACCTCGGGGCCATTCACGGTTCAGGACTGGAAGCCCAATGACCGGCTGACGCTTAAGGCCAACCCGCATTACTGGCGCGAAGGCTATCCCAAGATCGCCGGTGTCGATCTGATCGAGGTCACCGACAACAATGCCCGCTCGACCATGATGCTGGCCGGTGAAATCGACGTCAGCCGCGATGTACCGTGGCCACAGGTTGATGAACTGAATGCGGCGGATAACATCTCTATCCCGCTGGATGAATCGACCGTCATTGTTATCTTGTTGCCAAATCATACCGCGGCGCCGTTTGACAACCTCAACATACGCAAGGCCGCAGCCATGGCGCTGAACCGTGAGGCCGTCGCCAAAGTGGCCACGCAAGGCCGTGCCCAAGTGGCGAATTCAACCCTGCCGAACGCGCTGAGCTACTATGCCGAGGATGTCCAGCCCCCGGCCTACGATCCCGACGGTGCACGTGCCCTGCTTGAGGCCGAAGATGCTGTCGGAACCGAGATCGAGCTGCTGATCGTGCCTGGCCGTCAGGAACTTGCAACGCTCTACAAGGCGCAGTGGGATGCGGTTGGGTTCAACACCATTGTTGAGGTGGTCGATGGCGGCCTGTGGTGGGATCGCGTGCTGGGTGGTGAATATCAGGTTACGGCGACCTGGTGGTACAACGAGACCGAAGACCCCGATCTGGCGGTGCGTTGGGCGCTGTGCGGCACATGTGGAAACAGATCCTACTATACCAACTACAACAACGAGCGGATCAATGAGTTGACCGACGCCGCCCTGCACGAGCAGGACGAGGAAAAGCGCGCCGCCATGTATCACGAAATCCAGCGGATTTCAGTCGATGAACTGGCCCAGATCCCGATCTACTATCCGCCGCATCCAAACGCCTATTCGAGCAGGATCAGTGGCCTGACGCTGACGCCGTCGCTGCAGTGGACATTGGAAGAGACCGAGATTGTCGGCGACTGATGTTCTTGTCCCGGCGCGGGTCTTTCCGCGCCGGGAAAGGCAAGTCCTTTTTCGGAACGGAGCACGATGAGCACGTTGAAATACATCTGCTGGCGGCTGCTTATGGCGCTGCCCGTGCTTTTGGGTGTCAGTGTCGTGACCTTCGTGTTGATGGCCGCCACGCCGGGCGATCCGATCCGGCTTTTGGCCGGGGCGCGGGCCGATGCCGACATGATTGCGCTTGTCCGCGAACGCTACGGGCTCGATGAACCGATCCTGAAGCAGTATTTCATCTACCTGAAGAACCTTGTTCAAGGCGATCTCGGCAATTCGCTGCGGTATCGTCAGCCGGTGGCGGACCTGATAGCACGGCACTATCCGGTGACGCTTTTCCTGGTGATCTATACCGTGGTTCTGACGCTGCCGCCGGTGGTGTTCCTGTCCGTGCTGAGTGCACGCAAGCCCAATGGCGTCGCGGATCAGGTGATCCGGGTCATCGGTGTGCTGGGTCTGGCCGTTCCGGTCTTCTGGCTGGCGCTGCTGTTTGCGCGCTTTTTTGGCGCGCAACTGGGATGGTTCCCTGTCAGCGGATATGGCGAAACCTTTTCGGAACACATGTGGCATCTGTTCCTGCCTGCGCTGTCAACAATGATCTGGGTCGTGCCCATTCTGGTGCGCAATCTGCGGGCTGCCCTGCTGGACGAAATGAACCGTGACTATGTGCAGGCCGGGCTGTCCAAGGGACTGGGCCGGAAGCAGGTCTTTCGAACCCATGTATTCCCGAATTCGGTACTGCCGACGCTGAACCTTTTCGCCGTCATCGTCGCCTATCTTCTGGGTGGCTCGGTCATTGTCGAAACCGTCTATGCGGTGCCCGGCATGGGCAACCTTATGGTCGACAGTATTCTGGCGCGCGACTACTTCGTCGTGCAGGGGGCAACGCTGGTCTTTGCACTGACAACGATGCTGGTCATGCTGGCTGTCGATCTGCTGTCCACCGTCATCGACCCGAGGATCACGGCATGAGGATTTCTCCCATGTTCCTATGTGGTCTGACGCTGGTCGTCCTCTGGGGGATCGTTGCACTGGCCGCCCCGCTGCTGGCCACCAGTGACCCCATCGCCATCAATTTCGAGGCCATTCTTGCCCCACCGAGTTCCGAGCATTGGTTCGGAACGGATAACGTGGGGCGCGACATCTACAGCCGCGTGATCTATGGCACCCGGCTTGCGCTTTACATCGGTCTGCTGGGCGTCATCTCGCCGATGGTGATCGGCATGACCATCGGCCTGCTGGCGGGCTATTTCGGCGGCTGGGTCGAGATGCTGGCCATGCGCCTTTTGGACATCACGGTGCCGTTTCCGTTTTTCGTTCTGGTTCTGGCCATCGTTGCTGTGCTGGGGCCGGGGATCGAGAACTACTTCATCGCGCTGGCGATGGTGGGATGGGTCGGTTATGCGCGGTTGGCGCGGGCCGAAGCCATTGTCCTGCGCAGTCAGGAGTTTGTGCTGGCTGCCCGCACGATGGGGTTCTCTCATGGCTATATCCTGTTGCGTCACGTGCTTCCCAACGCATTGTCGCCAGTCGTGGTCTATATGATGACCGACGTGACGCTGGTGATCCTTTTCGGCGCAGCGCTTGGTTTTCTGGGCATGGGCGTTGCCCCGCCGACACCGGAGTGGGGGATCATGATTGCCGAGGGTCAGATCTATGTCTCAACCGCGTGGTGGATCAGTTTCTTCCCCGGACTGGCGATGATCCTGCTGGGGATCGGCTTTGCGCTGATTGGTGATGGTCTGGCCCGTATGCTGAGGATCGAAAGATGACGGCGCTTCTCTCAGTCCGCGACCTGACGGTGAAGTTCGGTGCGCTGACCGCGGTCAGCAACGTCTCGTTTGATCTGGAACGTGGCGGCGCGCTTGGGATTGTCGGCGAAAGTGGTTCCGGCAAGTCGGTGACCTGCCGTGCGCTTGTGCGCCTGTTGCCCGATACCGCCCGCATCAGCGGGAGCGTGCGGTTTGACGGCCAGTCCATCCTTGATGCTTCTGAGTCAGAACTGGACGGGCTGCGCGGCAAGCACATCGCCATGGTGTTTCAAAGCCCGGCCTCGCATCTCGATCCGCTGATGCGGGTGGGTGATCAGGTGGCAGAGTCCCTGCGCAAGCATACCGACCTCAGCGGCACGAAAATCCGACAAGAGGTGCTGCGACTTCTGGAACTGGTGCGTATCCCCAACCCCGAAAACTGGCTGCACGCCTATCCGCATCAGCTCTCGGGTGGGATGAAACAGCGCGTGATGATCGCCGGAGCACTGGCTTGTCAGGCCGACATCCTGCTGGCCGATGAACCGACCACGGCGCTGGATGCCACGGTTCAGAAACGCATCCTGGACCTGCTGAACGAATTGCGCCGCGACCACGGTCTGTCGATCATCTTCGTCAGCCACGATCTGGGGGCGGTTTCGGCGGTCTGCGACGATCTCATTGTCATGCGCCGCTCGGAACTGGTCGAGGCAGGCCCGGTTGCCGATGTAATCGGCAACCCGCAGCATGACTATACCCGAATGCTGATCGCCTCGCACCCGGATCGACAGGCCATAACCACCGCCCGGCGCGGGACCTCTGGCACGCCACTGATCGAGGCCCGCAACCTGCATGTCCGGTTCGGCAACAGAACGCTGAGCGATCTTTTCACCGGTGGCGACAGCCGCTTTACTGCAGTGCGCGACGGCAACCTCGTCGTCCGCCCCGGCGAGGCGCTTGGCATTGTCGGTGAAAGCGGTTCGGGCAAATCGACGATTGCCCGTGCGCTGGTGGGGCTTGTTCAACCGGTCGCCGGCAAGATCGGCTTTGACGGCAATGCGGCCCAGATCACCGGGGCGCGGCGCGTCGGTTATCTGCGGGATGTTCAGTTGATCTACCAGCATCCTTACGAGGCGCTGAACCCACGCATGACTATTTACAACGCCATTGCCGAACCGCTTCGTCGGCACCGGCTGTGTGCACCTTCAGACGTGCCTGATCAGGTGGCCGATCTGATGGCCCAGGTGGACCTGTGGCCCGAGCTTGCCTCGAAAATCCCGGGGCAGCTTTCGGGTGGGCAATGCCAGCGTGTCGCGATTGCCCGAGCATTGGCAATGAATCCCCGCGTGCTGATTGCCGATGAAATCACCTCGGCCCTAGATGTCACGCTGCAGGCCCAGATCCTTGATCTTCTGCTTCGCCTGCAGAAAGAACGCGGGCTTACGATGATCTTTATCAGCCACGATCTGGCGGTGATCCGCAAACTCTGCCATTCCGTCATCGTCATGCGCAGGGGAGAGATCGTGGAAACCGGCCCGACAGAACAGGTCTTTGACACGCCCGAGACCGACTATACCCGCGACCTGATCGCGGCGATCCCCCATCTTCCAGAAGCTGTACCGATGAGGTCCCGATGAGCAAACATGACCCAGACCGCAGCGCCCGTGAGCGGCTTGCCAGTTGCAGCAACCTGTCGGGGGCCGAAAGCGCCATCGCCCTGTGGTGTCAGGACAACATCGCCGATCTGCCATTTGTCAGCGCCGCCCGAGTTGCCGAAGGTGCCGGTGTCAGCGAAATGACCGTTGTGCGCTTTGTCCGTCGTCTGGGGTACGAGAACTTCAAGGCGCTCAAACACAGCCTTGCGATGGAACTGCGTGCGGAACAAAGCGTTCCCGCATCTGACACAACGCATCGCTTTGCCATCCCCGAAGGCACGACAACCGAGCTGGCCCAGCAAATGAAGCTTGAGATCGACGCGGTGATGAGCGTCTATGAACTGGCCCAAACCCAGGTCTGGGTGAACGCGATTGACACAGTCTGTCAGGCAGAACATGTCAATGTCACCGGGTTTCAGGCCTCCAAGGGGCTGGCGCTGGATTTCGCCACCCGTCTGAAATACGCCCGCCCCGGTGTGCGGTTTGCCGAAGGGATCAGCGGCAACTGGTCCGAGGTCTTTGCCGAAGACCCTGAACGCTCTTGCCTGGTTCTGGTCGATACCGCCGCCTATGCCCAGACCAGCTTTCGCATTGCCGAGTTGTGCCTGCGCCGCAATGTGCCGCTGATCATGGTCACCGACAAATTCAGCCGCTGGCCCAGAAAATACACACCGCATGTTCTTTCGGTCGCCACCAACATCGGAACCTATTGGGACAGTACCTCGGGTCTTTCTGCGCTGCTCGGGTTGTTCCTGAACGGCGTGACCGCACATATCGGCCAGCCCGCGCTTGACCGGAAACAGGGCATGGACGAGCTGGGCGCGCATTTCAACGCCTATTCCTATGAGCCCGATCTTCAATCCCGCCCCGTCAGAAACAAGAAGGACAGCAAAAATGACTGACCCGAAGCCCCGCGCGCGCGATCTTGGACTGCCATTTCCCGGAACCCCCGGGCCGCTGAATGCCATCACCGATGTCGCTGGCGTCCATGTCGGGTTCACGACCCTGACGGACCCGTCGAAAAACATGCGCACCGGGGTCACGGCCATCATCCCCCGCGGTGGCCAGACCCAGCCGCAACCGGTCTGGGCCGGGCAATATGACCTGAACGGCAATGGCGAAATGACCGGGACGCATTGGATCAATGATGCGGGCTATTTCTTTGGGCCGGTCTGCATCACCAACACCCATGGCGTCGGCATGGTCCATCACGCCGCCACCCGCTGGATGATCGACACCTATGCTGACTATTTTCGCGATGAACATGCCTGGGCCATGCCGGTTGTCGCCGAAACCTATGACGGGGTGATGAACGATATCAACGCGCAATTCGTCACCGCCCAGCACGCCCTTGACGCGCTGAACGCGGCCGCGCCCGGCCCGGTTGCCGAGGGCTGTGTCGGTGGCGGCAATGGCATGATGTGTTACGAGTTCAAGGGTGGGACGGGAACCTCCTCGCGCATCTTGGAAATTGACGGAACGCAATACACCATCGCCGCTCTGGTGCAGGCCAATCACGGCATTCGCCCCTGGTTGAACATTCTGGGCAAGCCGGTGGGGCAGATGTTGACCGAAAACCGGTTGATCGACCGCGAAACCGGCTCAATCATCGTGATCCTGGGCACCGATGCGCCGCTGTCTCAGCTTTCGCTGCGCCATGTCGCCAAGCGGGCTGCGATCGGGATCGGTCGGGGCGGCAGCCCGGGTGGTTCCAATTCCGGCGACATATTTCTGGCGTTCTCGGTCGCCAATCCGGGCCCTATGCCGCAGATGGACGGAGCGATCGCAACGCGGCCGAAACTGAACGGCGAATGGATGGACCCGCTTTACCTTGCAGCAGTGGAAAGCGTCGAGGAAGCCGTCGTGAATGCCATGGTCGCGGCCGAGGACGCGCCGACATTCAAACCCGCCGGACGGATCTGCTCCGGAATCGACCGGAATCGGCTGCGCGCGATCTTCAGCTGACGCGTCCGGCCAGATACGTTGCCTTACCGAGAAGGGACCCCATGACCAAGCACATCTCTCAACCCATCCGCGCACGCGACCTTGGCCTGCCCTTTCCGGGAACACCCGGCCCCTTCAATGCGATCACCGACATTGCGGGCGTTGAAGTCGGCTATACCACACTGATCGAAGGTTCCGGAGATCTCGTCGTCGGGCAGGGCCCTGTGCGCACCGGCGTTACTGCCATTCTGCCTCGGGGCAAGACCACCGCATTGCAACCGGTCTGGAGCGGCATTTACACGCTGAACGGTGCCGGAGAGATGACCTGTTCGCACTGGATCGACGATTACGGCTATTTCTTCGGGCCCGTTTGCCTGACCAACACCCATAGCCTTGGCATCACCCATCAGGCCACCGCGCGCTGGATGCGCGGGCATTACGACAATTCCACCCTTGGCGGCTACAACTGGGCGCTGCCCTTTGTGGCCGAGACATTTGACGGCTTCCTGAACGATATCGACGGCTTTCACATTACCGAAGACCATGTGTTCAACGCGATCAACACCGCCCGCAGCGGCCCGGTCGCCGAAGGCAACGTGGGCGGTGGGACCGGCATGATCACCTATGAATTCAAAGGCGGTACCGGCACGGCCTCGCGCATCGTGACGGTGGGCGGCAAGCAATATACGGTTGGTGTTCTGGTACAGTCCAATTTCGGATTCCGGCCTCAGCTGAACATTCTGGGGCAGCCCCTTGGCCAGACCCACCTGAAAGAAACGGGCACGCTGCGCCACGAACCGGTCGAGTTCGGCGATCCCGGGACCGGTTCCATCATCACGATCATCGGCACTGACGCCCCGATGTTGCCTGGCTATCTGCAACGGCTGGCCCGTCGCAAGGCGATTGGCATCGGCCGAACCGGCACGCCGGGCAGCGATTTCTCGGGGGATATCTGCATGGCCTTTTCCACCGCCAATTCAAAAATCCCCTCAATCGACGGTGAGGTTGAATCGCTGGATTTCCTGCCTAGCACCTCACTTGATCCGATATACAACGGCGCTGTCGAATGCATCGAAGAGGCCATCGTGAACGCGATGGTGGCTGGAGAAACCATGATCGGGCGTGACAACAACAGGATCGACGCGATTGATCATGACATCCTGCGCAGGGCATTTGGCGACTCCGCTTAGAAACTGAACCTGTCAAGCGGATGGTGAGAACCGGTTTCACAGCCGCCGGAAACTTGGGTTTTTGAACAGCGGTCTGAAGTGGCCCTGGAAAACTGGACAGTCAGCTAAGGCGTAGGCGAGGTTCAAATGTACCTCTTGGCAGAGGTGAACGGATCGCCACGCAAGATCGTCATCGACAAAAGCGGGGCCAACACTGCTGGCATAGGACTGGTCAACATGATCCGCAAAGGTCAATTCACACCCGGACTCCGTCCCTTTCAGCAGTTCGCCCAACTGAACCACTACCGACTGGCGTCGGTAGGATCGGCGATATGATTTTCGAGGTAT
>NZ_JALCBM010000085.1:0-8095 GCF_028066395.1 Ruegeria sp.
GCGACGGATCATCTGTTTGACCAGCTATCGCTGACCCATGCGACGCGGGTGCTGGATGTGGGCTGCGGCATCGGCGGCACGTCGCGCTATATCGCGGACCGCTATGGTGCGTCGGTGACCGGGGTCGATCTGACGCCAGAATTCATCGAAACGGCGCGTGCGCTGAGCGATCTGGTTGGCCTGTCCGACAAGGTGCAGTTTGAGGTCGGCAGTGCGCTGGACATGCCGGTTCCGGATGCCGGGTTCGATCTGGCCGTGATGCTGCATGTCGGCATGAACATCGAAGACAAGGCGGGCCTCTTCGCCGAGGTCTCTCGCGCATTGGCAACAGGCGGCACCTTTGCCCTGTTCGATGTGATGGGCGGCGAGGTGGCCGAGCCGCTGGACTTCCCGCTGCCCTGGTCGACGCTGCCCGAGACCTCATTCGTGCATGCGCCCGAGATCTACCGGGATGCCGCCGCCGCTGCGGGGCTTGAGCTGGTTGCTGAAACCGACCGTACGGAATTTGCGCTGGCCTTCTTCGAAGAGGTGTTCGCCCGCATCGCCAAAAGCGGCCCTGCGCCGTTGGGGATACATCTGATGATGGGAGAAACCGCGCCCGAGAAGTTCAAGAACTACGTCACAAACCTGAAGGCCGGGCGTATCCGTCCGACCGAAATGATATTCAAGAAAACCGGCTGAGCCGGGAAGGGAGAAGCCATGGCCGATCTGACGACTGACTTTCTGGGCATTTCCAGCCCCAACCCCTATTGGCTGGCGTCGGCGCCGCCCACCGACAAGGAATACAACGTCCGCCGCGCTTTCGAGGCCGGTTGGGGCGGGGTCGTGTGGAAAACACTGGGGTCCGAGGGGTCTCCGGTCGTCAATGTGAACGGTCCCCGATACGGGGCCATTTATGGCGCCGACCGGCGGTTGCTGGGGCTGAACAATATCGAACTGATCACCGACCGCCCGCTGGAGGTGAACCTTGAAGAAATGGCGCGGGTCAAAGCGGACTACCCGGACCGTGCCCTGATCGCTTCGATCATGGTGCCGTGTGAGGAGGCGGCGTGGAAAGCGATCCTGCCCCGCGTGGCCGAAACCGGCGCGGACGGGATTGAGCTGAACTTCGGCTGCCCCCACGGGATGAGCGAGCGCGGCATGGGCTCGGCCGTAGGGCAGGTGCCGGAATATATCGAAATGGTCACCCGCTGGTGCAAACAGTATTATGACCGTCCGGTGATCGTGAAGCTAACGCCCAACATCACTGATATCCGCAAACCCGCTGCGGCGGCCAGAAATGGCGGTGCGGATGCGGTGTCGCTGATCAACACGATCAACTCGATCACCAGCGTCAATCTGGACACGTTCAGCCCCGAACCCTCGATTGACGGCAAGGGCAGCCACGGCGGCTATTGCGGTCCGGCTGTGAAGCCGATTGCTCTGTCGATGGTATCCGAAATCGCGCGCGCTGAGGCCACGCATGGCCTGCCCATTTCGGGCATCGGCGGCGTGACAACCTGGCGCGATGCGGCAGAATTCATGTCGCTGGGCTGCGGCAATGTTCAGGTTTGCACGGCGGCGATGACCTATGGGTTCAAGATCATTGACGAACTGACCGCAGGTCTGTCGGAATGGATGGACGAAAAGGGTTACACCAATGTCTCGGACGTTGTCGGGCGTGCGGTGCCTAATGTCACGGATTGGCAGTATCTGAACCTGAACTACATCGCCAAGGCCAAGATCGATCAGGATCAGTGCATCAAATGTGGCCGGTGTTATGCTGCCTGCGAAGATACCAGCCATCAGGCAATTTCCATGTCTCCCGACCGCGTGTTCGAGGTGAAAGACGAAGAATGCGTGGCCTGCAACCTGTGCGTTGATGTCTGCCCGGTTGAAGGATGTATCTCGATGGAGCCAATGGCCGCCGGTGCGGTTGATCCGCGAACCGGAGATGTGGTGCAGCCCGATTATGCCAACTGGACGACACATCCGAACAATCCGATGGCCAAGGCGGCGGAATAGGCGGAGATTTTTCGTCGAAAAATCTTGGAAGAGAAAATTCGACGAATTTTCTCAGAACAGGATGTCGATGGGGCCGCTGTGGCAGATGACGATATATTGGTTGGCAGTGCGGATCAGGTGGTAGCCGCGCTGCCGGACCTCATCCTGAAATCGCGCATGGCCGACCTCGCGTTCGACCCAGGCGACCGAGCGGCGTACGACAGCGCCACGGCGCGCCGATTGCGTGGAGAAAAGCTGTGCGATCCAGGGTTCAGGATTGGGTCTTGCGGCAAACATGGGAAGACCCTTCCCGAACATGGTTAAGCAAGCCTTAAGGCGACAGCAATTTGCGATAGAGCATGTCGATAAAAGGCCCTGCGCCCTCGAACGGGTCTTCTTCGCTGAGGATGGCCCGGACCTGAACATCGAAATCAGCATAGTGCTGGGTCAGCGCCCAGATCGAAAAAAACAAATGATAGGGGTGAACCCGTGCAATCTTTCCCTGATCCATCCAAGTGGTCAAAATTGCGGTTTTCTCGTCGACCAATGCTTTCAGGTCATTCGATAACGCGTCGTGGATACGTGGGGCGCCCTGGACCAGTTCATTGGCAAATAGGCGGCTTTCACGCGGCAATTCGCGGCTCATCTGCAGTTTGCGGTGAATGTAGGACAGGATCTCGGTCATCGGATCGCCATTTTTGTCCAACTCATGCAGCGGCGCCAGCCAGGTTTCGAGCAGGCCGGACAAAAGGGCGGTGTGGATCGCCTCTTTCGAGGGGAAGTAATAGAGCAGATTTGGTTTGCTCAAACCCGCCTCGGCCGCTATCTGATCAACTGTTGCCCCGCGAAACCCGTGTGCGGAGAACACGTTCAGAGCGGCTTCAAGAATCGCCGCACGGTTCTTTTTCTGAATTCGGGTCGGGGCACGATCTTTGGGCATGGGTCCTGCGCGTCTGTTTCATAGCCAAGTCGGCGTGGAAACAGCTGAAATATCCAACTGACCCGCGCATTTTCTTGACTGATACCGAACCCGTGATAGCGTGAGTTTGACCAGATGGTCAAATCAAGACACCAGATGCGAGCCAATTCGCAAATCACAGAGGGTAACAAATGGCAGCTCCGGCACAGAATCTCAGGATCAATGGCGACAGGCTTTGGGACAGCCTGATGGAGATGGCCAAGATCGGCCCCGGCGTTGCCGGGGGCAACAACCGCCAGACGCTGACTGATGAGGATGGCGAAGGCCGCGCCTTGTTTCAGACATGGTGCGAGGATGCGGGATGCACCATGGGGCTGGATCAGATGGGCAACATGTTCGCGCGCCGCGAAGGCACGGACCCAGACGCGCTACCGGTTTATGTGGGCTCGCACCTCGACACCCAACCGACCGGCGGTAAATATGACGGCGTTCTGGGTGTATTGGGCGGGTTGGAGGTGATCCGCACGCTCAACGATCTGGGGATCAAGACCAAACACCCCATCGTGGCGACCAACTGGACCAATGAAGAGGGCACGCGGTTTGCCCCGGCGATGCTGGCCTCTGGCGTGTTTGCGGGGGTTCACACGCAAGACTGGGCCTATGACCGCGAGGATGCGGAGGGCAAGCGGTTCGGGGACGAACTGTCTCGGATCGGCTGGCGTGGCGAGGAAGAGGTTGGCGCCCGCAAGATGCATGCTTTTTTCGAGCTGCATATCGAACAGGGACCGATCCTTGAGGCCGAAGGCAAGGATATCGGTGTCGTCACCCACGGGCAGGGCCTGCGGTGGACGCAAGTGACCATCACCGGCAAGGATGCGCATACCGGATCGACCCCGATGCCGATGCGCAAGAATGCGGGCCTCGCCATGGCGCGGATATTGGAGAAGGTGGACGAAATCGCCTGGTCCCACGCGCCGCATGCGGTTGGTGCGGCTGGGCATATCGATGTCTACCCGAATTCACGCAACGTGATCCCGGGCAAGGCTGTGTTCACGGTCGATTTCCGCTCACCCGAGCTGGATGTGATCATGGATATGGTGAACCGGTTGCGCGTGGCGGCCGAGGATATTGTGGAAGAGATGGGCCTGCAGGTCGAGTTCGAGACCGTTGGCGGGTTCGATCCGGTGGAATTCGACACGGATTGCGTGGCAGCCGTGCGCAACGCAGCGGAACGGCTGGGCTATTCGCACACCAACATCATCTCGGGCGCGGGGCATGATGCCTGCTGGATCAACAAGGTTGCGCCGACCGCGATGGTCATGTGCCCCTGTGTCGATGGGCTGAGCCATAACGAGGCTGAGGAGATCAGCAAGGATTGGGCCGCTGCCGGGGCGGATGTTCTACTGCATGCGGTGGTGGAGACGGCGGAGATCGTGGAGTAGGGGGCTCTGCCCCCGCCCAGCCCTGTTGGGCTGGGCTCCCCCGGGATATTTGGGGCCAGATGAAGCACGCGGCGCAGACCGCGCAGGGAGGGATAAATGAGTACAGTCATCAAGAACGGAACCGTTGTCACTGCGGACCTGACCTATAAGGTGGATGTTCGGGTCGAAGGCGGGGTGATTACCGAGATCGGGCCTGATCTGAAGGGCGATACGACGCTGGATGCCACCGGGTGTTACGTGATGCCGGGCGGGATTGATCCGCATACGCATCTGGAAATGCCTTTCATGGGGACCTATTCCAGCGATGATTTCGAAAGCGGGACTCGGGCGGCCTTGGCGGGTGGCACCACGATGGTGGTGGATTTCGCGCTGCCCAACCCGGGCGAGAGCCTACTTGATGCGTTGAAGCGCTGGGACAACAAGTCCACGCGCGCGAATTGCGACTATTCCTTCCACATGGCCGTGACCTGGTGGGGCGAGCAGGTGTTCGATGATATCAAAACGGTGATCGAGACGCGCGGCATCAACACCTTCAAGCATTTCATGGCCTACAAGGGCGCGCTGATGGTGAATGATGACGAGCTGTTCGCCTCGTTCAAACGTCTGGCCGAGCTGGGCGGTGTTGCCATGGTGCACGCCGAAAACGGTGATGTGGTGGCTGAATTGCAGGCCAAGCTGATGGCCGAGGGCAATACCGGCCCCGAGGCGCATGCCTATTCCCGTCCGCCGCAGGTGGAGGGCGAGGCCACCAACCGTGCCATCATGATTGCCGATATGGCGGGGGTGCCGCTCTATGTCGTGCATACCTCGTGTGAGGAGGCGCATGAAGCCATTCGGCGGGCCAAGATGCAGGGCAAACGGGTGTGGGGGGAACCTCTGATCCAGCATCTGACGCTGGATGACAGCGAGTATGCCCATTCCGACTGGGACCATGCCGCGCGCCGGGTCATGAGCCCTCCGTTCCGTAACAAGCACCATCAGGACAGTCTGTGGAACGGGTTGCAATCCGGTTCGCTAAGTGTGGTGGCCACGGATCATTGTGCCTTTACGACCGAACAGAAACGCTATGGCGTTGGGGATTTCACCAAGATCCCGAACGGCACCGGGGGGCTTGAGGACCGGATGCCGATGTTGTGGACCCATGGGGTGAACACAGGGCGCCTGACACCGAACGAATTCGTGGCGGTAACTTCAACAAATATCGCCAAGATATTGAATTGTTACCCGAAAAAGGGTGCGGTTCTGGTGGGTGCGGATGCCGATCTGGTTGTCTGGGACCCTGAGAAATCCAAGACGATCAGCGCTGGCACGCAGCAATCCGCGATCGACTACAACGTGTTCGAAGGCAAAGAGGTCAAGGGTTTGCCGCGCTTTACCCTGACACGGGGTCAGGTTGCGGTGCATGACGGTGAAATCCGCACGCAGGAGGGGCATGGTGAGTTCGTGGCGCGCGAGCCGAACAGTCATGTGAACCGGGCGCTGAGCACTTGGAAAGAGCTGACCGCCCCGCGCCCGGTCGAGCGGACGGGCATTCCGGCGGCGGGGGTTTGATTTGACAGTTCTGGATATCAAGTCAATCCAGTTGGACCCAAGTGAGGCGTTGGTCTCTTTTTTGGATCAGGCTTCGCGCCTAGGAATTTCTCCGACGGAAGAAGTGACCATCGACTATTGGTCGGCACCGCATATACCCAAGGCACTGCCTGCCAGTAAGCGAGCCGTCTATGTGTTTGTGCTTGCTTCATCAAATCGCGTCATCAAGGTTGGTAAAGCAGGACCAAAGAGCAACGCGCGCTATCAGTCGCAACACTATGGATTTTCCGCGCAAAGCACTGTTGCCGGTGCGATTGTTTCAAATCCGATTATTTGGCCTCTTCTTGGAATTGATGAAATTGCAGAAAGCAGCGTCGGAGATTGGATTAAGAAGAACACTGCACGTTGGAACTTCCTGTTGAATAAGGAAGATGATCTGGTCGCTTCGAAACTTGAAACATATCTAAGAGCGAAGTTTGGGCCAATGCTGGAGGGTGTGGAGACAAGGAAAGCGAATGGCACCTGAAACTGTTATTGAGGCTACCAACCTCGACCTCACCTTCCAGACCAATGACGGTCCGATCCATGCCCTCAAGGATGTGAACCTGACCATCGACAAGGGTGAATTCGTCAGCTTCATCGGTCCTTCAGGCTGCGGCAAAACCACCTTTCTGCGCTGTATCGCGGCGTTGGAGACGCCGACGGGGGGCAGCCTGACGGTCAATGGCATGACCCCGGATGAGGCGCGGCGCAACCGGGCTTATGGGTATGTGTTTCAGGCGGCCGGTTTGTATCCGTGGCGCACCATTGCCAAGAACATCAAATTGCCGCTTGAGATTATGGGATACTCGGCGGCGGATCAGGATGCGCGTGTAAAGAACGTGCTGGAACTGGTTGATCTGAAAGGGTTTGGTGGCAAATTTCCCTGGCAGTTGTCAGGCGGCATGCAGCAACGCGCCAGTATCGCGCGGGCGCTGGCGTTTGATGCCGATATCCTGCTGATGGACGAGCCTTTTGGCGCGCTGGACGAGATCGTGCGCGATCACCTGAACGAACAGCTTTTGGCGCTGTGGGCGCGGACCGAAAAGACCATTGGTTTTGTGACCCATTCAATCCCCGAGGCGGTGTATCTCAGCACCAAGATCGTAGTGATGAGCCCGCGTCCGGGGCGGATTACGGATGTGATCGACAGCCCTTTGCCCAGGGAACGCCCTTTGGACATCCGCGACTCGCCGGAATTCATCGAAGTCGCCCATCGCGTGCGCGAGGGGCTGCGGGCCGGGCATGCGGATGAGTGAGGGGCTGCATATCTATCGCGCTGGTCCGGATCAGGTTCCGGGATGCGCCGGGGTCGTCAATGACTGGATCGACGCGACGCCCTGGAAGCCGCGCGTGTTTTCTCGGGATGCCATCGAAGGGATGATCCGGGATGCTCTGCCAGTACGTCAGATCTTTGTAGTTGGCGATCCGGTTGAGGCTTATCTGTCGTTTGACCCTGAGACCTCGAAAATCGGCGCGTTGTTTTGCCGACGCACCGGGGCCGGGGTG
This sequence comes from Ruegeria sp., assembly GCF_028066395.1. Classification (GTDB taxonomy): domain Bacteria; phylum Pseudomonadota; class Alphaproteobacteria; order Rhodobacterales; family Rhodobacteraceae; genus Ruegeria. The sequence continues at coordinate 7,423 of NZ_JALCBM010000085.1, forward strand.
GGGAAAGCCTTGTTGGATCATGTCCGGCAGGGGCGCGATTTTGTCTGGCTGACCTCGGATGAACCGAACCTGAAGGCTCAGGCCTTTTACCGGCGCGAGGGGTTTGTCGATTGCGGATTCATCGACCCGGAACCCCCCGAAACCCTGCGGGAATTGCGGATGGAGTGGCACGCATGAAGCAGGTGATCGCCGTTCTGACCGTCCTCGCCGCGATTGTCGCCTTTTGGTACGTGGCCTGTATCCCGATGAATATCAAAGGCGTTCTGACCGAACAGGAACGCGCCGGGGCCGAGGTGCAGCCACCCTCGGCCAAGGACCGGCGAGATATGGGTGAGATCGGGCTGGCGCTGAACAACAGCTTCGCCATCCCCGCCACGTGGGAGCAGAAACGCCCCCGTCTGCCTGCCCCGCATCAGGTTGCGATTGAGCTGTGGGAGACGACGGTTGGCAAGAAGATCACCTCGAAACGGTCGCTGATTTATCACGGCTGGGTGACACTCAGCGCGACGATGCTGGGTTTTGTGATCGGCACCGGGCTTGGCATTCTGCTGGCGGTTGGGATCGTACACAGCCGGGTCATGGACCTGTCGGTGATGCCCTGGGCCATCGTCAGTCAGACCATTCCGATCATCGCGCTGGCCCCGATGATCATTGTGGTGCTGTATTCGGTGGG
>NZ_JALCBM010000085.1:8195-9753 GCF_028066395.1 Ruegeria sp.
GGTGCCGTGGCGGGGCTGGGCGCGCGGCTGCTGGCGGGCAGCTATTACGGGCAGACGGTGCAGATCTGGTCGGCGCTGTTTGCGGCGGCGCTGCTGGCGGCCTGTCTGGTGGGGCTGCTGGGGCTGCTTGAGCGCGCGGTGCTGCGCCGGATGGGGATGGCGCAATGATACTGGTGGTGCTTGCAATCGCGGTCTGGCTGCTGGGCTGGTGGATCAACAGCCGCCTGGCCAGCGGGCCATATGCCGACAGTCGCATGGTTCGCACGCTGGCGCCGCTGATCTTTGGCCTGACCGTGATCGTCATCTGGGAACTGGTGGTGCGCGGGCTTGAGGTGCCGCTGGTCATCCTGCCTGCGCCTTCGGTGATCGCGGTGCGCTTTGGCAATAGCCTGCCGATCCTCTGGGCGGATTTCTTTCAGACCATCATCAAGGGCGCGCTCAGCGGATATCTCATCGGTTGCGGGGCGGCGTTCCTGATGGCCATTGCGGTGGATCGCTGGGATTTCCTACGTCTGGGTCTGCTGCCGGTGGGCAATTTCGTGGCGGCGCTGCCGATTGTCGGCACGGCCCCCATTCTGGTGATGTGGTTCGGGTTCGACTGGCACTCCAAGGCGGCGGTGGTCGTGGTGATGGTGTTCTTTCCCATGCTGGTCAACACCGTCGCAGGCCTGCGCGAGGCCACAGCCATGCAGCGCGACCTGATGGAGACCTATGCCGCCACCTATTGGCAAAGCTTTCTGAAGCTGCGTCTTCCCGCCGCGATGCCTTTCATTTTCAACGGGTTGAAGATTTCCACCACTCTGGCGCTGATCGGCGCTATTGTGGCTGAATTCTTCGGCTCGCCCACTTTGGGCATGGGCTTTCGGATCTCGACCAGTGTCGGGCAATTGTCGCTGGATATGGTCTGGGCCGAGATCGTTGTCGCGGCGCTGGCCGGAACGGCGTTCTATGGGCTGGTCGCGATGATCGAAAAGGCGGTGACCTTCTGGCATCCGTCGCAACGTGGATAAGAAAAGGAAATTCAACAGACCCCGAAAACGGGGCACCAACAGCAACTAGGAGACATGAAGATGAACAAGCTACTCAGCGGGGCGATTGCCGCCTTTAGCATGGCAGCCAGTGCGGCTTTGGCAGCGGATGAGGTGACATTACAGCTGAAATGGGTCACTCAGGCGCAGTTCGCGGGTTATTACGTGGCCAAGGACAAAGGGTTTTACGAGGAAGAGGGGCTGGACGTCACCATTCTGCCCGGCGGACCTGACATTGCACCAACGCAGGTGATCGCAGGCGGTGGGGCCGATGTGACGGTCGAATGGATGCCCGCGGCGCTTGCCGCACGCGAAAAGGGCCTGCCGCTGGTCAATATCGCACAGCCGTTCAAAAGCTCGGGCATGATGCTGACCTGCTGGAAGGACGCGGGTATCGCCTCGCCCGATGATCTGAAAAACCGCACGCTGGGGGTCTGGTTCTTCGGCAACGAATTCCCGTTCATGAGCTGGATGAGCCAGTTGGGCATCGATACCGGCGGCAAGAGCGAGAGCGGTGTCGAAGTTCTGAA
>NZ_JALCBM010000085.1:9853-12625 GCF_028066395.1 Ruegeria sp.
TCGCTGGACCCGGCGGATTTCGACCGCACGGTGGCCACTTTGCTGGCCGGTGGTTCTGACCCAGTGATCACCAAACAGCCTGATGGCGCATGGACTCATCAGATCACTGATGCGGCGTTGAACTGACCCGTATTCGGTCTTCTGACCAATGAAACGCGGCCCTGTACCGGGGCCGCGTTTTTTCGTTCCCGATCTCGGAAATGTGCGTGTACTTGAGGTGGAAACGGATTAGTATTCTCCTGAAATTTAACGCGTTTCATGCGAAATTCACCACTGGTCGGAGATTATGCAGGGATTTGCATCAGAATTCAGTTCAGCGCTCGCTCTGATCGTCGCCGGCGATCCCGAGCTGTGGGCGATTGTACTACTGTCCCTGCAGGTTTCTGTCTTTGCGGTGCTGATTTCGGCGGTGATCGGGATGCCTGTCGGGGCCGCTTTGGCGGTCGCGCGCTTTCCCGGACGGCGGGTTTTGATCGTGCTGATGAACGCATTGATGGGCTTCCCGCCGGTGGTCGTGGGGCTGTTGGTCTATCTGATGCTGTCGCGATCGGGGCCGCTGGGGGTGTTGGAACTGCTGTATACACCCACCGCCATGATCATCGCGCAGGTGGTGCTGGTCACCCCGATCATCGCCGCGCTGACCCGGCAAGTGGTCGAGATGCTGGCCGAGGAATATTCCGAACAGCTGCGGTCGCTGGGCGTGTCGCGTCTGGCCTCGGTTCCGGTGCTGCTATGGGATGCGCGGCTGGCGCTGGTGACGGCGCTGTTGGCCGGGTTCGGGCGTGCGATTGCCGAGGTCGGTGCGGTGATCATCGTGGGTGGCAATATCAACCATGTGACGCGGGTGATGACGACGACAATTGCGCTTGAAACCTCGAAAGGCAATCTGGCGCTGGCGCTGGCTCTGGGCGCGATCTTGATCGGCATCGCCATCGCAGTGAACGCAATGGTAAGCACGCTGAGTCTGCGGGCCGAGCAGGAGGGCTTGCGCCATGCGTGATCTGTTGCCGGATATGCCGGGCGGGCTTGGGGTTCGCGATCTGTGGCTGGCGCGCAAGGGCAAGATGCTGCTGGATGTGCCGGAACTCTGTCTGGACGGGCCGGGGCCGACGCTGATCCTGGGGCCGAACGGCGCGGGCAAAAGCCTGCTGCTGCGCTGCCTGCACGGGCTGATCGCCCCGGATCGCGGGCGGGTGACGCAGGGCGGAGAGCCTTTGAACGATACCCACAAGGCACGACAGGCGATGGTGTTTCAGCAGCCGGTGCTGCTGCGCCGCTCGGTCGCGGCCAATCTGGATTTTGTGTTGCGGCGCCAATCCTTGCCGCGCGTCACGCGTAAGGCGCGGATGGCCGAATTGTTGGCAGAGGGCGGGCTGGACGGCAAGGCCCGCCAATCCGCGCGCTCCCTGTCGGGGGGTGAGGCGCAGCGGCTGGCCATTTTGCGCGCGCTTGCGTTGGAGCCCGAGACGCTGTTTCTGGACGAACCCACCAGCGCTTTGGACCCCGGTGCCACGCAGGCGATTGAGCAGATGGTGCTGCGCGCCTCGGCAAGGGGTGTGCGCATTGTGATGGTGACCCATGATATCGGACAGGCCCGCAGGCTGGCTGCCGACATTGTGATGATGCAGGGCGGGCATGTGGTCGAACACGGGGCCGCGAAACAGGTGCTGGACGCCCCCAACAGCCCGGCCTCGCGCCGCTATCTGGCGGGCGGGCTGGTTACGTAATTCAGGAAAACGGAGAGATTTGATGATCCGCGATCTAATCCGGGCAGGCACGCTTGCGCTTGGGATATTGGCCGCCCCCGTTGCGGCGGAGGAGCCGTTCATTGTGGTGCAATCCACCACCTCGACCCAGAACTCGGGCCTGCTGGATTACATCCTGCCGGGATTCGAGGCCGAAACCGGCATCGACGTGCGCGTGGTGGCCGTTGGCACCGGGCAAGCGATCCGCAATGCGATCAACGGCGATGGCGATGTGCTGCTGGTGCATTCCCGCCCGGCTGAAGAGCAATTCGTGGCCGATGGCTGGGGCGTCGAGCGGCTGGACGTCATGTATAATGATTTCGTTCTGGTCGGCCCGAAATCCGACCCGGCCGAGGTGCGGGGCGGCGAGGATATCCTTGCCGCCTTGACCGCGATTGCGGATGCGCAGGCCCCCTTTGCCTCGCGCGGGGATGACAGTGGCACCCATAAAGCCGAGATGGCGCATTGGGCGGCGGCGGACACTGACCCCACCGGTGCGTCGGGCACGTGGTATCGCGAGACAGGCTCGGGCATGGGCGCGACGCTGAACGTGGCCAGCGGGATGGGGGCCTATACGCTGACCGACCGGGCCACTTGGCTGTCTTTCGGCAATCGGGGTGAACTGGAGATTCTGGTCGAGGGCGATCCGCGCCTGTTCAACCAATATGGCGTGATCCTTGTGAACCCCGAAAAACACCCGGACGTGCGGGCGGCGGCGGCGCAGCGGTTCATCGACTGGCTGACCGGGCCGGACGGGCAGGGGGCGATTGCCTCTTACCAGTTGGATGGCGAGCAGTTGTTTTTCCCCAACGCACGGTGAATTGGCCTGTGGCCAATGCCTTCGGCGAGAGTATTTGGGAAAAGATGAAGCGCGTCAGCCGGTTGCGCCGTTGTGGTGAATGCGGCCCAGCCCGGTGATGTCGTAACCTCCGAATTCCTCGGCGCGGGTTGCGAAGCGGGTGTTGCGCAGGAACGCCAGCAGTTTCTGCATGGGCGGGTCAAAGAAGGCGCGGCGCCAGATGGCCAG
>NZ_JALCBM010000085.1:12725-15969 GCF_028066395.1 Ruegeria sp.
GCCAGCCCCGACCCGCTTTCGCGCAGCGCCCAGTCCAGCAGCGGATCATGGCTGCCCGCGACAATCGGGGGCAGGGGCGGTTCCGCCACATCCGGGCCCGAGCGTGAGGCGTTGAGCCAGGCAATGATCTCGGCCCTTGGAAACAGCAGTTTGCCCATGGCGCGGACGCAGGGAATTTCACCGGAGGAGGCGAGGTCATAGGCCTTCCGCTCGCCAATGCGCAGCAGATCGGCCAGTTCGCGGGTGGTCAGATATTCGGACATTCAGTCGAGACGCACGGCCGATCCGGAACTGTTCTCTGCCGCGCTGAAACCGATCTGGTTCAGCGCATAGGGGGCGGCGGCTGTGATCACGACCATCGCGGTGACGGCAGCAAGAAAGGCTTTCATAGTCTCCTCCGGCTCAGTTCTGGTCTGCCGTGGCGCGGCGCAGAAAGGCGATCAGGTCGTCTCGGTCGCTGGCCTGCGTGATCCGCTGCATCGGCATCTTTGACCCCGGAATGTAGTGGTCAGGCCCCTCGTCGAAAAGGGCATTTATCGTCTCGTCATTCCAAATGATATCAGAGTTTTGCAGCGTGTCCGAGTAGAAATACCCCGGCAGCGTGCCTGCCCTTCGGCCAAAGACGCCATGCAGGGTTGGCCCCGCGCGTCGTTGGCTGTCGGGGGTCAGGCTGTGGCAGATCGAGCATTTGCGGGCGAATTGCCGTTCACCGTTGCTCATGTCGTTGGGGTTTTTCAGGAAATCGGGCTGGGTGGCGGCCAGCTGCTCGCCATCGCCTAGGTTTGCGACCGGCCAGCTATACATCGCCTGATCGATGCCCCCCGCATGCAGGTTCTGCCCGTCCGGCGAAAAGGCCAGCGCCCAGACAGGGCCGCGCAGGGTGGCGCGGAAATCCTGCGCGATGCGCCATTCGGTGGTGTCGATCACCATGATATAGCCTTCGCCATCGCCCACCGACAGCAACCGCCGGTCCGGGCTGAGCGCAAGGGCAAGGATCGGGCGGCGATCCAGAGTGAAATCGCGCTCTTCGCCGGTGCCAAGGTCAAGGATGCGAGTGACGCCATCCACCGCACCGTAGGCGATCCATCCATCACTTGCATTCAGGATCAGTTCGTTGATGCCAAAGCCGTGTTCGACCAGACGTTCGATTTCCTGCCCGCTGGCCACGTCCCACAGGCGCAGGCTGCCATCGACGCCCGCCGAATAAAGCTGCGTGCCATCCGGCGTGAACGCGACCGCATTCACACCGCTGCCGGTGGGGCCCAGCATGGTTGGCGTAGACCCGTCAACGGGCCAGAGGCCAATCGTGCCGTCCCAACTGGCCGTGGCCACATGGGTTTTGGATGCCGCGATATGGACGATCTTGCCTTTATGCTGCCCGACGACCTGCCCGCCGGGCCAGCGGCGCAGGGTGAAATCATCCCCGGCGGAATAGATCGCGGTGCCGTTGAAGGCGACCGAATTGACGGCGGCCTCGTGCCCTTCCAGCCATTCCGGGTTCTGCCCGGTCCAGAGGCCGACGGAATTGTCGAAACTGGCCGTGGCGATGCGCCCGTCCGGGGCGGCGGCGATCCCCATGATTGGGCCGCCGTGACCCTTGAGCGTGAAGAACTCGGCCAGCGCGGGCAGGGGCAGCAGCGCCAGCGTCAGGATCAGGGCTCGCATCTATTCAGCGGGCGAGGCGGCGGCTTTGCCAGCCTCTTTGTCCTGAACCTCTTCCAGCCACAGCGAATGGTGCTCGCGCGCCCATTGTTCCTCGACCTCGCCGGTGCCCATGGCGTCAAACGCGCCCTCCATCCCGATGGAGCCGAGATAGATATGGGCGAGAATGATCGCGATGAATACATAGGCCACCATGACGTGCCAGAGCTGTGCGTACTGCATCTCTTCCTGCGGCGACATTTGTACCGGCAGGTTTAGGCCTAGGGCCTGTGGAATGCCGGTGGCATTGGCGATTGAGAACGTCTTGGCAAACAGCGGCATTTCGAACGGAAACAGCAGAGACAGGCCAGACAGGCTGATCGAGACACCCAGCAGGATGCAGGCCCAGAAGATGATCTTTTGACCCGCGTTGAATTTCTTGGCGGGTGGATGGCTGCCTTTGGTGAACAGCCCGCCCCCGGCAGCCAGCCATTTCAGGTCGGTCCGGTTGGGGATGTTATGGGCAATCCAGTTCAGGGTGACGATGATCAGCCCCAGCATGAAGGCCCAGGCCAGATTGTTGTGCAGCCATTTGCAGGCTTGCGCGATAGCGGCGAAGCCTTCCTTCCCGAAGATCGGGATCAGCACGTCGCGGCCATAAAGCGTCAGCAGGCCGGTCAGGCCGAGGATCAGGAACGATCCGGCGAACAGCCAATGGCCGAAGCGTTCGAAACTGGTAAAGCGAAGGACAGTGCGGCCGGTTTTCTCGCCGTCGATGCGGATTCTGCCACGGATCAGGAAGAACAGCACCAGCACGGCCAACATCCCGGCCAGAATATAAGTGCCATATTCCCGCAAAGGACCGGTGCGGAAGGCCAGCCACCACATGCCGCCATCCTGAATCAGGACGCTGGCGGCGGGGCCGTTGTTCGAGACGGTCACATCCGCCGAGCCATAGCGCAAGGCGCGGTAAACATCGCTGTCCGAGGCGACTCCGCGGGTGCCAAGTTGACCCAGCAACCCTTCGGCATTGCCTTGCCCGGTATTGTCCGAGCGATAGCTGTCATCAACCGCCTCGCCCCGTTGCCGGGCCAGAATGTCCTCAAGCGTGGTCGCGCCGCCGGTGGTGGTGCGGTCCTGAGTGTCTTGTGTCTGAGCAGGGGCCAACGCGGGAAAGGTCAAAACGATCAGGCAGATCAGAAGTCGCAGAACGGGCATGGTTGCCTCATAGACAGTTGGAAAATGCACCGCCCGAAACCGGACGGGGCCGAGATTTTTCGTCGAAAAATCTTATCTCGCCCCGATGCAGCGATTGCGCACCGGGGCGGGGATTGGTCGGTGCTCAGCCGTCTTTCTGGTCGTAGGCGGTGCCCCAACCCCATGCGCCCGAACCAAAGCCGCGCGCCACGACGCGTTCGCGGTAGATGGCCGAGACCACGTCGCCGTCACCGGCGAGCAGGGCCTTGGTGGAACACATTTCGGCGCAGATGGGCAGTTTGCCCTCGGCGATCCGGTTGCGACCGTATTTGGCAAACTCTGCGGTCGAGTGCGTCTCCTCGGGGCCACCGGCGCAGAAGGTACATTTGTCCATCTTGCCGCGCGA
>NZ_JALCBM010000086.1:0-1532 GCF_028066395.1 Ruegeria sp.
CGCGCCTCGGCAAACCTCGGATCGCCTTGCAGCCCGGGGTTTTGGCCGAGACCTAAGCCTTCAACCGATACCCCGTCCGCAACATTTGCCATGTGAGAGCGCCCACCAATACTGTCGCGCCGGTACAAACGACCATGCCCAGATAGGGTGAGCTGTCGGACACTCCGATCATGCCATAACGCAGCCCGTCGATCAGGTAGAACACGGGGTTCACATGGCTCAGCCGGTTCAGGATCGGCGGCAGAGCCTCAACCGAATAGAAAGTACCAGACAGGAAGGCCAACGGGGTGACGATGAAATTGGTGATTGCCGCCATCTGATCGAACTTGTTGGCGAAAATCCCCGCAAACAGGCCCAGCGCGCCCATGAAGGCCCCACCCAGCACCACAAACAAGAGCGCGATCAGCGAGTTTTGTGGCACCAGTCCAAGCACCAATGCCAGCGCAACGGCCACCACGCAAGCGATCAGAACACCGCGGATGATGCCGCCCGCCAGATAGCCCAGCAGAATCTCCAGCGGTGACAGTGGCGGCATCAGCGTATCGACGATATTGCCCTGCACCTTGGCAATCACCATCGAGGATGAGGTATTGGCAAATGCGTTCTGGATCACCGTCATCATCATGATCCCCGGGGCCAGAAAGGTCAGAAAGGACACGCCCATCACATCCGGCCGCCCCGGCCCTACGGCAATGTTGAAGATCAGCAGGAACAGCCCGGCGGTGACCAGCGGCGCCAGCAGGGTCTGCGTCCACACCGCCAGAAACCGCAGCGTTTCGCGCTGCGCCAGCGTGTAAAGGCCCATCCAGTTGACCGCCCCGAAACGGCGCGGATCGTGATCCGTGTCTATCTGCATGTTCCGCTCTTTATCTGATTCGAAGACCGCTTGTAACTCGGCCCGCAGTGATTAGAATAGGGCGCTGAGACGAATTCCCAAGGCGGCCCGAATCCGGGGCCGCTTTCCCGTTTTTTGAAAGGCACCAGATGTCCTGGACTGACGAGCGCGTAGAACTGCTGAAGAAGATGTGGGGCGAAGGCCAGTCGGCCAGCCAGATCGCCAAGGAACTGGGCGGCGTGACCCGCAACGCGGTCATTGGCAAGGTGCACCGTCTGGGCCTGTCGAACCGCGCCACCGGGGCGACCCCGGCCAAGGCCGAACCCAAGGAAAAACCGGCCCCCGCGCCCAAGGCCGAGGCCAAGCCCAAACCCGCACCCAAAACCGAACCGGCCCGCCCTGCGCCCGCGCCCGAGGCGAAACCCGCCGTCCCCGCCCGCCGTCAGATCATCCCGGCAGGCCAACCGCTGCCGCCGCAGCCCTCGGCCAACGAAATCAGCCCCGAGGCACTGGCCAAGGTCAATGAGATCGAGAAGAAGTCGAAGAAACTGTCGTTGATGGAACTGACTGAGAAGACCTGCAAATGGCCCGTCGGCGACCCCGCAACCGAGGATTTCTGGTTCTGCGGCCTGCCGGTTGAGGCAGGCAAGCCTTATTGCGAAGCGCATGTGGGCGTGGCGTTCCAGCCGATGAGTTC
>NZ_JALCBM010000086.1:1632-15733 GCF_028066395.1 Ruegeria sp.
GGCGACAAACTGCAGGAAGATTATTCTGAACAGCACAACGCAAAAGTCCGGGCCTATACCGGCGAAGTGACCAAAGAACTTTTGGAAAAATACAGTCTGGCGTCATTTCAGGCCAGAGCAGGCTGGCGCGTTGCGCCTTGGCCCAAGGAACTTTTCCCTACGGCGCTGAGATTCGCCAAAGGGGAAAACCTGCGAGATCTGGATCGGTCCCCCGGCGGAAAAATTGTTAGCCGCGGGATGAAGGATCTGATCGAAGAAATGGAACCGGGTGTGCACCAGTTCATCTCGGTGCCGGTTTTCATGAGCGATGGTACTGCGTTTGAGTCTCCCAGGTGGTTCTGGAGGGTCACCCAGATTGTCGATGCAATCTGCTTTGATGGAAAATGGCGTGATGGGGTGAGGCTTACCGCAGGAGGGGAGATTGATGGAGGGCACCTTTGGCAGATCAAGGGAAAACAAGGGGTGCTTGATCCTGGTGACGTCAGAGCGGTGTATAAAGATAAAATCGCTGGTCGCGCTGCCTGGTACGACATGCACTACGGAGCAGGTACTCGTGGCATGCTTGTTTCACAGGCTCTGATGGATGCCATGGAAGAACGAAATTTGAGTCACGCGTGGCGTATAGATGCCATATGGGCTGAAATCTGATTTTTGGAAACCTACTGCGCCGGATGCGACGGCAAATCCGGCATCGGCACCCAGCCCGGAAGGTCGTCCGGGGAGACCGAGACATGCAGCCTCTCTGAGCGGTCGCGCCCCACTTTGCGGTGCTTGCGCAGCAGGAAAATCTTGCCCCAGCCGCGCCATGTGCCCACTGACCGGGCATGCGGGTCGGTCGGAAAGCGGTCGCGCCAGCCTTCGGGCAAGGGCAGGCCGTGCAGTTCGGCCTTGTCCAGCATCCAGATGAGGGAGATGTTGCTCAGCGGGCGGGCCTCTTCGAAACCGTTCAACTGCCCGCCGACATCGCCGTGGGTGCCGCGGAACCAGACTTGTTCCACGTGGCCCTTGAACTCAGGCGTACATTTCCACAGCACAGGCTCGAACACTTCGCGCGTTTCGTCCAGCCCCATCGCGTGATAGCCGTGGCGGGTGGCCGGGCCAAGCTGGTGGTTGTGGAAGGCGTGGCGTTCCTCGGCCCAGCGCCAGAGCAGCGGCAGGCGCAGGCCCAGCGCCTTGACCGTGTCCCAGACGCCCACCATCTCGATCGCCACGTCCGTATGGCAGAACTGACGGCGGAACGCTCCGGCGGCGGTGCCGTTGGCGTTGCATTCATAATGGCGATAGGCCTGTTTGATATTCCGCTCGGTCGCGTGTTCCGCTTTGAGCAGGCCGATCATGTCGATCACCCCTGCCAGGCTGCGGACACCGTAGGCCCCTCGCGAATAGCCGATAAAGTATATCCGGTCACCGGGTTTGTAGCGCGAGGCGAGATAGCCATAGGCGCGCCTGATCTGCCGGTTGATGCCCCGCCCCATCATCACATCCAGCGAGGACCGCCAGCTTTCCCACTGCACCCCGGATTCGTAAAAGACCGAGACCTTGCTGCCCATCTCGCGGCACAGGCGCAGGGTCTGGCCCGCATGGGTCTCAAACCCCGGTTCCAGTGTCGACATGGTGCCGTCAAGGATGATGACATGGCTGATCGGTTCGCGGTGAAGCGCTTCGGTCGAATGCTCGGACCGCAGCGGGCGACCGAGCCATCCCAGAACCTTTCTACTGAGCCGCGACAGAACCATGCGTCAGCAATTCCCATGTTTTGTGGGGTGTGAAAGGCATATCCGCCTGCCGCACCCCGTGATCCCAGAGCGCATCCTGAACCGCGTTTGCCACAGCGGCCAGCGCGCCCACGGTGCCAGCCTCGCCACAGCCTTTCATGCCCATCGGGTTGGCCGTTGACGGAACCGGAGCCGAGGTAAACTTAATCATGGGTATGTCCGCCGCGCGGGGCAAGGCGTAATCCATGAACGAAGCCGTGAGCAGTTGCCCCTGATCATCATAGGCGACCCGCTCGCTCAACGCCTGACCGATGCCTTGGACGACCCCGCCATGGACCTGCCCCTCGGCCAGCATCGGATTGATAAGATTGCCGAAATCATCAACGACCGTATAGCGGTCAACGGCCACTTCGCCGGTGAAAGAATCGATCACAACCTCGGCAACATGCGCGCCATTGGGATAGCTGCGCGCATCCAGATTGGCGCGGGCCTCGTGCTGCAACAGGTCCGTGCGGCCGTCGGCGCGGGCCATCTGCGCGGCCTCGACCAGCGTCGGGGTCAGGTTCGATCCCGGTGCGCGGAAGGTTTCGTGATCAAAGGTCATCTCACTTTCCTCGACCCCCATCTTAGCCGCCAGATAAGGCGTGAATGCGGCGATCATGACGTCGATTGTGGCCAGCGTCGCCGTGCTTTGCACGGTGACCGAGCGTGACCCGCCCGTCCCGCCCCCATGTGGCAGCCGGTCGCTGTCGCCCTGCACGACGGTGATCTGATCCATCGGGATGCCGGTCTGATCCGACAGGAACTGAGCATAGACCGTTTCATGCCCCTGCCCGTTCGATTGTGTCCCGACACATAAGGCCACGGTTCCATCCTCGGCAAACTCTACCTTCGCGTTTTCGGAAGGGTCGCCCAAAATACTTTCGATATAGTAACACAGGCCCTGTCCACGGATCAGGCCGCGCTCTGCATCCGCCGCCTTGCGGGCCGCGAAACCGTCGGTCTGCTGGGCCATGCGGTCCAGCACCATGTCGAAATCGCCCACGTCATAGGTTTCGCCGGTGGCGGTCTTGTAGGGAAAGCTTTCGGGCTGGATGAAGTTCTTTCGGCGCAACGCCCACGGATCGACCCCAAGCTCGCGCGCGGCGCGGTCGATGGTGCGTTCCAGCACATAGATCGCCTCGGGGCGGCCCGCGCCGCGATAGGCGTCGACCTGCGTGGTGTTGGTATAAAACCCTTCGACCCGCAGATAGGTGGTCTGCACGTCATAGACCCCCATCAGCACCTTGCTGAACAGGTTGGTCTGGATCGACTGCCCGAAATGGCTGTTATAGGCACCAAGATTGACCTTGCTGTGGACCCGGTAGGCGGTGATCCTGTTGTCTGCGTCAAAGGCCAGCTCTGCCAGCGAAGTCAGATCGCGGCCATGATGGTCGGATAGCATCGCCTCGGACCGGTCGGACATCCAATGCACTGGCTGATCCAGTTTCTTTGCGGCAACGGCGACACAGAAATATTCGGGATACGGCATCACCTTCATCCCGAACCCACCGCCCACATCGGGGGTGGTCACACGGATCGCCTCGGGCTCCAGCTTCAGCTTCTGCGCCAACTGCGCCCGCATCGCCCAGACCCCCTGACCGCCGTAAGAGAAGTGAAGCCGCCCGTCATCCCACTGCGCCTGACAGCCGCGCGGTTCGATCGGGCTGATGATCACCCGATTGTCGTGAACGTCCAGAGACACCGTGCGGGCGGCGGCCTGAAAGGCGGCCTCGGTCGCGGCCTCATCCCCCAGCGCCCAGTCGAAGGCACGATTGTCGGGGGCTTCGGGGTGCAGGGGTTCACCGCCCGCCGCAAGGTCCAGCTTGGCGGGCAGGTCTTCGGTCTCCAGCCAGATCAGTTCGACCGCATCACGGGCCTGTTCCGGGGTGCCCGCTATTACGACAGCAACCGGTTCCCCGACATGGCGCCCGCGATCTTTCGCCAGCATATGCCGCTTGGGCGCCGCAGCCTTCGATCCGTCCCGATTGGGCACCGTGGCTCCGTTCAGCACCGTGTCGATCCCGGCATCGGCGAGATCGTCAAATGCCATGACCAATCGAACGCCTTCAGCCTCACGCGCGGCCTCCAAATCCAGCGCTGTGATCCGCCCATGCGCGACCGGGCTGCGGAAGAAAGCCGCGAACAAGGTGTTCGGCGGCAGAGCGTCATCCATATATTGGCCCTGCCCGGTCAGAAACCGCTGATCCTCGGTCCGTTTGACGGGCTGGCTTTTGCCGAACTTTTCCATGGGTCGATCCTTTGGCTGGGCACCTGCGCGACACTAGCCTGACCGGGGCCGCTGTCCAGAGATTTGCACATCTGCGTGAGACGACGCGCATGTCGCAAACGGCGCAGCACGACCCATGGCAGGGCCTAGTCTGAACGCATGGTTCAGAGCCGGACGGAGGTCACATGACACCCCCCATCACCCTGACAGAAGGCCGCCTGTCGCCCGATCAGATCGACACCTATTGGCAGGACGGGTTCCTGTTTCCAATCCCTGTCTTCGACCCCGCCCAGACCACCGTCCTGCGCACCGAACTGGAACAGATCGAAGCCACCTGGCGCGAGGCCGATCTGCCCCTGCCGCTGAACATGTATAAGCGCGTGAACGCCCATCTGGTCATGCCGCTGGTCGCGCGCATGGCGCTGGATGCGGCGGTTCTGGACGTGGTCGAAGGCGTGCTGGGTCCTGATCTGCTGCTGTGGTCTGCCGAGCTGTTCATCAAAGAGCCGCACACGACGCAGGTGGTCAGCATGCATCAGGACCTGACCTATTGGGGCATGGGTGAAACGCCCGATCAGGTCACGGCGTGGATTGCGCTGTCTCCGGCCACGGTGGAAAGCGGTTGCATGGATTTCGTCAAGGGCAGCCACAAGAACCCGATCTTGCCGCATAACGACACGTTTTCCGACAACAATCTGCTGTCGCGCGGGCAAGAGATCGCTGTGGACGTAGACGAGGCCGACAAGACCCATATTGAGCTGCAACCGGGGCAGATGTCCCTGCATCACGGGCAGACGATCCATGGCTCGGGACCCAACAGCTCGGATGACCGGCGGATCGGGCTGGCCATCCGCTATCTGAACCCCAACGCACAGCAAAAGGTGGCCGACCGCGACTATGCCATTCTGGCACGGGGCGAGGATCGGGTCGGCAATTTCATCCACGTCCCGACACCGTCCAAGCCCTTTGCGCCCGATGCGCTGGACCTTTACGCCCGCATCCGCGCCGATCAGGCCAAGGCGCTGACCCAGGGGGCGACGGAAAGTCTGGAGCTTTATGAGGCACCCGGTCAGGGTTAGTCCTACGGGGCCTTCCCCTTCCCGTCCCCATTCGCTATTGCAGGCGCTGACCCGAATTCGATGACGCAGGACGCACCCATGGCGATGGAAAAGACATTCAACGCGGCCGAGGCCGAGGCCCGCATCTACGAGGCCTGGGAACGGGCCGGAGCCTTCAAAGCAGGCGCGAACCGCTCGCGCGACGAAAGCTTTACCATCATGATCCCGCCGCCCAACGTGACGGGTGCTTTGCACGTGGGCCACGCGTTCAACAACACGCTGCAGGACATCCTGATCCGCTGGCACCGGATGCGCGGCTTCGACACGCTGTGGCAGCCAGGTCAGGACCATGCGGGCATCGCCACCCAGATGCAGGTCGAGAAAATGCTGGCCGCCACCCAGCAACCCGGTCGACGCGAGTTGGGCCGCGAGAAATTCCTTGAGAAAGTCTGGGAATGGAAGGGCGAATACGGCGGCACGATCATTGAACAGCTGAAGCGTCTGGGCTCCTCCTGCGACTGGTCGCGCAATGCGTTTACCATGGCCGGTGCAGCGGGCGACCCGCGCACGGGGCACGAAAATTCTGCGAATTTTCACGACGCGGTGATCAAGGTCTTCGTCGATATGTACGAAAAGGGCCTGATCTATCGCGGTAAGCGTCTGGTCAACTGGGACCCCCATTTCGAAACCGCAATCTCGGACCTTGAGGTCGAGAATATCGAAGTCGCGGGCCATATGTGGCACTTCAAATACCCGCTGGCGGGTGGCGAGACCTACACCTATGTCGAAAAGGACGAAGACGGGAATATCGTTCTTGAGGAAGAGCGCGATTACATCTCGATCGCCACGACCCGCCCCGAGACCATGCTGGGCGACGGCGCGGTGGCCGTGCACCCCTCGGATGAGCGTTACGCGCCCATCATCGGCAAGCTATGCGAAATCCCGGTTGGTCCGAAAGAGCATCGCCGCCAGATCCCGATCATCACCGATGAGTATCCAGACCCCGATTTCGGCTCGGGCGCGGTGAAGATCACCGGCGCGCATGATTTCAACGACAACATGGTCGCCAAGCGCGGCGGCATTCCGATGTACCGCCTGATGGACACCAAAGGCGCGATGCGGGCCGATGGCGCGCCTTACGCCGAAGAAGCCGGCAAAGCGCAGGAATACGCGCGCGGCAAGTCCTTCACCGAGAACGAGATCGATGCGATCAACCTGATACCCGACCACCTGCGCGGCCTCGACCGGTTCGAGGCGCGCGCGAAGGTTGTCGAAGAGATCACCGCCGACGGTCTGGCGGTCATGGCCCACGCAGATGATCCGCGTCTGGGGCAAAGCCGGGCTGAAGCCCGGCCTACGGAGGACGAAAACAGTAGGCCGGGCTTCAGCCCGGCACTTGTCCCGCTGGTCGAGAGCAAACCGATCATGCAGCCCTTCGGCGACCGCTCGAAAGTCGTCATCGAGCCGATGTTCACCGACCAGTGGTTCGTCGACGCCGAAAAGGTCGTCGGCCCCGCGCTGGACGCGGTCAAGGACGGCACGGTCAAGATCATCCCCGAGTCGGGCGAGAAGACCTATTACCATTGGCTGGAAAACATCGAGCCCTGGTGCATCTCGCGCCAGCTGTGGTGGGGGCATCAGATTCCGGTTTGGTATGGGCCAGCCTTAGAAGACGTTGTAGTAGGAGGTGAAAATGTAACCTCTGGGACACACGTAGCGTTTTGCGCAGCCACTTTTGAGGATGCACGTCGGAAAGCCGCGGAATACTATTCTCTTGAAATTACGGGAAACGACCCTTCGAATTTCATCGACGAAGGCGATACCATCGAAGTAAAGTCTTTTGCCCAAGATCTCTTTGTTACACTCGCCCGCGACCCCGACGTCCTCGACACCTGGTTCTCCTCCGGCCTCTGGCCCATCGGCACGCTGGGCTGGCCTGAGCAGACCGAGGAGTTGGAGCGCTATTTCCCCACGGACGTTCTGATCACCGGCTTCGATATCCTGTTCTTCTGGGTCGCCCGGATGATGATGATGCAACTGGCCGTAGTCGATCAGATTCCGTTCCACACCGTCTACCTGCACCAGCTCGTCCGTGACGAGAAGGGCAAGAAGATGTCCAAGACCACCGGCAACGTCATCGACCCGCTGGAAATCGTCGACGAGTTCGGCGCCGACGCGCTGCGGTTCACCAACGCCTCGATGGCGGCGATTGGCGGCGTGCTGAAACTGTCCCGCGAACGCATCACCGGCTATCGCAACTTCGGCACCAAGCTTTGGAATGCCGTCCGCTTTGCCGAGATGAACGAGGTCTTCACCGACGCCGTCCCGCAACTGGACGTGGCCGACCTGAAACCCAAAGCCGCCGTCAACCGCTGGATCATCGGCGAAACCGCCCGCGTGCGCGAAGAGGTCGACGCGGCGCTGGAAAGCTATCGCTTCAACGACGCCGCCAACGGGCTTTATGCCTTTGTCTGGGGCAAGGTCTGCGACTGGTATGTGGAACTGTCAAAACCCCTTCTGCAAGGCGACGACGCCGAGGCGCAGGCCGAGACCCGCGCCACGATGCGCTGGGTTCTGGATCAGTGCATGGTGCTGCTGCACCCGATCATGCCCTTCATCACCGAAGAGCTCTGGGGCCTGACCGGCAGCCGCGCCAAAATGGTCGTCCACGCCGACTGGCCCACCTATGGCTCAGAACTGGTTGATGGCGATGCCGACCGCGAGATGAACTGGGTGATCTCGGTGATCGAAAACACCCGCTCGGCCCGCGCGCAGATGCGGGTTCCGGCAGGCCTCTATGTGCCGATGCTGGTGACCGAAATCGACGCGAACGGCCAAGCCGCGTGGGACCGCAATGAAGCACTGATCAAACGCCTTGCGCGGATCGACAGCCTGACCAAGGCCGATGAGCTGCCCAAAGGCACCATCTCAATCGCCGCCCCCGGTGCCTCCTTCGGCCTGCCGCTGGCAGATATCATCGACATCGGCGCTGAAAAGGAACGACTGGAAAAAGCCAAGGGCAAACTGGCCAAGGAACTGGGCGGTCTGCGTGGCCGTCTGAACAACCCCAAATTCGTGGCCTCGGCCCCGGAAGAGGTGGTCGAGGAAGCCAAAGCCAACCTCGCCGCCCGCGAAGAAGAAGAAGCGAAACTGAACGAAGCCCTCGCCCGTTTGGCCGAAATCGCCTGATCTTCATCTTTTCATAAATACTCAAATCCCGAACCCCGCCGCACACGCACCGGCGGGGTTTTCCTTTGCCCGTCGAACTTTCCCCCTTGCCCCCAACCCGTTGCGATTGTTAGCCAGTTCAGGAACCCCCGTGCCGGAGGACGCAATGGCGCAGACCTTCCCCCCGATGCAAACCGTCTCAACCGGGCTGGTGGTTGCGGTTGTTGGGTTCTTCAGCTCCTTCCCGATCGTGCTGCAGGGGCTCGCCGCAATGGGGGCCTCGCCAGCGCAGGCCGCCTCGGGCCTGATGAGCGCCGCCGTCGCCATGGGGCTCGCCGCCATAGTCCTCAGCCTTTGGTACAAACAACCGATCAGCGTGGCCTGGTCCACCCCCGGCGCGGCGCTGCTGGCGGTCTCTGCCACCCCGGCAGAGGGGTTCTCGGGCGCCATCGGCGCGTTCCTCTGCGCCGGAGCCCTGACGGTTCTGGCCGGTCTCTGGCGACCGCTCGCGCGGTTGGCGGCGGCGATCCCGACGACATTGGCACAGGCGATGCTGGGCGGCGTCCTACTGCCGCTCTGCATCATCCCGTTCAAGGCAGCAGTGGAGCTGCCATGGCAGGCCCTGCCGGTGATCCTGACATGGTTTCTCGCCGGACGCCTGAACCGTCTGTTTGCCGTCCCCGCCGCGGTTGTTGCGGCAGCTCTGGTCGTTGTCTTCAGCGCCGGAGAGACCTCTGTCCGGCCCGAGCAGATTCTGGCCGCCCCGGTCTGGACGATACCCAGCTTCTCGGTGGCCACGGCCATTGGCATCGGCATCCCGCTGTTCATCGTCAACATGGCCACGCAGAACATCCCCGGCATCGCAGTGATGCGCAGTTTTGGCTACACGCCTGACGCGGGCAGGCTGTTCTCATCGGTCGGAGGGGCCAGCATCCTGTCCGCCCTCTTTGGTGCCCCGGCCACCTGTCTGGCGGCCATCACTGCCGCGATGTGTTCGAACGAAGACAGCCACCCGGACCGCACCAAACGCTATTGGTCGGCGGTCATGGCGGGCGTGTTCTATTGCCTGTTCGGCGTCTTCGCCGTTGCGATCACCGGTTTTGCCGCCCACGCTGACCCGCTGCTGATGGGCACGCTGACCGGAGTCGCCCTGATCGGCGTCATGGCCAACGCCACCTTTGCCGCGCTTGAAGTGCCAGCGGAACGCGAGGCCGCTATCCTGACATTCGCCATCACCGCCTCGGGCATCACCGTTTTCGGGCTGGGCGCTGCGGTCTGGGGGCTATTAGCGGGTGGGATAGCTTATCTGGTGTCAAACCGAGCCCGCTGATCCCTTTCGTCCACCTCTTTTGCCACCTATATTGAGGTCATGCTCGGATCGCTTGGAAAACTGATCGAACGCCAGATCAAAAAGGCACAGGCCGAAGGCCAGCTTGAGGGGTTGGAGGGTGAAGGCCGTCCCCTGCCCGACCGGTCGTCCGAAGCACAGACAGACCCGGCCATCGCGGCGGGCCACCGGATCATGGCGCAGGCCGGGGTCTTGCCCGAGGAATTCGCCATCAAGAAAGAACTGGATGCCGCCCGGCAGTCCTATCCGGCCCTGACCGACCCGGTCCAGCGCCGCGTCGCCATGGCCCGGATCGCCGATCTTGAGATGCGCTATAATATGGCCCGCGATGCGCGCCGGGCTTTCATGCGTTAATCACCGCTTAAAAAGGCCCTACTGGAAACCGAGATTGAGTTGCCGGACGGGTCTTTTGCATTCGCGAAACAGTACCCGTCCGCCTTGTGGATTGGTCCAAACTGCAATCCGGCTTCTGCAGATCTAAGACAAAACCCAGCGACATCCTCGACATCGAAAACGATCTTGACCGATGCCTGCCCCTGCCGCGCAGCTTTACTGGCCGGGTGCAGTAAAAGACGCAAACCACCCGCATAGGGTATCAGTTCAACAATCCGGTCGCCTTCAATCTGACACGCGGTGTAGCCAAAGTGCAATTCATAGAACTGCACCATCCGTTCAACGTCCTTGGTGTAAAGGATCAAGCGGGAGACACGCGGCGAGGTCATTTGAACTCGGGCTTTCGGCCCTGCATCTGCGCCATGACAACCTCCATCTGATCCGGTTTGCCGATCAGATCGACCTGTTCGGCTGATTCCGCCAGCAGGACATCGGTGCGCGCTTCGCGTTCAGCTACATCTATCAACCGTTTCGCCGCACGAATGGCCGAGGGGCTTTGGCCCGCGATATCCTCGGCCAGAGCCAGTGCATGCGCCAGCGGATCGTCCGACAATTTGGTGACCAGACCCCACTCTGCCGCCTGCGCCGCGCCGATGGGACGGGCGGTATAGGTCAGCAAGCGCAGCACATCCGAGCGCACCAGCCGGGGTAGCAGAACCATGCCGCCCATATCGGGGATGATGCCCCATTTCATCTCCATCACCGCCAGCTTTGCCTCCGGATGCGCGATGCGGATATCCGCGCCCAGCGCAATCTGCAGCCCACCGCCATAGGCCACACCCTGAAGGGCGCAGATCACCGGCACGGGGACGCGCCGCCAGATCAGGGCCAGTTCCTGCATCTCATTGGCGTCCTCATGGCTGCGGGTCATCAGCCATTCGGTCGGATCGGTGTGGGCCATGCTGGCAAAGCTCGCCATGTCCAGCCCGGCGCAGAAACTTTTGCCCTCACCCGACAGAACCACAGCGCGGGCGTCCGAGGCCGCAACCTCGGCCCCGGCAGACAGGATCGCCTTGATCATCGCGTCATCCAGCGCGTTCATCTTGTCGCCGCGTGTCAGCGTGACATGGGCAATGTGGTCCTTGTATTCGACAGATACGCGCGCCATTCGATCCTCCGGCTGTCAATGTGGCACCATGTTGCCCTGACACAATCGGCAGTTCCACCGAAACGTGGGGGCAGTGTCATGCGCGGGTTTTTGCCTCCTCCCTGAAAAGTGACGACGGGACTGTTCGCCGGGCGGTTGTACGCGTTGAACAGACGCCATAGGTGACCCACCTGACACGCTATTCACATCTACCGACATCAGCAAAAGGCATCCCGATGGGACTCTTTATCCTGTTTCTCTTTATTATCTGTTCGATCTATGTGCAGACACGCGGAACATTGCGCCACGACCAAATCCGTCGTCGGATCACCGACCACGCCAACCTGTTCGCACCGCTGAACTGCCTGTTTTATACCTTTTCCAGAGTTCCAACGACGCCATATGTTGATCCGGCGCTGTTCCCCGAGCTCAAACCCCTGCAGGACAACTGGAAAACCATCCGGGACGAAGCCCAGAGCCTGAACGATCAGGGCGCAATCAAGGCCTCGGATGACCTGGACGATATCGGTTTCAATTCCTTCTTCAAAACCGGTTGGACGCGGTTCTACCTGAAATGGTACGGTTCATCGCTGGGCTCCGCAAAAGAGCTGTGCCCGGTGACAACGCAGATGGTGGAACAGATCCCGTCGATCAAAGGGGCGATGTTCACTGCCCTGCCGCCGGGGGCACGTCTTGTGCGCCATCGCGACCCGTTTGCAGGCTCGCTGCGCTATCACATGGGGCTGAGCACGCCGAATGACGACCAGTGCTTCATTGATGTCGACGGCACAAAATACTCCTGGCGCGATGGCGAGGTCGTCATGTTCGACGAAACCTATATCCACCATGCCGAAAACGAGACCGACGCGAACCGGATCGTGCTGTTCCTCGATATCAAACGGCCGGTCTGGTTTGCCCCGATCAACTGGATCAACACCGTATTTTCCAACGTGGTCATGGCGGCCTCGGCCACCAAGAACCGGCCCGGGGACAAAGTTGGCGCGGTCAACAGGGCCTTTGCCGGGATCTACAAGATCCGCGCCGTGGGCAAGCGCATCAAACAGTGGAACAAATCGGTTTACTACCTGATCCAATACGGGATGTATGCCGGGCTGATCTATCTGATCTTCTTCTGATCCAACGGGCGCAAGCGGGCTTGTCAGCCATCTCCGCTTGCGCTTTTCTACCGGCATGACCCGTCTGCCCTTTACCCCGCTTGTCCAGTCCCTGCCCGCAACCGTGCCCTTTGTCGGTCCCGAAACGCAGGAACGTCAACGCGGCGCGCCTTTTGTCGCGCGGCTGGGCGCGAATGAGAGTGTCTTTGGCCCGTCTCCCCGCGCGATCGAGGCGATGGCGGCCACGGGCATCTGGATGTACGGCGACCCGGAAAATCACGATCTGCGGCAGGCTCTGGCGGACCATCACGGAGTTGCGCCTGAGAATATTGTGGTGGGTGAGGGCATCGACGGGCTGCTTGGCTATCTCGTGCGGTTGTTGATCGGGCCGGGTGACGCCGTTGTGACCTCGGACGGGGCCTATCCGACCTTCAACTACCATGTGGCCGGGTTTGGTGGCACGTTGCATACGGTGCCCTATACCGATGATCATGAGGACCCGGCGGCCCTTTTCAGCAAAGCAGCCGAGATGGGCGCCAAGCTGGTCTATCTGGTCAATCCCGACAACCCGATGGGCAGTTGGCATTCGGGTGCCGACATCGTTGCAGCCATGGATGCCCTGCCCGATGGATGCCTGTTGGTGCTGGACGAGGCCTATGTGGAATGCGCCCCCGCGGGCACTGCGGCACCTCTTGCCGCTGATGATCCGCGTGTGATCCGAATGCGCACCTTTTCAAAAGCTTACGGGATGGCCGGGGCGCGGGTGGGCTATGCGATTGGTGCGCCTGATCTGATTGCCGCGTTCAACAAGGTGCGCAACCATTTCGGGATGAACCGCGCCGCGCAGGCCGGAGCACTGGCAGCTTTGCAGGATCAGGCTTGGTTGTCAGAGGTATTAACGCAGATCACGCAGGCGCGGGATCGGATCGGCGAGATTGCCCGATCCAATGGGCTGATCCCCCTACCCTCGGCCACCAATTTCGTGGCGATTGATTGCGAGCGTGATGGGGCGTTTGCCAAGGCGGTTCTGGATGAGCTGGTGGCGCAGGGGATATTCGTGCGCATGCCTTTTGCCGCACCGCAAAACCGCTGCATCCGCGTCAGTTGCGGAACCCAGGCTGATCTCGATGCCTTCGCCGCAGCTCTGCCCAAGGCGCTGAACGCGGCGCAGGGTTAGACGCCTTTGCGCCTCAGCGCTCCAAAGCCGAGGCTTCGCGGGCCAGCGCCTCGATCCCGGCCCAATCGCCTGCCGCGACCATCTGTTTCGGCGCGACCCAGCTGCCGCCTGCACAGACGACATTCGACAATGACAGATAATCCCGCGCATTCGATGGCGACACGCCCCCGGTCGGACAAAAGCTGATCTGCGGCAATGGCGCGCCGATGGCTTTCAAGGCAGGAGCCCCGCCCGAGGCCTCGGCGGGGAAGAATTTCAGCATATCATAGCCTTGCTCCAGAAGACGCATCGCCTCGCTGGCTGTGGCGGCACCCGGTAGCAGCGGCAGGTCTTCGGCTTCACAGGCGGCGATCAACGCATCGGTCGCCCCGGGTGAGACGCCAAACTGCGCGCCCGCCTCCTTGGCCGCGCGAACGTCCTCGGGGGTGACCAGAGTACCCGCGCCAACCACACCGCCGGGCACCTGAGACATTGCGCGGATCGCGTCCAGCGCCGCCGGGGTGCGCAGGGTGACCTCCAACGCGGGCAGGCCACCGGCGACCAGAGCCTCGGCCAAGGGGCGGGCCTGAGCGGCGTCATCGACGACCAGAACCGGAACGATGGGCGCAAGGCCGCAAATCTCGCGGGTGCGTTGGGTTTTCGACATGTCTTACGCTCCGAATATGCTGGCACCGGCATCGGCGGAGCCGACGGCGTTGCGGAAAGCGCCGAACAGGTCGCGCCCGACACCGTGTTGATTGGCTGAAAGGTCGGCGGTCACCGGCGCGCGGT
>NZ_JALCBM010000087.1 GCF_028066395.1 Ruegeria sp.
ATCGCGGGCCACCACCCGCAGGCGGTAATCATACAGCCCCAGCACATGCTCGACCATCTGGACCTCGGGGATGGCGCTGACGGCGCGTTCGAAATCCTCAAGGCTGACCTGGCCCTTGCGCGCCAGCTTCACGCCAAGGAAGACCGTGACGCCGAACCCCAGCACCTCGGCATTCAGGCGCAACCGCCGTCCGGTGATCACTCCGGCCTGCTCAAGCCGCCGGATGCGCCGCCATGTGGCGGGCTGGCTCAGCCCAAACCTGCGCCCCAGCGCGCCCGCGCTTTGGGTAGCATCCTGAGCCAGCGCGCGCAGGATCTTGCGGTCGGTATCGTCCAGATCAATCATACCGGCAGCACCTCGTCCCGTTTCAGCCGCGCGATATGCATCAGCGCCTCGATATCAGCGATATGCGGCAGGGTCAGGATGCGGTCGCGATAAAGCTGCTGGTAATGGGACATATCCCGCGCCAGCACCGACAGGCGCACATCGACCCGACCCAGAAAGGTCTGGATCTCGATCACCTCGGCCACCTCGCGCGCAGCAGAGGTGAATTCGTCAAAAGCGCGCGGCTGGGTCTTGTCCAGCGTCACCCGCAGGGAAACCTCGACCGCGTAGCCCAGCGCTGCCCAATCAATCACCGCCTCGTGCCCTTCGATGATCCCGGCCGCTTGCATCTTTTCGACCCGCCGCCAGCAGACCCCAGCGCTGATCCCGCAGCGTTCAGCCAGTTCCGCCGCTGACAGGCTGGGATCAGCCTGAAAATGACGCAGAATACGCCGGTCCAGATCATCAAGCATGATTTCTACGCATCTCTCTAGTTTGGCGAATTAATCTTCACCTTTTTTACAAATACTCAATCTCACAACACTCGCCAATACCGAAACGTAGGGGTAAAAGCACTGCAATCGAAACTGAAAGGACCGGCAAAATGCGCGTCTATTACGATCGCGATTGCGATATCAACCTGATCAAAGACAAGAAAGTGGCCATTCTGGGTTATGGCTCGCAAGGTCACGCCCACGCGCTGAACCTGCGCGACTCGGGCGCCAAGAACCTGGTCGTCGCCCTGCGCGAGGGCTCTGCCTCGGCCAAGAAAGCCGAAGCTGAAGGTCTGGAAGTCATGGGCATCGCCGAAGCGGCAGCATGGTGCGACGTCATCATGTTCACCATGCCCGACGAGCTGCAGGCTGAGACCTACAAGAAATACGTCCACGACAACATCAAGCCGGGTGCCGCCATTGCGTTCGCTCACGGCCTGAACGTGCATTTCGGCCTGATCGAGCCGAAAGAAGGCGTCGACGTCATCATGATGGCCCCCAAAGGCCCAGGTCACACCGTGCGCGGCGAATACACCAAAGGCGGCGGCGTGCCCTGCCTGGTGGCCGTTGACAAGGACGCAACCGGCAAAGCGCTGGAAATCGGCTTGTCCTATTGCTCGGCCATCGGTGGCGGTCGTTCGGGCATCATCGAAACCAACTTCCGCGAGGAATGCGAAACCGACCTGTTCGGCGAGCAGGCCGTTCTGTGCGGTGGTCTGGTCGAGCTGATCCGCTGCGGCTTTGAAACTCTGGTCGAGGCCGGTTACGCGCCGGAAATGGCCTATTTCGAATGTCTGCACGAGGTGAAGCTGATCGTCGACCTGATCTATGAAGGCGGCATCGCCAACATGGATTACTCGATCTCGAACACCGCCGAGTATGGCCAGTACGTCACCGGCCCGCGTATCCTGAAATACGACGAGACCAAAGCGCGTATGAAAGAGGTTCTGAACGACATCCAGCAGGGTAAATTCGTTCGCGACTTCATGCTGGAAAACGCCGTTGGCCAGCCGACCATCAAAGCGTCGCGCCGCGCCAATGACGAGCATATGATCGAGGAAACCGGTGCCAAGCTGCGCGGCATGATGCCGTGGATTTCAGCTGGTAAAATGGTCGACAAATCGAAGAACTAAGGCTGATTTCAGTCAGTTCAGGGGCGGTCCAGGTGGCCGCCCTTTTTCATGCGCCCACGGCCTGCGCATAGCATTCGCCCAGCACGTGATCCCACCCGCTGTCATAGCTGCCGCGCTTGGCTGGGGCGTCATCCGCCCAGACCTCCCACCCCGAATGGGTCAGGGTCACCTGCGTTTGTCCCTCCCCGTGGGGTTCGAATGCAATTTCGACCAGCGTCGCGCGATCCGGGTCGGTGCCGGGATGCCAAGAGAAAGCCAGCCGTTGCGCCAGTTCAAAAACCTGCACACGGCCCCAATCGGCGCGGGTGCCGTCGAACATCGTCTCATAGACCGCACCACCCACGAAGGGTTCGATCACCACTGCCAACGCCGGTTTGCCACGCCCGGCGGACACGGCGTGCCCATCCAGAGGCCACCATTTCGCGATCCGGTTGACGAAGACGTCAAAGGCCCGATCTGGTTGCGCGTTCACGACCACGGTCTTGGTGATGGGATCTGTCATGCGTCCTCTCCCCCTTCGTTGATCTCGGCGGCAAAGCGATCCAACACGTCGGTCCAGTACCGGTCCAGCCAGTCGCGCAGCTCTGCCAGACCCTCTGGTCGGGCAGCATAGATGCGGCGCGTGCCCTCGGCCCGGGAAACCACCAACCCCGCATCTGCAAGCACCCGAAGGTGCTGCGACACCGCCGGGCGGCTGATTGGCAGATCGGCGGCCAGTTCCCCCACCGCGCGGGGGCGTTGCGCCACGGCTTCGAACAGGTGGCGGCGGGTCGGGTCGCCCAAGGCGGTGAATGCATCTTGGTAAGCCATACCTTACCGTAAGTAAAAACTTACATAATGTCAAATTCACCCCGTGACAGCGGCGAAATCGCGGGATAAGGGGATGGAATGGTTGAACAACCCACATCAAGGGACTGGGCTGGCGTTCTGACGTTGGGCTTGATCTGGGGCGGCACCTTCATGGTCGTCGCCCTGGCGCTTGAGGGTTATGGCCCGGTGACCGTCGCAACCGCGCGCACCACATTGGGGGCGGTCATGCTGCTGGCCCTGATGCGCCTGACCGGGCGTCGGATGCCTACCCCCTCGGCGCAGCTGTGGCGCGCGATTGTCCTGATCGGAGTGCTGTCCACCGCCCTGCCCTTCATGCTGCTCAGCTGGGGTCAGCAATTCGTGCCCTCGGCCTTTGCCGGGCTGTCAATGTCCGCCATTCCGCTGATGGTCCTGCCGCTGGCGCATTTCTTTTCGGACGAGCCGCTG
This sequence comes from Ruegeria sp., assembly GCF_028066395.1. Taxonomy (GTDB): domain Bacteria; phylum Pseudomonadota; class Alphaproteobacteria; order Rhodobacterales; family Rhodobacteraceae; genus Ruegeria. The sequence goes on from NZ_JALCBM010000087.1 coordinate 3,209, forward strand.
AACCTGCGGCGGTTCTTCGGGGTCTGTCTGGGGTTTTCTGGGGCATTGGTGCTGATCGGCCCGGGCCTTGCCCAACTGGGCGCGGGGTCGGAGCCGCTGGCACAGCTTGCCTGCGTCGCCGCCGCCTTCTGTTATTCCTGCGCGTCGATCCTGACCCGCCGCTGCCCGCCCATCGACCCGGTGACCCTGTCCGCCCTGACACTGGTTGTGGGCGCGGTGATCCTGCTGCCGATCATGCTGGTGACCGAGGGGGTGCCGGGCTGGCAAGGCACCCGACCCGGCGTGGCCCTGATCGTGCTGGGGCTGTTTCCCACCGCCTTTGCCACGCTGCTGCGCATCTCGGTCATTCGCCGCGCGGGGTCGGTGTTCATGACATTGGTGAATTATCAGGTGCCGATCTGGTCAATGATCTTCGGCGCGTGGGTTTTGTCCGAGGCCCTGCCCCTGCGCTTTTACATCGCGCTGGTGATGATCCTGACCGGGCTGGCAATCAGCCAGTGGTTCAGCCTGCGCAAGATGCTGTTCGGACGCTAACCCGCAGCAGCCTCAACCTCGGCCACGATACCATCAACCACTTGCGCCAGCAGCGCGTCATCCTCGCATTCGGCCATCACGCGGATCAGCGGCTCAGTCCCCGATTTGCGGATCAGCAAACGGCCCTGCCCGTTCAGTTTTGCCTGCGCCTCGGCGATGGCTGCCTTGACGCTGTCCGCCTCCAGCGGCAATTGCCCCGCGCCGTAGCGGACGTTCTTCAGCATCTGCGGCACCGTTTCGAACTGATGCGACAGGTCCGAGGCCTTGCGTCCGGTCAGCACCATCTCGGCCAGGAAATGCAGGCCCGCCATCAGACCGTCGCCGGTGGTGGCATAATCGCTCATCACGATATGGCCGGACTGTTCACCGCCCAGATTGAACCCGCCGTCGCGCATCCGTTCGACCACATAGCGATCCCCAACCGCCGTGCGCTCCAACCGCAAACCTTGCGCGCCCAGATGACGCTCCAGCCCGAGGTTGGACATCACCGTGGCCACCAGCGCCCCGCCCTTGAGCTGCTCGGCCCGCGACCAGGCCGAGGCCAGCAGCGCCATCAACTGATCGCCATCGGCAACACGGCCGGTTTCATCGATCACCACCACACGGTCGGCATCGCCATCCAGACAGATGCCCACATCGGCCCCATGGGCCACAACGGTTTCCGCCGCCACACGCGGCTGGGTCGAGCCGCAGTCGAGGTTGATATTCTTGCCGTTGGGCTCGATGCCGATGGGGATGACCTCTGCCCCCAGTTCCCACAGAACCTCGGGCGCGGTGCGGTGGGCGGCGCCATTGGCGCAGTCGATCACCACTTTCAGCCCATCCAGCCGCAGATCGCGCGGCAGCGAGGATTTCACCCGCTCGCCATAGCGGAACCGGGCGTCGTCCACCCGGCGCGCGCGACCGATATTCTGCGCCTGCGCCGGTTTCACGCCTTCTTCGATCAGCCGCTCAATCTCGGCCTCTGCCTGATCGGACAGTTTATAGCCGTCGGGCCCGAAGAATTTGATCCCGTTATCCTCGGCCGGGTTATGACTGGCCGAAATCATCACGCCCAGATCGGCCCGCATCGACCGGGTCATCAGCCCCACGGCGGGCGTCGGCACCGGCCCCAGCAGCAGCACGTTCATGCCCGTCGACGTCAGCCCCGCCGTCAGCGCGTTTTCCAGCATATAGCCCGACAGGCGCGTGTCCTTGCCGATCACCACCCGATGCGCGCCCGAGGAATCGCGACGGAAATACCGGCCCACTGCCGCACCCATGCGCAAGGCCATCTCAGCCGTCATCGGGTGCGTGTTGGCGGTGCCCCGCACCCCGTCCGTTCCAAACAGTTTGCGCATCAAATGAACTCCATGAACCGAATTACTGCGACCGGATTACCGGACAGCGGCCCACAGGCGCAAGGCCTGAGCGGTTTCGGCCACATCATGCACCCGCAACACCTGCACACCTTGAGACAATCCGGCCAATGCAACCGCAATTGATCCCGGAGCGCGCGCATCCTTGCGCGGTTCCCTGCCGATCTGGCCGATGAATCCCTTGCGCGACACGCCCAGCAGGATCGGACAGCCCAGCCCGTGAAACAGGCTGAGATTGCGCAGCAGGGTCAGGTTATGGTCCTCGGTCTTGCCGAACCCGATGCCGGGATCGACCAGAATCTGATCGCGGCGCAGGCCCATCGCCTCTAGCTGCGCGACCTGTGCGGCAAGGAAATCATACACATCCAGCAGAACATTGTCGTAGTGCGGATCGTCCTGCATGGTGCCCGGATCGCCTTGCATATGCATTACGCAGACCGGCGCGCCTATTTCCGCGCAGAACGGGGCCAGTGCCGGGTCGAAGGTAAAGCCCGAGACGTCATTGATCAGCCCCGCGCCCGCCTGATGCGCCGCTTTGGCGACGCTGGCCCTGCGCGTATCGATCGAGATCAGCGCATCGCATTCCGCCCGGATCGCCTGAATCAGTGGTTGAGTGCGGGCGATTTCCTCGTCCTCGGGAACGAAGGCGGCGCCGGGACGGGTGGATTCTCCGCCAATGTCCAGAATGGTGGCGCCGTGCCCAACCATCTCTGACGCTGCCGCGCGGGCGGTATCGACCGAGTTATGAACCCCGCCATCCGAGAAACTGTCCGGCGTTGCGTTCAGGATGCCCATGATATGCGGGCGATCCATTGGCAGCCCGGTCATCGGCGCGCGTGGTCGGGTTAAGAGGTCAAGATAATCCTTTGGGATATCTTTGGTTTCTGCGATTTCAGCAGGCGCATCTCGGATCAGACGTTCGGCATGAGTAAACCACAATTCCTGCCCGGCCAGCGGCACAGCGCCCTCCGGTTTCAGCGGGCCATGCTGGACCAATGGCCGGTAATAGACCGTCACAATTGCGCCTGTGTCACCGGAACCGCGCGCAGCGGGGTTTTGGGGGTCTCGGGCAGCGCGCCGCCGATCACCAGCATCTCACTGGCCTCGAAGGTCGCGGCAAACCAGGCTGCCAATGCCACCGCATCGGACGGGGCCGCCGAGGGACCATCCACCGCGTCCAGCACAATCTTGGACGGGGCCCAGACGCAGATCTGGTCGTTTTTCATCCCCCAATCCAGCTCGGTTCGGGTGGACACCACCACGCAGCGGTGATCGCGTGCGGCCAGAACCCAGGCGTTCTGCTCGATGGCCAGCAGGTCGATCCGACGCTGGGTCATCGCGTGCCCGGTCTGTGACACCGCCATATCCGCCGCGCCCACGCACAGGATCAAGGGCCGCGTCCGGTTCTGCAGTTGATCGATCCAACCGGTCAGATTGTCCGAGGCGATGGCCTCATTCGACAAGAAAACCAACCGGGGATGGGGGCGCTCTTCTTCGGTGACATCGTGATGCACAGCGTCCTTGCCACGCACAATCTCAACCCCCAAAGCACCCGGTCCACGATCCAGTTTTTCGATGCGAACAAAGGCCCTTACAGCCTGAGGCTCAAGCAAAATACGTTCCGCAACCCGGTCCGCCAGTGTTTCCAGCAGGTTCAGGCGCTCGGCGGACAGCTCATAGGCGATGGCCTCGGTCACGCGGTCATAGGACAGGATGCGATCCACATCATCGTCGATGGGGTCGGTCAGCGGCCGCACCTCGACCACAATGTTGAAGCAGATGCGCTGCGTCGTGCCACGTTCGGCCTGAAAGGCGCCGATCTCGACCTCGACGATATGATCGCGCAGGGAAATGCGGTCAAGCGGCCCCCTTGGCGCGGTCGCCTCGGACCGTTCGGACGGGTGCGCAAAGGCGAGGCGGATTTCTGAACTCATGAGCGTGCCTTTTCGGGCTCTGTGGACGTGCATCCCTGTTTAAGGGGTTCGGCGGCCTATAGCACTCATGCAAACGCCATTCTACCCGCCGAATGCGTCCCTTGGGCATATCGGCAAGGGTAGGCACCCGCGCGAACGCGGGTGCGGGGCCATCAGTTGCTGGCGGTGCGGTAGTTATGGCGGTAGAAGATATGCACACCGATACGCGCGGTTTCCTTGTAAACGCGCGACCAGGACGGTTTGACCGCCTTGGTGTGATAATGGGTAGCGCCGGATGTCATCTCTGCGGATTTGCCGTCAATCGCGGCCCGCGCGACCTTGGACACACGCTCATAGGCGCGTTTTTCGTGGATGACCTCTTTATGCCCGTCACAGGTATAGGTGAACTGACACTGGTATTTCTTGCCCGTCCCCTGATTGATGACGCCACACAGCGTGTCTGGGAACCGGCTGCTGTCGACACGGTTCAGGATCACCTCGGCCACGGCAAACTGGCCACGCACGCTTTCACCGCGGGCCTCGAAATACAGCGCCTCGGCGAGACAGCGGAAATCTTCATCCCCGGTCGCCTTGGGCAGCTGATCCAGCCAGTCCTTGGTATAGGACATTTCCAGTTCAGGCGCCTTGCGGGGCTTGAACAGCTTCAGATAGTCGCGAAAATTCTGGCCCGGCAATTCATTGCGGGCCACAAGTTCATTTTTGGTCACTTCGACGTCCTGCCGTTCGGCATAGGACATACTCGGCAGCACGGCTGTGGCCCCCACGGCAACAGCCATTATGTAGCGTTTCATCAGATAACCTCGCACAGGCACGTAACGCGCCAAACCCTCCCCCGGCGGGCGCGACGAGGCTATTACCCCAGACGAAGCGAAACGTCCAGTTCTGAAAAAATGCAAGTGGAATCTTGCCTGCCAGCGCAAAAACTTTGCGCGGCAAATCCATCCCTAGCCCACTATTCCTAGGGCTTTGGGGGCAAGTCAACCCCCAAGTTTGGACGAAATCGCCAGTTGAGCGGCAGACAGCCGAGCCACCGGAACCCGGAACGGAGAACAGGACACATAGTCGAACCCAAGACCCCGACAGATGGCGATTGATTCGGGGTTGCCGCCATGTTCGCCGCAGACCGACAGGGTGACATCGGGTTGCGCGGCGCGGGCGCGTTCCGATCCCAGCCGTAGCAATTCCCCGACCCCATCGGCGTCCAGCACATGGAACGGGTCTTCGTTGAAGACACCCAGTTGCACATAGGCCGACATGAATCGTCCCGCATCGTCGCGCGACAGGCCATAGGTCATCTGCGTCAGGTCGTTGGTCCCAAAGCTGAGGAAGGCCGTATGCGGCGCGATCTCATCGGCGCGCAGGCAGGCGCGCGGGGTTTCGGCCATCACACCTAGGCGATAGTCGAACTCCTGCCCGCGTTCCGAGGCGACCTCGGCCGCGACCGCATCGATGCGCGCGCGCACCAGCTCCACCTCGCGCTTGGCCGAGACCAGCGGGATCATCACCTCGGGCACCACCGGGGCGCCGTCCTTGCTGGCGTCCAGCGTGGCCTCAAAAATGGCGCGGGCCTGCATGTCGTAGATTTCCGGCACGGTCACACCCAGACGAACACCGCGCAGGCCCAGCATCGGGTTATATTCGCTCATCTCCGCCACCCGGCGTTCCACGTCCGAGACCGGCAGGTCCAGCGCCTCGGCCAGTTCGCGCTGGCCGCTGCGGGTGGTGGGCAGGAATTCGTGCAAGGGCGGGTCGAACAGACGGATACAGACCGGCTGACCTTCCATGATGCGGAACAGCTGCGCGAAATCCTGCTGTTGCATCGGCAACAGGCGTTCCAGCACGGCGGCCCGGCCCGATGATGTCTGGGCAAAGATCATCTCGCGCATCACGGTCAGGCGACCGGGGTCGAAGAACATATGTTCCGTCCGGCACAGGCCGATGCCCTGCGCCTGAAAGTTCCGCGCCGTCTGCGCGTCGGCGGGCGTATCGGCATTGGCGCGAATCTCGATATCGCGCTCGGCATCGGCCCAGCCCATAAGGGTTTGAAAACAATCGTCCAATGCGGCTTCAAGCATCGCCGGCTGCCCCGCCAGAACCTGACCCGAGCTGCCATCGATGGTCAGCACATCCCCCGTCCGGAACGCCCGTCCATCCGGCGCGGTCAGCATCTTCTTCTTGGTCTGAAACCGCATCTCGGACGCGCCAACGATACAGGGCAGACCCAAGCCGCGCCCGATCACGGCGGCATGGCTGGTCATCCCACCCTTTTCCGTCAGCACAGCCACAGCCGCATGCATCCCGCGCACATCCTCGGGCGAGGTTTCGCGGCGCACCAGAATGCAGGGCTCACCCCGCGCGGCGCTGGCCTGTGCCTCGGCAGCGGTGAAGACGATCTTGCCGGTCGCAGCGCCGGGGCTGGCGGCGATCCCGGTGGTCAGAACATCGCGTTCGGCTTCGGGGTGGACCTGCCGGTGCAGCAATTCGTTCAGCGAATGCGGGTCGATGCGCATCACCGCCTCTTGCGGTGGGATGATCCCGTCCTCGGCCAACCGCACCGCGATCCGCATCGCCGCGCGTGAGCCGCGCGGGACCCGCACACCGTCCAGAATGTGGACATGGCCGTTTTCGATCACGAATTCGACCTGCATTTCCTCGCGCAGTTTCACGCGCATCAGCGCGGCATGGGCCTTGAGATCGGCAAACGCCTCGGGTGCCACATCCTCAAGCGACTGCCCACGGTCGTCCTTTTCCAGATAAAGCGCCGAGACGCCCTCACCCAACGCATCGCGGCCCTGGCTCTGGCTCAGATAGCGCCCGGTGATCTGCGGCATGCCGGTGGCGGTATCCACCAGTTGCAACACGCCCGAGCCGCATTCGCCCTGCCCCACGCCCGGGATCATCTCTTGCACCACGAGACCCAGACCCGCATCCGCAGGCGCGCCCTTGGCCTGCCGCAACAGCCGGGCCGAGGTTCCGTCCCACGCCCGCGCCATGGATCGCAGCACGGCGCCCAGTTGCTCGCCCCGGTCCTGCGGAAAGGCTTCGTCGGTTTCATCCTCATAGGCGCGCAAGGACAGGCTCAGCCCCTCGCGGCCATCCGCCTCGATTTCGTCGAAGACGTCCGGGTCCAGACGGGCGACATGGGTGGCATAGCTTTGGACGAACCGCAGATACAGCGCGGCGGCGGCGTCGCGGCCCATCTCGGCGGACAGGTCCAGATAGCGCGCGTCGTTCATGCCGATATTCAGAACCGCCCCCGGCCCGCCCCAATCCGGGTCCTCGGAACTGGGTCGCACGCACAGCAGAGCGGACGGATCGAACTGTTCCAGAATCGCCGCGATATCAGGCAGTTGGCCGGTCGCGATCCCCTTGACCGCGTCGAAGGACAGCGCCACGGTGCGTGGCACCGGCATGTCCAGACGGACCAGACGTTGCAGACATTTCGCCCGCCCGCCATGGGTATTGGCGGCCACGGGCGCTTTGGGCGTGATAAGCGTGGTATGCGGATTATTCTGCACTGCAGCACCTTTTGGTTTCACCTGCAGCATAAGCCCTTGCACCAATGGCGCAAGGGCGTTCTGGATCAGCCTTCGATCTTGCTGAGGTCCGCAACGCTGGAGCATACCTGCCGGATCTGGCTGAGCAGGTTCAGACGGTTGCGGCGCAGGATGTCATTGTCGGTATTGACCTGCACATCCTCAAAGAACGCATCCACCGGGCCGCGCAAGCTGGCCATGGCGGACATGGCGGCGGGGAAATCCTCGGCCTTCAGCGCAGGGTCAATCTTTGCTTGCGCCGCACCCAGCGCCGCAAACAGCGCCTTTTCGCTGTCGGTTTCGGCGAATTTCACATCCGCGCCATAGGAGTATTCGACCCCGTCCTTTTCCTCGGCCTGCGTCAGGATATTGTTGGCACGCTTGAACCCCTGCACGAGGTTCTCTCCATCCTCGGTCGCGATCACCGCGTTCAACGCGCGGGCGCGTTTGACCAGCAGGTTGAGGTCATCATTCCCCTCCATCGCGATACAGGCGTCGATGATGTCGTGGCGGATGCCCTCGTCACGCAGAAAGACCTTGAGGCGGTCGTGGAAGAAGGAGAGCAGGTCCGCAGGCACAGCGGCTACGATGGCATTGGCGGCCTCAACCTGATGCGCCAGATCATGCACGCGTTTGGCGGCGGCGTCCTCGGCATCTCCGCTGGCTTGTTTTTGTTCAGCCTTGGCGCCCAGCAGCGCCGCCTGCCATTCGGGCAGTTTCAGCAGAACCTTTAGCGCGGTCGCGAACACATCGCCCAGCGACATACGCAGGTCGTTTTCCAGAACCAGACGGGTCACCCCCAGCGCCGCCCGGCGCAGGGCAAACGGGTCTTTTGATCCGGTCGGCTTTTCATCAATCGCCCAAAACCCGGTCAACGTATCCAGCTTATCCGCCAGCGCCACGGTCACCGACAGCGATGCAGTCGGCACGTCGTCCGAGGGACCAAGCGGCGAGTAATGTTCCTGTGCCACAGCGGCCACAGCGGCATCCTCGCCTGCGGCTTCGATGTAATACCGACCCATAAGCCCCTGAAGTTCGGGGAATTCATAGACCATCTCGGAACTCAGATCGGCCTTTGCCAGACGCGCGGCTTTTTCGGCCTGATCGGCATCCGCTCTGGTCATCGGGGCCAGTTCGCGGGACAGTGCGGCAATACGATTGATCCGTTCCGACTGCGCACCCAGCTGGTTGTGGAAGGTCACATTCTCCAACGCGCGGGTCCATTGGGTGATATCCGACTTGGCGATGCGCAGGTCGTTTTCCCAAAAGAATTTCGCATCGGCCAGACGGGCCGACAGCACCTTCTGGTTCCCCGCCAGAATGGTCGCGCCATTATCCGCCGTCTCACGGTTGGCAACGGTGACAAAGCGTTCGATCCGGCCCGTCTTTGGGTTTTTCACCGAAAAGAACTTCTGATGCTCTTTCATCGAGGTCTGCAGCACCTCGGGCGGCAGGTCGAGGAATTCATCGTCGATCTGCCCCATCAGCACCACGGGCCATTCGACCAGCCCGGCAACCTCGGCCAGCAGGCCCTTGTCTTCAACCAGTTCCAAACCGGCGGCAAAGGCCATGTTCTGGGCATCGTTCCAGATATGCTCGGCGCGTTCCTCGGGCGACAGCACCACAAAGGCGCGTTTCAGCTTGGCGGCGTAATCCTCGAAAGAGGTGACAGAAAACCGGTTCGGGGCCATGAAGCGGTGGCCCTCGGTCGTGTCGCCGGAGGTGATCCCTTCGACCTCAAGCGGCACCACCTGCGCGCCCGCCTCGTCGGTCAGGATGCAGAGGATCGAATGCAGCGGACGCACCCAGCGCAACGGGCCGCTACCCCAACGCATGGATTTGGGCCATGGGAAGTTGCGGATGGTGGCCTCAAGCACCTCGGCCACGATCTCCGCCGCAGGACGGCCCGGTTTTTCGATGGTGGCAAAATAGACCGCGCCCTTGGGGGTGTCGCGTTCCTCCAACTGGTCGCGGGTCAGGCCCGCGCCGCGCAGGAAGCCCTCGATCGCCTTGTCCGGTGCGCCGACTTTCGGGCCTTTGCGTTCCTCGCGGATGGTGGGGCTTTCCGCCAGTAGCCCCTCGACCGCCAGCGTCAGGCGGCGCGGCGTGGTCAGGGTGGCGGAATGGGAATAGGTCAGACCGGCCTCGACCAGACCATCGGTGATCCGCTTTTTCAGGTCCTCACCGGCGCGGGTCTGCATGCGCGCGGGGATCTCCTCGGAAAACAGTTCGATCAGCAGGTCGGGCATTGTTGGTCCTTAGAAATTGACGATCGTCTGGATGACGATGGCATTGGCGATGTCCACAAAGAATGCGGATACAAGGGGGAGCACGATAAAGGCAATAGGCGACGGGCCATATCGCTTGGTCACGGCGGTCATATTGGCGATAGCGGTGGGGGTTGCGCCCAAGGCGAAGCCGCCGAACCCGGCAGCCAGCACGGCGGCGCGGTAGTTGCCGCCCATCACCGGGAACAGCACCCACAGCACGAAGGCCACGGCAAACAGGGTCTGGGCGGTCATGATCACGACAATCGCAAGGCCAAGTTCGGCGATGGTCCACAGCTGCAAGCTCATCAGCGACATGGCCAGAAACGCGCCCAGCGCGAATTCCGAGATCAGCGCCAGCGATGGGGTGCGCGCGACTGGCGGCGCGTTGGGCGCAAGCGCGGCGCGCAGGTTGGCGATTACGATGCCCATGATCAGGCAGGGCACGAACAGCGGCAGTTTCAACCCCGCCGCGCTGATCACCTCGCCCAGCATATAACCCGTGATGATGGCGAGGTTCAGATACAGCAAAACCCGCATGATGGTCAGATGGTCGATCTTGTTGGTGTCGCTGTTGGTCGCCTCGGGCAGGCCGACGCTGTGTTCCTCATCCGGGCGGTCGGGGCTGAGCTTGCGACCCTCGACCAGAAACCGCGCGATGGGGCCGCCTACGAGAGCCGCCAGCACCAGACCCAGCGTTGCCACAGCCACGCCCAGTTCGGTCGCGCCAGCCAGTCCGGTGGCCAGCGCCACCTCGGGGGCCCAGGCGATGGCGGTGCCGTGCCCGCCGATCAGCGAGGCCGAGCCGAACAGCACCCCCGCCTGCGCCGGATAGCCGAACAGGGAGGCTCCGAATGCGCCGATCACGTTCTGGAGCAGGATGGTCGCCAATGTCAGGATCAGCAGCAAAAGCAGCGGTTTACCGCCCGCGATCAGGTCCGCCAGCCGTGCGTTCAGGCCGATCCCGGCGAAGAACAGCACCAGCAGGAAATCCCGCGCGGTCAGGCCGAAGGACAGCTCAACCCCGAAGATCAGATAGAGCAGCAGGACCACCAGCGAGGCCAGCAGCCCCCCGGTCACGGGCTCGGGGATGTTGAAATTGCGCAGGGTTGCGACGCGGACGTTGATCTCGGCCCCCAACAGGTAGACCGCAAAGCCCAGCGTGGCAGTCAGGAAATCCGGGATTTCGACGACATAGCCCACCGCGCGCGCCTTAGTTCTGCGGTCTGGGTGGGCATTCCTCACCCACAACCGTCCCGTCATAGGCCTTTTCGCCGCAATTGTTCAGCGCATGCCAGACATAGCCCTTGCCGTCATTGGTTATGGCCACGATGCGGTCGACCCCATAATGAACGTTCTTTTCCCCGATGAACGCCTGCGCCTGCCCCGATTTCAGCGCCTCGGCCAGCGCGACGGCGTCATAGCAGTCAAACCACCCTGGCGCGGTCAGCGGTTCGGGGTTCTCGACCGGGACATAGCCCGCCATCTGATCCGGCGTCAAAGTGGTCTCAAAACAGGCGCGATACCGGATCGGAGAGCTGTCGGCATCAATGGCCTGAAACGCGGTATATGCTATCGGCGCGGGGGCCTCGGCACCCTCGGCCAGAAGGGCCACGTCCTGCCCGGGCTGCGGTTCGACCTCATAGTAGAAGCCATAGACCTGCAGGTAATACATGCCCACGCCTGCAGCGACGGCGGAAACGACGAGTATGATCGACAGTAATTTACCCATTAGAATCCGCCTCGCTCATATCAGAATTTGAGGTTTCAAGTTCTTCTTCGGCCTGAATTCTTCTCTCATAAGGTCGCATGAGAAAACGGCCTTCAGACACTTCTCGTTTGGATTTATAGGAAGTAAACACCTTTGTTTCGTCTTCTGTAACAGCGACAGAAGTCAGGATTTTGCTTTCCGCTTTGCAATCTTTCAACATTTCCAAGAACCACGGAATATGTGAGGTTGGCAGCGAGAGTGAATACTCGAACCCATCTTCACCAAGAGGCGTCAGACAGAAATGCCCGCCGTTTGATCTAAATCGCAACTCGCTTTGGCGGTTTCTTACATCATCAGAAAAGAACACTTCCAGAAAAGCCGTCCCATCCGCCTTCATGGGCTCTTGAGTGTGGTCCCAAACATCCTGACCAATGTCATAAACAAAGCTGCCGTAACCGTTGAGCTGCGCAGTAAGTGGCCTCCAATTGCCCGTATTCCAATTCACGCTGCTTTCGAACTTCTTCTCAAACCTGTGGAACTGCATAAACAGCTTGGTCAAGCCACATGCCCTCCGGCCTCGGTCTGTACGAAGGCATCGGCGCATTGCTTGGCCAGTGCGCGCACACGGCCGATATAGGCCTGCCGTTCGGTGACCGAGATCACGCCGCGCGCGTCCAGCAAGTTGAAGATATGCGACGCCTTGATGCACTGATCATAGGCGGGATGCGCCATGATGATGCGCTTGCCGGTTTTCGGATCGTCATGGTCCTGCGCCAGAATGGCGGCGCATTCGGTCTCGGCCTCTTCAAAATGACGCAGCAGGACCTCGGTGTTGGCCACGTCGAAATTCCAGCGGGCGTATTCCTCTTCGGTCTGTTTGAAGACATCGCCATAGGTCAGCGGGCTGGGGGACTGCGGGT
>NZ_JALCBM010000088.1:0-1282 GCF_028066395.1 Ruegeria sp.
CGCGCGGGCATTGCCCGCGCGCTGCCGGGCCCAAGGCCGCTCAGGTGTGTCGGCGTCAGCCGATGCGCCGTGGCGGGCACGGGAGGGTTTGGTTGGTGGTTCAATCCTCCTCGAACGGGTCCCATTCGTCCTCGACCTCGGGCAGGGCCTCGGTTTCGACCTTGGCCGCACGTTGTTCGGGGGTTTCGATCCGGGTGATCCGCGCTTTGGGGAATTGGGCAAAGACGGCCTGAACCAGCGGATGCGCGCTGGCTTCTTGTTTCAGGGCCTCTTCAGCGGCGTTTTCCTTTTCATAGATCGTCTCGCCACCGCCTTCGTTTACGACGGTGACGGCCCAGCGGTTGCCGGTCCATCGTTGCAGGGCGGTGCCCAGCTTTTGTGCCAGATTGGGTGAGGCGCGTTCGGTCGGCTGGAACTCGATCCGGCCCGGCTGATAGGCGGCAAGGCGGAGGTAGCTTTTGACCTCTTCCAGCAGCACACCGTCACGGTTGGCGCGGATCAGCTCGACCACGTGGTCGAAGGTTGGATAGCGGGCCAGCGCGGTCTGTACATCCTGTGCCAAAGCCGCAGTAGGGCCGCCGGAATTCCCACCGGTGGCCGCCGCATAGGCAGGTTGCGCGCTGGCCTGGGGTGCTGGTGCGCTGCGTCCCGGCAGGGCGACGCCACCACCCGGGCCGCCATTGGGCGGGGGCGGGGTATCTTGCAGCCGTTTGATCAGTTCTTCAGGGCTGGGCAGGTCGGCCACATGGGTCAGGCGGATCACCGCCATTTCGGCGGCCATCATGGCGTTGGGCGCGGCCGAGACCTCCTCAAGCGCTTTCAGCAGCATCTGCCACATCCGGGTCAAGACGCGCATCGGCAGGGCCTCGGCCATCTGCACCCCGCGCGCGCGTTCGTCGGGGGATACAGTCGGGTCCTCGGCGGCGTCCGGTGTGATTTTCACCACCGAGACCCAATGGGTGATCTCGGCCAGATCGCGCAGCACGGCCAGAGGGTCGGCGCCCTCGGCATATTGCCCACCCAGTTCCGTCAGCGCACCGGCTGCGTCGCCGCGCAGGATCATGTCCATCAGGTCCAAAACCCGGCCGCGATCGGCCAGACCCAGCATGGCGCGCACCTGATCGGCGCTGGTTTCTCCGGCCCCGTGCGAGATCGCCTGATCCAGCAGCGAGGTCGCATCGCGGGCCGAACCCTCAGCCGCACGGGTAATCAGCGCCAGCGCGTCATCGGCGATCTGCGCGCTCTCGGCACCTGCGATCTTGCGCAGCAGGCCGATCATGTC
>NZ_JALCBM010000088.1:1382-14959 GCF_028066395.1 Ruegeria sp.
CGGCGATCTGCGCGCTCTCGGCACCTGCGATCTTGCGCAGCAGGCCGATCATGTCTTCGGGTTCGATCCGGCGCAGGTCGAACCGCTGGCAGCGCGACAGGACCGTCACCGGCACCTTGCGAATCTCGGTGGTGGCGAAGATGAATTTCACATGCTCGGGCGGTTCCTCCAGTGTCTTGAGCAGCGCGTTGAAAGCGCTGGTCGAGAGCATGTGGACCTCGTCGATGATATAGATCTTGTAGCGGGCCGAGGCGGCGCGGTAGCGGACGCTGTCGATGATCTCGCGGATATCGTTGACGCCGGTGCGGGAGGCGGCGTCCATCTCCATCACGTCGACATGGCGGCCTTCCATGATGGCCACGCAGTGTTCGCACTGGCCGCAGGGTTCGGTGGTGGGGCCACCGTTTCCGTCCGGGCCGATGCAGTTCATGCCCTTGGCGATGATCCGCGCTGTGGTGGTTTTGCCGGTGCCGCGGATGCCGGTCATGATGAAGGCTTGTGCAATCCGGTCGGCCTCGAACGCGTTTTTCAGGGTGCGCACCATGGCATCCTGACCTACCAGATCGGCAAAGGTTTCCGGGCGGTATTTGCGGGCGAGAACCTGATAGGCGGGGCTGGGTGTGTCGGTCATGTCTGCTCGGTCGGATTCGCGATACGCCGCAGCGTAGAGCGCCCCGCCGCCCGCGTCCACCGCAGGTGGGGACGATTTTCGTTTTGTCCGCCGGGCTGTGCGGGATAGAAGCAACCGGGATGAGCGATGAAGACCCGAAGTTCGAGATTTTTGCCCTGCCAGTTGGTGGGGGGACGCTTGCGTTGACGCCTATCCCTGGTCGCGGTGGCACCTACTGCGCTGACCTTGCGGTGATCCGGGCATGGGCGCCGGACATTGTGGTTTCGATGACCACAGGGGCCGAAATGGCGCAGCAAGGGGCAGAGGATTTCGGGCGTGACATTGTCGGTTTGGGAGCCAATTGGGTTCATTTGCCGATTGAGGATTTCGGAACGCCGCCCGGCGATGTCACTCAGCGGTGGGTTGAGGTCAGCGTAGACATTCGAACGGCCTTGTCTCGTGGCGGCCGCGTGCTGGTGCATTGTCGCGGCGGCTGTGGGCGTTCGGGGATGATTGTCCTGCGGCTGATGGTGGAATGCGGTGAGGCCCCGGACGCCGCGCTGGCCCGATTGCGCGCGCTCCGCCCCTGCGCTGTCGAGACAGAGGGGCAGATGCGCTGGGCCATTGGCGCCGCCCGCGCCGGTTCGGCGTATTAGATCAGGCGGTGGCGTGGGATTCGACTGGGGTCGGGTCGCGTGGCGCCAGTATTTCGGCCTGAAGCATGGCGCAGGGTGGGGTGCTGATCGCGTGGGACGGTAGGGTGGTGAACGCGGAGCCGAACATCAGCTCGGCATAGTCGTTCAGGCAATCGCCGTTTACCTCGGGGTCTGCGCCGCAATACACCCTGACCCGGTCGGGACGGGCCTGAAACCGGGCCGTGCATCCTTGGGTGCAATGGGTCAGGTCGGCGGTGCCCTCGACCTCGAACTCGGCAGTTGTGGCAGGGGCCGCCGTGGCTATGGCCTGCACCGCGGCGCGTGCCACCTGGGCAAGCGCGGGGCAGGTTTTGCCCGTGCGTTGGCAAATCGTGGCGGTGAATTGATGTGTATCGGTCTTCCAGATCATTCTGCGCCCTCCGCGCGCCGGGCGAGGGGGTGAGAACGGGGCGGGCCGCGACAGGTGGCCAAACCCTGCCCGGACACCCCGCCCGAGTTTCGGTTTCAGTTTTCGATGGCAGGTCTCCTGACTTGCGGGTCGTTGCTTTGCCGACCTTCCCAGCCTTGTGGCCAGTGGTGTTTCGGCATCGCTCTCCGCTTACAGTTGCGGGGGCAGTCGCGGCATTGGTCCGTTCCGGTTTGACCGGTCGGGACCGCACCGTGTTCCCTTTTCATCCCGGCCCTTCGGTGAAAGGGCGCGGAAACCATCGCGTAATCGCTAGCGGCTGGGGTGGCCCTGAGTCAAGCGGATTGGCCGGGGCGGGCCGGAAATCGCGCACAGGCGGACGTGGGGTCATGTGATGGAGTGCTTGACTCGGACGCCGGTGTTGGGGTCGATAGAAGATGAACTGATCGGTTTAGTTGTCCCGAGGGGCCAGACATGTTGGACAGTCAGCACACGGTATTGACCGAGGATATCTGTATCCCCGTCGGGCAGGCGGCGTTGTCGGGGCGTCTGTATCGTCCGGTTGCCGAGCCGGACGTGGTTGTGGTTTTGAACAGTGCCACCGGGGTGCCGCGGGATTACTACCGCCATTTCGCGCGGTGGTTGGCTGCCGAGCGGGGTATCGCCTGCCTGACCTATGATTATCGGGATTTCGGACATTCTCTGAGCGGACAGTTGAAGGAGTCGACCGTCTCGATGGCGGATTGGGCTTTGATCGACATGCCAGCAGCTCGGGCTGAAATGCGCGAGCGATTCCCCAAGGCGCAGCACTGGACCATCGGGCATTCGGTTGGCGGGATGCTGGGCCCCGTGCAACCGGATGTGGACCGGATCGACCGGATGATTTGCGTTTGCTCCGGGATGGTCACGCTGGCCGATCATCCCTGGCCCTACCGCGCCTTGGCGGGTCTGTTCTGGTATGGCCACGCGCCTTTGGCGGTGCGCCTGTTGGGCTATCTGCCGGGCAAGGCGCTGGGGTTCGGTTCGGACCTGCCCGCGCCGGTCTACTGGCAATGGCGTCGGTGGTGTACGTCTTCGAACAGCTATAAGCCCGAGATCGGTTCTGGCCTGCCTGAGGTGAGTTGGGCTGGCGCGCCGGTTGATCTGTTTGCCTTCACCGACGATCAGATGGTGCCGCCCGAGGCGGTCTGGCGGCTGGCTGATCTGTACGGGTCCGCAGCCAATCGCCACCTGATTGACCCGCAGGAGGTCGGATTGGCAGGCATCGGCCATATCGGCGTCTTTGCCCGCAGGAATGCCGCCGTCTGGCCACGATTGATTGGTGTCTGACGGGTGTGTTCGCAAAGTAAGGGAAAGTGAGAGGTTGGACATCGACCCAAGCGGGGCTCGTTGTGGCTGCTTCCTTCCGGACCTGACCAGGTTGGCGAGGCGCTCGCCCGCGCCAACCTCTCAGGTGTGGATATAGGCATGCCGGAGGGAAATGGCAACCCGTCAGAGCGTCAAGGCGATGCGCAGGAAACCGGCCTCGTTCTTGCCCAGAATGTGCGGGTCATAACTTGCCAACTCGTGCAGATGGGCCTTGGCCCCGGGCCCGGTTTCCAGCACGGCTGTCGCGCCACCCAAGGGGGCCAGGCTGAACGGCGGGGCCGCCTGTTCCAACGGATCGCGCGGCAGTTTCCCGGCCAGATAGTCGCGTAGGATGTCCCGGATGCGCAGTGAGGGCAGGGTGATTTGCTGCGCTTCAGCGACCATGGTGAAATGCCCACCACCGCTGGCGCGATAATTGTTGAGGGCGACAAGGAAATTTTGCGTGTCGGTGACGGGGCGGCTGTCAGAGGCCAGATTGCGAATCCGTGCATTTGCAGGACCCGTGAACCCTCCGCCCACGTCGAAACGCGCGGGCTGGGACAGGTCGATCTGATAGCTGAGCCCGTGCAGGATGTCGAAATTATGCCCCGCGCGCTGCGGATCGGTCAGGGGGGTGCCCTGATCCCCGGTAACCTGGTTGTAAAGCCCCGCCGACATTTCCAGCCAGTCGCGGATTTGCGCGCCGGTGGCCACGACCGCGCGCAATTCGTTGGGAAAGACGTGCAGATCGGCCACATGGCGCATCGAAATCTCACCCGCCGGGACGTCCGTATAATATCCCGGCCCGGCACGGCCGCCGAATTTTGCCGGCGCAGTGGCGGAGATCATGGGCAGCGCGCCCCATTCGGTCCCGGCCAATAGAGGCCGCAGGGCCGCCGCCTGTGCTGCGGCCAGCAAAGCCAGCCCGCGATCCGGGGCGCAAAAGCTGAAATAGCTGTGCAGAGGGGCATCCACACGCCCAACCGGCTGCGCTGCGCGTTTGCGGGTCCGGGCGTGGCCGTTGGCGAAAAGGTCCGCCATATCCGGCGCTTCGGGCACGGGGTCGGCGCTGCCCTCCGGCCAGACAGAGCGCAGCGAGGCATAAGAGTCGACGATATGCCAGCCACCATCGCTCACCTCCAGCGTCAGGTCGATGACCCCAAGATGCGACCCGGCAAATCCCGGCATGACCGTGGGTTTGCCATGTACCCGCCCCCGGATGTGGTCGACATGGGTCATCCCCGCATGCGCGTCACCCGGCAGGGTCAGATGTGTGTGGCCCGCGACCAGAACGTCGATCCCGTCGAGCGCCGCCAGCGGGATAGTGGCGTTTTCCAAATTTTCCACAGCTTGCGCCTCCACCAGACCCGAATGGGCCAGCGCAACGACGATATCGCAGTCTTGCTGCTGCAACTGTCCCACCATGTGCCGGGCCGAGGTCAGGATATCCTCGACCTCGGCCTGCCCGTCCAGCCGATGGGCCTCCCATTGCGCGGTTTGGGGTGGCAGAACGGACAGCACCCCGATGCGGATCGGCTGCGCTGTGCCGTCGTATTGGACCTGCCGTTGCAGAATGGCGCTTTGCACAAGGGGAGGTGTCGGCCCCACGCGCCGAAGGTTGCTGCAGATAACCGGGCAATCGATCTGATCGGCGATCCGGTCCAACAGGTTCAGGCCGAAGCTGAAATCGTGATTGCCCAGCCCAACCGCATCATAGCTTAGCTTATTGAACGCCTGCGCCATCGGATGATCATCCAGCGCGCATTCAGCAGCCCAGTCGCCGAACGGCGTGCCTTGCAGGGAATCGCCATTGTCGAACAGCAGGGTTAAGGCTTCGTGTTCGACCACTTCCTGCCGGGCCTGACGGATCAGATGGGCGGTGCGGGTGAACCCTATCCGGGGATCGGGGCGATCCGCGTAATAGTCAAAGCCGGTCACATTCATATGCACATCGCTGGTCGCCATAATCCGAATGCGCGCCTGCGATGTCTGCCGATGGTCCGGCGGGGTAGTTCTTTTCAAAGCGTCTTCTTCTGGATGTTGTTGTAAGAATGGATTCACTACTTGGTTGAATAAGTGAAAATTCCGGGGCAATCCTGCGGTCTTTCAGCGGCAGTGCTGATTTGCCGCGCGTTGAAAAGCCGTTGCGCCGGGGGGCCAGACGTGGCAGCCCTTGGCCCGGCAGGCAGGGAAAGCGGATATGAAGCGCGCAGAACAGGTGACATTTGGCGGATCGGGGCTGGATCGGGCCGCATTGCGCCGCAATGATCCGCAGCTTTTGGATCAGGCGATGAAGGATCCCGCCGCACGCTGCCTGCTGCTGTGGCGCGGCAAGGTGCTGGTACAGGGTGAAGGTCTGGACCAACTGGCCTTTGTGTCGATGACCCACAGCCTGGTGCGGAACGGCCCCGGCGGCGCGATCAACGCGCCTGTATTTCTGGGGGTGTCCGAGGATGGCACCCCTTTGTTTGCAATGGATATCTCGGGCTGGACGGCGGAAGGGCTGGACCTGTCTGGTGTTGGCGACTTCGTCGACCGCAGTGAACAGCAGCATCCGGACCTGCCCGACGGTCAGGTCTTTGCCGAGCTGCGCCGCATCATGACCCGTCTGTCGCCCCGCGATGCCGAACTGGCCGCGACGGCCAAGGCGGTGATCGGGTGGCATGAAACCCACCAGTTCTGCGCCCGCTGTGGCGCGCGCAGCGAGATGTCCCAAGGCGGCTGGCAGCGCAGTTGCCCCGATTGCGGCGGGCAGCATTTCCCCCGCACCGACCCGGTGGTGATCATGCTGATCACAAGGGGGAATTCCGTTCTGATGGGCCGCTCTCCGGGCTGGCCCGAGGGGATGTTCTCCCTGCTGGCGGGCTTTGTTGAACCGGGCGAAACGCTTGAGGCCGCCGTGCGCCGCGAGGTCATGGAAGAAGCAGGCGTGCCGGTGGGCGCGGTCCAATACCTCGCCAGCCAGCCCTGGCCGTTTCCCGCGTCCTTGATGTTCGGTTGCGCCGGAGAGGCGCTGTCCGACGACATCAACATCGACCCGGTTGAGATCGAAGAGGCGATGTGGGTCACCAAGACCGAGATGATGCAGGCCTTTGCCGGGGATCACCCGCGCCTGTTGCCCGCCCGCAAGGGTGCCATTGCGCATTTTCTGTTGCAGCATTGGCTTGCGGATACATTGGACTGACCAGAGACCCCGAAGCGAACCCCGATATGCAGTTTTCAGCCCAGGAAGATATCGAAGCCCCGATCGACACCGTGTTCGACATGGTTGCCGATTTCGAACGGTTCGAGCGGATGGCGATGCGACGCGGGGTCGAGGTGCGGCGCGCGCATGGGCCGACCCCGCCCGATGTGGGCACCGTGTGGGAGGCAGTGCTGAAAATCCGCGGCAAACCCCGCCATATCACGGTCGAGATGCTGGATTGCGACCGGCCCTCGGTGATCAGTTTTGGCTCTGGCAGCAAGGGGATGACCGGCGCGACCACCATCGAATTTCTGGCCCTGTCGCAACGCCGCACCCGTCTGAGCATCAGCATGTCGCTGGCGGCAAGGACACTGCCTGCCCGGCTGTTGCTGCAATCCCTGAAACTGGGCCAGTCGCGGTTCCGCCGCCAGTTCCAAATGCGCCTCAGCGATTTCGCGCGCGAGTTGGAAGAGCGGTATCAGCATGGCGCATAGAAAGTTCCGAAGCGTACACTGTGTCTGAGATCGGCCGTATCTCCTGACCATTTGCAACCGGACGGGCCTGAACATGTCGCAGATCATCTTCCTCCACGGCGCGTCGAGCAGCGGCAAATCCACGATTGCCCGCGCCCTGCAGCGTGCGCTTCCGCAACCGTTCTGGCATGTCTCCGTCGACCATCTGCGCGACTCGGGGGTGATTCCGATGGAGCGGTTTCGAAGCGGCGAATTTGACTGGCAGGTTGCCCGACCCGCCCTGTTCGAAGGGTTTCACAGGTCTCTGGCTGCCTACGCGGATGCCGGTAACGACCTGATCATAGAACATATTCTGGACACGGAAGGCTGGCCCGAAAAGTTACACGACTTGCTGCGACAGCATGATGTTCTGTTCGTGGCAGTGCATTGCTCCATTCCGCTCTTGCGTGAACGGGAACGCCAACGCGGGGACCGGTCTGTGGGACGCGCCGAGAAAGATCAGAGCACAATCCACGCAGGTCGCGTCTACGACCTTGAGTTAAACTCCGAAGACGGGGTGAAGGCCAATGTCACCGCAATCCTCAAAGCCCTGCACAGCGGTGTCCGCCGGTCCGAATTCAGCCAGACCTGAACGCTTATCCGCGCGGGCGCGCTGCCGGGTAGACGCCGAGTATTTCGACATTGGTCGTGAAATGCTCCAGCTCATCCATCGCCAATTGGACATTGCGGTCATCGGGGTGACCGACCACATCCGCGTAGAACTGGGTCGCCGTGAAGGACCCGTCCAGCATGTAACTTTCCAGCTTGACCATGTTGACGCCATTGGTGGCAAAGCCGCCCATCGCCTTATACAGCGCCGCCGGGATGTTGCGGACCTGAAAGACAAAACTGGTGATCATCCCGTGATCCCCCCGGCGCGATTCGTCGGCCTCGGGCGACATGACCAGAAAGCGGGTGGTGTTGTCGCCCTGATCCTCGATATGACGGGCCAGCACGTTCAGACCATAGATTTCACCCGCCAACTCGCTGGCCAGTGCGGCGGAGTGTTTGTCTCCGGCCTCGGCCACCTCGCGCGCGGCGCGGGCGTTATCGGGGCTGACGCGGCCCCGGATACCGTGCTGTTTCAGAAAGCCCGCGCATTGCGGCAACAGAACCAGATGGGAATGCGCTTCGGTCACGTCCTCCAGCGTCGCACCGGGCACGGCCAGCAGGTTGATATGCACGCGGACAAAGGCCTCTTCGATGATATGCAGCCCACTATGGGGCAGCAGCCGGTGGATGTCTGCCACACGCCCATAGGTCGAGTTCTCAACCGGCAGCATCGCCAGTTCGGCCTCGCCCGAACGCACCGAATCGATCACATCTTCGAACGTGCGGCAGGGCAGGGGCTCCATATCGGGGCGCGCGTTGCGGCAGGCCTCGTGGCTATAGGCGCCGGGTTCTCCCTGAAATGCGATACGTTTTGTCATTTGGTCGATTCCGTGCAACAAGTTCCAGAATTGGGCGTTTCGTCGCGGTGTCTATACCTTGCCTCTTGCAAGGGGAAGCCTTAGACACCCCGCAGACAGCTGAAATGGACTCGCGATCAATGTTCGACACGATGACAGTTACCAAGGCCGCAGCCGGCCTGTTCGGCACCTTCCTGGTGCTTCTTCTGGCAAAATGGGGGGCGGATGTCCTCTATTCCACCGCTGGGCACGGCGCCGAAGCCGCCTATATCATCGAAACCGATAGCTCGGGCGAGAGCGCGGATGGCGATGAAGTGGTGTTCGAAGAACTGCTGGCCGCTGCCGACCCGGCAAAAGGCGCGAAAGTGTTCCGCAAATGCACCGCCTGCCACAAGCTGGAAGACGGCGCCAACAGCACTGGCCCCTACCTGTATGGCATTGTCGACCGCCCTGTTGCCGCGGCCGAAGGATTCACCGGCTATTCGCCCGCAATGCAGGCCCATGGCGGCAACTGGACGCCCGAAGCCCTGGACGCCTTCCTGATCCGCCCCAGCGCCTATATCTCGGGCACCTCGATGAGCTTTGCGGGCCTGAAAAAGCCGCAAGATCGCGCCGATGTGATCGCCTACCTGCAAACGATCGGCAACTGATCCTGCGATCGGCATCCAAAATTGCAAAGCCGCTGCCCCGCGCAGCGGCTTTTTTGGTTAAGAGAACTTCACAAAGCGCTCACGCATTCTAAACTTGCAACCAATAGCGCTGGTCTTTTAGCTGGCGCGCACGAAGATAAAGACGTCAACGACCCAAGAGGATGAGCCATATGACACCCCTCCTGCCCGCAATGCGTAATGTCAGGTTTCGGAAATGGGGTATGGTTTTATCTTTGTCAGCCAGTTGTCTGATCGGTGCGGTCGGGGGCGGATTTGCCACTGGTCTGCCCGAAGATGAGACGGTTGTAACCAGCCATGGTCTGTCGGTGTTTGGTGATCTGAAATATGGTCCGGATTTTGCGCATTTCGACTATGTGAACCCGGATGCGCCAAAGGGTGGTGAAATTTCGACCTGGGCATTCGGCACATTTGACAGTCTGACCCCCTTTATACTCAAGGGCAATTCGGGTGCCTTGTCGACAATATTCTACGACAGCCTCATGACCGGGGGTCTGGATGAACCGGATGCGCTTTATGGTCTGGTTGCCGAGTCGGTTGAGTATCCTGAAAGTCGCCAATGGGTGATTTTCAATATGCGCCCCGAAGCCGAGTTTCGTGATGGTACACCTGTGACGGCTGAAGATGTTGTTTTCACGTTCGAAACATTGCGGGACAAGGGGCAGCCTTCGTACAAGCTCTTGTTCAAGGATTTCGAAGGTGCCGAGGCGCTTGATACCCACCGGGTCAAGTTCACCTTCAAGCCAGACGGCGCCCTGCGCGAGGCATATCTGTCCGCTGCCGGTCTGCCGATCCTGTCCAAGGCTTACTACGAAACGCGTGATTTTCAGGAAACCAGCCTGGAGGCTCCGATGGGGTCGGGCGCTTATACCTTGCACAGCGTCGAACCGGGGCGCTCGATCACATATATGCGGCGGGATGACTACTGGGCAAAGGACTTGCCGGTGAATGTCGGGCAGGACAACTTTGATCGGATAAAGGTCGAATATTTTGCCGATTACACCACGGCGTTCGAAGCCTTCAAGGCTGGTGCCTACACTTTCCGCGAGGAGTTTCTGTCGCGCCTTTGGGCCACGGGATACGATTTCCCGGCGCTCGACAAAGGTTGGGTGAAGTTGGAAACGCTGTCTGATGGGCGCCCGGCTGGCACGCAGGGTTTCTGGTTCAACCTGCGCCGGGACAAGTTCAGTGACCCTCGGGTACGAGAAGCGATTGGGCTGGCGTTCAATTTCGAATGGTCGAACCAGAGCCTGTTCCATGGGCTCTACACCCGCACGGACAGCTTTTGGGAAAACTCGGACATGCAGGCCGAAGGCTTGCCAACCGCCGGTGAATTGGAGTTTCTGGAGCCGCTGCGAGGTCAGATACCGGACAGTGTGTTTACCGAGCCCGTTTTCACGCCAGCCGAATCCAAACCCGACGCCGCCGGAGACCGCAGGGCACTCCGCAAAGCCAGCAAGTTGCTGGATGAGGCCGGTTGGGCCGTTGGCAGCGACGGGCTGCGCCGGAACGCCGAAGGAGAGGTGCTGAGCGTCGAGTTCCTGAATGACAGCCCCTCATTCGATCGGATTATTCTACCTTTCGTGGACAATCTGGAACGGCTGGGAATTCAGGCCGAGGCACAGCGGGTTGACGCCGCACAAGCCCAACAGCGTGAGAAAAAGTTTGAATATGACGTTGTGGTCCGGCGCTATGCGATGTCCCAAACCCCCGGAACCGAATTGCGCGGTATTTTCGGGTCCGAGGCGGCGGATATCGAAGGGTCAAGCAACGTATCCGGCCTTAGGAGCGATGCGGTCGACAGCCTGATCCAGAAGATCGAGTCTGCGGATAATCGCGAGGATTTGAAATCTGCGGTTCGGGCTCTGGACAGGGTGCTTCGTTCCCAGCATATCTGGGTGCCTCAATGGTATAAGCCTGTGCACAACATCGCCTATTTCGACATGTATGAACGCCCCTATACAGATAACCCCCCGCCCGGTGGCATCGGTGAGCTTTCCATTTGGTGGTTCAACGCCGACAAAGCGGCCAAGCTGAAAGCGGAAGGCGCGCTGCGTTAGTATGGGCGCCTATATTCTAAGACGCCTGCTGCTGGTCATACCGACGCTTCTGGGCATTATGATTATCAACTTTACGCTGGTGCAATTTGTGCCCGGCGGTCCGATTGAGCAGATCATTGCGCAGGCTCAGGGGCAAGGCGACGCGTTCGCCGGATTTGCCGGAGGTGGCGAGGCCGGGGTGGACGCATCTGCGGGTGCGGGCGACGATACCTATGCGGGCGCGCGCGGTCTTCCGCCCGAGTTTATCGAGGAACTGGAAAAGGAATTCGGGTTCGACAAACCTCCTGTCGAGCGGTTCCTGTCGATGATGGGCAACTATCTGACGCTGGATTTCGGCGAGAGCTATTTTCGGTCGATCAGTGTGATTGATCTGGTGTTGGAAAAGATGCCAGTGTCGATCTCGTTGGGTCTGTGGTCGACGTTGATTGCCTATCTGGTCTCGATTCCGCTGGGCATTCGCAAGGCGGTGAAAGATGGCTCAACTTTCGACACTTGGACCAGCGGCACCATTATCGTGGCCTATGCCATTCCGGGGTTCCTGTTTGCCATTCTGTTGCTGGTGCTGTTCGCCGGTGGCTCATATTGGCAGATCTTCCCGCTGCGGGGGCTGACCTCGGACAATTGGGACAGCCTCAGCCTGTTTGGCAAGATCGCGGATTATTTCTGGCACATCGCTTTGCCGATTATTGCACTGACGATTTCGGCCTTTGCGACGCTAACGCTGCTGACCAAGAACTCGTTTCTGGATGAGATCAAGAAGCAATACGTGATGACCGCCCGTGCCAAGGGCTTGAGCGAAGGCAAAGTGCTGTATGGCCATGTCTTCCGCAATGCGATGCTGATCGTGATCGCAGGGTTCCCAGCGGTGTTTATTGGCGTGTTCTTCGGCGGTTCGATCATTATCGAGACGATTTTCTCGCTGGACGGTCTGGGTCGTCTGGGCTTTGAAGCCGCGGTGGCCCGGGACTATCCGGTGATCTTCGGGACGCTGTTCATCTTTGGCCTGATGGGGCTGGTCGTCGGCATCATCAGCGATCTGATGTATGTGCTGGTCGACCCGCGCATCGATTTTGAGAAGCGGGAGGGGTAGATGGCGTTTTCCCCCCTCAATCAACGCCGCTGGCGCAACTTCCGACGCAATGGCCGGGCGTTCTGGTCGCTGATCATCTTTTCGATCCTGTTTGGCCTGTCGCTGTTTGCCGAGTTCATCGCCAATGACAAACCGATCCTGGTGAAGTACCGCGGCGAATTCTACACGCCGGTCTTCAACTTCTATGCGGAAACCGAGTTTGGCGGCGATTTCCAGACCGAGGCGATCTATCGCGACCCCGAGGTCATGTGCCTGATCGACAGCGGTGGTCTGGATCAGTGTTTCGACGACCCCGAAGGCATCATCGAACAGATCGACGCGGGCACGTTCGAGGCTGACGGGTTCGAGCGTGGCTGGGCCATCTGGCCGCTGATCCCCTATTCCTACAACACCAGCGTGGATCGACCCGGTGCGGCGCCTCTGCCGCCCAACGGCCAGAACCTGCTGGGCACCGATGACACCAAGCGGGATGTGCTGGCCCGCGTAATCTATGGCTTCCGCCTGTCGATCCTGTTCACATTGCTGGTGACGGGTGTGGCCAGTTTGATAGGCATCTTTGCCGGGGCTATTCAGGGCTTTTTCGGCGGTTGGCTGGACCTCATCTTCCAGCGCATCATTGAAATCTGGTCGGCAACTCCGTCGCTTTACGTGATCATCATCATGTTCGCCATTCTGGGGCGAAGTTTCTGGCTGCTGGTCGCGCTGATGATCCTGTTCGGCTGGACCGGGTTGGTGGGCGTCGTGCGGGCCGAGTTCCTGCGCGCCCGCAATCTGGAATATGTCCGTGCAGCCCGGGCGCTGGGTGTCGGCAACATGACCATCATGTTCCGCCACATGCTACCCAATGCGATGGTCGCGACGCTGACCTTCATGCCGTTCATCGTGACGGGTACGATTGGCGGTCTGGCCTCGCTGGATTTCCTGGGCTTCGGCCTGCCATCCTCGGCCCCGTCGCTGGGCGAGCTGACCTTGCAGGCGAAACAGAACCTGCAAGCGCCGTGGCTGGCCTTCACCGCGTTCTTTACCTTTGCCATCATGCTGTCGTTGCTCGTCTTCATCTTCGAAGGCGTCCGCGATGCGTTTGATCCCAGAAAGACCTTCTCATGAGCCTTTTGGATGTGAACAACCTCAAGGTCTCGTTCCGGCAAGACGGGCAGGTTTCGGCGGCGGTCAAGGGGGTGTCCTTCACCGTCGACCGGGGTGAGACCGTCGCTTTGGTGGGCGAATCCGGGTCGGGCAAATCCGTGACCGCCCTGTCCACCGTGTCACTGTTGGGTGACAGCGCGCTGGTCGAAGGCTCGGTCACTTATGACGGGCAGGAACTGATCGGCGCGTCCGAGCCCAAGCTGATGGATGTGCGCGGCAACGACATCAGTTTCATCTTTCAGGAACCGATGACCTCGCTCAACCCTCTGCACACGATCCAGAAACAGATGGCGGAATCGCTGGCCCTTCATCAGGGGCTGACCGGCGACGCAGCCCGCGACCGAATTGTGGAACTGCTGACCAAGGTCGGTATTCGCGACCCGCAGGACCGTCTGGACAGCTATCCGCATCAGCTGTCGGGCGGACAGCGGCAACGGGTCATGATCGCCATGGCGCTGGCCAACAAGCCCGATATCCTGATCGCGGATG
>NZ_JALCBM010000089.1:0-12334 GCF_028066395.1 Ruegeria sp.
ACCTCGGGCCAGACCGGGGTCGAGATGGAGGCGCTGACCGCCGTCTCAACGGCAGCGCTGACCGTCTATGACATGACCAAGGCCGTGGACAAGGCGATGGAGATCGGCGGCATCCGCGTATTACTGAAAGACGGCGGCAAATCAGGACGTTACGAGGCGGAATGATCACCGTAGAAGAAGCCCGCGCGCTGCTGTTCGATCTGGTCGCGCCGCTTGACACAGAGATTGTCCCGCTGCACGAGGCCGCAGGTCGTATTCTGGCCGAAGACGTCCGCGCCACACGCGACCAACCTCCCTTTGCTGCCTCTTCCATGGACGGTTATGCGGTCAAAGCGACCGAGGTCGAACTGCACGCTATGTTCAAGGTGATCGGCGAGTCAGCAGCCGGTCAACGGTTCGATGACAAGGTCGGCCCGGGTCAGGCTGTGCGCATTTTCACCGGCGCGCCGGTGCCTGAGGGTGCGGATTTTGTCGTCATTCAGGAAGATACCGACCGGCGCGGAGACCTGATCACCATCACCGACGATCCCGGATCGAAAACAAATATCCGTCCCGCAGGTATCGATTTTGCCGTAGGCACACGGATCGCCGCACCCCGTCGCTTGCGCCCCGAGGACATCGCCCTGATGGCCGCGATGAACCTCCCCTTGGTCCGTGTGACGCGCAAGCCCGAGATCGCCCTGATCTCAACCGGGGATGAGCTGGTGATGCCCGGCGAGACCCCCGGCCCCGATCAGATTATCGCGTCAAATACCTTTGGTCTCAAAGCGTTACTGGAGGATGTTGGCGCGCATGTCCGCATCCTGCCCATCGCGCAGGACACAGTCGGCTCGCTGGAAACCGCCTTTGGGCTGGCGCAGGACGCCGATCTGGTGGTGACCATCGGCGGCGCCTCGGTCGGCGACTATGATCTGGTCGCCGATGTCTCGGAAAGCCTGGGGATGGAGCGTGCGTTCTACAAAATCCGCATGCGTCCCGGTAAACCGCTGATGGCCGGGCGGATGGGTGATACGGCCATGGTCGGCCTGCCCGGCAATCCGGTCAGTGCCATGGTCTGTGGTTACCTGTTTCTGGCCCCGATGGTGCGCCATATGCTGGGACAGGAACAGGCGCTGACCCCCTTCCGACGCGCCCGTCTGACCGCACCGCTGGGCAAGAATGGCCCCCGCGAACATTACATGCGCGCGGTGCTGGATGAAAATGGCATCCGCGCCTGTGACGATCAGGACAGCTCTCTGCTGAGTGTTCTGGCTCAGGCCAACGCGCTTTTGGTGCGCGATCCGCATGACCCGGAGCGCCCTGCTGGGGATGAGGTTCAGTACCTGCCGATCTGATCCAACGCCAAATCCGTTGACACAAAACGTGAACATGCGTAGAACAAAAGAAAACGCATGAGCGACGAGGTGCGAGCGATGCTGACCAAAAAACAGCTGGATTTGCTGGAATTCATTCATAAACGTGTGCAGGCGGACGGTGTTCCGCCCAGTTTCGACGAAATGAAGATTGCGCTGGATCTGCGGTCGAAATCCGGGATTCACCGGTTGATCACCGCTTTGGAGGAACGCGGGTTTATCCGCCGCCTCGCCCATCGCGCCCGCGCCATCGAAATCGTCAAACTGCCCGAAAGCCTGGGTGGAGAGCCCACGACAGGATTCCAGCCCCGGGTGATCGAAGGCGACCGCCCCACCGGCCCGCGCCCGGCGAACTTTGAGCCGGTCAAGGTCGATGCGATGGAACTGCCGGTAATGGGCCGCATCGCCGCCGGTGTGCCAATCGCAGCGATCAGCCATGTGTCGCACCACGTTGCGGTGCCCGGCTCGATGGTGTCGGGCAGCGGCGATCACTATGCGCTTGAGGTGCGTGGCGATTCGATGATCGAGGCCGGGATCAATGACGGGGATGTCGTGATCATCCGCGAAACCTCTGCCGCCGATAACGGCGATATCGTCGTGGCGCTGGTCGAGGATCAGGAAGCCACCCTGAAACGGTTCTTCCGCCGCGGCAATGCCATCGCGCTGGAGGCCGCCAACCCGGCCTACGAGACCCGCGTTCTGCCCGAGGATAAGGTCAAGGTGCAGGGGCGGCTTGTCGGTCTGATCCGCAGTTATTGATCCTTAAGCGCACGGGGTCGGGGCGACCAGAGCCTCTGCCCCGTGACCTCGGAACTTGTGACGACGCGGCCCTTGTCGAAGGCAAGACTACCTGAGCGCTGCAGGGTCGAAGGGCCGAAGATCGTGCATTTGCCGGTCAGCTCCAGTGCGACGGGCGAAATAACCACCTGATTCTGCGTACATTCGTCGAATTGTTGAACCGCGCGTTTCCCGGTCAGATGCACCAGTTCCTTGTCCCCCAGCAAAAAGCGCTGGATACGGTCCGGCGCGTGGGGCCAACGGCCAGCGGCGGCCGCCTGTTCCACCCCGTCGCCATCATTCTCCAACCAGACCGAGGCAACAAAACCACTGCCCTTGCTCTTGCTTAGCGCCCGTCCGTTCTCGGTCATCACGCCGATCAGACTGCCGGTATCGGCCACCAGAACCTCGGGCCGGTGTCCCTGCCCCCACAGCAGCAGCGCCGCAACCATTGGCACCATCCCGACCCATCGCGCGCGACCCTGCCATAAGATCAGCCACAACGCCCCCATGGCCAGCATCGGCAAGACAAAATCCGGCGGACTGACCACATATCCCTGCGCGCCCTCCAACCCCGAGACCCAATCCGCCACCCCCAAAATCCAGCGCAACCCCAATCCCATCAGGGCCAGTGCGATCCAGTCCAACCCGATAGGCGCCAGCAAGGCGGCCATGACGGCGGCGGGCACCACGACGGAACCCATGACCGGCACCGACAGGAAATTGGCCAGCAAGCCATAGTGCGACATGGTGTTGAAATGCGCAGCCCCGATGGGTGCGGTGGCCAGCCCGGCAATGGCCGAGGACATCAGCAGCCCCAGTGCCGGTTTGGTCCATTTCGGCCCAGGCAACGGCCCGAAATCGCGCAGGCCCCCGAAGACGGCGACCAGTGCGGTGGTGGCGGCGAAAGACATCTGGAAACCGGGGCTCAGCAGGGATTCGGGGCGCAGCGTCAGAACGATCAGGGCGGCCACGGCCACGGCGCGCAGGGAAATCGCCCGCCGGTCGATCAGCACCGCACCCAGCATGACCGTGACCATGACAAAGGCACGCTCGGTCGCGACATTGCCACCGGACAGCAGCAGATAGATCATGGCAGCCAGCAAGGCGCAGATCGCGGCCAGCTTGCGCACCGGCAGCCGTAGCGCCAGCGGCGGAATGGCCGCAAATCCGATGCGGCAGGCGACGAAGATAAACCCGGTCAAAAGCCCCATATGCAGCCCGGAAATCGCCAGCAGATGCGCCAGATTCGAGGCCCTCAGCGCCTTCAGCGTCTCCTGCCCCATACCGCTGCGGTCACCCGTGGTGACGGCGGCGGCGAATCCGCCGACCTCTCCCGGCAACACCTGTCTTACATGGTCCGAGATCGCCATGCGCCAATAGGTGACCTGCACCCCCCTGCGCCCATCTTTGGCCGGGGCGACCGGCATCACCGGAACGCGCGCATAGCCCACCGCGCCCAGGCGTTGAAACCAGGCGTGGCGGCGGAAATCAAACCCGCCGGGCTCAACCGGGCCCTGCGGGGGCGACATATGGGCGGTGGTCATGATCCGTTGGCCGGGCATCAGGGCGATGGTGTCGCCATGCATGGACACCCGGATGCGCTGCGGACGCTGATCAGCGGGGACATCCCCCATCCGCACCTGATCCAGCGTTACCCGCAGCGCATCCGACGCCGAGCGGTCCAGCGCCACGACCCGCCCCTCGACCGGGCCATAGTAGCGCCATTTCAGGACCGGCTCTGCGACCCCATGGGCACGCGCACCGGCCAGCAGAAACCCTGCCGCCACCAGTGCCGCCCCAACCGTTAGCGGGACCCAGGCGGCGGACAGTGCACGACCGCCAACCAACACCCCCAGACCCAGCACCAGAACCCAGCCGTAAAGCTGCGGTCCCGGCTCGAACCGCAGATGGAAATACAGGCCAATTCCAAGGGCCAGACAGACCGGAGACCACGCAAACAGATAGCCGCGCTGTTTCAGTAAGGCGGTCTCAATCCCTGCCAGAACACGCATGGTTGCCCCCGTCCCCCGGGCTCGTTAGACAGGCGCAACTCTATGCCCGCTACGGTTACCAAAAGGTTAATCCCCACCATGTCCGATCAGGTTGTCACCCGTTTTGCCCCCTCGCCCACCGGTTTCCTGCATATCGGCGGCGCGCGCACCGCGCTGTTCAACTGGCTGTATGCGCGCGGACGTGGTGGCAAATTCCTGCTGCGGATCGAGGACACGGATCGCGAGCGCTCAACCCCGGAGGCAACAGCGGCGATTCTGCAGGGTATGGCGTGGCTGGGTCTGGACCATGACGGAGAGGTCGTCAGCCAGTTCGAAGGCGCCGCCCGCCATGCCGAGGTCGCGCATCAATTGCTGGCCGAGGGCAAGGCGTATAAGTGTTTCTCAACCCAGGACGAAATCGCGACCTTCCGCGATCAAGCCCGGGCCGAGGGCAGATCGACCCTGTTCCGCAGCCCCTGGCGCGATGCCGATGCCGCGACCCATCCCGATCTGCCCTTTGTGATCCGCATCAAGGCCCCGCAGGACGGGACGACGGTGATCGGCGATCAGGTGCAGGGCGACGTGACCATCCGCAACGATCAGTTGGACGACATGATCCTGCTGCGCTCGGACGGGACGCCGGTTTACATGCTGGCGGTTGTGGTCGATGACCACGACATGGGTGTGACCCATGTGATCCGGGGCGATGACCACCTGAACAATGCCGCCCGCCAGATGATGATCTATCAGGCGATGGGCTGGGACGTGCCGGTCTGGGCGCATATCCCGCTGATTCACGGGCCGGATGGCAAGAAGCTCTCCAAACGCCACGGCGCATTGGGCGCGCAGGAATATCAGGCCATGGGATATCCGGCCGCCGGGATGCGCAACTATCTGACGCGACTGGGTTGGAGCCACGGGGATGATGAATTCTTTACCGATGCGCAGGCCAAAGAGTGGTTCGATCTGGACGGTATCGGCAAAAGCCCGGCGCGGTTCGACCTGAAGAAGCTGGAAAACCTGTGTGGCCAGCACATTGCGATCTCGGACGATGCTGCGCTGCGGCAAGAGATCGCGGAATACCTGTCGGCAGCCGATCTGCCATCGCTGAATCAGACACAATCCGGTGATCTGGAACGGGCCATGTATTGCCTGAAGGATCGGGCCCGAACCTTCCCGGAACTGCTTGAAAAAGCGCATTTTGTGCTGACAAGCCGCCCGGTGGAACCGGATGAGAAAGCGGCAAAGGCGCTGGCATCTGTATCCGACGGTATACTGAGTGAATTGACGCCGCAGTTGCAAAATGCTAGCTGGTCCCGAGACGAGCTGGAGGAAACCCTGAATTCCTTTGCCGAGGCAAACGGGGTAAAGTTCGGCAAACTGGCCGGACCGCTGCGCGCGGTGCTGGCCGGGCGGGCCGTGACACCTTCGGTTTTCGACATGATGCTCGTGCTGGGGCGGGATGAAACCCTGGCGCGGCTTTCTGATGCAGTGAAATAAACCCGGCCTTCATATTCGGGTAACGCTGCTCCGCTAAGACCCGGACTGCGCGCTTGCGTGCAGCCGTTGCCCGCAAGCCCGGACAGCGCACCGGCTTGTGCTTGATCAAGGAAGGGACGAAATGACCGACAGCAAAAAAACAGCCACCCTGACCGTTCATGGCAAGGATTACGAGTTGCCGGTTTACTCGCCAACCGCGGGCCCGGATGTCGTGGATATCCGCAAGCTGTACGGGCAGGCAGGCGTGTTCACCTATGATCCCGGTTTCACCTCGACCGCCAGCTGCGACAGCACCATCACCTATATCGATGGCGACAAGGGTGAGCTGCTGCACCGCGGCTATCCGATCGACCAATTGGCCGAGAAATCGCATTTCCTGGAAGTGTGCTATCTGCTGCTCTACGGAGAGTTGCCGACCGCCGGTACCCTCGAAAGCTTTGAGACCACGATCACCCGTCACACCATGCTGCACGAGCAGATGCAGTATTTCTATCGCGGCTTCCGCCGGGATGCGCATCCGATGGCGATCATGGTGGGTGTGGTTGGCGCAATGTCGGCCTTCTACCACGATTCGACCGATATCACCGATCCCCTTCAGCGCGAGATCGCCTCGCACCGGCTGATCGCCAAGATGCCGACCATCGCGGCCTGGGCCTATAAATACCATATCGGTCAGCCCTTCATCTATCCGCGCAACGATCTGGATTACGCGTCGAACTTCCTGAGCATGTGCTTTGCCGTGCCGACCGAGGATTATGAGGTCAACCCGATCCTCAGCCGCGCGATGGACCGGATTTTCACGCTGCATGCGGATCACGAACAGAACGCTTCGACCTCGACCGTGCGTCTGGCGTCGTCTTCGAACGCGAACCCGTTTGCCTGTATCGCGGCGGGCATCGCCTGCCTGTGGGGTCCGGCCCATGGCGGTGCCAACCAGGCCTGCCTTGAGATGTTGGAAGAGATCGGCAGCGTTGACCGCATTCCCGAATATATCGACCGTGCCAAGGACCGGGATGATCCGTTCCGCCTGATGGGCTTTGGCCACCGCGTCTACAAGAACTTCGACCCGCGCGCCAAGGTGATGAAACAGTCCGCCGACGAGGTGCTGGAGCTGCTGGGCATCGAGAACAACCCGAAGCTGCAGGTCGCCAAGGCGTTGGAGAAACAGGCGCTGGAAGATCCGTATTTCGCAGACAAGAAGCTGTTCCCGAATGTGGATTTCTATTCGGGCATCATTCTTGAGGCGATGGGTTTCCCGACCTCGATGTTCACTCCGATCTTTGCCCTGTCGCGCACCGTGGGCTGGGTCAGCCAGTGGAAAGAGATGATCGCCGATCCGCAAAACAAGATCGGCCGCCCGCGCCAGCTGTATCTGGGTGAGACGCTGCGGGATTACACGGACATCGAAAACCGCTAAAACCTGACATCAGAAAGCCCCGGCCCGGCGCCGGGGCTTTTCTTTTCAGAACAGGCTGAGCTGGTCGCCCACCTGCGGCGGCACCGCAAACAGGTCACTGCGCAGCGGTGCGGATTTCGTTTGCAATCCCAACCGCTTGACCGTGGCCTTGAACCGTTGCGCGATCATCTCGGCATAGGTGCCTTCCCCCCGCATTCTGTGACCCCAGCGCGGATCGTAATCCTTGCCGCCATGCATCTCGCGCAGGCGGGTCATGATCTTGCCCGCGCGATGTGGCTCATGTTCGGCCAGCCAGTCCTGCCACAGCCCGGACACCTCTCGCGGCAGGCGCAGCATGATCCAACTGGCCGCGTCGGCCCCGGCCTGTTGCCCGGCCTCCAACAGTGCCTCCAACTCATGATCCGTCAGCCCCGGCACGATAGGAGAGGTCATGACGCGCACCGGAATCCCCGCCCCGGTCAACCGACGGATCGTTTCCAGACGGCGCTGCGGCGATGGCGCGCGGGGCTCCATTCGGCGCGACAATCCGGCATCCAGCGTGGTCAAAGATATCCCCACCCGCACCAGACCCAGCCGCGCCATCGGGGCTAGGATGTCGATATCCCGCTCGACCAGCGTGCCTTTGGTCACGATCCCGACCGGGTGATTGAACGCGCTCAGGACCTCAAGGCAGGCCCTTGTAATCCCGCGCTTTTTCTCGATCGGTTGATAAGGGTCGGTATTGGTGCCAAGTGCCATCGCCGCCACCTTGTAGGAGCGCGCCGACAATTCCCGCGCCAACACCTCGGCTGCGTTCGGACGCGCCACCAGACGGGTTTCGAAATCCAGCCCCGATGACAGGCCCAGATAAGCATGGCTGGGGCGCGCAAAACAGTAGACACAGCCATGTTCGCAGCCCCGATACGGGTTGATCGAGCGATCAAACGGCAAATCTGGCGAGCGGTTATAGGTGATCAGACTGCGCGCAACCTCCTCTCGGGTCTCGGTCCGCAAGGGTGGCAGGTCGTCGTCCATATCCCAGCCATCGGGCTCTGCGATGGAGGCCAATCGTTCGAATCGGCCCGCCTCATTCGACATTGCCCCGCGCCCGGGCACCGCCACATGTTCCACTTTTGTTCTCATTCTTAATGGATACTAGACCGCCCCGGCCCGCACAAGGCTTGATCCGACCTGCCGCAAGCCGGGCACCGCCCGCGCATTCCAAAGAAATTTGAAAATCAAAAGAGAATCTGAAGGCTTCGCAAGATAATCTTGCAAAAAATTCGATGCCATCGAGGTAAATTCTGACCTATAGGTCGGTCTAAGAACGACCGAGGTCGCAATCGTCACAGTAGACCTGCGACGAAATGGCCAAAACGGGAAAAACGCCACCGTGGGCCCATGGCCCCAACAGCTTTAGGGAACCGCCCCATGTCCGATGAAGAAGACATCGTCCTGTCCGAACTGAATGACGACGAACTTGTCGAGCAGATGTTCGATGACCTCTACGACGGCCTGAAGGAAGAAATCGAAGAAGGAGTGAACATCCTGCTGGAGCGCGGATGGACCCCTTACGACATTCTGACCAAAGCTCTGGTCGGCGGCATGACCATCGTGGGTCACGACTTCCGCGACGGCATCCTGTTCGTGCCCGAGGTTCTGCTGGCCGCGAACGCGATGAAGGGCGGCATGACGATCCTCAAGCCGCTGCTGGCCGAAACCGGCGCGCCGCGCGTGGGCAAGATGGTCATCGGCACCGTCAAGGGCGACATCCACGACATCGGCAAGAACCTTGTGTCGATGATGATGGAAGGTGCCGGTTTCGAGGTGGTCGATCTGGGCATCAACAACCCGGTCGAAAACTACCTTGAGGCGCTGGAGACCGAAAAACCCGACATTCTGGGCATGTCCGCCCTGCTGACCACGACGATGCCCTATATGAAGGTCGTCATCGACACCATGGTCGAACAGGGCCTGCGCGAAGATTACATCGTGCTGGTGGGCGGTGCCCCCCTGAACGAGGAATTCGGCAAGGCAATCGGCGCAGACGGCTATTGCCGCGATGCCGCCGTGGCTGTGGAAATGGCCAAGGATTTCGTATCGCGCCGCCACAACCAGATGGCAGGCTAAGCCGACGGAATATGAAACAAAGGCCGTCCATCCGGGCGGCCTTTTTTTTGACCCATGCGGGCTTGCCCTGCCCCTTGATGGGACACAGATTGAACCTGGAACGCAAGTGAACGGAAGCCCGATGACGGATACGCCACTGCCAGATGATCAAAGCCTGACCGAACAGGGCTACAGCGCGCAGCAACAGGCCGAAAAGATTCTGTTGATCGCCTGCGGAGCCTTGGCGCGCGAGATTCTCGATCTGAAAACCCGCAATGGCTGGGATCACATGGCGCTGACCTGCCTGCCCGCGATCCTGCATGTGCATCCCGAACGGATCACACAGGCCGTCGAGGATGCGGTCGCCAAACATCAGGGCAATTACGAACAGATCTATGTGGTCTATGCCGATTGCGGCACCGGCGGGCTGCTACAGCAGGCCTGCGAAAAGCTTGGGGTCGAGATGATCAAGGGCCCCCACTGCTATTCCTTCTTCGAGGGCAATGACGCCTTTGCCGCCCATGGCGAGGATGAAACGACCGCGTTCTACCTGACGGATTTCCTGGCCCGGCAGTTCGACGCCTTTGTCTGGAAACCCCTTGGCCTGGATCGTCACCCGCAGCTGCGTGACATGTATTTCGGCAATTACACCAAGCTGGTCTATCAGGCCCAGACCGACGACCCGGAGCTGACCCGCCGCGCCATGGAATGTGCGGATCGGATGGGGTTGGAGTTTGAACGCAGGTTCACCCGCTATGGCGATCTGGAAACCACCCTGTCCGATTGGGCAACGCGGCCCCGCTGACAGGTGTCAGGCACTGGCCGTCGCGACTTCTCGTATCCGTTCGATCATCGAACGCAGCCCGTTTGACCGCTGCGCCGAGAGGTGATCGTTCAGCCCCAGCCGCGCCAGCTCGGCGGCGGCGTCCACGCCGGGCACCTCTCGCACCGGCAACCCGTTATAGAGGCTGCGCAGAACCGCGATCAGGCCGCGCACGATCAGCGCGTCGCTGTCGCCATCGAAATGAAACACGCCACCTTCGATAGTCGGGTGAAGCCAGACCTGACTGGCGCACCCGGTGACCTTGGTCGCAGGCACTTTCAGCGCGTCGTCCAGCGGGTCCATCGCCTTGCCCTGCTCAATCACATGGCGGTACCGGTCTTCCCAGTCCTCCAGAAACTCAAAATCCTCGACGATCTCTTCAAAGGCGGGCGTAGCCATGGTCTTCGCTGTTCCTTGCGTTGCGGCGATCACAATTGTGACCTATGCCCAGCATAACCGTCTGTCCAGTCCCCCACGTGGCTTTTCAAGCCGATGAATTTGCGGTAACCCCTGTGCTGGAAAATATGCGCAAATCTCTGGGCCCATGCACAAATCTCTTTCTGTACTTCTGGTTTCCTCGTTCATTCTGTCGGGCTGCAGCGGCTGGCGCGACTCGCGGGTGAACCCGTCCAACTGGTTCGGGTCCAGCCAACCGGCCCCTGCCACGGTTGAAACATCCGTCAATGATGCGAATGCTCTGATCCCGGAACAACGCGAAGGGTCGGGCCTGTTTTCACGCCCCGAGGCCGAGGATACCAGCATCCCGATCGCCCGGATTGATGAGCTGCGGATCGACCCGACCCCGTCGGGTGCCATCGTCTATGCCGCAGGCACCGCGATTCGTCAGGGCGCCTTTGGCGCGCGGCTGGCCCGGGTCGAGACCGAGGAAAACACCAAGAACGGCGTGTTGGAGTTTACCTTCCGTGTGAATTATCCCGAATATTCCACGGCACAGGGCACCGAACGGTCGCGCATGGTGTCGGATGCGATCAATGTGACCGCAAAAGAATTAGAGGGGATTCGTCTGGTCCGCGTAACCGGACAGCAAAACGCGCTGGAATCGCGGCGGCGTTAGATATTAATCCTTACCCTCCCGCCTTTTCGCCTTCGTTTCTAAATTGTCTTGAACCAAAATGCTTCGGAAGAAGTAAGTGTGGGCGCTCTCGTCAAATCTCGGCAGGCCGCAGAGTGCTTTTCTTTTCGAGATCTACAACATACAATTCAAGGTTCCCTGCAATCTTTTGAAAAACACTCGGAATGTACGGCACGAGTTCTTTAAATCGTTCCGTACCGACGTTAGGCCCGCCATGATAGTGGCGACAATGGGCTATGATGTCCCTTCGCTCCGCCTCCGGTAATTGTTGAAGCGGGTCTCGGTCGTTGTAATCGTGCAGGTTGGAAAGATGGATGAATGCACATCCAAATTTGTAGACGGACTGTGTCCAGCCTTGTAGATGCTGAGCGAGGTCAACCATTTCTTTGTCCGTAACCCGCGCGCGAGATGCCTCCTGCGTCCACTTTTCGCCCCGAACCGAGGCCTCAATCAAAAGCTCTTGGCGTTCAGTGCTTTGGGCTAGCAGGTAAATCACCCGAACCATCGAGTCGAGTTCCTGACGCAGAACGGAAATCATCTGGCCAACCAATCCAGCCTTTGCCAATAATTCCATTGCTTGCCGGTGCTCGGAGGAGCGGCTACGGATCTGTCGAGTGAAGATTGCGAGATTGGAAGTCATTTACCTATTTCAAGTTCAGTTAAAAAATGTCTGTGCTGATGCAGCAAAATGTAAGTTATTTAATTGTAACCGCGCACCGGCTACGTTCTGCGACTGGTGCGGAAAATCGCTTAAAGCGACACCACCTCAACCGTCTGTCCTTTGGCCGCCAAAGCAATTTTGCCATCGCACAGTTTCAGGGCGTCTTCGCCAAACACCTCAAACCGCCAGCCGGTCATCGCGGGCACGTCGCGTTCGCCGGCGGCGATCATATCCAGATCGGCGCTTGAGGCGATCAGCTTGGCCGCCACCCCGACGCTTTCGGTCTTGGATTTCAACAGCACCCGCAGCAGATCGGCCAGCGCTGGATTGACCTTCAGCTTGTCGCGGCTGTTGTCGATCCGGGGCATCTGATCCGGCGGGCAGTTCACCCCGCGTTTGACGGCGGCCAGAATCCCCTCGGCAATCGCACCCTTTCGGGCCTCGCGCAGCAACAGGCGCGAACTGCCCAGATCCGAAGGCGATTTCGGCTTGGTCGAGGCCATCTCGATCAGCGCGTCATCCTTGAACACCCGGCTGCGCGGAACGTTGTTTTGCTGCGCATAACCTTCGCGGAACTGCGCCAACTCGCGCACCACCGCCAGAAACTTGGCCGAGTTGGTGCGGGTCTT
>NZ_JALCBM010000089.1:12434-14562 GCF_028066395.1 Ruegeria sp.
TCGGCCAGCGGATCGACCAGCACCGCGCTGTTTTCATCCTCGGACGGATAGGCCAGCTGCACCAGACAGAGTTTCGAGTAATAGGTCCGTTCGCGCAGAAATTCCGTATCCACGGTCACATAAGGGTAATCCGAGGCCGCTTTGCAGAAATCGGCCAGCTCTTGCGTCGTTGTCAGGGTTTTCATGCGCCGTGCTGTTCTTGTCTTTTGGTGACTGCCCGTCTTTTTGTCCTCGTCCCGAGCGTTGGGGGCGACCATAGGCCGATTTCCGGGGGCGTGTAAATCACCCTGCAAAAATCAGGGCAGCAGAACCGGGGTGCGATCCCCTTGCGCAAACCGCCGCAGAACCGCCGGATAAAGCTGATGTTCCCATCTCAGCACCCGCGCCGCCAGCACCTCGGGCGTGTCATCGGGTTCAACCTTTACGCGGGCTTGGCCCAGAATGGGGCCGTCATCCAGCGCCGCTGTGACCTCGTGCACGGTGCAGCCATGATCGGCATCCCCGGCCTCGATCGCGCGGGCATGGGTGTGCAGGCCCTTGTATTTCGGCAACAGAGAGGGGTGAATATTCAGCATCCGCCCCTGAAACTGCGAGACGAAATCGCCGGTCAGCACCCGCATGAACCCGGCCAGACAGATGATATCGGGCTGCGCGGCCAGCAGGGGTTTGACCAATTCCGCCTCAAACGCCGCCCGGTCGCCTTTGAAGGGGCGGTGATCGACCGCCGCCGTGGCGATGCCCCGATCCGCCGCCTTCTGCAACCCGCCCGCCTGCGCGTCATTGGACAGGACCAGACAAGGCCGCGCGGGGTGGTCACCGACCATACTGTCGACCAGCGACACCATGTTCGACCCGCCCCCTGACAGCAGGATGGCGACGCGCTTGTGGCTCACAGCAACGTGCCTGAATAAGCAACACCGGCGGTCTCGGTAACCGTACCGATGCGCGAGACGTCCTCACCCGCATCCGCCAGCAGTGCGGTCAGCGCGTCGGCCTGATCCGCGGCGCAGACAACGATCATGCCGATGCCGCAGTTGAAGGTCTTGAGCATCTCAGCCTCGGCAATGTCCCCGACCCCGGCCATCCAGCCGAATACAGGCGGCAGGTCCCAGGCGTTCAGGTCAATCTCGGCCCCCAGCCCTTTGGGCAATACGCGCGGCAGGTTCTCGGTCAGACCGCCGCCGGTGATATGGGCCAGTGCATGCACGCCGCCCGCCCGGATCGCCGCCAGTGCCGGTTTCACGTAAAGCCGTGTGGGCGTCAGCAGCGCCTCACCCAGTGCCCCCTCGCCAAACGGCGATGCGGCATCCCAGCCGAGACCCGAGATTTCAACCAGCTTGCGCACCAGCGAATAGCCATTGGAATGCACCCCGTTCGAGGCCAGCCCCAGCAGCACATCCCCCACCTGCACCCCGTCGGGCAGGTCCGCGCCACGCTCCATCGCGCCGACCGAGAACCCGGCCAGATCGAAATCGCCATCTGGATACATGCCCGGCATTTCGGCGGTTTCTCCGCCGATCAGGGCACAACCCGACTGCGCGCAACCTTCGGCAATGCCTTCGATAATCCGTGCGGCGGTGTCGGTGTCCAGCTTGCCGGTGGCGAAATAGTCCAGAAAGAACAGCGGCTCGGCCCCCTGACAGATCAGGTCATTGACGCACATGGCGACAAGATCGATGCCCACACCATCCACCACGCCGGTGTCAATCGCAATCCGCAGCTTGGTGCCCACGCCATCGGTTGCCCCCACCAGAATCGGGTCCTGATATCCGGCAGCCCTGAGGTCGAACAGCGCGCCGAACCCACCCAGACCTCTCATCACGCCCGAGCGGTTGGTGCGCTTGGCCGCTGGCTTGATCCGATCGACCAGAGCGTTGCCTGCGTCGATATCCACACCGGCATCGGCATAGGTGATTCCGTTCTTGCCCGCTGTCATGGTCGGTCCCTCGTGAATGCTTTGCGCGCGGGTTAGTCGATTGTGCGCGATGTTGCAACGGTCAGGCTTGACGCGGGGCCTGATCGTGATACCCAAGGCGCCACGGTGGGCCTGTAGCTCAATTGGTTAGAGCAGAGCGCTCATAACGCTTTGGTTGGGGGTTCGAGTCCCTCCGGGCCTACCACATCACCG
>NZ_JALCBM010000090.1:0-6681 GCF_028066395.1 Ruegeria sp.
CAACCCGGACAGCTTCCAGCCCAGCGCCTCGGGCCGCCGGGTCATCTCAGCCGCACTCGCCCGCCGCATCCCGCGACCGGGGGAAAACAACGAAACCGCTTCCAGAATATTGGTCTTGCCCGCTCCGTTCGGCCCATGCAGCACAACCGGCCGCCCGTCCAAAGACATCCGCGCCAGCTTATGAGACCGAAAATGCGAGACCGTAAGCTCGGTCAGGGCCAATCCCATGACCCCACCCTTCTTCTTGTCAAAAATACGGTCGCCGAAGGCATCGCGCGCCAGCGCGATCAGACGCGCATCGGCATGACAACATAAACCGCGCTCTGATCATTGCCTTCGCGCATCAGTGTCGGATCACCGGCCGAATTGAACATGAACACCGCGTTTTCACGATCGACCTGCGAGGCAATCTCCAGCAGATACTTTGCGTTGAACCCGATCTCCAACCGCTCATCGCCATAAGCCACGGCCAGTTCTTCCTCAGCTGCGCCACTGTCTGGGGCATTCACCGACAAAACCAGCTTGTCGCCATCCAGTTGCAGCTTCACCGCACGGGACCGTTCCGAGGATACGGTGGCCACCCGGTCCACCGCCTGCGCGAACTCGGCGGCGTCCACTTCCAGCTTGCGGGTATTACCCTGCGGGATCACGCGGGTGTAGTCGGGGAAGGTCCCATCAATGACCTTCGAGGTCAGCGTGATATCCGGCGTCGCAAAGCGTACCTTGGTCTCACTAACGGAAACCGCGATGTCCATCTCGTCATCATCCAGCAGCTTGCGCAACTCGCCCACGGTCTTGCGCGGCACGATGACGCCCGGCATGTCCGCCGCGCCATCGGGGCAATCCGCATCAATGCGCGCCAGTCGGTGGCCATCGGTTGCCACACAGCGCAGCACCTTGCCGCCCTCAGAGCCGTCGGTCACGTGCATATAGACGCCGTTCAGGTAATACCGTGTCTCTTCCGTCGAAATCGCGAATTTGGACTTGTCGAACAGCCGCCGCAACAGTGCCGCCGAGGCCGTAAAGTTCGATGCATATTCCGAGGACGCCATCACCGGGAAATCCTCTTTCGGCAGTGTCGCCAGCGAGAAATTCGACCGACCGGCCTCGACCGTCAACCGACCCGCCGCGCTGTCGGCAGTCAGGGTGACCAGCGCCCCATCGGGCAGTTTGCGCACAATCTCATGCAGGGTGGTGGCCGCAACCGTCGTTGCTCCAGCTTTCTCAACCTGCGCCGGGGCCTTGTCGACCACCTCGATATCCAGATCGGTGGCGCGGAACTGAACCTGATCGCCTTCGGCCTCAATCAGCACATTGGCGAGGATCGGAATGGTGTTGCGCCGTTCGACAACAGATTGGGCCTGCGAAACGGCCTTGAGAAGGGTGCCGCGTTCGATGCTGATCTTCATACCCTCAATTCCTCTGACTTGCGTGCCGAAATGGGCGGGACTGGCACGTTAGCGGTTCCGCCCTGAGGCACAAGGATTTTTTATGGTTTTCTGGGTCGGAAAGCCCCAACCGTCAAGACCCGCGTGGCCCGGCGGGCACAGTTCATCGCCGACCGTGGACAATAGCGCACAAGAAAATACCCCGGATACAGGACCCGAGGCATTTCGTGAGTGGAGAGTAGTTTTCAGGCCTCAAGCGCGCGGCGCAGCATTTCCACGTCTTCGGCGATCTGACCATCGGTCAGCTTCAGCTCTTCGATGCGTTTGACACCATGCATGACCGTGGTGTGGTCGCGCCCGCCAAACCGGCGCCCGATC
The DNA here is from genome assembly GCF_028066395.1 of Ruegeria sp. GTDB lineage: Bacteria > Pseudomonadota > Alphaproteobacteria > Rhodobacterales > Rhodobacteraceae > Ruegeria. Next base: position 1,767 of record NZ_JALCBM010000090.1, read on the forward strand.
TCGGGCAGGGAGCGGCTGGTCAGTTGCTTGCACAGATACATCGCCACCTGACGCGGACGCGCATAGGATCGCAGGCGTTTCGGCCCGATAATGTCGCTGAGGCGGATGTTGTAATAATCCGAGACCTTGCGCTGGATCTCTTCCACCGTGATCTTGCGATCCGAGGCGCGCAGCACATCGGCCAGACAATCCTGCGTCAGCTCCATATCAATCTCGCGCCCCACCAGCGAGGCAAAGGCGAACAGACGGGTCAGCGCGCCTTCCAACACCCGCACATTGGTCGAGATACGGTGGGCGAGGAATTCCAGCACGCCGTCATTGATGGTCAGGTCGGGATAGGTGCTGCTGTATTGCTGTACCTTGTTTTGCAGAATGCCCAGGCGCAGTTCGTAATCGGTGGGGTGCAGGTCAACGACCAGACCGCATTGCAAGCGCGATTTGACGCGATCCTCAAGGTCCTTGATCTCACCCGGGGCGCGATCGGCCGAGATGATGATCTGCTTGTTCTGATCCACCAGCGCGTTGAACGTGTGGAAGAATTCCTCCTGCGTGGAATCCTTGCCAGCGATGAACTGCACATCATCGACCATCAGCACATCGACCGAGCGGAACAGGTGCTTGAAATCCATCATCCGGCGTTCACGCAGGGCCTGCACAAAGCGGTACATGAACTGTTCGGCGGACAGGTAGAGCACGTTCAGTTCGGGATGCTTGGTCTTCAGCTCCCACGCGATGGCGTGCATCAGGTGGGTTTTACCCAGACCGACCCCGCCATACAGGACCAGTGGATTGAAGGTGACCGGCCCGCCTTCGGAGACGCGGCGCGCGGCGGCATGGGCCAGTTCGTTGGGCTTGCCGACGACAAAGCTGTCAAAGGTGAAACGGGTATCCAGCGGCGCGGCCTGCAATGCATCAAGCGCGTTGGATGTGCTGTCGACGGCGGGCGCAGACAGATCAGGCTGCGCGGCCATCGCGGGTTCTTCCGTCACCACAGCCGGACGGGCCGGAGTATTGGCCGCCGTCCGAAAAGCCAGGCGCTGTACCGTTTCGCCTGCCGTGTTCAGTTCATACAGAATCAGGTCAGCAAAATTCTGACTGACATAGTTGCCCATGAAGTTGGTCGGCACCGAGAACACAGCCACACCATCCTCAAGCTCTTTGAATTCGAGCGGCTCGATCCAGGTGGTGAAATTGTTCTTACCGACGGCCTTCAGCAACTTGCTACGCAGTTGTCCCCATTTCTCTTGTGTCATTCAGCGCCTCACGCGTCCCATTCTTTATTGGCCAGACGGCCTTATTGATATGGCCCGGTTGCCCGGTTCTTTTGCGTTCACACACAAGGGTACCCTGCGCCGGATTGTCCAAATCCGGCGGGTCATTTGCGAAAGCCAGCGCGCCACTTTAACATCCCACAGCGGGACCTACGGCAAACCGAAGGCGCACGTCACATTCCAGTTTTTCGACAGGGCGAGAATCATCGGACAAACCCGAGACCCACAGCAGATCGTCGATCCGGCCTAGGCCGGCATTTCGAACATTCGTTCCCGGATCGTCCTGATGCCCGTCAGTCTGACCGCGGGAACAGCCTGTCCCCCCAAGCGAGTGAATCGCTGGAACCTTGGTAGCAAGAGGTCACGGGGTGCGGCAATGAATCTCTGATATTGACTCGGGGTTCGGGCCGAAAGAATCTCTCGGCTTCGTGAAGACGCGGCTTTCCGGCAACAATGAAAAAGGCGCCGCAGGATGCGACGCCTTTTTCAGGGAAGAACACTTGACGTGTTTTTCGGGAATCAACCCAGCGCTTTGACGCGGGCCGACAGGCGCGACATCTTGCGCGACGCGGTGTTCTTGTGGAAGACGCCTTTGGTGACGCCACGCATCAGCTCGGGCTGGGCTGCGCGCAGGGCCGCGGTTGCCGCGTCCTTGTCACCGGATGCGATCGCTTCTTCAACTTTGCGCAGATAGGTACGGATGCGCGAACGACGTGCTTTGTTTACGGCGAAACGCTTTTCGTTCTGACGTGCGCGTTTCTTTGCCTGGGGCGAGTTAGCCATGTGTCTCTGACCTTTTGTTCGGTACGGTTATCTTGGGTTGCGCGCCACGGGAATTATCCGCACCGGATCAGAAATCACGAGTGTGAGTCGGGCCAAGCGGGCCGCACGCGCATGTATAGCGGCGCTCTCTATCCAAGTTTGCGGGGTTTGCCAAGCCGATTCTTCCCGTCAGCCTTGCGGGCAAAGAAAAAGGCGGGCCGGGCCCGCCTGATCTTTTACTTGTCGCGGAACTGCGCCGCGCGTTTTTCCAGGAAAGCGGCCATGCCTTCCTTCTGGTCTTCGGTGGCGAACATCGAATGGAACACCCGGCGTTCGAACAGCATCCCCTCGCTCAGCGGCAGTTCATAGCTGCGGTTCACCGCCTCTTTCGCGGCCATCGCGGTCAGCTGCGATTTCTCGGCGATCTTCTGGGCCGCGCCCGTCGCCTCTTCGATCAGCTTCTTGGCGGGGACCACGCGGCTGACAAGACCGGCGCGCTCGGCCTCTTCGGCGTCCATGAAGCGACCGGTCAGGTTCATGTCCATCGACTTGGACTTGCCCACAAACCGCGTCAGACGCTGGCTGCCGCCCAAACCGGCGATGACGCCCAGATTGATCTCGGGCTGGCCGAACTTGGCGGTATCGGCGGCGATGATGAAATCGCACAGCATGGCCAGTTCGCACCCGCCGCCCAGCGCATAGCCCGCCACCGCCGCGATGATCGGCTTGCGAATGGCGGTGACCCGGTCATTGGCGTCCGCAAACAGGTTGACGTTGAAGACATCGACAAAGCTCATCTCGGACATTTCCTTGATGTCCGCACCGGCGGCAAAGGCCTTGTCCGAGCCGGTGATCACGATGCAGCGCACCTTGTCGTTTTTGTCGGCGTCTTCCAATGCGGTGCACAGCTCACCCAGCAACTGGGTGTTCAGCGCGTTCATCGCATCCGGTCGGTTGAGCTTGATAAGGGCGACGTGGTCTTCGATTTCGACGATGATCGTCTCAAAAGCCATGAGGTGAAAGCTTCCGGTTGTTCCGTTCAGATACGTTTCCTAATCACGCGAAAAGGCCGGATCAAGCTATCTTTGGCATTGCATACAGTAGAAGGATGAGCGACCGGACTGGGTGATTCTCTTGATTTCAGCCCCACAACCTTCGGTCCGGCAGGGCTCACCCTCGCGCCCGTAGACGTCAAAGCTGTGCTGGAAATATCCAAGTTCTCCATCGGCTTGCCGGAAATCGCGCAGGGATGAACCGCCCGCCTGAATCGCCTCTTGCAGAACCTGCCGGATGATCGGAACCAGAGCGGCGACCCGCTGTTGGGAAATCTGCCCGGCTTTGCGACGTGGCGACACTCCGGCGCGATAAAGCGCCTCGCAGACGTAGATATTGCCCAATCCGGCAACGATTCCCTGATCCAGAAGGGCGGATTTGACCGGGCTGTTCTTGCCCCTGAACGCGTCAATCAGGTGCTGCTCGTGGAAATCATTGCCCAGCGGTTCCGGCCCCAGAACCGACAGCAGCTTGTGGTCCTCGGCGGTGGCCGTCGGCAGCAGGTCCATCGCCCCGAACCGGCGTGGGTCGTTAAAGGTGATCCGCGCGCCATTGGCCATATGAAACACAACATGGTCGTGTTTCTCAGGCACCGGATGGTCATGCACGAACTGGCCCAGAGGGTCCCCGGACACCGTCATCCGCCCCGACATGCCCAGATGGATCAGCAAGGTCTCACCACTGCCCAGATCGGCGAGGATATATTTCGACCGCCGCCGCAACCGCTCCACTCGCTGACCGGTCAGCCGTTCCGCCATCCGATCCGGGAAAGGCCAGCGCAGATCAGGGCGGTTCACATCAGCCTGCGCGATCACCACACCCTCCATCGCGGGGCTCAGACCACGGCGGACCGTTTCGACTTCGGGGAGTTCGGGCATGTGCGCTCCTGATTTGTTGCAAGAGCGTTTTCGAGCGCCCGTATCAGTTCATCATGTCCGGTTACGTATTTCAGAATTCGCACCGTCTTCCCATCCGAAAATCGCAAAACATAGTTGCCATTTTGCCTGAGGCTAATACGGTTGAGCTTTGTCAGATCATGATACCTGCGCTGAAACAGAGGGCCAGTCGTGATCAGGTCGGTCCCGTCAATCGTGATGGAGTTGGCGAGATTGAAGATCAGCGTGTAAACCACAAGCGCCATGATCCCCAGTTTGATCCACACAATTGTCTCTGGGTCCTGCGCGGGCAAAATCTCTTCCAACTGCCCAAGTTCGGGCCGCACAAAGCCAATGTAGAACAGCGCGATCAAGCAGAGCAGTGTTACCAGAATCACACCGGGCGTAGTCCGAAAGGTCAACCGCGTCAGCGATTGCTGTGCTGGCCGTTCGCTGCCTGCCCGGAACATCGCCTCTTGAACGATATCTTTGGGAAAATGCCCCACGGCTGCGTCCAGCTTGTCGCCCAACCCTTTGGCCCGGCGTACTTTCAGATACGTCCGAAAGACCGCGCGCACCCGCCAGCCGATGAAAAGAAACGCCAGCATTGCCGCCAGCAGCCCCACAACAAAAGAGTTATCAGACATAATCGAATGAATGCTCCAAAATACCGTCACATGTCTTAGTCGGGCACTATGGTGAATCTATGGCACGCCCGTCAGGTCATCACCCCCTGCTACCATTTCACGCGATTGTCTTCCCCGCCGGGACACATATAAGGAGGGTCAACTGCGGCAGAGGCGATCCTTCATGTCTGACACCAATGACAAGACCACTCATTTCGGATTCGAAACCGTGCGCGAGGCTGAAAAGGCGGGCCGCGTGCAGGGTGTATTCAACTCGGTCGCCTCGAAATACGACGTGATGAACGATGTCATGTCGATGGGCATCCAC
>NZ_JALCBM010000090.1:6781-14542 GCF_028066395.1 Ruegeria sp.
GATCTCTACAGCTTCAACGTGATCCCGCGCATGGGCAAGCTGATCGCCAACGATTACGACAGCTATCAATATCTGGTCGAATCGATCCGCAAATTCCCCGATCAAGAGACGTTCCTGAACATGGTCCGCACCGCCGGGTTCGAAAACGCCAAGTATCGCAACCTGAGCATGGGCATCGCCGCGCTGCATTCCGGCTGGAAAATCTAGATGCGCGGCCCTCACAACATCATCCGCCTGATCCGCACAGGCGCCACCCTGGAACGCACGGGCGCCATGAATGTGGTGCTGGACGCGTTCGAGGCCCCGCGCGCCGTGCGCATCCTGGCCCATACGCTGGGCAAACCCTTTCAATGGCTGGGCTACAAGGGCGACCCCGACATGCCACCCGCCACCCGCGCGCTGACGGCGCTGGGTCCGGCCTATATCAAATTCGGTCAGGTGCTCTCGACCCGCCCCGATGTGGTGGGCGATGAACTGGCCGAACAGCTGCGCGTGCTGCAGGACAAGCTGCCGCCCTTTTCCCGAGCCGAAGCCATGGCCGAGGTCGAAAAGGAACTTGGCCAGCCGGTTGATCAGATGTTTTCCGAGTTCAGCGAACCCATCGCCGCGGCCTCGATCGCGCAGGTCCACAAGGCGAAGCTGACCAGCACCGGCGAAGACGTCGCCGTAAAAGTCCTGCGCCCCAGCATCGAACGCGCCTTCCGCAAGGATGTGGACGCGTTCTACTTTGCCGCCCGAATCGTCGACCTGTTCGCCCCCGGCGCACGCCGCCTGCGCCCCATGGACGTGATCGAACATTTCGACGGCGTTGTGCGCGGAGAGTTGGACCTGCGTCTGGAAAGCGCTGCCGCCTCGGAATACGCGGCCAACACCAAGGATGACGCGGGGTTCTGGCTGCCGCCCGTAATCTGGCCCCTGTCGGCCCGCAGGGTGATGACGCTCAGCTGGGCGGACGGCGTCGCATTGGGTGACAACGCGGCGCTGGACGCCGCCGGTCACAACCGCGCCGATCTGGCCGAACGCGTCCTGCGCCTATTCCTGCTGCACGCCCTGCGCGACGGCTATTTCCATGCCGACATGCATCAGGGCAACCTCAAGGTCGCCGCCAATGGCGATATCATCGCGTACGATTACGGCATCATGGGCCATATCGACGAATACACCCGCCGGGTCTATGCCGAGATCCTGTTCGGCTTCATCCGCCGCGACTACAAACGCGTGGCCGAGGTGCATTTCGAGGCCGGATATGTCCCCGCCAACCAGGATGTGGATGAATTCGCCCGCGCCCTGCGCGCGGTGGGTGAGCCGATCTTCGGCATGGATGCCTCGCATATCTCGATGGGTCGCCTGTTGAACTACCTGTTCGAGGTCACCGAACGCTTCGGCATGGAAACCCGCACGGAATTGATCCTGCTGCAACGCACCATGGTTGTTGTCGAGGGCGTCGCCCGCTCACTAGATGCGCATATCAACATCTGGGAGGTCGCCCGCCCCGTGGTCGAGGATTACATCAAACAATCCATCGGCCCCCGCGCCGCCCTACGTGACTTCGGTAAAACCGCCATGGTCCTGGCCCGCTTCGGCCCGCGCCTGCCCGCGCTGGTCGAAAACGCCCTGATCGCCCAAACGCAAAAAGAAGACCACCCCGGTTCACCCGTGTTGTCTACCTTACTGACCGCCCTGATCGGCGCCGCTGCAGGCGCCGGAACCATCCTGCTGATCATGGCGCTCAACTAAAACCAATCCCGCAGCTTCATCTGGCCAAAAATATCCTCGGGGGGAATCGCGCCCAAAGGCGCGATGGGGGGCAGACAGCCCCCCTTAACGCCCTCCGATCAGAGCCGCTCGATCGCCAGAGCAATCCCCTGTCCACCGCCAATACACATGGTGATCAAAGCCTTCGACCCGCCCACACGCTCCAGTTCATACAGCGCCTTCAGGGTGATGATCGCGCCGGTCGCACCCACCGGATGCCCCAAGGCAATCGCACCACCATTGGGGTTCACCTTCGCCCCGTCCAAACCAAGTTCCTGATTGACGGCCAAAGCCTGCGCCGCAAAAGCCTCATTGCTTTCGATCACATCGAAATCCGCCGCCGACAGGCCGGTCTTGGCAAACAGATTCTGCACCGCCGGCACCGGACCGATCCCCATCACCTCGGGGCGCACACCGGCATGGGCATAGCCCAGAACCCGCGCCCGCGGCTTCAACCCGGCCTTCTCAGCCGCATCCCCTGTGGCCAGCACCATCGCCGCAGCCCCATCATTGATGCCCGAGGCATTGCCCGCCGTCACCCGACCGTCCTTCTTGAACACCGGCCGCAGCCCGGCCAAGGCCTCGGATGTGGTCGCCTTGGGGTGTTCATCCACCGCAAAATCCACCATCACGCGACGCACCTTGACCTGCACCGGCGCGATCTGGCTTTCGAAATGCCCGGCCTCAATCGCCGCTGCCGCACGGGTCTGACTCGTCAGGGCAAACTCATCCATCTGCGCGCGGCTGATCTGATGCTCATCGGCGACGTTCTCGGCGGTCACACCCATATGCCCGGTGCCGAACGGGCAATTCAACGCCCCCAGCATCATATCCAATGAGGTCACATCCCCCATCTTCGCCCCCCACCGCGCCTGCGGCACGATATAGGGGCTGCGCGACATACTCTCAGCCCCGCCCGCGATGGCAAACTCCGCATCCCCCAGCATCAGGGACTGAACAGCCGACACAATCGCCTGCGCACCCGAGCCGCACAGCCGGTTCACATTCATCGCCGGAGTTCCATTCGGAATGCCCGCCTGCATCGCCGCAACACGTGACAGGTACATGTCGCGCGGCTCGGTATTGATCACATGGCCGAACACCACATGGCCGATCTGACCGCCCTCAACCCCGGATTTCTCCAACGCTGCCTCGGTCACCACGGTCGCCAGATCAATCGGCGCGGTCGAGGCCAGCGCGCCGCCAAATGTGCCGATTGCGGTGCGGGCACCGTCCAGAATTACGATATCGGTCATGTCTTTTCCCTCCAGGATTCGGCGACAGTATGCACCCCCGCCCAGCCCCTGTCCCAAAGGACGTTCCGTCACCATCACAATTGACAACCTGCCGCCCAGCGCGCATCAACTTCCGTCATGACGGAAAAGCCAGACGATATCCTGACACGCCTGCCCGCCCGCCTGAAAGAGGCGCGCCGGGCCAAGGGCCTGTCGCTTGAGGCGGTCGCCAATCTCAGCGGCGTATCGCGATCCATGGTCAGCCAGATCGAGCGCGGCGAAAGCAGTCCGACGATCTCGACCCTGTGGAACCTGACCCGCGCCCTGCAAGTGGATTTCGCGGGCCTGCTTGAGGACGGCAACAGCGCCGACCAGATCGAGGTACTGCGCCATGCCGAAGTGCCCAGCATCGACAATATGGGCCAGAACTGCCGCATCCGTATCCTCTCTCCACCGGAAGAGGCGGGCGGGCATGAGGTTTATGACATCCGCTTCGATGAAAACGGCGCTCTGAATAGTCCGCCGCATGCGCGGGGCGCGCGGGAGCAACTGACGGTATTGGACGGCGCGGTGCAGGTGACCTCGGGCAATGCGATCAGCGCGCTGCAACAGGGCGATACCGCGCGGTACGCCGCCGACGTTCCACATGCGATCCGCGCCGATGGCCCGGCGCGCGTCTTCCTGATCGTCAAAAACGCCTGACCGGCAAATTTCCGCCTTCACGGAATTTTTTCCGTGATTTCGACATTCCCCTATTTGGGAAATGCGTCCGCTATGTTAGATACGCGACTCAGATGAACGGAGGTCGCCATGGCAGACGCATTCCTGTCCCATATCACGGACACCCTCGCGCAGATCGAATCCGAGGGTCTGTACAAGCGCGAGCGCATGATCACCTCGCCGCAGGGCGGTGAAATTACGGTGGGCGGCAAACAGGTGATCAACCTGTGCGCCAACAACTATCTGGGCCTCGCCGACCATCCCGCCCTGATCGACGCCGCCAAAAGCACGATGGAGCCCAAGGGGTTCGGCATGGCCTCGGTCCGGTTCATCTGCGGCACGCAAGACATTCACCGCGAGCTGGAACAGAGGCTGGCGAAATTCCTGAACAAGGACGATGCAATCCTGTTCGCCGCCTGTTTCGACGCGAACGGAGGGCTGTTTGAGCCTTTGTTAGGGCCTGAAGACGCCATCATCTCGGACAGTCTGAACCACGCCTCGATCATCGACGGCGTTCGGTTGTGTAAGGCCAAACGCTATCGCTATCTGAACAACGATATGAACGACCTTGAGGCGTGGCTGAAACAGGCGCGCGAGGATGGGGCACGGCATATCATGATCGCCACCGATGGTGTGTTCTCGATGGATGGCTATCTGGCCAACCTGCCGAAAATTCGGGAACTGGCCGACAAGCATGATGCCATCGTCATGGTCGATGACTGCCATGCCACCGGCTTTATGGGGCCGAACGGCGCAGGCACGCCGGACCATTTCGGCGTCGATGTGGATATTCTGACGGGAACCTTGGGCAAGGCACTTGGGGGGGCAATCGGCGGCTACATCGCCGGGCCGCAGCCAGTGATCGATCTGCTGCGGCAGCGGGCGCGGCCCTATCTATTCTCAAACTCGCTGCCGCCCTCCATCGTCGCCGCCGGACTTGAGGCAATCCGTCTGGTCGAACAGGGCGACATGCTGCGTGCCCAACTGTTCGGCAACGCCAAATACTGGCGCGCGGGGCTTGAGAAACTGGGCTTTGACCTGCTGCCCGGCGAACACCCGATCATCCCGGTGATGCTGGGCGAGGCGACACTGGCGCAAGAAATGGCCACCCTGTTGTTTGACGAAGGTGTCTATGTCTCGGGCTTCTTTTTCCCCGTCGTCCCGCGCGGGCAAGCGCGGATCAGAACGCAGATGAATGCGGCTCTAACACGGGGTGAGTTGGATCAGGCGCTGGCGGCCTTTGGCAAGGTCGGCAAAGAACTGGGGGTGATCTGATGCGACCCAACACGATGAAAGCGCTTGAAAAATCCAGACCCGAAGAAGGTCTGTGGATGGTGCAGGCCCCGGTGCCCGAGATCAACGCGGATGAGGTTCTGATCCGCATCAACAAGACCGGCATCTGCGGCACCGACATCCATATCTGGAACTGGGATGACTGGGCCGCTGCAACGGTGCCGATCCCGATGATCACCGGCCACGAGTTCGCCGGTGAGATCATCGAGATCGGGCGCAACGTCACGGGGCTTGAGATCGGCCAACGCTGCTCGGGCGAGGGTCACCTGATCACCACCGACAGCCGCCAAAGCCGCGCGGGCAAGTTTCACCTCGATCCCGGCACGCGGGGCATCGGCGTGAATGAACAGGGGGCCTTTGCGCAATATCTGAAACTGCCCGCCTTTAACGTCGTCCCCCTGCCGGATGACGTACCGGATGAGATCGGAGCCATCCTCGACCCGCTGGGCAATGCCGTCCACACCGCGCTGAGCTTTGATCTGCTGGGCGAGGATGTGCTGATCACCGGCGCAGGCCCCATCGGCATCATGGCCGCCGCCGTGGCCCGCCACGCAGGCGCGCGGCATGTGGTGATCACCGATATAAACCCGGATCGCCTGACATTGGCCGAACATGTCGTGCCAACCCTGCGCACGGTGGATGTCAGCCGCGAAGACCTGCAAGACGTCATCGCCGAACTGGGTATGAAAGAAGGGTTTGACGTCGGGCTTGAGATGTCGGGCTCGCAAATCGCGCTGGATCAGATGGTCGAGGCGCTGGTGATGGGCGGCAAGATCGCCCTGCTGGGCATCCCGCCGGGGAAATCTCCGGTTGACTGGTCCCGTATCGTCTTCAAGGCGATCACCATCAAAGGCGTCTACGGGCGCGAGATGTTCGAGACCTGGTACAAGATGATCGCCATGTTGCAAAACGGTCTCGATGTCAGCCGCGTCATCACCCATCGGTTCGGCATTGATGATTTCGCCCAAGGCTTTGCCGCAATGAAATCGGGGCAGTCGGGCAAGGTGGTTCTGGACTGGACCTGACACTCTGGCCTTGCGCAGGATTAGACCCTAAACAGGGGATAACTCAGGCGTTTGGAGGAGCACATGGGCGACAAGGAAGACCGGTTTCTGGAACGCGGGGTCGAGGACACTCTGGTCACCGATTTCGCGCAGACCCATCGCAAAAGCTATGGCGACTTCCTGCAGCTCAAGACCCTGCTGAACTTGCAAACAACCTTTCAGGACCCCGCCCAACCCGATGAGATGCTGTTCATCATCATCCATCAGGTCAGCGAGCTGTGGTTGAAGCTGATGCACCACCAACTGGTCGAGGTGCGCCGCTTTCTGCAACAGGATGATTTCGGCCCGGCGATGAAGAACCTCGACCGGGTCAAGGCGATCCAGCATCAACTGATTGCCGCATGGGAGACCCTGCTGACCATGACCCCCGCCGATTACATGACCTTTCGGCAGGCGCTGGGCAGCTCCTCGGGCTTTCAAAGCTATGGCTATCGCCAGATCGAGTTCATTCTGGGCAACAAGGATGCCTCGACCCTGAAAGTGCACGCACATGACGCGGAGGTCACCGAGATGCTGGAGGCCGCGCTGACCAAGCCTTCGCTCTATGACGAGGTGCTTTTCATGCTGGCGCGTCAGGGGTTTGACGTGCCGCGCGATGTGCTGGACCGCGACTATGCGCAGCCCTATTCCGGGGACCCGCGCGTGGTGAAAATCTGGGTGCAGGTCTATCGCGATACCGGGACATACTGGGACCTCTACGCGCTGGCGGAAAAGCTGATGGATGTGGAATCGCTGTTTCAACGCTGGAGATTCGATCACGTCACGGCGGTGGAGCGGGTGATCGGCAACCAACCCGGCACCGGAGGGTCCAGCGGCGTGTCTTTCCTGCGCAAAGCGCTGGATCTGCGGTTCTTCCACGACCTCTACGACATGCGCACCGAACTGATGTATGCGGAGGACTGAGCCTTGCTCTATCGCGGTTTCACCCAAGCAGAGCTTGAACAGGAATACTCCCCCAGCTCAATGATTGGCGGCGATCTGACACCTTATCTGAACAGCTTTTCAGCGCTCAGCGCGCAGGCGCGGGCCCAGATGGCGGTTCGGGGTAACCTTGCCTATGGCGAAAGCCCGACGCAGGTGCTGGACTTCTTTCCCGCGAAAGGGGGCGGTGCACCGCTGCATGTCTTTGTTCATGGCGGCTATTGGCAGGCGCTCAGCCAGCGCGACTCGGCGATGATGGCCCCGGCGCTGGTTGAGGCGGAACAGTCATTTGCGACCCTGAACTACACGATCGCCCCGGATGCGCGTATCGGTGACATGATTCAGGAATGCCGCAACGCCTTGCTGTGGCTGGCGGCGCACGCACCTGATCTGGGGTTTGACCCATCCCGTATCACCCTGTCCGGGCACAGCGCGGGCGCACATCTGGTCAGCATGGTCATGGCAACCTCAGCCGATGCGCTGGCCCGCGCGGGGCTGCGGGTGCGGGATGTGATCCTGATCAGCGGCGTGTACGATCTGGAGCCGATCAGCCTGACCTCGGTCAACGACCCGCTGGGCCTGACCCCGGTCGAGATACATGATCTCTCTCCCATCCTGCACCTGCCCGCCCCCGGCCCCCGGTATCATGTGACCGTGGCCGAGCGGGACACGCCCGAATTCATCCGCCAAAGCCGCGATTATGCAGAGTTGCTGCGCAAGGCGGGGCATTCGGTCAGTTTTGATCTGAAAAAGGGGATGCAGCATTTCGATAT
>NZ_JALCBM010000091.1 GCF_028066395.1 Ruegeria sp.
GCTCAGAAACTGACGGCAGCCATTGATGTTGAGGATGGGCATGCCCTCTATGTCCCGCTCCTCGATAGTCAGACCCGTTTGCGGCGAAAGTGCGATCTGAATCTTGCGGGATTTTGCACCGATGAATGACCGGAATCAGGAAATCCTCTGCAATGTAACAAATAGCATGCCGCGTCCGCGAAATGATGCTGCGTCAGCAAAAGCGGCGTGAGCAAAAGGCGGCTCCGTCCCGCATCCTGTAAATTCAGACCTCCAAAATTGCTGCGCCATATCCGGGGCCAGATAGCGTGCGGCCAGCGCCGAAGCAGCCGCAGTTCGACGTGCAGTCAGAACCGCACCGTCGAGCAAGGCCAGATGTGCCCCGGTGGTTCGGTAGAAGACCAGAACCGATCCGGCAATCGCGGGCAATTTGCGCGCGCTGTTGCCAGGGGTGGTCGTGACCACCTTGACGCAGCCGACGGTCTCTGTCCAGGCGGACATCAGCAGCAGCGTCGCACCCGGCTCGTCCGACATCGGCATGGTGTGGCGGTGGCGGCCCGGTGCGGTCAGCCCTTTGGCGAACAGTGTCTCCATCTGGTTGATCAGCGCGTCGAATGGAAGGGCTTCTGCGGTGGCCTGGGCATCAAATACCTTCATGGCTCAGCCTTCAAATCGCGCAGGTGAGAACCGGGCGGCATTGACGCCTGAGGCGGTGACATTCGAAGGCGGATCGGTCCCGGTCAGCAAAGCCGCCGCAATCTGCCCCACAGCAGGCGAGGTCTGAATGCCGTACCCTCCGACCCCTGCCAGCCAGAACAGGCTTTCGGCCTGGCCCGAGAATCCGATCACCGGCAAGCGATCGCTGGCGAATGTGCGCAGGCCCGCCCAGCTGTGGGCCACGTGGGTGACCTCAAGTGTGGTGCATTCGCTCAGGTAATGGGCGGCGTAGGCGATATCCAACTCTTCGGGCCAGGCGTCATGGGGGTCGACCGGGGTTTCGTCCGCCGGGCTGATCATCAACTGACCCGCGTCGGGTTTGAAGTAAAACACCTCGTCAATCTCGTTGACCTCGGGCATGTGGCTGACGTCATAGCCCGGCACCTTGACACTGATCGCGGTGCGGCGATGCGGAGTGATCCCCAGAGGCATAGCGCCCAGCAGCCCCGCCACGTCATCGGCCCAACCACCCGCCGCGTTGACCACGGTATGAGTCCGCACGACACCGGTCGGAGTTTCCAGTACCCAGATACCACCATCCCGGTGGGCCTTGGTAACCGGAGCAGATTGACGGATTTCGGTGCCTTGTGTCTTGGCCCCGCGAATATAACCCTGCAGCAGGTTTTCCACCTCAACATCCCAGCAATCCGGGTCATAAAAGGCGGCCTTGACCCAATTGGGGTCGAGGAACGGCATTTTCTCCAGCGCCCGATCGATGCTCAGCAGTTCGACCGGCGAGGCACCTGCTGGCGTGTTGTCGCGCTCGGTCTCATAGACCTGATGCAGATGATCCGCTTTTTCGGCATCGGCGATCAACAGGTTCCCGCGCGGGCGCAGCAGGGGGACGTCGGAAAACCCGTCGGGCGGAGATTCCATGAACCCAGCACTGGCTTGCGTCAACTGCCCGGTTTCGGTCGAATGAAAGCGCCGGGTGAATTCGGCCGCCGAACGCCCGGTCGCGTGATAGCCAAGCGCCGCCTCTTGTTCCAGCAGGATGACTGAACGCTGCCCCTGCAAGAAAAAAGCAACCGAAGCCCCGGTGATGCCACCGCCGATAATGGCGATGTCGAACATGTCAGGCATTGATCTCGTCCAACGGGAAGACCGGGCGGCGCAGGCGGGTGTAGGTCCGCCGCTTGACGTTCGGCGTGCACAGCCCCCCGGCATCGGTGACGATGATCTGCGAGGCAATCGGGGCAAAAGCCCCCTTAAAGTGCTGCATGGATTTCACCACGACCACGGATTTTTCCGCCGGTTCAATGCCCACCACGCGATAGATGTTCTTGTCCAGCATCTGCATCCGATCCGACACGGTCATGATATCGACCCCCTGCACCCGCAGGCACACGCTGGTTCCGGTCGATCCCGGCAGGCCAGTGAACATCGGTCCTTCGAAATGGAAACCGCCATCGCTGACGGCCATCACCGTGCCGGTGACCTGCAATGGCCCGCCGCCCACGCTCGGGTCGGTTTTTCCACCGATTGAGAGCGTGACTTCGGCTCCGACCCCGTGGGCGGCGAGTTCCGCAGCTGCTTGCGGGTCGAAAAGCGTGCCGACGGCTGCGTTTTCGATCCCGGCCTCAAGCAAGGCGGCAATGACAGCGGTGCAATCGCTATAGGCCCCCGATCCGGGGTTGTCCGAGAAATCGGCAACCACAATCGGTTTGTCGCCCGGCGCGGCGGCTTTGATCTGTGCTATGCAATCTTCCAGCGGGATCGGCAGCGCCCAGTCGTCACGGAAATCCCAGATGCGGTCGCAGATCCGATCCGCCACGGCCACGGCGGCCTCTTCAGTGACATCGGCCGTATCGTAGGTCACCAGAACCGAGGGACCGGCGGCCCAGACATCGGCATCAGTAAAGCCCGCATTGATCGCCACGTTCAGAATGCCGGGGGCCTGCATTTCGCGGGCGGCATCCTCTAGCAGACGGCACATTGGGCCATCGTCGGTGGTGCGCCCGTCATCGCATCCCACCAGCATCGGAGGGCGGCGAATGGCCAGTTTGGGCGCGATCTCTCCGGCCATGGTGCGGTGCAGCAATTCGCAGGCCTCGATGCCGCGCTCGCGCATGTCCACGTGCGGATAGGTGCGGAAGGACACCGCGATCTGTGCCAGATCGGCGGTTTCGTCGAAGATGTTCGCATGCAGGTCCAGCGTCACCGCCACCGGAATGTCGTTGCCCACGACCGAGCGAACGGCGCGCAGGAACTGGCAATCCCCATCCTGATCCGTTTCCGTGACCATCGCGCCATGCAGGGCGACGAACACGCCGTCCAGCGGGCCTGCCGCGCGCAGGCCCCGGATGGTGGCGTCGGTGAATTCGGCTCGCGCGACCTCAAGGATCGGGCCGCCGGGTTCGGCCTGACCGGCGGTGATATAGACCGGCTGCCAGCCATGGGCCTCGGCCACTTCCATCGCGCCGCCAACTTCCGAACCGGTGCCACGGAAGTTCTCGGGGATCTCGTCGCCGACATAGAAATGCTTGGCGCGAAAGTCGTCCATACTGGTGCGCATCACGGTGAACGTATTGCTTTCATTGCTGAACTCAATGATCCCGACACGGTACGTCATGCCGTATTCCTTCGTTGCGCGGCGCGGGCGCAGATGTATTCAAGCGTCAGGGATGCCCCCAGCAACGCGGTGATGTCAGAGTGATCATAGGGAGGCGCGACCTCGACCAGATCCATGCCGACAAAGTTCATGTCGACGCTGCCGCGCAGGAACTGGATGATGTCATTCGGGGTCAGCCCGTCGACCACCGGCGTGCCGGTGCCCGGCGCATAGGCCGGATCAAGGCTGTCGATATCGATGGTCAGATAGGCAGGCCGGTCGCCGACCACCTCGCGCACCTTGTCCAGCGCGCCGCGCCAGCCGTGGTCATGCATCCAGTCGCGATAGAGGACGGTGATCGGGTCATCATCCTCATAGAAGGTGCGGATGCCGATCTGGACCGAGTGTTCGGGATCGATCAGCCCCTCTTTCATCGCGTGATGCACAAAGGTGCCATGATCGAACCAGTCGCTTTTCTGCGTGTCGCGATGGGCGTCGAACTGGATCAGGGACAGCGGCCCGTGCTTTTCCGCATGCGCCTTCAGTGCCGTATAGGTGGTGCAGTGATCGCCGCCCAGCATCAGGGTGCTGGCCCCGGCCTCGGTGATATGCCGGGCCATGGCGATGGCGCTGTCGCGCATCTGCTCCACCTGCCCGCGCCGGAATGGCACATCGCCGCAATCCACGACCGAGAGGATATCGAACGGATCGAACCCCCAGGGCCAGACCTCGCCCCAGGCCAGCTGTGTCGTCGCCTCGCGCAGGGCGCTCGGCCCCAGCCGCGCGCCGGGGCGGCCCGAGGTGGTCAGATCGAACGGGATGCCATAGACCCCGATATCGACCCCTTCCATATCCACCGTGGGACGGCGGCGCATGAAGGTGCGGATGCCGGAATAAGGCATCTCGACATGGGTTCCGTCCGGGCCGGTGGCGGTCTGGAACACACCTTCGCGGCCAAAAACGATATCGTCTGTCTGAATTTTCAAGACGTCATCCTTTGTATTGTAGCCAGACATTCCGGCGTTCGAGCCAGCGCCAGACGGCCTCGATCACCAGCACGACCAGCAGGTAGTTCGCGGCGGCGATGTAAAAGACGCTAAGATCGAAGGTCTCGCCAAACAGGTACCGCGCCTGACCCATTACGTCGCGCACGGTGATGACGCTGACCAAGGCCGAGGCTTTCAAAAGCAGGACCAGCTCATTGCCGAAGGCAGGCAGCATGCGGGCCACGGTGATCGGCAGTATCAGCAGGCGGAACCGCTGGAACTTGCTCAGCCCAAGTGCCAGACCGGCCTCGATCGTGCCTTTCGGGATGGCCTTGATCCCGCCGCGCAGAATTTCGGCCTGATAAGCGGCCGAGTTCAGCGTGAACGCCAGCAGCCCGCAATTATAGGCATCGCGGAAGAACCACCAAAGGCCAAGCGCCCTGAGTTCCTTGTTGAACTGCCCCAGTCCGTAATAGATGATGAATATCTGCACCAGCAGCGGCGTGCCGCGCACCAGATAGATGTAACCATAGGCCAGCCCCGACAGGAACCGATGCTTGCTGAGCCGGGCCGCGGCAATGGGGATCGCCACAAGAAATCCGAGGATGAACCCAAAAACGGTCAGGCTGACGGTGTTCTGCAGCCCCTGCGCCCATAGGTCCAGATTTTCTGTGACATGCCTCAGCATCTCAGCGCCCTCCAACCAGATTGCGGTTGGCGCGGCGTTCCAGAACTGTCTGAATCTGCCCGGAAATGAACGCCAGGATCACATAGACGATGGCCAGAATGGTATAGAAGAAAAACGGCTCGCGCGTGGTGGCGATTGCCATGTTCGCATAGCGCATCATGTCGCTGACCGCGATGATCGAGATCAACGATGTGTCCTTTAGCAGGATCAGCCACAGATTGCCAAAGGCCGGGATCGCATGTCGCCACATCTGCGGCAGGATCACCAGAAAGAAAGCCTGCCTGCGGTGTAGGCCCATCGCAGCAGCGGCCTCGGCCTGCCCCTGTCCCACCGCCTGATAGGCCGTGCGCACCACTTCCGAGCCAAGCGCGGAAAACACCAGCGTCAAGGCAACCACACCCGCCGTGAATGCGTTAAGCGAGATGCTGGCATCCGGCACAAACAGCCGGGCGACAAAGTTCAGCAGGCTTTGAAGCTGATAGTAGATGATCAGAAGTGTCAGAATCTCGGGCAGACTGCGGAAAACCGTTGTGTATCCGTTGGCCAGAAAGCGCACCCATTTCTTTTTGGATTGCTTGCCCCAGGCGATGACAAAGGACATCGCCAAGGCGCAGGGGGCCGTAACCAGCGCCAGCGCCATCGTAACCCAGAACCCGCGCAGCAGCTCATCGCCCCAGCCATCGTCGCCGAAGGCCAGCAGTGAAAAAAGATCGCTCATGAAGGACGCTCCCGAATGCCAGATCACGCCACACTAGCGGAGGGCTCCGCCAAAAGGCGAGCCTGCGCCGGACGCAGGCTCAACCGGCTTAGTTGCCCAGGTATTCCGAAGTGGTCTTGGGCTGGGTCATGATGTCGAAATCGAAATACTCGCCCCGGATCTGATCGTATGTGCCATCCGCCATGATCTCGTCCAGCGCCGAGTCCAGCGCGGCGCGCAGATCGGTGTCGTCCTGACGCACGGCAATGCCGGTGCCTTTGGCGCTGTCGGGAATGAAAGCTTCGCCAACGAATTCACAGCAGGCGCCCTCGTCGGTTGTCAGCCAGTTGCCCAGCACGAACTGGCTGGCCAGAACCAGATCAACCCGCCCGGTTTCCAGATCCAGCAGTGCGTCGTCCAGTTTCGGATAGAGCTTCAGCTCGCTGTCGGGGAAGTATTCCTCCAGAATATCCACCTCGCCTGTGGCCGATTGCGTACCGATGATCATACCCGCAAGATCAGCAGGTTTGCCGCCTGTCAGACCGCTGTCCTTGGGGGCGATGAAACGGGTTGCGTTGAAATAGTAGGGCTTTGAGAAGCTGACGATTTTGCTGCGCTCGTCATTGATGGTCATCGACGCGATGATCGTATCGAATTTATCCGCGTTCAGCGCCGGAATGATGCCGTCCCAATCGGTGGTGACCCATTCGCATTTGACCTCCATCTTCTCGCAAAGCGCGTTGCCGATGTCGATGTCAAAGCCCTTGATCTGGCCCGCGCTGTCGAAGAAGTTGAAGGGCGGGTAATAGCCTTCGGTGCCCATCCGCACGACCGTGTCTTCGGCCAGCGCCGCGGTTGCAACCACACAGGCCGTAGCCGCCATTACAGAAAATTTCGCAAACATGAGTTCCTCCCGGTGGTTTGCCATATTTGGTTTGAGAGGATTCCCCATTGCCGCCTCTAACTCAAATTTATAGATTTAAGGAATGAAATTTATGAAACTTATGGATCAGGTCATCTATGAGCGACTTCGCCCGCAATCTGGACTGGAACCTTCTTTATACTTTCATGGTGGTGGTTCAGAACGAAAGCATGACCAAGGCAGCCGATGAATTGCTGCGGTCGCAACCCGCCGTCAGTCTGGCCATCAAACGTCTGGAAGAAAGCACAGGCAAACGGCTGTTGATCCGCAAGGGCAACAGCCTTGCGGTTACCCCGGCCGGGCAGGCCCTGTTTGAACGCGCCAGCGAAATTTACTCGACCATCTCTCGCCTGCCTCTGACCTTTGAGAAGGCACCGCGTGCCTTGGCCGGAAAAATCACAATGGCCTGCATCGACCATGTGGAAAGCGAGGAACTGGATGCGCATATCAAACGGTTCTTTGCCGTTTATCCCAGTGTCGAACTGGAAATCCTGGTGGCGACGACGGCTGATGTAATTCGGATGGTCGAGCTGGGATCGGCGACGTTTGGTGTTTGTGACGGAGTCATTCCCAAGGGCCTGACCAGCAGCACATTGGTGAATGAACGCTACGGGCTTTATTGTGGTGCCGATTATCACCTGGCCGGTCAAACCGGCCTTGCACCGATTGATCTGCGCGGCGAACCCTTTATCGGTTTCACGGCGGATGTTTTGGGTGGCAGCCATATGGGAGAGGTCACAGCCTTCCGCGCCCGCGCCTCGATCGGGCAATATGTCCGGGGCCAATCCAGCAATGTTCACGAAGTGCGCAGGATGATCGAATGCGGGCTGGGTATCGGGTTCCTGCCGACCCATCTGGCTGACCCGTTTGTCGCCAAAGGATCTCTGTTCCGGCTTCCCCCCTATGAGAAAGAACCGACAGCCAAAGTGTACTTGATCTCAAACCCGGCTATCGCGCTGTCTGCGGCGGAACTGATAATGCTCAAAGATATTCAGTTCGGAGAGCCTGCAAAGCAGGTCGATCAAGAGACTTTCTACAGATGAAGCGAAAATGCAGGCTTGGTATCGAATATTTACCAGATGGAGCGCGCGTAAAGATCGCACCGTAGAGCAACTTGAATAGTCTGACGAAATTTTGCTGCGTACGGCACAAATGGCCGTTCCTCGCGCCGCGTTGCCATGTTCAATATGATGCCCGAACGGCAAAATCTGTGCTGCGTGCGCCCGCAGCGAGAAAATCCAACGTGCTAGTTGGGCTAAGAGCTGCCCCCGGAGGCAGTGCAGAATGCTGTGATAAAATGCTCCGGGCAACGTCGGGTTGTCGCTTTGGGAGGGCATGGCGGATCGGAGGATCAGTCATGGAAACACCAAATCTACCTGCCATTCGCGCTCTTCGCCCAGCTTGGAACAAGGGTCGGATCGTCGGCCAGAAGCGACCTTTGAAACCAAAGCACGTCTGGGCGATCCGAGTGCGGCTTGAATTGGCTCAAAACCATCGTGATCTCGCGCTGTTCAACATGGCAATCGATAGCAAGTTGCGCGGCTGCGACCTGGTGAAGATGAAGGTCGTAGATGTCATGGCGTCCGGTCAAATCAAGGAACGGGCTTCGGTCCTTCAAAGCAAGACGCAGAAGCCTGTGCGCTTTGAGATTTCCGAAGGCACTCGAGCCTCTGTTGAAAAGTGGATGGAAGACGAGCTGATGATCGGTTCAGAGTACCTGTGGCCGGGCCGATTTCATGAACGCCTGCACATCTCGACACGCCAATATGCACGGATTGTCCGCGACTGGGTGACATCGATCGGCCTCGAAGCAAGCGCCTACGGAACCCATTCAATGAGGCGCACAAAAGTCACCCAAATCTACAAGAAAACCGGAAACCTTCGAGCGGTTCAGCTTCTTCTCGGCCATACCAAGATGGACAGCACAGTTCGGTATCTCGGCGTCGAACTTGAGGATGCCCTGGCAATCGCCGAAGCCATTGAAATCTAGGTCGTGGGGCCGTCCGAGAGGCGGCCCATAACGGACGAGGCGCCGGTAATTCCAATGCTGTGATGCAGCGCGCCAAAGCGGACGTCCAGTGCCAGGTACGGAAACGATCGATTCTAGGTAGCGACAAGGCAGCTCCATTATCGCTACCGCTCAAGTGGGTGATTGGTCCACGGATGGTTTGGCTTGGTCAGCCGATGCTCGATGCCGTTGACTTCACAGATCATGTCGAACCGCATGGGCCGGGAATAGATTGTGTTGCGATTGCGCGGCTGCTCAGCGAACTGGATGTCCCCTCGGCAGATTTGCCTTGCAAATCGCCTGCCGGGTAACAGTACGTGACGCTCCCATGACGAACTTGTCCCATAATGCTTCCCTCCATTCCAGCGAATGGATCGCGCCATCAAACCGTGGGATCAAACACCTAGAATGACGAAAACGATCTCTGTTAGTGTACGAGAAGAGTCCAGTCCGATGGAACCGTCGGTTTGAGCGCGGCTTCAATTGCATTTGTTGTACCGCCATCCACATCCGCTTTGTAGGTCACACCATCCTGCACTTCAGACGTCACGCTATTGACGCCGTTCACAGCTTTGATGTCATCATCCCAGGATCTCTTCTGCAAGGGACCGATTTTATCCTTCGTTGGGGAAGGGCCGTAAATCTGGACAGTGGGCATTTCAATTTCCTTTCGAACAAATCAACTTCCTAAAAATCGGGTAGCATCACGAGACAACTGCAAACCGCGCCAGGCAATCACCTGGATCAACATATCGCGACACGCAACTGAAACGACCTCCAGCGGCATCAATCAACGTGTAATTTGCGCCCCTTTGAATTCCTGCCATGGCGGCAGCGGTGGCAAAAATCAGATCAATTTCCTGGTTTTCGTAATTTCCTTGTGTCGATGTAGCGATAAGGGTGTTGTTGCCGCCCATAACCTGAGTGGCTCCAAGGATTGTCCCTGCAGGCATTGTCTTCTCCCTTCAATTGTGCGGTCAAAAAAACGGCGATGGACTTAATCACCACTACTTGAATTGTTCCCGGAAGCGGCTTTCTTGTGGAGCTGATCAGGGTAGTAAGTCTTCATCCACTGGATCGCGATATCGCGCTGTGTGATGTAGGATAGATAATAGTTGATCGGCACGCCGATCTTCCCCTCACCAGCTTTTGCAACATAATCGTCCAGCGCGACCATCAATGAATTAAGGTCAATCACCTGATTGGTCGATTCATCAACCTTAGCCACCGAGGACACCGCCGCCGCGATATAGTCGGATTTCATCTGTTCGATGGCCTGGCCCTTCTTTGCAGCAGAACCGGCCGCTGCCAGAGACGCCACGGATGCATCGCTGGAATCCTGCATGGCAGCAAGTTGCTTCATGTTCTCTGCCGGGTCGTTTTTCATGGCCATAATAGCGGTCTTGACCTGGTCGGATTTGATCGACGGGATCAACCCCATCGTGATAACCGAAGCATGGCTTTGAATGTTCGACGTCGACAGCAAATTCTTCACGCTGCTGGCCGTTTGCGCATCAATCCCAAATGATCCGGAAATGCTTTCCAGAAACAAGTCGGCCTCAACTTCGGCCCGTGCCTGCGCTGCCTTGGATTGGGACGATTGCGAACTCGCCGTCGCTTCCACCTTTTCGAAATGGACGAACCCGATAAAACTTGACCCGTAAGAAGCACCGGAAATAACCGGAATTGCCCCCTTTTGATCTTCTTTTTCGATAGGCACGAGCGCCATCTTTCGCATTTCATCCAGATCGTCGACCGGCATCGATTTGCCGGAATAGAAAACATAAGTGTCCATCGCCGCATCGGGATCAAGCTGCATTGGCGAAAACATCTGGACCTCTTTGCTGGTACAGTTGGCGCAGATCACCAGCGTGCCAAAGACACCGTGATTGTCATAAGCCGAGGTCGAGGCCTTGTGGGCAGAAGCACCCGCCTGCGCCCCGTATGTGTTTCCCAATAGGCTTGATACCTTGGCGCCGACAAACGTGGAAATTGAATTGGCCGTCGAACGCGACGATTGCTCGTTGTCCTCGTACCGAAAATATTGAACGTCCATATCCATGGTGTCAGCGGCGAGTGGCATGCTTTGCAGCGTCGACGAGGCGAAATCAATCGGACTCCGAAGCTCGGTTCCGATCTGCTGCTGACTTTGCTCCGATTTCGCTTGCGAGATCGCCTGCTCGGCACTGACGACTTTGTTGGCCAGGTCCGTGGCCGCACTTGTGACTTCGTTCATGATCGTGTCAATCCCGGCTTGCAATTGCTCGATTTGCTCCGGGCTGGCGCCAAGGCTGATCAATTCGCGCTTGGTCAAGTCCAGACTCAGTTTTTCGCGCAGCATCGAATTGAACTTGTCCCGCGCCGCATCGACCGGCTTTTGAAGTTCCGCAATCGCTTGCAGTTCCTTGATTTTCTGAGGCTTGATGATCATTCCAAGCACAAGGCTTGGGTCATATGGAATCGTGGAAGTTGATGACATCTAAAGCGCCCCCTTTACGACCGGTTCTCGAATTCATCCTGAACGCCACTCCAAAATGCCTTCGAGGCCTTTTGTTCGGTGTCGATCAAGGTCGCTTCGGCCACCGAAACGCTTGAGGTGCTTGTGAAAAGATCTTTGGTCAGTGCGCCCACGGCGATGGAAAGTGCATCAATGGCTGTTGCCATCGATTTCTCGTAGGTCACAAGTGCCGCACTGATCACGACCGAGCTTGTATAATGGTCCGACAATCGGTCAACGCCGGCATGTCTGCCACCTTCATGACGTTGTTTTTCGTGGGCCGTTTCGATCGCCGCTCTGAAAATGGCGCTCGCGCTGCGGGCCTCGGCTTTGTAAACCCGCACCGCCAATTGCCAATTGTCGATCGCCTCTTGAACTTTGCTGCCGCTTTCGATGCTGGTCTGATCAAATACATTGATCGCCTTTGCATAGACCTTGTCCCAGGTTTGATCCAATCCGGCAACACGCTCAACACGGTCCGGCCTCCGTAACTCGCGATTCAATTCATCGCTCACTTTTGGAGATCGACCAGTGTGTTCTGTAAAAAGTGCTTTTACTTCAGCCACACGTGGCTTTGATGATTCAGAGCCGAGACG
This sequence comes from Ruegeria sp., assembly GCF_028066395.1. GTDB lineage: Bacteria > Pseudomonadota > Alphaproteobacteria > Rhodobacterales > Rhodobacteraceae > Ruegeria. Next base: position 11,642 of record NZ_JALCBM010000091.1, read on the forward strand.
TTTACGTGCGTCGAATACCAGCGTTTCAGCAAGCTCCAGAATTTTGTGTGCCGCTGCATCATGGATGGTCGGCAAAGCATCTCCGCCATCGGGTAGATGGCGCAATTTCTCATCAATATCCGCCACTTTAGATTTGCTGGCTTTTTCGGCTGCCATTGCAAGCTCCCCAAATAAAAGACTTTTTGAAAAACAAAAAACTATACCTGAAGAGTAAACTGTGATTCTCGAAATGTACCTGTGAAGAAGATCACACTTCTCACGCGAAGCCCGTCATCATACTCACTATTTTTGCGTGAATTATTTAGTCTCCTAACGATGTTTCGGAGAGCAGATCTGTCAACGTCACACTCCCCAAGAGTTCGAAACGAACGAAACCTTGCGTGATCATACCGAGGTAGGGAATTTCTGGCTTTTCCCGCACTTTTCGAAAAGAATGATTTGTGCTATTCTGTTTCGTGATTTTAATTCCGACTTTTTTCAACTGACTTCTCAACAAGCCCTTTTTTGGAGGTGCTTTTATGGCATTTGAACTCATTGATCCCTTTCCAGGGATGAGCATTGGTCGTGGTGTCGACACAACAACTGGCGACCTCAAACCCTCAATCGCGGTAAACGGTGATATCGGTGCCCAGCAAGGTGCAGGAGGTGCATCAGGCGGTTTCGAATTCATACGCGTCGATACGTCCGACCAGTTTGATCAGGCAATTAATGCAGAGGCGAGCGTCAGCTACGGCACATCCATATTCGGAAAGTCGCAAGGCGCCAGCGCCAAGACAAGTTACAGAGAGCGCTGCAAATATTCCAACTCGGCAACCTTTTCCATCATTCGGTTTACCATCGATAACCCATTCGAAAGCTTTACCACCACGCCGGTCTTGACGGACGAAGCCACCGAGCTGCTGAGCCTTCGAAAGATGGAGCGTTTTCGCGAACGTTTCGGCAATCGCTTCATCGGTGGGCGCTTTACTGGTGTCGAGTTTTTTGCGTGTTTACGCATTGAAAGCTCTAGTATTGAGCGGCAGCAGGAAATTCGCGCCTCGGCCGAGGCATCTTTTGGTGCCTTTAGTGCCAGCGGTTCCGGCGAAAACCTGCAGTCATCCCTGAACTCCGAGGACTCGATTCAGATCCTGGTTTTTCAGCATGGTGGCCTCATTCAACCGGTTTTCTCGTTTGAGGAAACGCTTAATCTGGCGAGAACGGTGGCGGATCAAGCGCAGAGCGGCCTGGGTGTGCCAACGGCCTACACGCTTGAAGAGTATCGCGAGCTTGCTTTGCCGGCCGATGACCTGAGCTTTGTGCAGCGACAGCATGCCGATGCCACGTTGAAAAAACTCGGCCGCGACTATCGCGCATTGGAGACGCTGATGAACGACATTGACTATGTCTTGCGCAATCAGCAGTTCTTTAAGAACCCGAAGATCAACAAACTCAACAACGCACTGACCCAGATCGCCGAGCTTCTGAACCGGATTGTCGACGCAGCGGACACCTGCGTACGCGACGCTACGCAATGTGAGCTGATCCCCATGAACCTTCCCGATATTCCGTTCCCACAGAGGAAGTCGGGTGAAACAACGCCGGGTATTGATCATCAGGGGCCAAGCGGCCTTGTCAATCCGCAGCCGGCCGATGATGGCCCTGTCCTGGTTAACCCACTTTTCGCGCAGCGCGCGCAGTTGTTCCAAAACATGCTTGCACAGCGCGGCAACTAGGGGGGTGCAGACATGGCTGACATTGATCTTGTTTTCGTCACCAACAATGACTTTCGCCCAATGCTCGACAATCGCGATGCCGCGTTTCACGTGCAAGGCATTCTCACCAACTCTCACATTTGGCAGCAGCGCGCTCAACATGTGCAGCGGATGTTCGATGGGCTGACGTTTGACCCGTTTTATCCGCGGGCGGATGAATTGAAGATTGTCAGCGCTGCGAACATAGATGATGCATTTTTCGAAGTTGACCGCCTTTCCCCAGATCGGATTAGGAACCTGTTTTTTGTCGGCCATGGCAGCGCGGATGATGGGTTCGTTTTCTCGGGTCAGCCCACCGGTCCGGGCGCATTGGACGCATTTCTGCCTGAAACGCCGCGCGAGCGGTTTATGCTTGAACTTTCTGATGTCGTTGCAGGCGGTACCGCGACATCCAATGCAAATGTCAGTTTCATCCGCAAGATCGCGGATCGTTTTGCCCCAAACAGCTTTAACGGGATTTACTTCATGAGCTGTTTCACCGGTGCGGGCGAATTGCCCGCTGCGATGGAAGCACAACTCAAGAACTTTGGCGCAAAGGATTTCATCATCGTCTCTTGGGCGGACTTTTACCAGACCAATGCGCGTGGAGAGCTGGGGGGAAACACCAACACAAGTGTGGCCATTGACGGAACAACCCACACCGTAGGTGTGCCGAGGCTGAACAGGTTTGTTGAATGGCGCGATCAGATCATTGACCCTGATACGATGTCTTCGGTTGCGTCGGCACCTCCAAACGGGATACCGACATCACCAGAGCTCCACGGACATGGGCAAGCATCCGTTTTAGAACCGCTTGGGATACTGGACTAGGTGTTCATGGATCTGTTGCAAAGTTTCTTACTGACCGAAGAGTTGGCATCGAACCCGCGGCTAATACCGCCAGTTCTGCAAATTGACGAAACGGACAAATCCGGCCCAAACCTGCCGTTGACCAAGTGATCAAGATGCTGCGTTCGCAGCCCGCATTGCGGTCATTCGCTGCAAGTGCGAACTCCCGGCTTTTTCGAATTCACACATCCGGGACGAAGCACCATTTCGCTGCGCCTGCGCCAATGTCGTCTTAACGGGAATTCTGTTGAAAAACAACGTGTTGCTGGCGCAGAATGGGGTGACCTGAGCACG
>NZ_JALCBM010000092.1 GCF_028066395.1 Ruegeria sp.
ATAAACCCGTTCACCGGATAGTGGCTGCCATATTGCCCCGGGCGGCTTTCGACGCGGACCAGTGACCAGTCGTTGTTTTTGGATACGTCCAGGACGCCCATTTTCAACGAGACCTTGTTGCGGTGCCAGTTGGCGTGGTTGATGATGACTTCGCGTTCGGTGACGATATCGGACACGACCGCCACATGGCCCAAGGGCATTCCACGGGTGGCGCGAAATGACATGACCGCCCCGACCACCGGTTCCTTGCCCCGGTCAAAGCTGTTATGCGCTTTGCCCCACCAATCCTTGGCATTGCCCCGGATCTGGATACCGCTGAGGTTTCTTGCGTAGGGCACGCACCACACACGTTGCCCGCGGGCCTGCTTTTTCGAGACCTCTTGCAGCGCCATCGCCTGACGTTCGGGATCGAGATCTATCTCATTCGGGTTCTGGGCACAGGCAGAGACCATAGCAACCAGCCCCAGCGCGATCACCGCGCGGGCGGCACCGGACAGGCGCGGCCAAATCGTTTGGGTGGTGCTGACGGTGTTTCGCAAGAAGCTTCGGTGCTGGTTTGAGTGGTTGCGAAGATTTATTGCGATTTTTTCGGTTTTGAAAAGAGGCATATTGAACGCGCGGCAAGGTTTTGCCGGTCGGACATGCCTCTTGGGTCATTTGTCCCAGGGAGGTGAGGGCGGCCGAAACCGCCCCGCCTCAATCACCCTTGCTCAGCCCGCACCCCGTTTGCGATCTGCTGCATCTGATCTGCGGGCAGGAAGCCACGCAGCATTTCGGTGCCCAGAACGAACGACGGCGTGCCGGAAATGCGCATCCTCTGCGCCAGCGCGCGAGTCTGCGCGATCTCTTCGGTGACCGCGTCGCTGTTCATGGCCTCCAGAATGGCGTCGCTGTCCAGACCCAAGCCGTCCGAGAGGCGGCGCAGGGTGACGTCTGTCGGCTCGCCGCTGAATTCCAGCAACGCGTCGTGGACTTGCTTGTAGGCGTCATCGCCCGCGACCTGTTTGGTGGCGATGGCAAAGCGTGACGATACGACCGAGGCATCGCCCAGGATCGGCAGTTCCTTGATCACCAGCCGGATATTGCCATCCGCGGCCAGCAGGTTGGCGATTTCGGGCACCGCACGGCGGCAATAGCCACAGCGGTAATCCATGAACTCGACCAGAGTGATGTCACCATCGGGATTGCCGCCAACCCAGCTATAGTCATCGTTGAACAGCGCATCCGCATTGGCCGCGACCAGTTGCTTGTCGGCCAGCGCTTCGGCTTCGGCGTTGCGCTGTTCCAGAATGTTGATCGCCTCGATGATCACATCGGGGTTTTCCAGCAGGTACTCGCGCACCTGCGCGCCGAACTCGGCCTTTTCGGCCTCGGTCATGGCATTCAGGTCCAGCGCCTGCGCGGGGCTGGTCACCAGCGAAAGCCCAAACAGGGCGGGGGCGGCGTGTTTCAGGATCATTTCCGTTTCCTTTTCTTGTTTGCCCGCTCGGCGGCGATCAGCACGTCCTGTGCCCTTTGCCACCCCGGAGAACCTTCGGGCAATTGCCCGACGGCACGTCTTGCATGAATGCCCGCATCGGCCAGACGGCCCTGCAACGCATATCGTTCTGCGGTCACGGCCGAGGCCATGCCGTTATTGCCCACCTGCGCATAGGCCGAGCCCAGATCGCGCATCAACCGGGCATTTCGGTAATCCCGTGCGCGTGCCTTTTCAAGCACTTGCAGGGCTTTGTTCACCTGTCCATCCACCAGCAGCGCGCGGCCATAGCCTGCCAGGATCAGAGGATCGTTCGGCGCCATTTCGACGGCGTAGCCATAGGCGGAAATCGCTTCGTTCACCCGGCGATTTTCCAACAGGATCTGCCCTTTGAGGTCATAGTAGAACGGATCATCGGGCCGGATCTCCAGCGCGGCGTCAATGGCGGCGCGGGCTCGGGCCAGATCGCGGTTCTGGTGATAGGCCGATGCCTCGCGCATCAGACGGATGTCGCGATCCTGTTCTTCCGAAGCACGGCGCAGGGTCCAGCCGGGGGCGCGCAGAAAGGCCGACAGCTTACCCTTGACTCGCGCGAACCAGTAATTGGCATTGGCGTTCTGCTGCGCCTGATCGCCGAATTCGTCCAGAAACGCCTCGGCGGCGCGCAGGCGTTCGCGGCTGGTGGGGTGCGACCGCATATAGGGGTCCTGATTGGCGGTGTTCAGCAACTCCTGCCCGGCGAATTTGCGATGCAGGTTGACCATGCCCCGGGGCGAGATTCCGGCCCAGCGCAGATAGCTGACGGCGCTGCGATCGGCGGATGATTCCTCGGCCCTTGTATGGCCCAGAAAACCGCGCAGGGCCGAGGCCGAGGTGCCTGCGGCGATGCCCGCTGCGGCCTCTCCACCACCGGCGGCGGCGGCGATCAGGGCCAGCGCGGTGCCCAGTTGTGCGTTGCGTTGCGCGGCGCGCAGATTCTCGGCCCGGCGGGCCAGATGGCCATTGGCGATATGGGCGGCCTCATGCGCGATCACGGCCTGCAGCATCTCGGGCGATTCGACGGTCAGGATCAGGCCGTAATTCACATAGATCGTGTTGTAGTCGATGACGAAGGCGTTGAACGTGCTGTCATTGACCACCAGCACCCGCACCCGCTTGGTGTTCAGACCCGCCGCGCGCAATATCGGAAAGGCCAGTTCCCGTAGGCCATGTTCGATGTCGGGGTCGCGGATCAGGCTTTGCGCGCTGGCCTGTGCGACGCTGACCAGCCATGTCACTGCCACCAGCAACAGGGCCGGGATTGACGCCAGCCTGGATACACGTTCAAAAGCCATGCCAGCAACATGGGAGATGGGCATGAGAAACTCAACCCGGTCCGGCGTCGATCCCTTCATCGTGATGGACGTGATGGAGGCCGCGCGACAGGCCGAAGAGGACGGTCGCCACATCATCCATATGGAGGTCGGCCAGCCCGGAACCGGCGCCCCGAAAGGCGCGGTGCAGGCTTTGGGTCAGGCGATGTCGGATCATCCGCTGGGCTATACCGTCTCGCTGGGTATTCCGGCGCTGCGCCAGCGGGTCGCGCAGCTTTATGGCGAGTGGTACGGGGTCGATCTGAACCCCGAGCGGGTGGTGATCACGCCAGGCTCGTCGGGTGGGTTCCTGCTGGCCTTCACGGCGCTTTTTGACAGTGGTGACCGCGTCGGCATTGGCGCGCCGGGCTATCCGTCTTACCGGCAGATTCTGAAGGCGCTGGGGCTGGTCCCGGTCGATCTGCCCACCGCGCCGGAGAACCGGTTGCAGCCGGTGCCTGCGGATTTCGCCGGGCTCGATTTGCAGGGGCTGATGGTCGCTTCACCGGCCAACCCCACCGGCACAATGCTGGACCACGCCGCCATGGGCGCGCTGATCGAGGCGGCGCAGGGGCAGGGGGCATCCTTCATCAGTGATGAGATTTACCACGGGCTGGAATATGAGGCCAAAGCCGTCACCGCGCTGGAACTGACGGATGAGTGCTATGTGATCAACTCGTTCTCCAAATATTTCTCGATGACCGGCTGGCGGGTTGGCTGGATGGTGGTGCCCGAGGATCAGGTGCGTGTGGTCGAGCGCATCGCGCAGAACATGTTCATCTGCGCGCCGCACGCCAGTCAGATTGCCGCGCTGGCCGCGATGGAATGCGAGGATGAACTGCAGGCCAATCTGGACGTCTACCGTCGCAACCGCGCGCTGATGCTGAGCGGGCTGCCCAAGGCCGGGTTCACCAATATCGCCCCGCCGGATGGTGCGTTTTATGTTTACGCCGATGTCTCGGACCTGACCAATGACAGCCGCGCCTTTGCGGCGGAACTGCTGGACAAGGCCGGGGTTGCCGTCACCCCGGGGCTGGATTTCGACCCGGTGCGTGGCCACACAACCCTGCGCTTTTCCTACGCCCGCGCGACCGAGGATATCGAAGAGGGGCTGACCCGCCTGCGCCGCTTCATGGCCGAACGCGGGGCGATCACAGAACAGGTCTAGGGCGTTCACAAACGGGTCCGGGTGCGGTAGGCTGCCGCTCAAACGATCTCGGGAAAACTTGAGGCCATGAGCAGGATTTTCTACGCACTCGCCCTGATCTGGGCGCTTAACGGTGCTGCGCTTGCGCAGGATTTCAGCGCGCTGGCACGGATTCTGCCGGATCAAAGCCGTATCTCGGATGCCGGACGATCCGGGGTGACCGTCCAGCTTGGCCTCAGCCAGGGGGTACCGTACCGGGTGTTCACCTTGCGCGATCCTTACCGGATGGTGCTGGATTTTCAAGAGGTTGACTGGTCCGGTCTGGACCGGGACGCGTTCCTGCAAAGCAGCCGTATCAGTGGCGTGCAGTTCGGGGCCTATGTGCCGGGCTGGTCGCGGCTGGTGCTGGAACTGGGCGCGCCGCTGGCCGTGGACACTGCCGATATGCGCATCGATCCGGCGACCGGGGCGGCACAGCTGTCGCTGACCCTCAAAGGCACCGATTTCGACACATTCGCCGCCAGCGCAGGCGCACCGCGCCAGCCGGGCTGGGACCTGCCGGAACCTGCGGTGGCGATTGCCGAGCCCCGGAATGAGGGGATAAAACCCCTGCGCGTCATGCTGGACCCGGGCCATGGCGGCATTGATCCGGGGGCCGAGGTCTCGGGCACTGACGAGAAAACCCTGATGCTGGTCTTCGCGCGCGAATTGCGCGAGCTGTTGCTGCGCGCCGGCGGGTATGAGGTGGTCCTGACCCGGGTGGATGACCAGTTCGTCTCGCTGGAGCGGCGCATCGCGCTGGCGCATCGGGCAGGGGCGGATGTGTTCATCTCATTGCATGCCGACAGCCTGTCCGAAGGTCATGCCCACGGCGCGGCGGTCTATACCCTGTCCGATGATGCATCCGACGTGGCCAGCCTGAAACTGGCAGAGCGGCATGACCGGGGCGATCTGATCTCGGGCATAGACCTGAGCGGGTCTGACGATCAGGTGGCCGATGTGCTGCTGGACATGGCACGGCAGGAAACCAAACCGCGCACCACCGCGCTGGCGCAGGCGCTGGCCAATGGCATGGCGCAGCAGGGCGGGCCGATGAATCGCCGCCCCTTGCGGACCGCATCGTTTTCGGTGCTGAAGGCTGCGGATATCCCCTCGGTCCTGGTCGAGCTTGGGTTTCTGTCCAGCCCACGCGACCTGAAGAACATCCAAAACCCCGAATGGCGCGCGCAGATGGCGCTGGGCATCTTTCAAGGGTTGGAGCAATGGCGGCAGGACGATCTGGTCAAACGGTCCCTGATTGGGCAGTGACCCTGCGGCGCAAACCGGCTAAAATGGGCCGAGGTGTTTTGACCCGGCCCGGGTCGGCCCCTATATAGGCGGCACCGCGAAGAAAAGGCAGTAACGTGATCCGGTTCATTCTTTCGATTTTCGGGGCGCTTTTCAGCCTCGTGACCCTGGGTATCTTCATGACGGCCCTGACCGTGGGCGCCGTGTTCTGGATGTATGGGCGCGATCTGCCCAGCCATGAATCGCTGGCCCAATACAAGCCGCCCACCATCAGCCGCATCTATTCCGGCGAAGGTCAACTGATCGACGAATTCGCGCAGGAACGCCGCCTGTTCACGCCGTCCGAGGAAATCCCTGACCTGATCAAACAGGCGTTTATCTCGGCGGAAGACAAGAATTTCTACACCCATCAGGGCTATGACCCGCGCGGTATCATCGCCGCCGGGGTCGAGGCTGTGAAATCCAAGGGCGAAAACGTGCGGGGGGCCTCCACGATCACCCAGCAGGTGATGAAGAACTTCCTGCTGTCGGGCGATCGTCAGGCGGAACGCAAGATCAAAGAGATTATCCTTGCAACACGGCTTGAGGATACGCTGGACAAAGAACAGATCCTCGAACTCTATATGAACGAGATCTATCTGGGCCAGAACTCCTATGGCGTGACCGCCGCCGCCCAGACCTATTTCAACAAGACCCTGCAGGAGCTGGCCCCGCATGAGGCCGCGATGCTGGCCGCCATGCCCAAGGCTCCGTCGAAGTACCACCCCGTCCGCGACCACGACCGCCTGCTGGCGCGTCGCGACTACGTGCTGCGCGAGATGCACCAGAACGGCTATATCGATCAGGCGACCTATGAGGCCGAGGTCGAATTGCCCATACGTTCAGTCCAGAGTGGCGATTTCGAAAGCTTCCGGGTGGCCCTACCGCCACGCGACTATTTCACCGACGAAATCCGCCGCCAGCTGAGCGAAGATTTCGGCGAGGGTGAGTTCTTTACCGGCGGTTTCACCGTCCGCGCCTCGGTTGATGAGGAAATGCAGGTCGAAGCCGCCCGCGCCCTGCGTGAGGCGTTGCAGAAATACGACCGCTCGCGCGGGAAATGGCGCGGCACGGGCGAGGTGATCGCCGAGGATCAATTGGGTGATGAAGCCCAATGGCGCGCCGCGCTGAAGGCGCTGGAAATCCCCCGCGACGTGGTGCTGCCGACACAATGGTACCCGGCGGTGGTTCTGAATGTGGCTGATCAATCCCTGACCGTCGGGATCGAGGATGGCCGGGCTGATGGCACCGTTCCGCGCGCCGATATCAAATGGATGCAGGGCAATTTTCAGGCCAATTTCAAACGCGGTGACGTCATTCTGGTGATGGCCGGGGAAGAGGGCCAGTGGTCCGCCCGTCAGGTGCCCGAGGTACAAGGCGGGTTCGTGGCGATGGACGTGAACTCGGGCCGTGTTCTGGCGATGCAAGGCGGTTTTTCCTATCAGGATTCGGTGTTCAACCGCGCCACGCAGGCGCAGCGGCAGCCGGGCTCCAGTTTCAAACCCTTCGTTTACGCGGCTGCCTTGGACAGTGGCTACAGCCCTGCCACCATCGTGGTGGATGCCCCGATTGAGGTGAACACACCGCAGGGCCTGTGGCGGCCCAAGAACTCGTCAAACAAATTCTACGGACCAACCCCGCTGCGCACCGGGATTGAGCAATCGCGGAACCTGATGACCATCCGTCTGGCGCAAGAGGTCACGATGCCGGTGGTTGCCGGATATGCCGAACGGTTCGGCGTCTATGACCGGATGGGGGCGTTCCTTGCTAACTCACTGGGGGCCGAAGAAACGACGCTCTACAAGATGGTGGCTGCATACGCGATGTTCGCCAATGGTGGTGAACGGGTCGAGCCGACTCTGGTCGACCGTATTCAGGACCGATTCGGCAAAACGATCTATCGCCATGATGACCGGCAGTGTCTGGATTGTAACTCCACCTGGATGGCACCTGATGAGTCCCCGACGATCGAGACCAACCGCTCTCAGGTGATGGATGCGGTGACTGCTTATCAGCTGACCTCGATGATGAAGGGTGTTGTGGATCGCGGTACCGCCTCGGGCGTGGTTAACCTGCCGGTGCCGACGGCGGGCAAGACCGGGACGACCAACGAGTCGAAAGATGCATGGTTCATCGGCTTCACCTCGAACATCGTGGCGGGTTGCTATATCGGCTATGACCGCCCGCGTCCGATGGGTCGGGGGGCTTATGGCGGCACCCTGTGCGGCCCGGTGTTCCAGAGCTTCATGGAAACAGCAGTCGAGAAATACGGCGGCGGCCCGTTCGAGGTGCCTGACGGTGGCCATTTCATCAAGATCGACCGGTTCAGCGGCGCGCGCCTGCCTGCGGATGCCTCTGGCGATTACGTTGTGGCCGAGTATTTCCGGGATGGCGTCGACGGCTTTATCGACCGCGTCTTTGATGGTGGCTTTGCCATGGGATCGGATTTGCCCCTGTTTGAAGAGGTCAGCAATTCCGGTCATCAGGTCACCACATCCACCGGCAACACGGTCACGGTTGGTCCGAATGCCAGCCAGGGTGACTTGCAGGGCGGCGGGCTTTACTGATCCGCCCGCTTTAGCAGCAGGTGCAGCAGGTCGGCCTCTTTGTCGCGGGCGATGGTCCCATCTGACCGCCAGAAAATCGACAGGGCGCATTTGGCGACGGCCCATTGGTTCAGGCGTTTGACGGAGACGTTCATCGCATCGGCATAGAAGGCAAGGCAGCGGTCGATCTGATCCGCGCGGCGGACGAGATCGGGCATGCCTTTGGGATGGCGGATCGCATTGGCCAGTTCGAACGCCGGATCGCCAATGTAACCCTTTGCATCAATGACGACGGGACCTGTCGCCGTCAGGATCACATTGTCCGGGTGCAAATCGCCATGCAGTGCAGTTTGGGTGGGTTGAGTGTCGAGCAGGGTTTGGGCCAGCGCGATGGCGCGCTGTATATCTTGCCGGAATGGTGCTGGGCAGGTCTCAGAAAAATTTGCTGAGAAAAGAGGGGCGAAGACCTCGATCAGCGGCGTCAATCCGGGGACCGTTCTTTGTGGCGGCTGGTGCAAGCGTCGCGCGGTTTTGGCCAATAGCTCCAAGGCGCGATCAGGATCACCACCCCGCGCCGCATCCCCTAGCGATGGGCCATCGAGCCAATCCATCAGCACAGCGCTTTCGGTCTCGGCCCTGACCCGGACCGCGCCACGATCCCGCCAGGCTTGCAACAGGCGCGTCCCGGCAGCCTCATTCCCGCGATCCGTGCGGTGATAGAGTTTGAGGGCGCGGGGTTGCCCGCCCTCTGTGGCGGTCTTCCACACCACCGCGTGGCCGGTATCGGCGACCTGCTTCAGGGGTGTCACGCCCCAGCTACCGGCAATCTGATCCAACGGGTTCGGCATTCGCCCCTTGCCTGTCTTGTGGTGCCTCGCACCTCTTGCTATCACGCAGGCCTGATTGAGCAAGTTGGGACAAGACCATGCGCGCCGAAACCCAGAACACCGTGGCGGAGATCGAAAAGTCGCTGGAGCTGCTGGCGCAGCGCATGGACTATGAAACCGCGCCGCATCGGTTGGAGGAATTCAACGCCCGCGTCGAGGACCCCAACCTGTGGGACAATCCCGAAAACGCGCAGAAACTGATGCGCGAGCGGCAGTTGCTGGTCGATGCCATCGAGACCTATGAGACCATCAAGACCGATCTCAGCGACAATATTGAGCTGATCGAACTGGGTGAGATGGAAGAGGATGAAGAGGTCGTTCAGGACGCCGAGGCGGCGATCAAGGCGCTTGGGGCCAAGGCCGCCAAGAAAGAGCTTGAGGCCCTGCTGGACGGTGAGGCCGACGGCAATGACACCTTCCTCGAAATCAACTCGGGCGCGGGCGGGACTGAGAGCTGCGATTGGGCTTCGATGTTGGCGCGGATGTATGTGCGCTGGGCCGAAAAAAAGGGGTATACGGTTGAACTGCAGTCCGAGACGGCGGGGGAAGAGGCGGGGATCAAATCCGCTGCCTACAAGATTTCCGGGCATAACGCCTATGGCTGGTTGAAATCCGAGAGCGGAGTGCATCGGCTGGTGCGCATCTCGCCTTATGACTCGGCAGCCAAGCGGCATACCTCGTTCAGTTCGGTCTGGGTCTATCCGGTGGTCGACGACAATATCGAGATTGAAGTGAACCCATCAGATATCCGCATCGACACTTACCGGTCATCCGGTGCGGGCGGGCAGCACGTGAACACCACGGATTCGGCGGTGCGGATCACCCATATTCCGACCGGCATCGTGGTGACGAGTTCCGAGAAATCCCAGCACCAGAACCGTGATATCGCCATGAAGGCGCTGAAATCGCGGCTGTATCAGCAGGAGCTGGATCGCCGCAACGCCGATATCAACGCGGCGCATGAGGCCAAGGGCGATGCGGGCTGGGGCAACCAGATCCGGTCCTACGTGTTGCAGCCCTATCAGATGGTCAAGGATTTGCGGACCAATCACGAGACCTCGGACACCAAGGGTGTGCTGGACGGTGATCTGGATGGGTTTATGGCCGCGACCCTGGCTTTGGACGTTGCGGGCAAGAGCCGATCTGAGGCGCAGGGCGACTGAGGTTGTCTTGGGGGCTCTGCCCCCGTCTCCGCAGGCGGAGACTCCCCCGGGATATTTTTGGCCAGATGAAGGGGCCGGGGCGGTGGGTGCCGGGCCGGGAAAAGATACATTCAGACAGTGGGTTTAAATGGCGCGGGGGCTTGGCTAGGCTGTAGGGTGAGAGCCCTTTGCCTGTGTGAATGAGACCCCGATGGACCTGACCCGACGTTCTGCGCAAACCCTGTTGGCTGATCTGTCCTCGGGCCGTGTTTCGGCGGCAGAGGTGATGGCGGCGACGTTGGAGCGGATTGCGGCCGTCAACGGGCAGGTCAATGCCATTGTTGCCTTGCGCGACGGGGATGATCTGATGGCCGAGGCGCGGCGGGCGGATGCCGGGCCGCCCCGTGGGCCGCTGCATGGGCTGCCCATTGCGGTCAAGGATCTGGTCAATGTGGCGGGGATTGTGTCGACGCAGGGTTCGCCCTTGTTTCGCGATCATGTCCCGGCGGCTGATGATCTGCTGGCGGCGCGGTTGCGGGCGGCGGGGGCTATTCTGATCGGCAAGACCAACACGCCGGAATTCGGTCTGGGCTCGCATACGTTCAACCCGGTCTATGGGGCCACGCGCAACCCCTACGATCCGGGGCAGACCTGCGGCGGGTCCTCGGGCGGGGCGGCTGTGTCGCTGGCGACGGGGATGCTGGCCCTGGCCGATGGGTCCGACATGATGGGCAGTCTGCGCAACCCGGCGGCGTGGAACAATGTCTATGGGTTTCGGCCCGGTTGGGGGCGGGTGCCGTCCGAGCCGGCGGGCGATGGTTATCTGCATCAGCTTTCGACCTTGGGTCCGATGGCGCGCAGCCCGGAGGATATCGGATTGCTGCTGGATGTGATGGCCGGGCCGGACCCGCGGCAGCCTTTGGCCGTGCCATATCAGGAGGTCTCGCCGGTGCAGGCAGCTGATCTGAAAGGCGTGCGGATCGGTTGGCTTGCGGATTGGGGCGGAGCCTTTCCAATGGAGGCCGGGATTCTGGATCAGTGCCAACAGGCGCTGTCGGTGTTTGCTGATCTCGGGGCCGAGATCGAAACCGTGCCACCGCCGTTTGAGGCCGAGCGCATCTGGGACAGCTGGATCACCCTGCGATCCTGGAGCGTGGCGACCGGTTTGCAGCCTTTGGCAGACCGCAAGGCGGCACTGAAGGACAGCGCGCAATGGGAGTTGGCGCGTGGTCTGGCGCTGAGTGCGATGGAGGTGCATCATGCCAGCGTCGCCCGCTCGGACTGGTTTCGCAGGGCGGCGGCGTTGTTTCAGGACTATGACGCGCTGATTCTGCCTGCCGCGCAGGTCTGGCCGTTTGAGGTTGAGCTTCCGTATCCGACCGAAATCGCAGGTGCTGCGATGGACACCTATCACCGTTGGATGCAGGTGATGACACCGGTCAGCCTGCTGGGCCTGCCTTGCCTGTCCATGCCTGCGGGGTTTGGGATGAATGGCCTGCCGATGGGGGTGCAGGTGTTTGGCCCCAGAGATGCGGATGCGCAGGTCCTGTCGATCGGTGCCGCTTATCACGCGGCAACGGGATGGCCACAGAAACGACCGGCCTTGTAACCGGGCTGTTGGGGAGGAGAGATTGAACATGGATAAGCCCTTTGGCGTCCCGACGCTGCAACCGGTCGAGACGGCCATGTTGAAAGAGGCGCTGCGCCGGGCCTGGAGCGATTTTCGCCGTGCGCCGCTGTTTGGTCTGCTGTTTGCCGGATTTTATGTGCTGGCCGGATGGTTGATGGCCTGGATTACGGTGCAGACGGGCACCTCGTTCTGGCTGGTGCTGGCGGCGATTGGGTTTCCCCTGATCGGGCCGTTTGCTGCCGTTGGGCTGTACGAGGTCTCGCACCGGCTGGAACAGGGCGAGCCGCTGGATTTCGGGGCGATCTTTGGTGTGGTCATCCAGCAGGGGCGCCGGCAATTGCCCTCGATCTGCGCGATCATCGTGGTGATGTTTCTGTTCTGGTTCTTTCTGGGTCACATGATCTTTGCCCTGTTCATGGGGCTGTCGACGATGACCAATGTCTCAACCTCGCTTGAGGTGTTTCTGACCCCGAACGGGCTGACCATGCTGGCCGTGGGGACGGTGGTGGGCGCGGTCTTTGCGCTGGTGCTTTATATGATTTCCGTTCTGTCCATCCCGATGCTGCTGGATCGCGAGTTGGATTTCGTGACGGCCATGATCGCAAGCTATACCTATGTCAGCGCCAATATGCGGGTGATGCTGATCTGGGCGGCGTTCATTGCGGTGGCAACGTTTCTGGCGATGATCCCGTGGTTTCTGGGGCTGCTGGTTGTTCTGCCTTTGCTGGGGCATGCCAGTTGGCATCTCTACCGGCTGATCACGGAAAGTGGTGATCAATCCGGCGCATAAGGGGCCGCACGGGCCAGACGCAGGGTCGCTTTGGTGGTGTCGTTCAGGCGCAGGGTCAGGCGTTTGGGGGTGGAAAGGGGGCCGTAAAGGTCGATGATCTGGCCGTTCCATTCAATCCCGTCCGCCGATGCAGAGAGCACCATCATCTGGCTGTCCCGGGCACCACGTCGTGCGAGCAGCGCATAGATTTGCGATCCGTTGCTTGAGACAAAGCCCTGAACCTCGCGGTCTTGGGTGGAGCAATGAGGCAGCAGGGTGCGGGGCTCGAAGCTGCGCAACAGGGTGGTGTGGCCGACGCGGCGGAGTAACAGCAGCCGGTGGCGTGTGATCTGCGGGTCTTCGGGGTGGGCCTCTTCGGCATGGTAAAAGCCGGGTGGCAGGGTCTGTTCGTGGTTGGGGGCCAGAAACCCGTCCAACACCGTGGTGGCGGGGTGGCCGAGGGCTGGTTCGATCTGGTCCAGCGGCACCAGAAGAATACGTGCGTCCACCTGAAAAAAACGACAGATACGGTCCAGAACCTCGGGCCGGGGAAAGCTTTCGCCGGACAGGTAGCGGTTGAACTGGGTGCGGTTGATGCCAAGTTCGCGGCACAGCGCCGAAACGGTCGGATAGCTGTCGGACAGGCGTCTGAGATTGGCTCCGAACATGCTGCGCAATTCAGCGGGGCTGCGAGATGTATCGGTCATGTCTGTCCCGGGTTCTTTGAATTCTATGGAAAAACACGACCG
>NZ_JALCBM010000093.1 GCF_028066395.1 Ruegeria sp.
TGTTTCCTCCGTTTTACTAAACATAGCGGAGGACCACTTCAGTGGGGGAAGACCAATCAAACCTTGGCTGTTTCAAATCGCCCGCAATGCGATGATGGACCACTATCGCCGCGAGAACCGAGACGCATCAGTGTCGGCTGATGATCTTTGGTACGATGAACCGGATGAAACCGCGGAGCATGCTTTTGAAGGATGCGTCGAACCATTCCTGAGTGCGCTACCGTCTGAGGCAGGCGATCTGCTTCGCGCAGTGGAGCTTCAAGAAGTGTCGCAAAAAGAATATGCCGAGAAGCTAGGGATCAGCTACTCAACGCTGAAATCCCGTGTTAAGGCGAGCCGGAAGCAATTTCGTCAGTTGTTTGATCAGTGCTGCGACATTGCATTTGCAGCGGACGGGTCAATTCTGGATTACAGCAGAAAACCTCCTGGATGCGACAACTGCTGAGCATCTGGTATCTGCGCTTACAAAAAAACTGCCTTAGGTTCGTCTTTTCCGGATGTCGCGCGTCTTACTTACAGACATCGACATAGAAAGGACCACCAATGATCAAAATCGTGAGTTTCAAAATCTGCCCCCTCGTCCAGCGTGTCACCGCCTTGCTGGAAGCCAAAGGGGTGCCCTATGATATCGAATTCATCAGCCTCAGCGACAAGCCGCAGTGGTTTCTGGACATTTCTCCGACAGGGCAAGTGCCGTTGTTGATTACCGAAGCGGGTGATGCGCTGTTTGAAAGTGATGCCATTGTCGAATACATCGAAGAAATCACGCCACCTCTGGTTGCCGATGCTACACCTGTTCAGCGGGCAAGGGACCGTGCGTGGAGCTATCAGGCGTCCAAACATTATCTGGTTCAGTGCAGCACAATGCAAAGCAAGGACAGATCCGTCTTGGCCGAGCGTGAGGCAAAACTGACCAAGGCGTTTGAGAAAGCAGAGCGGCAATTGGGCGACGGTCCATTCTTTAACGGAAGCACCCTCAGCAACGTGGATATTGCCTGGCTCCCGCTGCTTCACCGGGCGCAACTCGTCAGAGAGCATTCAGGATATGATTTCCTTGCCGACTATCCCAAAATCCGTGCGTGGCAGTGTGCTCTGGCTGACACTGGTCTTTACGCGAAGTCCGTCTCAGACGATTTTGAAGAGAAATTCTCGGAGTTCTATCTTGCCGACCGAACTTTCTTGGGACGCGGCGCTGACTTTTCGGAACCAGCTACAGAAGAACCGCAGCAAAAGACAACAAATTGCTGCGGTTGAACAACGGTGCAGGTCATCCCTTCCGATGACCTGCACATTCCAAATTGCAGACATTGGAGCTCATTCCAGCAATTGGGGATACTGTACCCATTCGCTGCGCCGGACCAAGGCGGCGGAGATCTACCGCAAAACCGGAAATCTCAGGGCGGTTCAACTGTTGCTCGGGCACACAAAGGTTGACAGCACCGTCAGATACCTTGGTGTCGAACTTGAAGATGCGCTGAGCATCGCCGAGAAAATCGACATTTGAACCATGTTGGCGGGCGGTACTTGCCGTTCGCCAATCCAGACCAGACCTACGGTTGCAACGCGGCAGTGGCTCGGTTCGAGCCCTTACTACCGAATGCTGCGACCTGCCCGAAGGTCAGCTTTCTGGTTTTAAGAGCGACAACAGAGCGCGTGTTGCGCGCTGCCACTTACGCCGCGCCCTTGGCCTGTGCAGCCCTCCAGAAACGGTCTAACCTGCGACGATCAACACACACTTCTTCAAGGTTTCCAGAAAGCCGATTAAATCTTCCCGGTGCGATGCCTGCCGCTTTTCGTTCATTGCGGCACTAACCGTGAAACGGGCAAAGTTCTCAGGATTCAGCCCGTTTCTTGCCAAACCCGCGCTGTCTTTCATGACTTCCGCCAATGCAAGGATTTCAGCCTCTCTCGTCTCAACAATCGCCGCAGAGCTTGCATCGCCGACTGCATTTTCAAATGCGCTTGCATCGGGTGCGCCATGCAACATGTCAAACCCTCTTATAACCAGTTTCTCGAAAAAGATGTCCAGTTTGGGGCCGAGCGCGGGTGTTGATTTCCAATCTTCACGCACCTTGTCCAGCAACGCGCCCTGTGAAAAGCGAATTGCCCCGGCCAGGGCCGCATCCTTGTTGCGGAATGTCGCGTAGAGCGTCGGCTTCGAAACGCCCGCCTCCGCTGCGATTTCCTCCATCGTCGCCTTCCGCGCGCCAAAGCGTTTGAACACGACCAGCGCGGCACGGGCAAATCTCTGCTCGTTCTCAGTGTTTTCCATATTGACGATTTTCGTTTTTTCGTTAAATACCATCTTTACGAAATTCATAAACTCGCAAAGCTGCCAGCGCAACCGGATGAGGACAGAATGATCTCGCCTGAACAGAACAATATACTCGAAGCGCTCGCGAGCGGATTGTCAAAGCCGCCGCGCCTGCCGATTCTCAGGAAACCGGCCGAATATGACATGACCTTCGAAGAGGTGTCATTTGTCACCGAGGATGGTGTCGAAGTGTCTGCGTGGTTCATGCCGGGTGCGACCGGGCATGTGATCGTCAGCAACCATTTTTCGCCTGGCAACAAGTATGGGTTCGCGGGACACCTGGACGGTCTGGATTTTGCCGGAGGGTTCGAAGTGAATTTCCTGCCCCGTTACAAGGCGCTGGTCGATGCAGGCTATAGCGTGCTGGCCTACGACCTTCGGGGCCATGGTGGCAGCGGGGACAGCGCTGACGGCATTTCCGGTGTTGGGTACTATGAATGGCAAGAAGTGCTGGCCGCGTTGGACTATGTCCAGAGCCGCAAAGACGTGACTGAAATCTCCCTATACACAATGTGCATGGGCGCAAACGCGACCCTGAATGCGATGGACAAACGCCCTCAAGCCTTCGAGGGCCTAAAGTCGATGATCTGCATCGCCCCGCTCAAGGGTCGCACCACGATTGAACGGCAGTGTGAAAAGATGGGCATCAATCCCGAAGAAGGCGTTGCCACCTTCGCGCCGATCTACAATAACATCACCGGTCTCACTGTGGACGACCACAACATCATCCCAAAAGCCAAGGGCATCTCCTTACCGACCTTCTTCGTGCAGGTCCGCGATGACATGAATTCCCGCTGGCAGGACGTGCAGGAGATGTATGAGCTGGCGCCCGCCGCCGACAAGAAAATCCACTACATCGAAGACACGCCTTGGCGATTCAAAGGCTACCAATACTTCAGTGACCATCCACAACAGATGATCGATTGGTTTGACGCGCACAAGTGAGGAAAAACAATGAGACCCTTGTTCCCCACCATTCTAACCTTGCTGGCCTCTCCGGCCTTGGCCGAAAACACCGGGATGATCGTCGCCTGCCAACAACTGGGGGCCGACTACGCCTGGTATCTGGATCACCCTGACGAGGATATCGACACCACCGCGCTGAACTTTGCCGATCTTTTCACCTCAGATGGTTCTTGGCAGGTAAGCAACATGGAGTTGCAGATGGAAACTCATACTGGCGCCGAAGAAATCATGACTCGCTATAAACAGGGGCGCGATCAGTTCCGGTTCATGCACCTGATCACCAATCATCGCGTGAACCCAACCTCGGATTCCACCGGCACCGGCACCAGCTACGTGGAATTTTATATTCACCCGATTGGCGCAGACATGACCCACGATTTCGGCGTCACCGGCGTCGCCGAATACCGCGATACCTATGAGTTCAAGGATGGCATCTGCCGCCTCACGTCTCGCGAAGGAGTCCCGCGCTTCATCAGCCTTGAAAAAAAGATCCACGACCCAATACCGGAGTAAACACGATGTTCGGCAAAATGGTTTCAAACATGCTGTTCAAACCGGGCCAGGCCCCGCTCTTTGACAGCCCGTCCAACTACGACCTTGCCTACGAGGACGTGGAATTCAAAGCAAGTGACGGGGTTACCCTGCGCGGCTGGCTCATTCCCGGCGACACTGACAAGGTGATCATTCAAAGCCACTTCGGCACCATGTGCTGTCGCGCCGGATACACCAACGAAGGTAAGGGGTGGCTCAAAGGATACGACGAAGACATTCACTTCCTCAATCAAGCGAAGTACCTGCATGAGGCAGGTTTTACAGTGCTGATGTATGACTTTCGCGGCCACGGTGAGAGCGACTCCAATAGCCCGCCCTGGATCACGTGGGGAACACATGAAGCAAAGGACGTGGTGGCTGCGGTGGACTTCATAGCCACACACCCGGTGTACAAGGACGCCTCTGTCGGTCTTTTAAGTATTTGCATGGGACAAGGCGCTTCGACGGAAGCCTTCGGTCTGGAAAACGGCTTGCGGACCTATCCGCAAATCAAGGCCATGGTGTCAGTGCAGCCGCTGGACTATCCAACCTTTGCCAAGGCTATGGGCCTGCCCAGCTTTGTTCGGGGAAGTGTTCGCAAGGTGATGCAAAAGAGAACCGGGCTTGATTTCGAAGCGGCAAGCTGGTTCCCGCATGCCAAAGATATCTCGGTGCCGACGCTGGTGATACAGAACCGCAATGACGGCTACTTGGATGAGGCGTTCGTAGAGAGTTTTTTCGATAAGTTGAACGTCGAAAAGGAAATGGCCTGGATCGAGATCCCCAAGAAGAAGAACGCTAACCAGAACCGAATGGCAGCGTATGAGTGGATCGGTAAAAACCCAGAGCAGATCCTAATCTGGTTTGGCAAATATCTGTGATGACTTGGGCGGTCCTAAAATGGACGCTGCCGTCGCTAGTGGCCCTTCTGGCTGCGGCGGCCATGTTCACCAAGAAGACCTTTCATGTAGAAACAATCATCCCCGCACCGCCGGAGACGGTCTGGACGGTGTTGATGGACACTGAAAGTTACCCCATTTGGAACCCGGTTTTTGTCGCAGTAGATGGGCAATATCGCGAAGGCGCCACTGTCACGAATTCCGTACAATTCCCAGACGGGTCAGTCGTAGACATGAAAGCCAAAATTCTAACCCTGACCGACAACCGCCAGCTACACCAAAGCGGGGGCGTACCGGGTTTCCTGACCTTCGATCATCAGTGGCTCCTTGCGCCTGTCGAAGGCGGAACCCGTGTCACTCAGCACGAAGTTGACCGGGGCATTTGGCTCTGGTTCTGGGACTCGGATTGGATCCAACCTGCCTATCAAAAAGTTTTGGACGCACTTCTTGAGCGTGCGGTTGATCAGTAGACATCACTTGCATCAGGTTCGTAGTGCGGACATTGGAGCATTCGCAGCGAAATCACACTTTGTCCGCATAGTATAGGTATCGAACCTTTTTCTGAATGTCGGCTATGGCAACATCGGTTAAGATGGGCTTTTTTGACACCACCGCCACGCCTAAAATGAAGGTCTGCTCATGAAAACGAGTGTCGTATGGCCTCATAATCGTAGGTTGTAAGCTCAAGACGGTTCTGGTCGGGGTCCAAAAAGTACAGCGACCACGAGAACTGATGATCAACCACGTCTGCACGGGTGAGTAGTTGGCCAGATTTTGTGGTCAGTTGCAGTTCTTCGAGATCACCACAAAATTTGAGGAAGCTTTCTCCATCCACTCTAAAGGCAACCGTGTTATCCCGAGACAAGACTTCGCAGCTACACGCAAATAGTGATAGAGCAGGATTTCCATCTCCCCCTTGTAGAATGAGTGGTCCCATCGGGTCATCAGCCCAACTTGACAGCCCCCCATGTCTTCTCAGACCTAAGACACACTCGTACCAATCCGCCGAAACTTCCCTGTCAGATACCTCAACGTGAACGTGGTCTATTCGCTCAATCTGCATGACTAACTTTCTGTTTGTGCCGCACTAAACGAGAAGGTGCACTTTTGTTTATTCATACCAGCGACCCTATTCACGGTCTCCACTCTTGAAATTGGCTTCGCTGATCCAATGGCTGGCGAAATCCACCAACCTAGAATAATCACAGACTTTACATCCTGACGCGCCAAGTTTTCCGAAAGTCACAGCCCCCGTTTGCTCGAACGCTTCGCCAGCATCGGGAAACAAGCGGTTCATGTCGTCCGCAACATCGGGGGTTTCAATCCAATCACCAGCCGCTCCGCCGTTTTTGAACCGGCGAACCTTCTGGCGTCGAAACTCCGCAAGGGTTTCGGCAGTGTGAAGCGCAGAGCAGCGATTCCATCCCACCCCTATGAGTAGGGTTTTCATTGAATGGCGGAAACGCAGCTTGCCGAGTGGTGTGTTTTCTCCGGTGGCCCAAGCCAAACTATGCTCGGCAAGATACTTGTCAGAATTTGATCCGTTGAGGCAGATCGAAACCGCAGGATGGTCGCTTCGCACAGTCCCCGGCCACGTTCTGAATGTTTCTGCAATAATCCCCATTCCTGCGCATGGTGATTTAAGTTGGTCAAAACCGGGAACTGCATTTTCCACATGAGCAACCTGTTCCTCACCCAGGCTCGATTTATCGAGGTCAGCCGGAAAGTAAGCATCAGAGGAAAAACCAGGCATTCCAACTAACCCGGTTTCACCAACTGCGTTCATTAGCACCTGAACAACGACCCGAGGCCCGCCAATGACGGGACCGATAGACCCCAATGATGCGTGGACAAACAGGCCATCACCTTCCTGAATGCCAAGATTTTTAAGATCATGAAATAAATTCGATTGCGTGTACGGAATATCAGTCATGTGCGTGGGTTAGCATACGTGTTACAGACCCAAAATAGTTATCGCCAGATCGAGGGTAATTTCTCTGTTCCAATTGCTATAAAAAGACGGCAGCGTCGACTATTTCTCTTCTCTGGTTCGTTGTCGGCGAAAACGACGCTTGGGGTTTCAAAGGTCTGTCGCTTTCAACATCCGCCATCGATATTCGCCTGTGACGATGAATATGAGGCGACCAAGCCGTGTTCGGAGTTGTTTGCTCTCATCGAACTATGCGTAACTAGTCTCACGCTTGGGCGAAGAAGCTGTCCAAGAACAACAAATTGGCGTGTCTGGATAACAACTAAAGCGGCCATTGGGGCAACCGCAGCGAATTGGCGTTTTGTCCGCGTCTTGCCTGTTCATGCGGCGTGCAGCGAAAGCCATTTCATACCAGACCGGCCCTTGGTGCAAGTCGCGGAGAAGGTATCAAGGCGAGCCCATTCCGCTTGATGCCGCGTCACTAACGATCGACCGCGTTGTATGCTATTTGGAGAATTTTTCTGCATAGTCCCCAACAGTCGTCCCAAGTTGCCGCTTAAATGCCCTTTGCATCTGCTGAAAATCCTTAAAACCCGCGACTTCGATGCTTTTGCCGATGGGAACGCCACCGCTGAGTGCTTCAGATGCACGTTTTACTCTGTATCGCTCCAGGAATTTCACAGGAGAATGACCGGTGAGGTTCGAGAACCGACGGACCAGCGTACGCGATGTGAGTCCGGCCACGTCAGCCATTCGATCAAGCGTCCAATCGGCCCCCGGATCATCGTGCAAAGCAGAGATCAGGCGGGCCAGTTCCCTATCTTCTGT
Organism: Ruegeria sp.; assembly: GCF_028066395.1. Classification (GTDB taxonomy): domain Bacteria; phylum Pseudomonadota; class Alphaproteobacteria; order Rhodobacterales; family Rhodobacteraceae; genus Ruegeria. The sequence continues at coordinate 7,469 of NZ_JALCBM010000093.1, forward strand.
GAACTGGGCCTCAAGGATATCGGCAAACTGGTTCTGTCCTCCGCTGCGTTTGAGGTACACCACCAGTTCCCGCGCCACCGACAACGCAACAACAGAACCGTGATCCCTACGAATGACTTCCAGCGCCAAGTCTATGCCCGATGTGACACCAGCCGAAGTGAAGATCAGATCATCAATTCTATACAACTCACTGGTGACCCAATTTACCATGGGAAAAAGGTCGCGAACTTGTTTCGCGCGCCCCCAATGGGTGGTTGCAGATCGGCCATCCAAAAGTCCTGCATCGGCAAGGATCAAAGCCCCGGAACAAACGGAAATCACTCTCTCGCCGTTTCCGGACCTCTGCCAACCGCTCAGAATCTTCTGTAGCTCTGGCAGTTGCAACATACGGTCCACACCACGCCCGCCCGGAACCAGCAAGTCACGATGGCCTTCAATTTCCAACCTCTGATCTGCCTGAAGCCGCAATCCGCAGGACGATGTGACCGCGCTGCCATCGAGCGAGACATAGCGCAGGTGATAGCGGCTCACACCATCATCATTGGCTGAGCTGAAAGCCTGAACAGGCCCAGAAACATCCAGGATATTCAGATCATCAAAGAGTAGAATGTCGATACTGCGCGTTTTGTCCATAATTGATGATACTATGTCATTATCGCCAAAGTCGCCAGCAGTTAGAAAAGCACAACGTCATCTGAATCGCGGACCTGTTGATGCTAAACCGAAACTTCACTCTGATCCTTCTGGGCAATGTCATTCTGGGATCGGCGATGCCAATGCTGATCATTTTGGGTGGTCTCGCTGGAGCTTGGCTGGCCCCGCAAAGCTGGCTGGCCACCGCACCGCCATCGGCCCAAATGATCGCGGGGATTGCTGTCGCCTCTCCCATTTCGTTGTTCATGGGACGTTTTGGTCGTCGTGCAGGGTTCTTACTTGGGGCGGCGGCGCTGATCTCCGGGGCAATCCTCGCTGTTCTGGCACTACATGTTCAGAACTTCGTACTGCTCTGTCTCGCCCATGTCGCGTTGGGCGCGGCGCTGATCTGCGTGAACTATTTCCGCTTCGCAGCCTCTGAAGCGGTAGCCGAAGAACACAGACCACAGGCCATTTCCTTTACTTTGGCCTCGGGGTTGGTTGCAGCGCTGATCGGTCCGGAACTGTTTACCTGGTCTAAAGATGCCCTAGCGCCAACGCCGCTGGCAGGGGCCTATGCAGCTATGGCAGTTCTGGGAATATTGGGCGCTGTTCCCGTTCTTTGCCTCAAAATGCAAAACACTCGGACAACGCAGGCACAACAAAACTCCATATCTATTCGGGAAATTCTCGCCAGAAACCCCCGGATTGCCGTGGCCATCGGTGTCGCCGCGCTGTCGCAGGCGATGATGGTATTGCTGATGACGCCGACACCTCTGGCGATGATCGGCTGTGGCTTTATGGACGATCAGGCGGCGGACGTTATCCGCTGGCATGTGGTGGCGATGTTTGCCCCTGGTTTCTTTACCGGATCACTCATCAAGCGTTTTGGAGCGGGACGCATTGCTGCCATCGGGATCGCCCTGCTCCTGATTTCGGCCCTTGTTGCCGTGTCAGGGCTGGAGCTTCTGAATTTCTATACCGCCCTCATCCTGCTGGGGGTTGGCTGGAACTTTGGTTTCGTAAGCGGCACACACATGTTGCAATCTGTACTAAATGATCAGGAACGCCCGCTCATTCAAGGCGCAAACGACACGATCCTGTCGATCTCGTCTTCGGCGGCTTCGCTTCTGTCCGGCGCGCTCTATGCCGGGATCGGATGGATTGGTCTGGCCGGTCTCTCGGGACCAGTATTATTGATAATCAGTTTTGTTCTCTTCCGAACAAACAATCGCACAAAGGAATATGCTTCATGAAGCAGGTAGCGGTATTTTGCGGCTCCAGCACCGGGAATTGCCCGGAATATGCTCAGGCAGCCATCGACCTGGGAACGGCTCTGGCAAAGCGCTCGATCACATTGGTTTACGGTGGTGGCAAGGGTGGCCACATGGGGCAAATTGCCGATGCCACAATGGCGGCGGGCGGTCGTGCCGTTGGTGTCATGCCTGAGGCGCTGGTAGAACGCGAAATCTCGCATCCGGGACTGACAAAGTTGCATGTCGTGCCAGACATGGCGACGAGAAAGTCAAAAATGTCTGAACTTTCCGATGGTTTTATCGCCCTGCCTGGTGGCGCGGGCACCCTGGAAGAGATCACCGAACAATGGACTTGGGGTCAACTCGGAATACACGGAAAGCCAGTGGCATTCCTGAACATCAACGGATTCTACAGTCACATGCAGGCCTTTATTGCCCATGTTACGGAACAAGGGTTCATGAAACCTGAATACCGGGACATGTTGATCTTCAACGATACTCCCACCGGATTTTGGATTTGATGAGCGGCTATCATCCCCCTGCGCAGAAATGGGCCTGATCTCTGATTGTTAAGGTCTGCGAAAAAGCAGCGAGACTTTATCTCTGCCATTTTTGAGACAGAGTAAGTTCAGATAGTATTTTGGCAGAAAGCGGGCCAATGCAGCCAGAGAACGAACACCTTAGAAGCCTGCTTACCGAGCTATTTAGCGCGGTTTCTCAGCAGTTCTTTCATATACTTTTGCTGCGTCGCACCGGAGAAACTGAACTGACGCCCAGATTTGTCGAAGTGGACGACGAAGACTTCAAGAATACGATGGCGATTGTCGATCTGCTGGTCGAGCGTCGTGCTTCAATCCTGATCAACCCTCATAGCATATCCCCTGGCTTTGACGTTCGAGATATCCTGAGCGCGGAGCTTGCGATGGAGCGACATCTTCAAGTTGTCTTTGAACAAATTCACGTTGAGTCCAAGGCAGCAAAAGCGCTTGTAGATCGCGCAACCAAAATGCGCGCTGATTACCGCGCCTGGCTGGAAAGAGAGCTTGCCGCCCGCCCCTCAATACGGCATCAAGCGGCACCCGAAACTGACGCCGCTCTACTTCTGGCTCAATTGCTGCAACTCATGGAACAAGCCATGGTGCATGCGTTTCAATATTGGCATGCGGGCAAAAACAACGATGCTGATACGGCGTGGCAGACAAGTGGAGCGGCAATGATCTATCTTACTGCACTTGCACCTTTTGCCGGATCACATTTTGAAGATTCCCGTAAAACGGTCATTCGTCATACGGGCGAAATCAGCATCTCCGATGGCTTTGCACGAGACATGGCACTTGTGGAAGACTGCGACGTGATGGCCACCAGAGCTGCTAACGAGGCACATGATCAGAGTCTTGCCAACCTCTGCCGTCGGATTTCGGCAGACTGCCAACGCCTCGCCACAACAACACGCGGTTCCCCGATCAACGCCAAATTTGGGTATAGCGATACCTTTTCCAGCTTCGTTCGGGCGCGGGAAACGATGATGCGCATTTGAGGGTAGCCACAACACACCTCATTCCACTCTAGGGAAAAGCGGATACTGATTACTCATAGCTGGTCATCAATCATCCGGGAGCAACTTTCCCCTCAGCAAAAAAGACCGTGCAAATCGTTGCACTACTCAAGGCAAGCGTTTCGAATGGCCTCAGCCATGGCTCCTGTAAGCTGCTCTGTTGCGTGCGCGGATACAAGAATGGAACGCCGCGAACTCGGAAGCGAAGGAAACCCGTCTCTTTCAGACAACACGTCCAAATCTTCGCAGAGACAAGATTTCGGAAGCACTCCGATTGCCAGACCAGCACGAAGGGCAGCCTGCAGGCCCGTGAAACTACTGCTTTGAAAGGCAACCCTGTGTTTCCGACCCACCGCGTCCAAAGCTTGTACAGGCAGGTCGCGCCAATAGCATGGACGATCAAGTATTGCTAACGGCACCGCTTCCTCTTTGGACCAGCTTCTCTCTTTGCGCGCCACCCAGACAACCTGCTCAACATCCAAAGCTTCACCGCCCGGGTCGTCCAGCCCCGAGCAGACAGCAATATCCAGTTCTCCCGTACCTACCGCTGCGGCGTAGCCAGAAGTGCATCCCGATCTTGCCAGTACCTGCACACTGGGGTGAGAACGGGAAAACTCAATTAGGATACTTTCAAGGATGCCATCGTCATAATCGTCGGGAAAACCAACGCAGATCGAGCCGGTTAAAGGTTCTCGAAAGAGAGAAGCTGCCTCTCTGATATCGGCAATGATCGGCCTTGCGCGTGCAAGCAACATCTCTCCGGCCGGTGTCAGGTTCATGCCGCGAGCAACCCTTTCAAAGAGGGTAATGCCCATCCCATCCTCCAGCTTGCGGAGTTGAACGCTGATCGCGGATTGTGTCCGCCCAAGCCTGCTGGCAGCAAGTGTCAGGTTTCCGCATTCTGCGATCCTAACAAAGGTTTGCAAGAGATCAGAATCTATAGGCAATCGTTCGTTTTCATTCATGTCTTTGATCATAATTATTCGTTTTTTCTAAAGCAAGCGCAGCCATATGATCCGGCCAAAACTGGAGGGATAACGGTGGACGCGGCACAAGCAGCTATATTGATAGGAATCGGAATTTTCGGCGGCGCCTGGAACGCAATTGCGGGCGGCGCAACCCTGTTCACGTTTCCAGCTCTCATAGCCGCAGGGCTGCCGCCAGTGATGGCAAACGCAACGAATTACCTTGCCCTTTTACCCTCCAATGCAGCGGCGCTCCCCGCCTATCGGGAGGAATTGAAGGGCCTCGGCAAACAACTCCTTCCGCTCCTTCTGGTATCAGGGTTAGGTGCTGTCGTTGGTTCCGTTTTGCTGCTTGTGTCCGACCCAGACCTCTTCGTCTCCCTCATTCCATTTCTAATTCTCGTGGCAACTGGCCTCTTTGCATTTGGTGACAGGCTGCGCGCTTGGTTGCTGAATGTGATGGGCGAGGGTCGAGGAACCACCGCGATCTACGCAGCACTTTTTATATCTTCGATATATGGCGGATATTTTGGCGCTGGCCTCGGAATTATTCTGTTGGCCATCGCGCAGCTCATGGGGTTCTCGAATTTTCACATCGCCAACAGCATCAAAAACCTACTTGCAACGAGCTTTACGATCCTAAGCCTCCTTGTCTTCGGGATTGGCGGATTGATCGCTTGGCCACAGGCTATTGTCATGATGGCGGGCAGTACTATCGGAGGGTACATGGGTGGCCATTTGGCGAAACGTGTAAACACACGCTACATAAAGGGTGTGGTGGTCGCTTTCGGGTTGGCTCTTTCCCTAGTCTATTTCGCTCGAACGTTCACTTAACTTGTCATTCCCGCGCATCGAAAGCCGACGTCGGATCAAGTGCAGCCCAAGGTCGCTTTGTCTTGCCACTTTCCAGTTCATGCGGCGTGCAGCGAATGTAGAACGCCCGGCTTAGCCAGTTACGATAGATCTTTAATAGCGGCCTGTATGTTGTCCATCGGCCGCCAATGCCAACGTCGTTGAGCAGAGGAGC
>NZ_JALCBM010000094.1 GCF_028066395.1 Ruegeria sp.
TACCTCCCAACTCAACGTGCAAGGCATACAAAGGCGTGCGATTCAATTCGGTCATGGCGGATACCTTTTTCGTATCTATCTGGTCAGAGCACTTGCCCGTCAGTCTGAAGCAAGCCGTGTGAAATGCAACGGTTCTGTCCCTTGGCCGCGTTCTGCGCCTGCCCCCGTAACGAGGGCTATTCGGGCGCTGATCGCTTGCACCGGAATAGATTGTATACGGGCGCATGCATCGTTAATGTTCCTATAGGAAACTTTTTTCCGTTAGGCAACACACGAAAAGGCGAAGCCGCCAGACCGGCGGGATTCGCCGAAACAGGCCGGGTTCCGGTTAAGGTATCTTAGGGAATTCGCCCGAAAAATTTGTATTTCTGCTGCGCCTTATCCGGCGGGGCCAGCCAGTTTGTGAACCGCGTGATCCAGCACGGCCAGACCGGCAATCAGATCGTGTTCCGCCGTGTCCTCGGCAAAGTCATGGCTGATGCCGTTGATCGAGGGTACGAACAGCATCGCAACCGGCAAATGCCGCGCCACATTGGTGGCGTCGTGCAGCGCGCCCGAGGGCATTCGGCGCCATTTGCCCGGCGCCACCTGCGCCGCCCCGTCCTCCAACGCAAGGCGGAGGGTTTGGTCCATGGCGACAGGCTCCAGCCCCAGCATCGGGCCATAGTCCAGCACCATGCCCTGCTCCTCGGCAACCTCATGGGCGGTGGAACGGATGATCTCTTCCATACGCACCAGACGCGCGGCATCGCCATCGCGCCATTGCATCGAAAACCGCACCCGACCCGGCACGATGGACGAGGCATTGGGATGCAGATCGACGCGCCCAATGGTCCAGACGGTCTGCGGGGTCACCACGTTGCGGAACCGGTCATTGAGCCGCGTGTTGAACAGCGACAGGGCCTGAAACGCGTCACGGCGCAGATGCATGGGCGTGGTGCCAGCGTGATTCTGCTGGCCTTCGAACGTGATGGTCATGTCGCGAATGCCGACGATATCCGTAACGATGCCGATCTGGTCACCAGCCGCATCCAGCGCCGGGCCTTGTTCGATATGCATCTCGATAAAACCGCTGAACCGGGCGGGATCGACGAAATCTTGCGCCAGATCACCCATCGCGGCGCGGGCGGTGCCAAAACTGACCCCTGCCGCGTCGGTCAGCGTATCCGCCTTTTCCAGCGGCAAACCGCCGGACCAGACCGCTGAGCCGGTGGTGACGCCGAACCGGCCTTCCTCGTCCTGAAAGCTTACGACCGAGACGGGGTGGTCGCTGGATCGCGCAACCTCAAGCGCCGCGATCACGCCCAGCGCGCCGTCCAGCCAGCCGCCCTCGGGCTGGCTGTCGGAATGCGAGCCCAACAGCAGTGAGCGGCCGGGGGCCAGGCCGAACAGATTGCCCACCGGGTCGAATTGCGGTTCCAGACCAGCCTCAATCATCCGCCCAGCCAACCAATGGCGCGCAGCGATATCGGCATCGGAATAGGCCGGGCGCACCACGCCCTTGCCCACGCCAGAGGCCCCGAATTCGCGCAACCGGTGCAGGTCTGCCAGAAAGCGGTTTTCGTCGATGGCCATGTCGCCCCCATCCTTGCTCGTACGGATGACAATAGCCGCCGCACGACCCAAAGCAATCGCTGCACGATATTTCTGAACCTCGCCGCGAAACCCCTCTGGCCCCGGGCAACAACCTGCCCTAAGACTTCGCCCATCAGAAGGGACCGACATGTCGCATATCACTTTGGTGCGTCACGGGCAGGCCAACTCGGCCGCACGGGACGAGGCAAGCTATGATCAGCTCAGCGAGTTGGGTCACCAGCAGGCGCGCTGGCTGGGGGCGCATCTGCGCGACACCCGCGCCCATCACCCGCGCGTCTATTGCGGCACCCTGACCCGGCATGTGGAAACGGCCACCTCCATGGGCCTGACCGATCCGATCCGCGATCCGCGCCTGAATGAGATCGAATACTTTACCCTCGCCCAACTGTTCGAACAACAGCACGGCGTCGCCATCCCGACCGATCGTGAGGGGTTTGTTGACCACCTGCCCAAAACCTTCGCTGCATGGGCCGATGGTGCGTTGGAGAACCCGCCCGAGACCTTCGAGCAGTTCGAAACCCGCGTCAGCGACGTGTTGCGCGAGATCGGTACCGAAGGCGGCGGCGCGATAGTGGTGACGTCGGGCGGGCTGATCTCGATGGTGGTGCGGCAGGCGATGGGACTGGATATACCGGCCATGGCGCGGGTGGCCCTTGCCATCATGAACACGTCGATGCATCGTCTGCACCCGATTGGCACGCAGCTGAGTCCGGTCCTGTTCAACGCGATCCCACATCTTGAGGCCCCGGACCGGCATTTCGCCCAGACGCATTTGTAAGTGATCGGAGACCCCTGATGCAGCTTTACTACGCCCCCCGCACCATCTCGGTCGCCGTGGCCATCGCATTGGAGGAGGCCGGGCTGGACTACGAGGCCATCGCGCTGGATTTTGCCGGAGGGGAGCAGACCAAGCCCGCCTATAAGCAGATCAACCCCAAAGGCCGGGTTCCGGCGCTGGCGGTTGAGGGCGGTATCCTGACCGAAACCGGCGCATTGCTGGAATATGTCGCCGCCATGGCTCCGCAGGCCGGGCTGGTGCCGGACGATCCGGTCAAGGCCGCCCGCATGCGCGAAGTGATGTTCTATCTGGCCTCGACCATGCATGTGAACCACGCCCATAAACAGCGCGGACATCGCTGGGCTGACAAAAAAGCTAGCTGGAAGGACATGACCGCCAAGGTGGCGCAGACCATGACTGCCTCCTGCGAATATATCGTCTCGAACGGGCTGCGCGGGCCGTTTGTGCTGGGCGATGAAATCTCGCTGGCCGATCCGTATCTCTACACCGTCTGCAGCTGGTTGGAAGGCGACGGTGTTGACGTAACGGCCTTTCCGAAGATAGTCGCCTTCCGCAAAGCGATGGAGGCCCGTCCCTCGGTTCAGGCGGTACGCGCTGCAGGAATGCTCTGACAAAAGGAATACGCATGACACATCTCTGGGTCCGGGCAGAACAGCGCCCGAACGAGGAACGCGTTGGTTTGACCCCCGAAGGGGCCGCCGCGCTGATCAAGGCAGGCATCCGCGTCACGGTCGAGGAAAGCCACGCTCGCGCCATCCCAATCGACGGCTACAAGGATGCAGGGTGCGAAATCGCACCCGAAAACTCCTGGCCTGACGCCCCCGCGGATGCGATCATCTTCGGCCTCAAGGAACTGCCCGAGGACGGCACGCCCCTGCCCCATCGGCACATCATGTTCGGCCATGCGTTCAAGGGCCAGCATTCGGGCCGTGCCCTGCTGGAACGATTCAAGGCCGGGGGCGGCACGCTTTATGATCTGGAATATCTGGTGGATGAGGATGGCCGCCGCGTGGCTGCCTTTGGCTATTGGGCCGGGTACGCGGGTGCTGCGGTGACGCTGAAAACATGGGCCGCGCAGCATCGCGGAAAGGAATGCCCCTCGGTCGGTGTCTATGCGGGCAAGGACAGTCTGAACGCCGAATTGCTGGCCGAGCTTGACGCGACCGGCGCCGCCCGTCCCCGCGCCATCGTGATCGGCGCTTTGGGCCGTGTTGGCACCGGCGCTGCCGATCTGTGCGAGGCGATGGGTGTTGCGGTGACCAAATGGGACATGACTGAGACCGCCAGCGGCGGACCGTTCCCCGAGATTCTGGACCATGACCTGTTCCTGAACTGCATCCTCGCCCGCCCCGGCACCCCGGTCTTTGTCCCGCGCGAGGCCCTGACCGCGCCGCGCAACCTGACCGCCATCGGCGACGTGGCCTGTGACCCGGACAGTGACTACAACCCCATTCCGATCTATGACCACGCCACCAACTGGGAACAGCCTGCCCTGCGTGCGGCGACCGACCCGGTGCTGGACGTTGTCGCCATCGACAACCTGCCATCCATGCTGCCGGTCGAAAGCTCGGAAGACTTCGCCGCGCAACTGCTACCCTCCCTGCTGACCCTGACCGATCTTGAAAGCGGTGTCTGGGGTCGGGCGGCGGCGACCTACAACTCTCATATCGAAGGGATCTGAACGATGACCATTCACTGGTGTGGCACCGGCCTGTCGGCCATCCCCGGCCTGCGCCGCCTGATCGAAGGCGGCCACAAGGTCACCGTCTGGAACCGAACCGTCGAAAAGGCCAAAGCCGAAGTCGGAGACCTGACGGATGACATCCGCGCCTTCGACATCGACGCCTTGGGCGCGGTGCTGGAGCAGAGCGACGTGATCGTGTCCATGCTGCCGGGCGACTGGCATGTGCCTCTGGCGGAACTGGCAATCTCGAAGGGCGCGAACTTCGTCTCGTCCTCCTATATCGCGCCCGAGATGCGCGCGCTGGACAACAAGGCGCGTGAGGCCGGAGTGGCACTGGTCAACGAGGTCGGGCTGGACCCGGGCATCGACCACCTGATGGCGCATGCGTTGATTGATGACTACCGCGCCTCGGATGCGTTCGATCCGGAAAACCACCTCAGCTTCATCTCCTATTGCGGTGGCATCCCCAAACACCCCAACCCGTTCCGCTACAAGTTCAGCTGGTCGCCGCTGGGCGTGCTCAAAGCGCTGCGCTCACCGTCCAAGTCAATCCGCGATTACGCCCCGCTGGATGTGGCCCGCCCGTGGGACGCGATCAGCAGCTATATCGCACCGCTGCCGACACCCGAAAGCTTCGAGGTCTACCCGAACCGCGACTCGATCCCTTTCATGGAGCAGTACCACTTTGAAAAGCATTGGCCGGTCAAGGAATTCGTCCGCGGCACCCTGCGCCTGAACGGCTGGGCTGATGCCTGGTCGGATGTGTTCACCGAGATCGAAACCCTCTCGGGGCCCGAAGGCGACGCGCGGCTGAAAGAGATGTCGGACCAGTTCTGGGAGGAGAATGCCTATGACGAAGGCGAGCCTGACCGCGTGGTGCTATGCGTCGGCCTGAAGGCCGAGAAGGACGGCGTTTCGGTCTGGCACAAAACCTATGTCATGGACGCCTGGGGCGACGAGCGCGGCACCGCCATGGCCCGGCTGGTGTCTATTCCGGTGTCACTGGCCATCGAGGCCGTCCTGAACCGCGCCATCCCGGCAGGCGTTCACGCGGCACCGAGCGATCCGAAACTGGTGCAGGGCTGGATGGCTGAGATCGACAGGTTGGCACAGCATTTGCAGGTTGTTGATCATACGGGTTGATTTGTGGGTTACGACCGGGCTTTACCCCGGTCGAACCTCAATTTGCGTAGACATGCGCCAAGTCCAGAAAATTTAAGCGAAGCGCCATGTTAAATTGCTTCTCTGCTATCCACTCAAATTCCTCTTTTTCCATCGGCGCTAATCCTATCCACTCATAATCCTCTTTTTCTTCTTCCGATAATTCAAGATAGACGAATTTTCCACCAGATACACAGTCAAACAACTTGTGAGCTTGAATTAACCGTCTGGCCAAGTCCGATGGAATCGCTTGACTGTCTGAGTGGGAGAACCAACTGCTAAACGTCGAAACGTATTCCCCTGAAATGTAGCGCGTGGCAAGCTGAGTGCCGGAATCGAACAGATCACGCAGCGTCTGATATTCTGTGTTCTTTAGAATGTGACCAACTTGTACGGGTCGTTCCCGTGAATAGTCTTCTATTACATCATTGCATTCGAGGTTTGGGTAGGACCCACGTTTTTCCGGTAGCAAAGGCGGGCAGTTTGCGGCCAGCAACGTACATGACAGAGTAAATTGCCATCGAAGTTTCGGATTGTATAGATCACCTGCCAGATCATCCCGCAGTTTCAAAGCATACTCAAGAAACGCTGCCTGGCTTTTGGGAAACCGCGATGGGTTCCAAGTGATTTCCTGTTGTTCACCGCCTGGCAACCAATCCGCGCTTTCATCCTTACTCCAGTTCTGGCTGACCATGTCGTCGATGGCGCCATATTCTTCAAGTTCGGACAACAGCTTGTACTTGTTTTTCAAGGAATACTCATCCTCGGGGTCCAGTTTCAACGCTTCATCAATTGCACGCAAAGATGCCCGGTAATCCTCGGCCCGCGCCAGAATCAAGCTTTTCCATTGCCACGGAACGGGGCTCTGCGGGTCTTCGGCGATCGCCAGATCAACCTCTTGCAGGGCAGCGTCCCAATCCTTCTGCTTTATGAAAACCCGCATCTTGTGCCGGTGCATCAGCGACCGGGTCTCTGGAGTCCAGGCGGTCCAGGTTAGCAAGGTGTCACAGGCGGCCAGCGTGTCCTGCGGTTCGCCCGGATTAAGGTTGCAGGTTTTGACGAGGTCTTCGTGTTTATCGGCAAGGTACAGGACGGGAAAGATGGCCAGAACCCCAAAAAGGGCCAGCACCCGGACAAAGGAGAACGGACGTTTTTGGGTCGCGACAGGGGGATCGGATTTCATGCAATCAACCAGAAGTATATCTGGGCTGACCCTAATCAGACCGGCGCGCGGTTGTCTACGATCCGGCCTCTTTTTCCGTCAAGTGTGGCCGCAAGGAAGGGGCGGCACCGATGGTCCGCCCCTTGTCAGATGTTCAGATATATTGCGCGATGACGGCTTCGACGTCGATCCGGCTGATCCCAAGTTCGGACAGTTCGTGATCTGTCAGGCGGTTCAGCTCTTGCGCGGCGCGCACGATATCGGTGCTTATGGCCCGCATGTTCATCGCGCGGTCGAACAGCAGCAGCGCGCTGCCGCTGACGCCTGTGTCGAAGGTTGTTTCAGTATCCAGCATCATGATCTCCTCACAGGTTGGCCGCATCAAAACGGCTGGTTGAAGGGCTGGCTGTGATAGACCTCCAGATATGCGCGGCGGTTGATCTGTTCGCGCGGGATGCCGATGTCACGCAGCTGCCGGTCGGTGAGCCCGCCCAGCGTGTGAACCGATTGCACAAAACTCCAGCGGCGACGGATGTCGTCCTTGATCCCGGTCAGTGCAGAGATAAGACCCGCAAAGAGGCCGCCTGAGGTGTAAGTTGTCTGTGCGTATGCCATGCCTTTTCTCCTTTGGATGCAGGTTTCAGTATCGTTCTGACACCTGATAAAGGAGCCGCCCGTTAACGAATGACGGGCGGGGCATTAAACTTTGTTCATCTGCCGTGCGGGGTGGCAGATCACATCAGATCGTTTTCCACATCCTCGGCCGAAATCCCCAGCGCATCCAGACCGTTCTCCAGATGATCCGACAGGTGCGGCGTGCCGATCAGGTAATCGGCGCAGGGGGTCGAGGCCTCGGATTTCGCGGTGGCGATGGCCTCGGCCAGATCCTCGGCGAAAAAGCTTTCGCGACCGATCCACATGATGGCGACCAGTTCGGCCTGCTCATCCTCACTCATCCGGTCGACGAAAGCGCGCAATTCGCCCTCGGCCCGGTGCAGCTCGCGGCCCATCATGGCGACCTGAGCGACTTTTCTTGCCGAGATTTCCATCATCTGTCCCAACTCCTTGTGTTCGCGGTTCAGATGGGACTCAACCATCCCCGATGGGACCCGTCTTTGATCTTACGCAAATCGCGGGGTCTAGTCACGCGCCCGCGACAGGGGCTGTTCCGGCACGGGGGCAGAGCGGAATGGACGAAAGACGGCACGTTTCGCCCACAGTTTCAACGCCTGCCACAGGATCAACGCAAAGGCCCGGCGTGCGCCAAACGGGCGGCGCAGCAGGGACCACAGGATCACCCGGTCGGTCAACGGCTGGCGCGGGCCGGTCAGGGTGGCGATCAACCCACCTTTTTCGCGGCCATAATCGATCCAGACGCCCACCCGATCCGGGCGATAGTCGAACCGGAACGTATAGCTGCCCGCGATCTGCTGGAACGGAGACACATGCATCAGTTTATCCGCAACGATCCGATCCGACGGCTCGATCCGGGACATATCGGGCTTGTGACACAGGTAGCTGTGGCGCGTGCCATAGGTGTTCGTCACCTCGGCGACCACAGCGTATAGCTGATCCTGATCGTCGAAACAGAACCAGAAACTGACCGGGTTGAACACATGCCCCAGCACGCGGGGCTGGGTCAGTAGAGTCAGGCGATTGGGCTGAGGAAAACGCAACTCCTCAAACCGGGCGCGCAGCCACGCGGCCCCGCCCCCCTGTTTCGGCACCCCGCCATGGTCGCGCGCCCTCCAATTGGTCAGGTTGGCGCGGTTGACCGAGAACAGCACAGGCGTGTCCGGCTGGCCCTCGGGGTCCAGCAGGATGTAATCGACGGAATAGCGAAAGGCGTTTTCGATCTGCCCCTTGCGCCCGTGATAGGTGTGGCCTGCGATATGGTCTATTCCGGTCATTGAACCTCGGCATTCAGTCTTAGTACGGAATCTAGCGCGGTTCGGATCAATATAAGCGGTGAAAGTGATCCGGCTTGGGCCGCGCCGCGTATTGTGATTATGTTTACCGAGATCGACACCGCGACCATGGACGATCCCGCGCCCCTTTTGGGCGCGGACAGACCCCGGGTCGTGCAGAAACGCATCAAGGGCAAACGGGTGAACGGCAGTTGTGATTCCAAGGCCGAATGGGTGGGCCACATCAAACGCATCCGTGAGGCGCAAGATCAGGCGGCTTTTGCCGAGCTGTTTCAGCATTTCGCGCCACGGATCAAGGCGTTTTTGATCAAGTCGGGCTCAGACGCGGCGCTGGCCGAGGAATGCGCGCAAGAGGTGATGGCGACCTTGTGGCACAAGGCGCATCTATTCGACCCTTCGCGTGCGACGGTGGCCACCTGGGTGTTTACCATCGCCCGGAACAAGCGCATCGACGTGCTGCGCCGACAACGCCGCCCCGAGCCCGAAGATCTGGGCTGGGGACCCGAAGCCGAACCGGATCAGGACGACGTAATCGCGCTGCAACAGGAAACCGCGCAACTGCGCCGCGCCCTACGGGCGCTGCCCGAAGCGCAGAAAGAGCTGATCGAAAAGGCCTATTTCGGCGACCTGAGCCACCGCGAGATCGCCTCGCAGACCGGGTTGCCGCTGGGCACGATCAAGTCACGAATACGGTTGGCGCTGGATCGCTTGCGCCACGCGATGAACTGAGATGACGATGATGGAACAAAGTATCAGACATCACCTGACCGACGACCTGCTGATGGCCTATGCCGCCGGGTCCCTGCCCGAGGCGTTCGACCTGATGGTCGCCACCCATATCTCGATCTGTGATCATTGCCGCGCGCGCGCCGAGAGTTTTGATGCCGTGGGCGGCCATGTTCTGGGCGAACAGGATACGGCAACCATGGACGAGGGCTCGCTGGCCGCGACCATGGCGCTGATTGCGCAAGGGGCGCCGGTGGCAAAACCTGTACGACCCGCCTGTTCCGTGCTACCTGCCCCGTTGCAGGATTACGTCGGCGGCGATGTGAACGCGATCCGGTGGCGACCCATCGGCATGGGCGTCAAACAGGCGATCCTGCCCACCACGCGCGAGGCCACGGCCCGGCTTCTGTTCATCCCCGCCGGGACTGCGGTGCCGGATCACAGCCATAATGGCATCGAACTGACCATGGTGCTGCAGGGCGCATTCTCGGACGAGGTCGACCATTTCGCCCGTGGCGATGTCGAGATTGCGGATGAGCATCTGGAACACACGCCGACCGCGGATATCTCTGAGGATTGCATTTGTCTGGCCGTCACCGACGCGCCGCTGAAATTCAGCAAGCTGATGCCGCGCCTGTTCCAGCCGTTCCTGCGGATCTGAGCATCACAGAATTTCGAATAAACGCCCGAAAACCGGCGTCGCAACGGCGCTGGTTTCGGTTAATCTACGGGCATGAGACTTGATCTGCCTGACGATGACACCCTTTATTCCGCTCTTGTGGCCTGCGATCCGTCATGGGATGGGCGTGCGTATGTCGGCGTGACCTCGACCGGAGTGTTCTGTCGCCTGACCTGCCCGGCCCGAAAACCCAAACGCGAGAACTGTCAGTTCTTTGCCACCATTGCCGAATGCCTGAATGCGGGGTTCCGGGCCTGCAAGCGCTGCCATCCGATGGCACCGGCGGCCCAGGCCGATCCGGTCATTGCCTCGCTTCTGGCAGCATTGGACAAGGACCCGACCCGCCGCTGGCGAGAGGCTGATCTCGCATCGATGGGGCACGATCCGTCCACCGTGCGCCGCGCCTTCAAACGCCATTTCGGGACCACTTTTCTGGACATGGCGCGGCAGGCCCGGTTGCAAGCAGGGCTGACCACTCTGGCGCAGGGCGGCAAGGTCATAGACGCGCAATTGGAGGCAGGCTTTGAATCGCCGGCCGCGTTCCGGGCCGCGTTTGCGAAGCTATTGGGGATGCCACCGGGTGCATTCCGGGCGGATGCGATGGTGCGGGCCGACTGGTTCGATACGCCCTTGGGCGCGATGATCGCCGTCAGTGACCGCACCCACCTGCACCTGCTGGAATTTGCGGACCGCAAGGCACTGCCCACGGAACTGAAGCGACTGCACAAGGCGTGCAAGGGGTCCCTTGGTTTTGGCCGCTTCGCCCCCACCGATCAGGCCGAGGCACAGTTGGACGCGTTCTTTCAAGGCCGCTCACCCGGTTTCGACCTGCCCCTTGCCCTACACGGCACCGAGTTCACAAAATCCGTCTGGCGCATTCTGCAAACCCTGCCCGCCGGGACCACACATTCCTATTCGGAGATCGCGCGGCGTCTTGGGCGACCAGAGGCCGTCCGGGCCGTTGCCCGCGCAAACGGCGCCAACCAGATTGCCATCGTCATCCCCTGCCATCGTGTCTTAGGTGCAGATGGCACGTTGACCGGCTATGGCGGCGGCCTGTGGCGCAAGCAAAAGCTCATTGAACTGGAACGGCACTATGCCCCGCAAAACCGATCAGGGTGCAGGTAGAGTATAAGCGATCAACAGGGCGGCAGCGCAGCCCCTGACCCGAGATCAACCTTCGGACTTGCCCAACGGCACCACATTGGTGTGATCGTCGGGGGCCAGCTCCTCAAAATCGAAATTGTCCAGCCGCTGCGCCCGACGACCTGCTTTTTCGGCGCTGATCTTAATCTCCGAGATATCCTTGGCCGCCTGCCCAAAATGCCGGTCGAGGTTTGACACGCGGTCGCCCAGACGTTCCACATCCTTATGCAGCAGGCCCAGCTCCTTGCGGATCGCGCCTGCCTGTTCGCGCATTCGGGCGTCTTTCAGGATCGCGCGCATCGTATTCAACGTCGCCATGCAGGTGGTGGGCGAGACGATCCAGACGCGTTTGGAAAAGCTCTCCTGTACCAGTTCGGGGAATTTGGCATGCAGTTCGGCATAGACCGCCTCGGACGGCAGGAACATCAGCGCACCATCGGCGGTTTCGCCGTCCAGAATGTACTTCTCGGCAATATCGTTGATATGCTTGCGCACCGTGCTGCGGAACATCTGCACCGCCGCTTTCAGCTCGGCATCATTGATCGAGCCGATCAGCGCCTCATAAGCTTCCAGCGGGAATTTGCTGTCGATCACAATCGGGCCCGGAGGGTTCGGCAGGTTGATCAGACAATCCGCCCGCCGCCCGTTCGACAGCGTGGCCTGCAACTGGAAACTGTCCCGGGGTAGCGCCTTGGAGACGATATCGTTCAGCTGAATTTCCCCAAACGCCCCGCGCGTCTGCTTGTTCGACAGGATGTCCTGCAACGACAGCACATCGCCGGACAGTTTGGTGATATTGTCCTGCGCCTTGTCGATGGCCGCCAGACGCTCCTGCAATTGGGTCAGCGAGGTCGCGGTCTGTTTCGATGAGCCATGCAGCGATTCCTTCATCCGCTCCTGCATCTCGGCCAGCGCGCGCGCCGATTTCATCG
This sequence comes from Ruegeria sp., assembly GCF_028066395.1. GTDB lineage: Bacteria > Pseudomonadota > Alphaproteobacteria > Rhodobacterales > Rhodobacteraceae > Ruegeria. The sequence continues at coordinate 11,814 of NZ_JALCBM010000094.1, forward strand.
CGTTATCGGCCAGCCGGTCATTCATCTGCTGCTGCACCGAGGACAGGCGGGTTTCCACTGTCTGGATCACCTGCACCTGCGCATTGGCCTGCGTGTCCGAGACATGTTGCAAGCCGCCGCGCAGCTGTTCCTGCCCCTGCCCCAATTGCTGCACATGCTGGCCCAGATGCGCCATCTGCCGCGCCAGAGGCTCTGCCATCCGGGCCGAGCGCTGCGCCGCGCGCAGCGACAGGAACAGCAGCAGCAGGATCAACGCCACCACCCCTCCGGCGATCAGCACCGCGGGGTCATTCAATGCCACTTGGGTTCCTGCAATCTCGATCATGTCGCCTCGGATGTTCTTGTTTTATTCTTCATAGCGCGACCCGGTCCCGGGATCAACTGCGGCCAAACAGACGTTCGATATCGGCCAGCTTCAGCTCCACATAGGTGGGTCGCCCGTGGTTGCACTGGCCGGAGTGGGGGGTCGCCTCCATCTCGCGCAGCAGGGCGTTCATTTCCTCGGCCCGCATCCGGCGGCCCGAGCGGACCGAACCGTGACAGGCGACGCGAGACAGGATCGCCTCGATCCGCGCCTGCACCGTCTGGCTTTCGCCCTGATCAGCCAACTCGTCGAGGATATCGAGGATCATGGCGCGGGCGTCGACCTCCCCCAGAATGGCCGGGGTTTCGCGCACGGCGATGGCACCGCCGCCGAAGGGCTCCAGCGTCAGACCAAGGCACGAGAGGTCGTCGGCCACCGCCATCAAACGCGCGCAATCACCTTCGGAAAGCTCAACGATTTCGGGGATCAGCAGCGCCTGCGCGGCGACGCCGTTCTCGGCCATCTGAGTTTTGAGTTTCTCATAGACCAGCCGTTCATGGGCTGCGTGTTGATCCACGATCACCATGCCATCGGCGGTTTGGGCGATGATGTAATTCTCATGCACCTGCCCGCGTGCCGCACCCAATGGCAGGTCCTGTGGTTCGGGCGTATCCGGGGCGGGAACAGGTGCCGGGTCAACCACCCGCCCGCTGTAATCCTGCGACAGCTCGGCAAAGCCCGGCGCTTGCG
>NZ_JALCBM010000009.1:0-7839 GCF_028066395.1 Ruegeria sp.
TCCGCGTGGCAATCGGTACAGGCATCCGGCCCGCCGGTCGTGGCCGCCAGATCGGGCCGGGGAATGCGGAAACTGTGGTCGCGGCGTCCGTCAACGCCCATGTAGGTGCGCTCGATCATGTGGCAGTTTTTGCACTGCGCACCCTTGGACTCCGGTTCGTGAAAATGGTGCGAGGGATCGTCGTATTGCTTCAACGGCAGTGATGCGAATTCGGGGTTCCCTGCCGGGGAATGACATTGGGTGCAGACGGTGTTCCCCTCGGCCTTCAACCCGGCGCTGTGGGCATCGTGACAGTTCAGGCAGCCGACGCCCTTGTCATACATTTTGGATTGCAGGAACGAGCCGTAGACATAGACCTCATCCAGTATCTGCCCATCCGCGTGATAAAGACCGGGGCGCAGCAGCGACAGATTGTAAGCGTCGTTAAACCCGGTGCCCGGCAGAGGGTTGCCCGCGCCAAACGGTTCGCGACGGGAGTGGCAGGTGGCGCATTGCTGGATCATCGCCTCGGTGCCAGCCGAACGGAAATCCATCGAAAATCCGTAGCCTTCAGGTGCGGCGGCCTCTGGCGTTTGCGCCCAGTCGATATGGCGCGAGCCCGGGCCGTGACAGGCTTCACAACCCACACCGATTTCGGCCTGAACCGAGGCATAGCTTCGCAGGCGTTCATCGTACTGCTTTTCAAACCCGGTGGCGTGGCATTCGGCGCATCGGGCGTTCCAGTTCTTGTATGGTCCAGTCCAGTGCAACCCGTCATCAGGCGGCAGGGTCTGATCGGGGTAGAGGTGGAACCATCGCTGCCTTTCGACATCCCAGACGACATCGAAACTCTGTAACCGTCCGGGTTCGGTTTCGATCAGATATTGCTGCAACGGCGCGATGCCAGCGACGGAATGCACGGTGTAGTCTTTCTCCGCCCCGTCTGCCTCGGTCAGATGGACGCGATAGGTGCCGTCCTGTGTCGAAAACGCGTACCGCACCCCGTCGTGCTCAAAGGTTGTCCCGTCAAAATCTGCCACCACGGTATCCGGCGACGGCATGGTCCAGGCCAGCGCGTGATGAGAGCCGGCCCAGACCTCAGAGGCCTCCTGATGACAACTGGTACAGTGTTCGGAGCCGACATAGTGGGGCTGTTCCTCAATCGCTTGTGCCGAGGCTGTAGCGGTTAGCAAAAGTCCAACTGAAACAGACAGGATCAGAGACCGGATCATCAACTGCTCCTACCGGTTGCAGAGGGTGGATTTAACGGAGGCAGCGCTGGATGAACGCGAGTTTTTCCGTTTTTTGCTGGTAGCTTACGGGTTGCTTGGAGTAAATCCCCCCAAGCACCGACCTCATCCAAACTGGCAGGTGATCCACCATACCGGACCTCGCCGATCCGCGCCAAAGCCTGTTTTATCGCGGTATCCTGCCTTGGGTCGTATCCCCCTGCCCGATCTGCCCACAAGTCCAGCGCATTCAAACAAGCGACCAGATCACGGTTTCGGATCGCCTCAAGCATGCTGTCACGCGCAAACGCGACCGAGGCCAGATGGCGCGCTTGCCGATCCGCCCGATACCGCACCCATCGCGACTCAATGGGACGCCAAGCCAGCCACATCAGCCCAATGACCGCAACACACCCGATACCGATCCAGATCAGGACCCGCAGCGACAGATCGGTGGCCTGCCGCGCGACCGGCGCGTCGACGGTCAGCGCAAAGCCCTCAACCATGGCGGTTTCGACCTGACCGGATTCCAGATTGAACCAATCGACCGAGATCGCATTAGCCGCGCCCTCACCTCCGCTCTGCGCCAGATAGGTCACCTGTTCGACGCGTGTGCCGCCGATTACCCCACGGTCCGAGGTCTCGGTCAGCACCGGCTCGGTCGGATAGGTTGAGATGCCCTGAATGGCCGGGGTCTGCACCAGCGGCGGGATGAACATCGGTGCGGTGCCCTTAACAGTGGCGGTCACGACCCGCGTGATGCTGTCACCGGGGGCCAGTGGCGCGGTGCCGCCCGTGACTTCCTGCGTCAGGGTCAGGCTGGTTGCGCCGATGAACGGGTCCATCCCCTCCGCCCCTATGGGCAGGATGCCCGTGACGGTGATCGCATCGACTCCGGCGCGATCCTCGCGCGGCGCGTTTGTGTCAGGATCGGCCCATGTCACCACCAGTTCCTGCGCCGGTATCTGAAACTGGCCCGGCACCATCGGCATGATCCGGTAGCGGCGCGAGATGCCGGACCAGGTCTCACCATCGACGCTTTCACTGACCGGGTTGGTGGCGCGTTCGGGCAGGCGCACGTTCAGGTTCGGGGCCTCGAAGCTGGGAAAGACAACCGGTTTCGGCATCCATGTGGGCACCAGTACGGTGATGCGCAGATCGACCGCCTGCCCCGGGACCGTCTCTTCTGCCGACAACTCCACCCTGACCAGCGGTGCCTTGGTCTGTGCCAAAACAGACGAGGCCAGAAACAGGGCGAGAATGAACAGAACCAGCCGCATCATTGCCCCGCATTCGCTTCGAACTGGAACCGCATCCGCAGGAAATCACCGGTGCTGGTATCGACGGTGTTCATCCATTGCTCGGTGCTGAGGATCGGGGCCTCGCCGGTCGGCTGCTGTTCGATCAGGGTCTCGGCCCCGCGCGCGGCTTCATTGTCGAACACAACGTCATCCGCACCGATACCGGCCTCTTCTCCGGTGTCCGAGGCCTCGCGGGTGGCCTCCACATACTCCACGATCTCTTGCGCGGTTTGCAGGTTCTGCGCCGCACCGGGGAAATCCGGGTCGCGTTGCAGAGTGATTTCAAAGGCCCGCACGCCGTCGCGGTATTGCCGATTCTTGATATGGGCCAGGCCTTGCGTGAATGATGCCTCGGGGCTGTCTAGCCGGCCCAACACCTCGATCGCCTCGTCATACCGACCTGCGCGATACAGGGCGTGGCCCTTCCACGGAGGATCAACAAAAGCATCAGCGGCGACCTGGAAGTCCTTGTTTTGATAGGCGCGATAGCCCTGCTGGTCCGGGGTCAGGAACCAATCCGCGATGCCATCGGCATCGGCCGTTTGCGGCGTCCCCATAACTGCCATCATGGCGATCAGGGCGGCGGACCAGCGCATGGTCCAACCCTGCCGGAACCAGATCAGCGCCAGCAGAACTGCCGGAATGGCCAGCCACCAGCCGCGATCCTCCCAAGGCTGTTCGCTGTTTTCCAGCATAGCGCGGCGGTAATCAGTGTTCAGCAGCCGGTCCAGTCGCGCCACATCCGCATCATTGGGCGTGGCCCGGATCACCGGGACCGAGGTCAAAAGGTCGAGACCCTGATCCCCGACCCCTTCGGGCAGCATCGCCAGCGCAGCGATGGCGGTATCTTGGGTGGCATTGATCTCACGCGCGTCACCGGTGTCGAGCCCGTCCAGAACGAACAGGATGCCGCCCGCCTGTTCCGCCTCCAGCAAGTTCGTGGCTAAATCCAGCGCGGCCAAAGCGTTTGCGCCGTCATCGGGCATCACCTCGGGCTGCAGGCCTTCGAGATAGGGCAGCATGACCTGAGGGTCCTCCGTGAAAGGCAAAACCCGGTGGGCGGTTCCGGCATAAGCCACCAGCGCAGTGCGTCCGCCTGCGCGCAGGTCAAGCAGGTCGCGGATCTTGAACTTTGCCCGCTCCAACCGGTCGGGTGGCAGGTCGGGAGAAGTCATGGAGGACGTCACCTCCAACACAATCACCAGCGGGCCGGTTTTGGCCAGAAACGGGTCCACTTGCCGAGTCCAACTTGGACCCGAGGCCCCGAGGATCGCCAGCGTCAGGATCAGCGTGGCATGGTCAATCGGCAGATACCAGCGCCGCCCTTCGTCACCGACCGTCAGCGCTTTTTGAAGATGCGGTGCGATGCGGTCCGACATCGGCTGGACCCGCGTCGCCGCGCGCCGGTTCACCCACCACAGCGCAAGCAGCGGGATCAGCAGCAACAGCCACAGCGGGCGGAGAAAATGAAACGCCTTAGTAAACAGCGCGAGTTCCGGCAGGATCAGCTCCATCGCGTGCGCCTCCAACCGGTGCGGCGCAGGGTCAGCAGCGTCAGCGCGCCCAAGCCCAGGAACGCCGCAAGCGCCATTGCGATGGGTGCCAGTTGCGTGCGGGGCCGGTACGAGACTTGATCGACCAGACGTGGGGCCAGTTGATCAATCCGGTCATAAACCGCAGCCAGCGCCTGCGTGTCCGAGGCAAAGAACGAACTGCCGCCGGTGCGCGTTGCGATATCGGCCAGTGCCTGTGTATCGACCCGGTTCTCGCCGGTGGCGTTGGGGTCGCCCACGGCAATCGTATGGATCTCAACCCCCTTGCTGCGCGCGATTTCTGCCGCGTTCAGGGGGCTCATGCGGCTGCCCGTGTCGCTGCCGTCGGAGAGCAGGATCATCAGGCGCTGATCGACTTCGCTGGTCTCGAAGGTGCGAATGCCCAGCCCGATGGCATCGCCGATCACCGTGTTCGGTCCGGCCATGCCGACTTGTGTTAATTCAACCAGATCGCTGATCGTCGCCAGATCCTCGGTCAGCGGAGCCTGCAGGAAAGCACGCGTGCCAAAGACGATCAGAGCAATCCGGTCGCCTTCGCGCGCGGCCACGAAATCCTGCACCACGTCCTTGACCGCCGCCAGCCGCTGCACGCGGTCCCCGGCGGGGGTTTCGAAATCTACCGTGTCCATCGATCCCGAAATATCCAGTGCCAGCACCACATCGCGGGCGGATCGGGTGATCTCAATCGGTTCGCCCAGCCGTTCGGGCCGGGCCAGCGCCAGAACCAGCAGCACCCAGATCATCATCGCGGCGGCCATCTGCACCCGGGTCCGGCGCAGGATCACCGCGCCCGGGGCGGGCGTGACTTGCGCGGCTGAGACGATTTTGCGGAAGAACGGGAAGCGCAGCGCCGACACCTTTTGTTGCCGTGCGGGCCAGAACCACCAGACCAGCAAGGGCAGCGGCAACAGCAGCAAGGCAAATGGATTGGCCAGAGCGATCATGTCACTCCCTCGGGCCTGTGGCTGCGTATCCAGTGCTCGGCGATGCGCGTCAGGTCGGGGGCATCGGGTGACTGGCCCGTATAGGGGGCCAGAGAGATCACCTGCCCCTCGCCCTCACGAAATGCAGTGCCGCCTCCGGTGTGGTCCAGAAAGGCCAGCCAGTCCGGCCCACTGAGGCTGGCCACGTCCATGCGCGGGAACGCCGCCAAGGCGCAGCGTCGGAGTATCCCGGCAATCGCCACCGGGTCCGAGCCTGCGGCCCGCAGCGCCGCCAGAGCATCGCGCCGATAGGCATTGGCCACATAGCGGCGCCGCCAACGCCAGGTCGCATAGGCCAGCGCAATCACCAGAAGCAGCGCCGGAGCCGCCCAGCCCCATGTCTGCGGCATCATTGAGACCGCAGGCGGTTCCGGTGCCGGGACCAGCCGGTCGATCAGATCGACCAGCGTAACCGGAGATGTTTCGACGGTTTCATTCATCGCCGTGCCCGCCCCATCAGTTGCCGCATCTGCGCCAGACTGTCTTTTGCCGAGGACAAGGGTAGAACCGGAACGCCAAGGGTGCGGGTCCAGTCCAGAACCTCGGCCAGACGTCCGCGTGACATCTCGGACAGTTGGCGGTGGATGGTGGTCTGGCCGGTATCGATCTCGGCCTGCATCACACCGTCCGAGATCACCAGCCGCAGGTCATTGGGCAGGTTATCGGCCATCGGATCGGTGACAAAGCCCAGGATCAGATCGTTATGACGCGACAGGCCCCGGATCAGCTTGTGCGTCTGGTCATCGATCACGTCGAAATCGGAAAACACCAGCACCAGATGATTGCGCGGGGCAATCCGGCTGACCGCGCCCAGAACCTGATTGAGGCTGACAGGTTCCACATTCGGCGCATCGGCCCGCAACTGGGCGTTGGCAGCAGCTATCGCTGTCAGGAACCGGTTTAGCGCCGCGGCACTGCGCTGCGGGCGGATTTCGGCGATGGTCTCATCGCCAAACACGATCCCGCCAACCCGGTCGCCCTGATCCAGAATGCGAAACGTCGCCAGCGCCGCGCATTCCGCCGCCGTGACCGATTTCATGTTAAGTTGCGAGCCGAAGAACATAGACATCCGCTGATCTACCACAATCAGCGCAGGTCGGTCGCGTTCCTCGGTGAACACTCGTACATGCGGCTTGCCGGTGCGCGCTGTCACCTTCCAGTCAATCGAGCGAATGTCGTCCGAGGGCAGATAGCCGCGCAACTCCTCGAACGCCAGACCCCGCCCTCGCATGCGTGAGGCATGGCGGCCATTCAAGGCACTGCCCGAAGGCTGGCGCGGCAGGAAATTCAGCGTCTTTGCCTGCCCCTGCAACCGCCGCAGATGCGCCAGATCGACCGAGACCCGCGTGTCCAGTGCGGGCTGCGCAGGCGGGACGGTCCGGATCCCGGCGCGTATGCGGGCGGCGCGGTCGGTCATCGCGCGCGCCTCATGTCAGGGCCACTTGCGCCAGCATCTCCTCGACCACGCGGTCCGGGGAGACGCCTTCGCCCTGCGCCTCGTAGGTCAGGCCCAGACGGTGGCGGAACACGTTGGCGGCGATGGCGCGGACATCCTGCGGGTCAACATAGTCGCGCCCCTTCAGCCAGGCGTGGGTGCGCCCGCATTTGTCCAGCGCCAGCGAGGCGCGCGGGCTGGCGCCCACCTCGATCCAACGACCGAGGTCATCGCCGAAATCGCCGGGATGGCGGGTGGCAGTCACCAGATCGACCATATAACGCTCCATCGCGTCCGAGACATGGATGTCCACGATCTCGGACCGCGCCTGAAACACCGTCTCTTGCGACATGGTCTCGGGCTGCGCGGATTTGGCCGCTTTGGGTTTGCTGGCCGCTGCCTCTTCACCGCGCACCAGACGGATCACCTGCACCTCATCCTCGGCGGGCGGGTAATCGACCAGAACATGCATCAGGAATCGATCCATCTGCGCCTCGGGCAGAGGGTATGTGCCCTCCTGTTCAATCGGGTTCTGGGTGGCCATAACCATGAACAGTGGCGGCATCTTGTGGGTGGTCCCGGCAACGGTGACCTGCCGTTCCTCCATCGCCTCAAGCAATGCGGCCTGCACCTTGGCGGGGGCGCGGTTGATCTCATCCGCCAGCACCAGATTGGCGAAGATCGGGCCGGGGTCGAACCGGAATTCCGAGCCCTTTTCGGTCTGATAATAGACCTCGGTCCCGGTCACGTCTGAAGGCAGCAGGTCGGGGGTGAACTGGATACGGCTGAAATCGCTTTCCAGATTCTTCGCCAGCGCCTTGACCGCGCGGGTCTTGGCCAACCCGGGCAGCCCTTCGACCAGCAGGTTGCCATTTGCCAGCAGGCCGATCACCAGCCGTTCAATCACGTCGCGTTGCCCGATGATCGACTCTCCCAACCGGGACATCAGGACATCGACGGCCTTTTGCGCATCTGTTGCCATGAGCATTCCAAATCAAACTGAAACAATAGTGGCCCGGGCCCCAAAGGGCGCAGGTCCATGGTTTTAATGAACAAACCCAAATCATCAGGGTCTGGGATGCATTGAACCCGCAGGTCAGACAAATTGCAATGCGAGAATATTATAATTCAGCATCTTGTCCGGCGCTGGCACGGTCTTTCCTTTCCATTCCGCTGGCATAGATTGCGGGGTTGAATATGTCGGGGCCGAACGCGGCCCGGAAAGAAAGGGCGGGAAATGACCAAAGAGAGTATCGGTTTCATCGGGGTGGGCCTTATGGGCCACGGCATGGCCAGCAACATTCTGAAGGCCGGGTATCCGCTGCATGTCATCGCCCATCGCAACCGCACGCCGGTCGA
>NZ_JALCBM010000009.1:7939-35648 GCF_028066395.1 Ruegeria sp.
CATCGTGCATCTCGGGCCGTCCGGGTCGGGCCACAAGATGAAATTGCTCAACAATTTCATGGCGATGGGATATGGCGCGCTCTATGCTGAGGCGCTGGCCCTGTCGCGTAAGGTCGGCATCAGCATCGAACAGTTCGATTCGGTCCTGCGCGGGTCGCGGATGGATTGCGGGTTCTACCAGACGTTCATGGGCTATGCGGTCGAAGGCAACCCCGAGGCGCATAAATTCACCCTGACCAACGCCCATAAGGACATGCGCTATCTGGCGAACATGGCCAATGCGGCGGGCCTGTCCAATCCGCTGGGCGCGGCGATCAAGAACTCTTACGCGCTGGCAGTCAATGCCGGTGGCACGGGCCCCGAGGATTACGTGCCGCATCTGGTGGATTTCATTGCCCGCGCCAACGGGCTGGAGCCCAAGAAGACCTGATGTAACCGGCCCGGAAATCTCCGGCCCCCTCTTTCGCCTGTCCTCAACCCGTGTCATCTAAGAACTGGAATATGTTTTCGGCCTTCCTGCGAAAAAGGGTGAACCATGTCGTGGATCAAGACGTTCAAGGGGCTGAGCCGCCTGCCAAAGGACATCCGGGCCGAGTTGGAAGGCGGCAGTCGGATCATCTCGGTCCCTGCCGGTACGGTGATTTTTGCGCCGGGCCAATCCGCCGACAATCTGCTGTTGCTGCTGGACGGTACGGTGCGGGTCCAGCAACGATCCGACACGGGACGAGAGGTCTTTCTGTATCGGGTCCACGCCGGTGAAAGCTGCGTTCTGACCACCGCCTGCATGCTGGCCTTCGATGATTACGCCGCTGACGGGATTGCCGAGACGGATGTGACCGCCGTGGCCATCCCGCGGCAGGTTTTCGATGACCTGCTGGCCCGTTCTCCGGTGTTTCGCGAATTTGTGCTGACTGCATATGCAAGGCGGATCACCGATCTGTTCACCCTGATCGACGATATCGTGTTCCAGCGCCTGGATGTGCGGCTGGCTGCTCGCCTGCTGGAACTGGCTGACGCGGGCGGCGTCGTGTGCGCCACCCACGCGGTGCTGGGCACCGAACTTGGCACCGCGCGCGAGGTGATCTCGCGCACCTTGTCCGAATTCCAAAGACGCGGCTGGGTGGCGCAATCGCGGGGTGAACTGCGCCTGACCGACCGCGCCGGGCTAGAGCGGCTGGCCCGCTCGGCAGGTGCCGAAGTGTAGAAATGTCCCGGTTTGGTGACCATGTCACCAAAGCCCGGTGCCCCCATGTGCAATGCTGCCGCCATCGCATTTTGATGGAGCGCACAATGACAACCAATATGGGACTGATCGACCGGAGGCTGCGGTTGATACTGACGGCGGCATTGCTGATTTTCGCAATGGGCTCAGCCTCGGGCCTGCTTTTTTGGCTGGCACTGATCGGTGCGGCGGTGTTCGCCCTGACCGCCATCTTCGGCACTGCCCTCTGTACCGGCTGATCGGTCTCAGGACCTGTCGGGAGTGTGATTGATGCAGACCGCATTCACCCCTTGGGCCTCATTGTCAGGTGGCGTTCTGATCGGCCTGTCGGCGACCATGCTGATGCTGGTTCTGGGTCGTGTGATGGGTGCCACGGGCATCCTTGCCGGTCTGCTGCGGCCGCAATCGGCGGAGGATTTCGCCTGGCGCGCCACCCTGTTGGCCGGAATGGTGACCGCTCCGCTGGCCGTGCGGCTGGTGACCGGAGACATGCCCTCCCTGCAATTTCCGACCTCAACCGCTGCGCTGGTGCTGGGGGGTGTCATTGTCGGGTTGGGCGTAACCTATGGGGCGGGTTGCACCTCGGGCCATGGTGTGTGCGGCATGGCCCGGCTCAGCCTCAGATCCATCGTGGCGACAGTGACTTTCATGGTGTTCACCTTCGCCACCGTTTTCGTCACCCGCCATATGATTGGGGGCTAAGCAATGAGGCTGATCGCAACCTATCTGATCGGGCTGATCTTTGGGGTCGGGATTTCGATTTCGGGCATGTCGAACCCGGCGAAAGTTCTGAGCTTCTTTGACATATTAGGGCCTTGGGACCCGTCGTTAATCTTTGTAATGGGCGGGGCGCTGGTCACCACCTTTATCGGCTACCGGCTGGTCTTTGGCCGCGCGGCCCCGCTCTGTACCCCCGCCTTCAACCTGCCAGTGTCACGCCGGATCGACGCAAAGCTTATCGGTGGGTCGGCCGTGTTCGGCATCGGCTGGGGCCTCTCGGGCTTCTGCCCCGGTGGTGCGTTGCCCGCGCTTGGCACCGGAACATGGCAGGTCTTTGCCTTTGTAGCCGCCATGGTGGCCGGGATCACCCTGGCCCGGTTCTTGCAATCCCCCGCACCAGCCCAGACCAAAGGAGCGTTGAGATGACCCCCTACCCCGTGAACATGACCGTCAAACCGGACGTGCAGGGATTTTTCGACGCAGCCACCAACACGATCAGCTATATCGTGAAAGACCCGTGCTCGAACGCCTGCGCCATTGTCGACAGCGTGATGGATATTGATTACGCAGCAGGCCGTATCACCTTTGATCACGCCGATACGCTGATCCGCGTGATTACCGAACAGGGGCTGCGGCTGGATTGGATCATCGAAACCCATGTCCATGCTGATCACCTGTCTGCCGCACCTTACATTCAGGGCAAACTGGGCGGCAAGATCGGGGTCGGGTCGAAAATCACCGTGGTACAGGACACGTTCGGCAAGGTCTTCAACGAAGGCACCGCGTTCCAGCGCGACGGATCGCAATTCGATGCGCTGTTTGAGGATGGCGACACCTACAGGATCGGTCAGATGCAGTGTTTTGCCATCCATACACCCGGCCACACCCCCGCCTGCATGGTGCATGTAATGGGGGATGCGGCCTTTGTCGGAGATACGCTGTTCATGCCCGACGGCGGTTCGGCCCGTGCCGATTTCCCCGGTGGGGATGCGGGAGAGCTGTATGACTCGATCCAGAAAGTGCTGGCCCTGCCGAATGAGACCCGGCTGTTCATGTGTCACGATTACGGCCCAGGCGGGCGCGATATCGCGTGGGAGACGACGGTGGCCGAGGAAAAGGCCCATAACATCCATGTTGGCGGTGGCAAAACCAAAGAGGAATTCGTTACTTTCCGCACCGAACGTGATGCGACGCTGGGTATGCCCAATCTGATCATCCCGTCCCTGCAAGTGAACATGCGTGCAGGCGAGGTGCCCAAAGATGCCGACGGCAGGCCGATGCTGAAAGTGCCGGTCAACGGGTTATGACATCGCGAATGGGTCAGCACTCAGAACGGAGTTTACTTTAACGCTCTGGCCAGAAACCGGCGCGTGGCTTCGCAATTTGGAGTCTCGAAAAGGGTTTCCGGCGGGCCTTCCTCGATGACGCGGCCGTCTTTCAGAAAACACACTTTGTCTGCGGCCTCGCGTGCAAAACCCATCTCATGGGTGGCCATCACCATCGTCATGCCCTGCTTTTTCAGCATCAGAAGGACATCCAGAACCTCACTGACCAGTTGCGGGTCCAGCGCCGAGGTGATCTCGTCGAACAGCATGACCTCGGGGCGCATGGCCAGCGCACGGACGATGGCGACGCGTTGTTGCTGACCGCCCGACAACTGGTCGGGGTAGTGATGCATCTTGTCCGCCAAGCCGAACCTGTCAAACAGCGCCTCGATCTCGGGCTGAAGCTGGGCGCGGGTCAGGCCACGCACGCGGCGGGGGGCGAGCATGACGTTTTCCAGCGCCGTCATGTGTGGAAACAGGTTGAAGCTTTGGAACACGATCCCGATACGCGCGCGGATGGATTGCGGGTCAAGGCCGGGGGCCGAGATATCCTCGCCATCCAGATAGATCGCCCCGTCTTCGATGGGTTCCAGCAGGTTGATGCAGCGCAGCAGCGTGGATTTGCCACCGCCCGAGGCACCGATCAGGCAGACCGTCTGACCCTCACCCACCGTCAGGTCGATCCCGTCGCAGACCGTGCGGTCGCCGAAACGTTTGACGACGCCTTGCAGTTCCAGTTTGGGCATCAGCGGCGCTCTCGCATTTGGCGGGCCAAGAGGTGATCGGCATAACGGGTGGCAGGGACGGTCACGATCAGAAAGATGATCGCCGCGCCCACATAGGGGGTGAAATTGGCCAGAAGCGATTTGAACACCCCGGCCTGACGGAAGATCTCGACCGGGCCGATGAAGCTGAGCAGTGAGACGTCCTTTTGCAGGGCGATCAGCATGTTCATCTGCGATGGTACCACGTTGCGGATGGCTTGTGGCAGCACCACGTCACGCATCACTTGCCGCTCAGACAGGCCCAGCGACAGGCCAGCGGCGCGTTGGCTGTGATGCACGCTGTCTATGCCGGATCGGAAAATCTCGGCCACATAAGCCGAATAGGTCAGGATCAAGGCCAGCGAGCCCCAGATATAGGGGGAATTCCATGGGCGGGGCAGCCCGAGGCCGGGGATGCCGAAGCCGATCAGATAGACGGTCAGGATCACCGGCACGCCGCGAAAGATGTCGGTGAAGGCAGCGCCAAAGATACGCAGTGGAAACAGCGCGGGCGATTTTGCGTCCCGTGCCAAGGCGATAAGAAGGCCCAGCACCGCAATCGCCGGGGCGGACCAGGCGAAGATCATGACATTGATGCGAAAGGCCTCAATCAGCTTGGGGAAGGTTTTGACCAGAACGTCCCAGTTGAAAAAGCTCTGCTGCACCTTTGCCCAGCCCGGCGCCAAGGGCACCAGCACGTAAAGTGCGACGATGACGGTGAGTGTACTTGTAGCGGCGATTGCGATCGAGCGGCGCCGTTGCTGCGCCTCATATCGTTCGCGGCGGGTCATGCCCGCCGCCTTGGACTTGCTCATGCTATTTGATCAGGGGAACACCTGTGGTGTCCTGCAGCCATTTCGCCTCGATCTCGGCCAGTTGGCCGCTTTCAACCAAGCTTGCCAGCGCTTCGTCGATGCAGGGTTTCAGCGGGTTGCCGTCCTCCATCAGCATGCCGAACTGATCAGGGTTGTCGCTTTGATCCGGCGCGAACTGGCCGATGACTTTTGATCCTTCGATCATCACCGCGCTCAGGAACAGGGCGGTCGGCAGGTCGAACAGCGCCGCGTCGATCTGATTGGCGCTCATCGCGGCATTCACATCGGCATTGTCGCCATACAGAAGCGGATCGCTGTCGGGTTGGATGATCGCGGCGAGTTTCGGCACGGCGGTGGTCGAACCCACGGCCCCCCACTTCAGCCCTTTCAGCGCGTCCAGCGTCGGGGCTGTGTCGGTTGCGCCCGGGCTGACCAGAACGGCCATCGGCGCGGTGTAGTAAGGGGCCGAGAAATCGACCACCTGATCCCGCTCGGGCGTGATCGAGTATTGCTGCATGTTGACGTCAAATTCTTTGGCGCCGGGCTGGATCGCTTCGTCAAAGGACGAGCGGACCCAGATCACGTCATCGGGCCCAAAACCCATCTCGGCGGCGACGGCATAGGCTACGGCGGCCTCGAACCCCTCGCCGTTTTCGGGTGCATCGTCCAGAACCCATGGGTAATAGGCCGGATTTCCGGTGGCTATGGTGAATTTCCCTTCGGTCAGGGTTTTGCCTGCGGCGCAGGTGCCTTCGGCATAAGCCGCCGTGGAAAACGCAAACGCAGCAGCCGTAATCGCGAGTATTCTGGACATCGGTTCAAACCTCCTGTTGGGCTGTTTTGCGGTTACGGTAGTTGGGCCTTGATGCGGTGTCCAGCCAGTCAGATGTCGGATTTTCATGCGGTTAACCCTGCGGAAAGGGTCTGTGGGGCAGATTGAATGCCTGAACGCGACTCACTTTTCCGCTGCGGTGAAACCCCCGGCGATAAAGTTACGGAATGGAAGGAACACCGCCCTGACGCTACCAAGCCCTGCCCTTTTCGGGCATTTTGTCGCCGACCGGGGACACTAATGTTTTGCCGTCTCTCCGGTCACCCGGAACCGGTTCAAAAGATGCCTGTTTTCCGCAGTGGGACGGCGCGCCCTGAGGCTTGGTACAAGGCACCCAAGCTGCCTTGAGGCACGCAGGCTCGGCGTGTTTCTGCTGGATTTTCATCCCATGCGGGGCGCAGCTGGCTCATTTTCTGCGCCAAGACTACAAACCGCCGTTGTTCGAGCCCCGGCGCGCCGATATACGTTTAGATATTGAGCCGCCTCAGCACCGTCACTACCGGTCGGGCTCGCGTGGGGATATTAAGGACTGACAGTCGTGTTTTTTAGAAATCGAACGCCTGCGCCGCAGCGGCAGGAATTGCTGAATGTAACGCGTCAGGGCACCATGTTCGTGGCGCTGGCGTTTTTGTTCAGCATCTTCGTGAACCTGCTGATGCTGACCGGACCGCTGTTCATGCTGCAGGTCTATGACCGGGTTCTGGGATCACGCTCGGTCGAGACTCTGACGGCGTTGTTCCTGCTGGTGGCGTTGCTTTATGCGCTGATGGCGATGCTGGATTATGCAAGGGGCCGGATCGTGGCCCGGTTCGGCGCCCGGTTCCAGTCGATGCTGGATGAGCGCGTGTTCGAGGCCACCATGCGCCGGTCACTGTTTCCGCAGGTCCGTTCGGCCCCGGCGACGGCACTGCGTGATCTGGAATCGATCCGGGCGCTGTTTGCCTCGCCTGTGTTTCTGGCGGTCATGGACATTCCATGGACACCGATCTTTCTGGCGGCGATTTTCCTGTTTCACCCGCTGCTGGGCTGGCTGGCGGTCGGTGGCGGGGCCGTATTGGTTGCCATCGCCGTGATCAACCAGGCGATGACCCATCGCAAGGTGGCGGAGGCGCAAGGAGCCACGGCACAAGCCAATTCCTTCGCCGAACATGCACGGCAAGCGGCCGAGGTGGTGCGCTCGCAGGGCATGCAGGGCGATGTGACCACCCGGTGGCTGAAAAAGCGGACCGAGGCGCTGTCGCAGACCATCGCGGCGAATGACTGGACCGGCAGCTTTACCTCGCTGACCAAATCGCTGCGCCTGTTTTTGCAATCGGCGATGCTGGCGCTGGGGGCGTGGCTGGTGCTGCGCAACGAGATGACGCCGGGCGCGATGATTGCGGGTTCGATCCTGCTGGGCCGCGCGCTGGCCCCGGTCGAGATGGCGGTGGGCCAATGGGCACTGATCGAACGCGCGCGCACGGCGTGGGCATCGTTGAGCAAATTCCTTGACACCACCCCGCCCGAAGAAAAACGCACCAAACTGCCGGCCCCTGCCGGCCGTCTGGTCGCCAAGGGTCTGACGGTGATCCCGCCCGGCATCAAGACCCCGACCCTGCGCAATGCCTCGCTGAATCTGGAACCCGGAAAGGCGCTGGGTGTGATCGGCAAAAGCGGTTCGGGCAAGACGACGCTGGCCAAGGCTTTGCTGGGTCTCTGGCAGCCTGCGGCGGGTGAGATACGACTGGGCGGCGCGACGCTGGATCAATATGATCCCGACGATCTGGGGCATCACATCGGATACCTGCCGCAACAGGTGACCCTGTTCAATGGCAGTGTGGCGGAAAACATCGCCCGCATGTCCGAAACGCCGGATGCGGCGGCTGTTGTCGCAGCGGCGAAAAAGGCCAATGCGCATGAGATGATTCTGGGCCTTGAAAAGGGCTATGACACGTTTCTGGAAGGCAATGACAGCCAGTTGTCCGGTGGGCAAAAACAACGGATTGCTTTGGCCCGTGCGCTGTATGGCGACCCGGTGCTGCTGATTCTGGACGAACCGAACTCGGCCCTGGATGCCGAGGGAACCGAGGCGCTGAATGCCGCCGTGCGGGGCCTCAAATCCGCCGGGAAGGCGGCGATCATCATGACGCACCGCCCGCAGGCAATCTCGGAATGTGATGATCTGGTGGTTGTCGAAAAGGGCCAGATCGTCAAATCCGGCGCACGGGATGAGGTTCTGGGATCGATGGTGCAGAACGCGAATGTCATCAAACGGCATCTGAACAAGGTGGGTGAGAAATGATCGGCTCGAAGGAAAGCAGCGCCTGGCAGATCACGGTTCCGGCCATCGTCGGATTTGTGGCATTGGGTATTCTGGTCGTCGGTCTGGGGGTCTGGAGCATCCGGACCGAGTTGGCGGGGGCCGTCATCTCGCAAGGCATCGTCGAGGTGCAGAGCAACCGGCAGGTGATCGAACATCCCGATGGCGGGGTTGTCGGCGAAATTCTGGTCCGTGACGGCGACAATGTGGCGCGCGGTGATCTGCTGCTGCGTCTGGACGACACGTTTCTGGCCTCGGAAAACACCATTGTTGAATCGCAGCTGTTCGAATTGCTGGCCCGCAAGGCCCGGTTGGAGGCCGAGCGTGACAATGCCCGCGAACAGGAATTGGCGGATCGGTTCGAGGTGCTGCAACAAGAGGAACGGATCGATCCCGCGCTGCTGGCCGGACAACAGCGCCTGTTTGCCGCGCGTCTGAACACTCTGACCCAGCAAACTGAGCAATTGGGCAATCAGCGCGTTCAGATTGAAAGCGAGATTGAAGGGACCCAGGCGCAGCTGGTCTCCTTGCGCACGCAACTGGACCTGATCGCCAACGAATTGGCGGATCAGGAGGGCCTGCTGGAACGCGGCCTGACGCAGGCCAGCCGCGTCTCGGCCCTGCAACGGGAACAGGCCAGCCTGACGGGTGAAATCGGGCGTCTTGAGGCCTCGGTCGCGCGGCTGAAGGGCGAGATTGCCACGACCGAGATTCAGATCGTCGAATTGAAAGCCACCCGCCGGGAAGAGGCCATTACCGAGCTGCGCGATGTCGAGGCCCGTGTGGTCGAGCTGTCGGAACAGCGCCTGTCGCTGACCGAGCGGATGTCGCGTCTGGATATCCGTGCCCCGGTAGCGGGTACGGTCTATGACAGTCAGGTTTTTGCCCTGCAATCCGTGATCCAACCGGCCGAACCGATGATGTATGTGGTGCCACAGGACACGCCTTTGGTGGTGGCTGCGCGGGTGGACGCGATCCATGTGGATCAGTTGCATCGCGGGCAAGAGGTTGCCCTGCGCTTCCCCGCTTTCAACCAGCAGGAAACGCCCGAGCTTTATGGTCACGTCCTTAACGTCTCGGCGGATACGTTCACCGATGAAAGCACTGGCTTCACCTTTTACCGGGCCGAGGTCGTACCGGATGATGGTCAGTTGGAGCGTCTGGATGGGCAGGAGTTGCTGCCCGGCATGCCGGTCGAAGCGATGATCAAGACCGACGAACGCACCCCGCTGTCCTATCTGGTCAAGCCGATGGCTGACTATTTCTACCGGGCCTTCCGCGAGTAGACGGTCAGACGGCCTCGACATTGCCCAACAGGATCGAGGTCATGTCGGCGGACACCGCCCCGTCCACGATAGTGACGGACACGCCGGTGTCGTAGCTGACATTGGTTCGGGTGATGCCTGACAAGTCCGCATCGGCGTCCAGAAACACCCATTCCGCGTCGTGGGCAGTTTCCAGACCCACGGCCACTTGCAGGATGGCCAGCGCGTCCAGCGCGTTGATTGTGCCGTCTTGCGTGATGTCCGCGGCAATCAGGTTCTCGGGTGTGGCGGGGCCGAATGTGGGATCAAGGCCAACCGCGATACGCAGCACTTGTAGCGCATCCAGCGCAGTGATCTGGGCGCTGGCGGTGGAATAGGATTTCACGATATCCAGGTCGCCGGTAAAGGTGCCGTCCGGTACATCCAGTACGAATTCCCCCTGATCATTGGCCTGCGCGGTGATGGTTGCACCGCCATCGGGGGTGAACTGAACCTCGGCCCCCTGCAGGGCCGGGTTTGCGGTGTCGGACTCAATATGCACCGCCCCCAGGACGCCGGGGGCCGCATTGGTGTCCGGGTCGTTGTTCAGGTTCACCGGAATATGGTCCGGCCCATCGAACCCCGCGCCAAAGATATCGGTACTGGTCAGAGGCCCGCCCGAGGCCGAGATGATCTCGATCGTTTCGTCACGGTATTGAATCTGCGCGCCCTGAGCGGTGGAGGTGACATTCAGCTGTGTGGGTGAGCGCAGAAACGAAAAATCGGTCAGGTCCAGCCGGTCTGTTCCGGCCTGAAAATCGGTGATTGTGGTCGGGCCGCTGCTTTCGCGCATAACAAAGATATCCGCACCCGCGCCTCCAGTCATTGTTGTGGCACTGGTGCCGGTGATCAGGATGTCGTCCCCTGCCCCACCATCCAGAACCGTGTCCAGAATGCCGCCGCTGAGCATGTCGCCCTGCGCCGTGCCAGTCACCGTGCCATATCCCTGCCGGATGTCGCCCAGATCCGAGATATCGACGCTCAGCTGCGTCAGTCCGGCATCCTGTTGCGAGGCCGCAAAAATCTGCAACTGATCGCCGACACGCGCAACGCTCAGCGATTCGACGTTTTGCAGGCCCGAGGACAAGGTGTCCTCGAAACTGTCCAGATGGATCAACTGCCCGTCCGGCGTCAGCGTGAACAGGGTGACCCCGTCATCCCCTCCGCCCGCGACGATGAAGACACGGCCTGAGACCTCGACAACCGAGATGTCCTGAACATCGCCGAACCTTGTGTGCAGCGTGTCCAGCGCGTGATTGGTTGGCGTCAGTTGACCGTCGCTGCCCAGTTCCAGAACGCTTAGGGAATTGCTGCCAGCGCCCGCCACGATCACCCATGACGCGCCATAGGCTTCGACGGTTTCCAGTGCAGTGGGGGCGTTGACGCCCAGCATCTGAAGGGCCGAGTTGCCGGTGATTTCCGTCAATGCCCCAGTGCCGGGATCAATGGAATAGGTGGTGATGGCATTGCTGGCCGTATCTGCCGCGATGACGAATTGGCTGGTGCCCGAGTGCAAGGTTTGCAGGAAATCGGCCTGGGCCGTCACCGATCCGGCGGCGCTGAGCGATCCGTCATTGTTGATATGATAGGTCCGAATATGTCCGGTATCGGTATGGGCCAACGTCAGAAGGTCAGTTGCCCCGACGGATACCTGCACCGCAGCGCCGATATCCCCGCCCCCGGTCAAAGTGCCGGTTTCCTGCAGCGTGCCAAATGTGCCATCGGCGTTCAGCCCATAGCTGACCAGCCCGGTCGCCCCATCCACATTCAGAATCAGGTGATCACTGCCCGCCAGTGTCACCGGAATTCCGCTGCGCCCAACCTGCTGGGTGATGGTGACACTGTAATATTGCTGATCCAAAAGCACCGGCGCGGCCCCATCCACAAGGTGCCAGGCGACAATACCACCGCCAATCCCGGACAGGCTGAACAGATACGTTTCCCCGTTAAACGTTTTTAAAGCCGTATCGCCGATACCTGAATCAAGAGCCGTGGCCCCCGTTGCCACCACCGTTTCGAACTGAAGCCTCATTTCGCTCACCCCACAGGCCACCCCTGGCCTCAGCAACAGGTTGAGCCGACGCGAAGGCCGGAACCAGAGCAGGAATGTGGTGAAAACAGGGAGTTCGGTTTCAGTTTAACTCAAGTTTTTCCGGTCCGGTCGCAGCGGATACCGGGCGACAACACAGATGAATAAATCCCTGCGATTTCCGGGGTGCAGCCCGGTTGATTGCAGCCACCAGATATGAGGGCATCATGACCAAGAAACCCGTTTCGACGACCCCGCGTTCAGACGCTTTGCCCGAGGACGGGCGCAACCGTCATGTCCGCAAATGGATCGATGGCAAGTTGCGGAAATGGGCCGGGCGTGGGCTGGCCGGTGGGCTGGGCTCGACCCTGATGGCCCTGCCCGCGCTGGCGCAGGCGACGGATGCGGAACTGGCAGCGTTTCAGTTTGCAGAATCGATCCCCGGTGTGCGGTCAGTCAAGCTGCTGTCCAATGGGGATCTGCAGTTGAAGATGGTCGATGGCCGGACGCTGATTGTGGCTGCCGAGAACGTGCAGGTTCTGGACAACGGGGCGATCATGGTCGCCGATGCGGTTGTCGGTGAAATCACCGAATTCAGCGCCGCAGCCGAAGGTGCGGGCGCGGCCTCTGGTGGTTTGGGCGGT
Organism: Ruegeria sp.; assembly: GCF_028066395.1. Classification (GTDB taxonomy): domain Bacteria; phylum Pseudomonadota; class Alphaproteobacteria; order Rhodobacterales; family Rhodobacteraceae; genus Ruegeria. Next base: position 19,894 of record NZ_JALCBM010000009.1, read on the forward strand.
ATCGGGGCCGTGGCCGGTGGTCTCGGGCTGGCCGGCGCGGCGGCGGCAGGTGGCGGCGGCGGTGATGATGCGCCAGCGACCGCTCCACCCGCCCCTGCCCCGGCATTGCCGAGCCTCAATCTTGCCGGGTTGCAGGCAAGCGCCTTGAACAACACCAGTGCCAATCTGAGGACCCCTGAGGGTGCAGCGACGGTCGAAATCACAATTGGGGGGTTGGTAAAGACAGTCACGGTAGACGTTGATGGCAATTGGAGCCTGTCGCTGACCCAGGCTGAAGCCACCGGCCTGTCGCAGGGCACGACGACCATTACGGTCCGCAATCTGGACGCCATGGGAGCGGAGATTTCCGTTCAGACAGTTGACTACATTGTTGATACGGTCCCACCAACCATCGGCATTTCGGGGTTTTCGGCAGGTGCGGTTCTGAATGCCGCCGAACAAGGGGCAGATCTGACCATCACAGGTACGACGGATGCTGAAAATGGTCAGATCGTGACGGTCACGCTGAACGGCCAGACCTATACGGGCACCGTGTCAAACGGCGGCTGGAGCGTTGCTGTCCCCGCAGGGGATCTGACAGCCCTGTCCGACGCCTCGACCATCGCTGTCACCGCTGACGTGTCGGACACTGCAGGCAATCCCGCCAGTCAGGCCAGTGGCAGTTTCGACACGGATTTCAACGCGCCAGCGGTGACGCTGGATGCGGTGGCCGGGGGCTCGATTGATCTTGTGGATGTTGGCGGCGATCTGGTTCTGACGGGCACGACCACCGCCGAAGATGGCCAGACGGTGACCATTACCTTTGAGGGGCAGGACTACACCGGAACCGCCTCGGGCGGCGGGTGGAGCGTGACAATCCCCAATGCCGATCTGACGGGCCTGTCAACCGGTACTCCGGCGGCGATCAGCGTTGCGGTCAGCGACGCGGCGGGCAACCCGGCAGCCCCGGTTTCGGTGTCGGTGCCGGTCGATCTGACCGGGCCCTCGATTTCGATTGCGCCGTTGTCGGTGGGTGCGGCGATCAACGCCGCCGAAGTCGGCTCGGACCTTACTATCAGCGGTACAACGGGCAATGTGCCCGATGGCCAACAAGTGACGGTAACTCTGGATGGGCAGACTTATACCGGCACCGTATCCGGCGGCAATTGGTCGGTGACCGTTCCCAACGCCGATCTGGGTGCGCTATCCGATGGTGGCAGTTTTACCGTGACGGCGGATGTGGCGGATGCAGATGGGCTTGTCGCACCACAAGCAAGCGTTGGCGTGACCAAGGACGTCACCGCCCCGACCCTCAGCATCGACAGCTTCTCGGACGGCGCGGTGATGAGCGCGGCGGAACAGGGCACCGATCTGACCATATCCGGATCGACCACGGCCGAAGATGGCCAGACCGTGACCGTCACGTTGAACGGGCAGAGCTATACCGGTGCTGCCTCAGGCGGTGGTTGGAGCGTGACCGTCCCCGCCGCTGATCTTGGCGCATTGTCGAATGGTGCGACGGTTGCGGTGACTGCGGATGTTTCGGATGTCGCAGGCAACCCGGCCGTGCAGGCCACAAACAGCTTCGATACGGACTTCACACCGCCCAGCCTGACCATTTCCACCCTCTCGGACGGTGCAGTGATGAATGCCGCAGAGCAAGGCACGGACTTGACGGTGACAGGCACCTCGGATGCACCGGACGGCACCGTGGTGACCGTTGAAATTACCCGCCCCGATGGGACTGTGGATGTCTCGGGCACCGCCACCGTCACCGGAGGCAACTGGACCTACACTGCTTCGGCGGCCTCGCTTTCGGGTCTTCAGGATGCTGAGAGCTACGACGTGAATGCTTCGATCTCGGACGTGGCGGGCAACGAAAACAGTACCTCTGCCAGCTTTGATACTGATTTCAGCGCTCCTTCAATCACCTTGGACCCGCTGCCCGTGGGGGGCCAGTTGGATATCGTGGAACAAGGGTCGGATCTGATGATCTCAGGTACGACCACAGCCGAGGACGGCCAGATCGTAACCGTCACGCTTGGCGGGCAGAGCTATACCGGTGCGGTGTCAGGGGGCACCTGGGCTGTCACGGTTCCCAGTGCCGATCTGACCGGGTTGGCGGATAGCACCAGCCACACCATCACGGCGTCAGTTGAGGATGCGGCAGGCAATCCTGCGTCGGATGCAACAACGTCGGTCACCACTGATTTCCGACCGCTCTTGAACATCAACCCAGTCGGAACCAACGATGCCGTTGCGTTGAGTGACGCGCAGGCGAGCGGCCTGACGGTGACGGGCACATCGGTGGGTCTGGCAGCCGGGCAGTCGGTGGATGTCACACTCAATTCCGTCTCGGTCGGCAGCGCCACGGTCGCTGCGGACGGAAGCTGGAGCCTGACCGTCCCGGCGTCGGACTTCGCAGGGCTTGGCGCGGGAGATTCCATGGATTTCGGAGCTCAGGCAACCGTTTCCGGCGGGCCTGATCCAGCCCCTGCCTCGGATCAGGTGACGGCGCATGTGCCTGCCGCCTATGTCATCACCGAGGTCGGTCAAAGCGGGTCGACGATTACGTTCGAAATCTATGCCGATACGGATCGGGACACATCCAGCGGCCTTGCAGTGACGGCCGATCTTGAATTCGATCCATCGGTTGTGACATTCGACAGCGGATCAGACGTGGAAAACGGCGATTTCGACCTGTTTCTGGTCAATACCCCCAGCCCAACGACGGTCAGTTTCGCAGGCGCCGCCACCAGCTATGGGGATCTGTCGCAACCCATCGTTACCTTCACCATGACTGTTCAGGATCCGACCAAGCCGATCGAGTTCACAATAACGACCACGGATGGCGGCCCTTCGCAATTCGTCTTGGGCACGGGCGGCAATGATACCCTGTCCGGGTCCAGTATCGACGATGTGATCCGAGGTGGGGCCGGTGACGACAATATCGACCTGAGCGGCGCTGGACGGGATATCGTTGTGCTGGAGGCCAGCCCAACGGCCAACGGTGTCGACACGATTAGCGGGTTCACACTGGGCTCAGAGACAGACGTGGCAGATGCGCTGATGTTCCAGGGGCTGGATGTCACAACGCTGCGCGGGGACGGTTCGGGTTTTGAAACCTTGAATGTCGGCGATGCTCTGGGGACGAACACTGGATTTGTCGGGCTGCAGACCACCTTGTCGGATTTGACATCCGACACGATTGCCACTGCCGTTGAGGGGCTTACAGGTGCTCTGTCAGGGGATGAAATCTATGTTCTGGCCACTGACGGCACGGACAGCGTTCTGGTCAAGGTCGATTACACGGCACCGGACACCGCATCGGTTGAAACGCTGGCCCAGTTCGACGGGCTTTCTGATCTGAGCGGTTTGACGGCGGACAACATCCTCCACACGGATCCGACAGGCGCATCCGCCTGACTGGTTACCAAAAAATTAGGTGATGCGGGCGGTTCGCGTCACCCTTTCACAGACAAAGGGTTGATATGGCACAGAATGGCCTTTTCCCCGTCAGTATCAGTCGGCACAAAGATCGTTACTGGCGTCCGTTCACTTCGTATAGCTTCGCCCGCGGATTGCGTGAAAGCATTCTTGTAGCAGCCGAAATCCTACCCGCCGCCGCGGCGCTTCCAATTGCGTTCCGTCAGCAGGAGGAAGGGGTTCTACCGGTCGCGCTTCTTTCAATGGATGAGGAGGCGGATACTCCTGTCGTCTCGGCAGGCGGTCAGTGGTTGGCGGGCTATGTCCCTTCAGCTTTGCGGTGCCATCCCTTTTGCGCCGAACCCGTAAAGGACGCGGTCGGTTCGTCCCGCCTCTGTGTGGATGAGGCATCTGGTCTAGTAACCACAAACAGGCACGACCAGGCATTTTTTGCCGAGACCGGTGATCTGGCACCTGAGTTGCGCGACATCCTTAGCTTTTTCCAGGCCCGTCAGTTTGCCTTGGCCGAGACGCAAAAACTCTGCACCCTACTGGAAAAGATGGGTCTGCTCACGCCGCTTGACCGGCATGAAGGGCATCGGCTGCCTGATGGTCTGATGGGCGTCAGCGGGAAACGTCTTGAGCGCCTGTCCCAGGCCCAAATGACGCTTCTTCTCAACTCTGGCGCGTTGCAAATGATCCATGCGCATCAGGTTTCCCTATCTCATTGCGGTTGGCTGTCCCGGGCGCGGCAACAGATCACGACGACATCTGCAAATAGTGAGGATCTGAGCGGCTTCATAACAGCTCTGGCAACGGATGCGGCGAACCCGCATATCGAATGGGAGGCCGCCCATGCAGTTTGATTGTGCGCACCGCGTTTTAGGTGTCCTAGCGGGACTTCTGCTTGCCTCGGCCTGCACGCAACCGCCGGATTTGGCGGTTGTCGAGATGTCTTTTGCAGAGGGCAGTACAGGCGCCGGGGCAGCCCGAGCTTCAAAACCGGTTACCCAAAGCCCGTTTGGCAAACGGGTGCGGGCTGCGGTTGAAAGCAGCCCCAATCTGGCGCAAAGCGACACCAGAATGGATATCGCACGGGCCGAGCAGGATGCCGCAAAAGGAGCATTTCTGCCGCAGGTCTCCTTGGGCGTAAATGCGCGTTCGGAACGGATCGATTCAGATATCGCGGATGTTTCACCCTATTTGCGCGTGTCTCAACTGGTCTATGACGGCGGGGCTGCAATTGGCGACCTGACAGCCGCCCGCGCACGGGTTCTGGAAAGTCGGGGAGATCAGATTCAAACCGCGGCGGCAACAGCTTTGGCAGCCATCGAAACCTATGTCTTGGTCCTGGATCACCGTGAAATCGCGAAGATCATGGGCCTGAATGTCGAGGTTCACAAAGAGATCGAGCAACAGATTTCGGACCGTGTCTCCGGCGGTCTGGGCTCGAATGCCGACGTATTGACGGCGCGGTCCCGGGTCGCTGATGCCCGCACCAGATTTGCCGAGGCGCGCGCCCGTGTGGATCAGGCCGAGGCCCGGTTTCGCGAGGTATTCGGATCTGCTCCGGGCGCACTGACGCCGCCGGTCGCCGCGCCGGATTTGAACCGTTCTGATGCGCAGGTTGTGTTGGATAGCCCGCAAATTCGCCGCGCGGACGCCCGTTTGATGGCAGCCAAGGCAGAGTGGGCCGCCGCACAGGCGCGGCGTCAGCCGGATATTCGTGTCGCTGCCTTTGCCAATCAGGACGACACTCGGGATGCCAATTTTGGTGTCGATCTGTCCGTAAACTATGAATTGGATAGCACCGGGCAGCGTCGCGCAGCGATTGCTGCCGCTGCCGCCCGCGTCACGGAAGCAGAGGCCGCCCGCGAAACCCTGCGTCGTGAAATCGGGCGTGAGCTGGAGTTCATTCGTTCGGATCAAAAGGTTGGTGCGGAACGATTGCGAGATGCACAGGTTGCCGTACGGGCAAACGCGGATAGTGTGGCGGCTGCCCGGGCCCAGTTCACGATTGGACGCCGCAGTCTGATCGAAATTCTGGACGCGCAGCGGGACTATGTGAACGCTCAGGAACGTCTGATCCTGGCGAAACAGAATTTCTTCCTGACGAACTACGCGGCGCTGAGCCTGACGGGCGACATTCTCGACCTCTTTGGCATTACGCTCAGGCAATGGAGTGGCCTGCAATGATCGACCTGCCCCTGTCCGATCTTGAGGCCTGCGTGCTGCATGTCGCCTCGACATTGGAACGTCCCCTGACCGTTGCAACACTTCATGCGGTGCAATCGGGTACGGATGGGGCCCTGACCGTACGTGATGCGATTGCAGCGGCAAATCGGGTGGGACTTCAGGCCGGGTTTGGTGCGCGAAAGCTGAAGGCATTCGATCCGGCCTTGGCACCCGCCATCCTGCTGTTGGAGGGGAACAGGGCGGTTGTCTATCACGGGCGCTCGCCCACCGGAGACCTGCTGATCCACGATCCGGCGATCGGCGGCGGCATCGGAGAGTTGAGTGAAAACCAGTTGCGCGACAGTTACAGCGGCTATGCCTTGCTGTTTCGCCGTGAGCATCAGGAGACTGGCGCAGCCGAGACCAGCCGCCCGTCGCGCCATTGGTTCTGGTCTGCGCTGGCCGCCAACCGCTGGTCTTACACGCAGGTCGCGCTGGCGGCGGCGCTGGCGAATGTTCTGGGGCTGTCTACCTCGGTCTTCATCATGATCGTCTATGACCGGGTTTTGCCCAATGAGGCGACCGAATCCCTGATCGCGCTCACCACCGGCGTGGGTTTGGCATTGATTTTTGATTTCATTCTCAAGATCTTGCGCGCAGGTTTCATTGATCGCGCCGGGCAAAATGCCGACATGTTCATGGGGCGCAGGGTCTTTGATCAGTTGCTGAACATCCGCATGACCTCTCGCACCGGATCAACCGGTGCTATGGCCAGCACGGTGCGTGAATTCGAGACACTGCGCGAATTTTTCACCTCGGCCACACTGGTGGCGGTGGTTGATCTGCCCTTCATCGGTCTGTTTGTCTTCACGATCTACATGATTGGCGGACCACTGGCCCTGATCCCGGCGTTGGCTGTTCCGGTTGTGTTGTTGACCGGCATCGCCATACAGCCGCTGCTGTCGCGCTTGGCCGAGCAGAGCTTTGCCGACGGTCAGTCAAAACAGTCGGTTTTGGTTGAGGCTGTGACGGGTCTGGAAACCATCAAGACCACCGCCGCCGGGCGTCAGATGCGCAACCGTTGGGAAGGCGCTATCGAACGGCAATCGGATCACGGCATGCGCAGCCGGGCCATCACTCAGTTCGCGCTGAACCTGACCGGCTTCACCCAGCAGGCGGCGCAGGTTCTGATCGTATTTTACGGTGTTTTTCTGATTGCCGAGGGACAGACCAGCATGGGCGCGCTTGTCGCCTCAGTCATGCTGACGGGTCGGGCGCTGGCCCCGCTGGGGCAATTGGCCCAGACACTTACGCGCCTCAATCAGGCCCGCAGCGCCTATCGGAACCTGAACAATCTGATGCGGGCTGAAAGTGAACGCCCCGAAGGCCGTACATGGATCAACCGGCCCCGAATTGACGGTGGGATCACTTTCAACAACGTTTATTTTGCCTATCCCGATCAGGTTGACGATGCGCTGAAAGGGGTCTCGTTTTCCATTGCACCGGGGGAAAAGGTGGCGATCCTGGGGCGCATCGGCTCGGGCAAAAGCACGGTGGCACGGTTGCTGCTGGGGCTCTATCAGCCTCGGGTCGGTTCGGTAATGTTGGACGGGCTGGATATCCGGCAGATTGATCCGGGGGATTTGCGGCGCAATATCGGTTCGGTATTGCAGGATGTCTGGCTGTTCTCGGGGTCGGTGCGGGATAATATAACGGCAGGGGCAGTTCGGCCCCGGGATGAGGATTTGATCCGTGCGGGCCGCATCGCAGGGGTGGATGGGTTCGTGAACCGTCACCCCAGTGGATATGACATGCAACTGGCTGAGCGGGGCGAAGGGTTGTCCGGCGGTCAGCGACAGGCCATCACCCTGGCGCGGGCGTTGATCGGGCACCCTCCGGTTCTGTTGCTGGACGAACCGACCAGCGCGATGGATGTGAAGAATGAAAGCGAAGTCATCGCGCGGCTGAAAGAAGCAACCAATGACACTACGCTGGTGATCGTGACCCACCGCACCAGCCTGTTGGAGCTGGTCGACCGCGTCATTGTGATCGAGGATGGCAAGGTCGGTGCGGATGGACCAAAGAGCATTCTGACCCAGCACGTCACCAAACCCCGGAGGCATCTGAATGTCGCGGCATCCTGATCTGGAGTCATTGGTGCGAGAGATGCGGGGGCGTGCTCCGCTGCGTGGTTCGCTGTTGCTGCTGGTGATATTAGCGTGCCTTGCGGTGGCTGGGGTATGGGCGCATCTGACCGAGCTGGATGACGTGGTGCGCGCCGACGGGCGTATCGTGCCGTCCGGTGATATCCAACTGATCGAGGCGACCGAACCGGGCATCCTTCAGGCGCTGCATGTGCGCGAAGGACAGGTGGTGGACGCGGACGCGTTGCTGATGGAGTTCGACGCCACGCAGATCGACAGCGAATTGAGTCAGGAACAGCAGCGTGCCTATGGTCTGATGGCCCAAGCCCAGCGGTTGCAGGCAGAGATCGACGATATGGACCTGACCTTCGAAGCCAGATTGATCCAGGGCGCACCGGACGTGGTTCGCTCGGAAACCGCCTTGTATCAGGGGCGACAGGCTGAATTGACTGCCGAAATCGCCATACTGGAACGGCAGCGGCAACAGCGGCAACAGGAATATGAAGAAGGTCTGGTTGATCAGGTCATGGCGACCGAAACTCTGGCGGTTCTGGCCGAAGAACGTGCGATGATGGCGCCGTTGGTGAAACAACGGATGGAGCCGGCGACGACTTTGTTGGCCCTGCGCCGCAGCGAGGCGGAATGGAAAGGTCGCAAAGTCCGGGCTGAAGCCGTGATCACGCGGTTGCAGTCAGGACTGGATGAGGTTGACGATCGCATCAGATCCACCCGCAGCCGGTTCCGCAGTGCTGCCCTGACCGATCTGGCCGTGGTCACGGCTGAACTTGCCGCGCTGCAACCCGCCCTGCCCGCCTTGCGCAACCGGGCCGAGCGTGCGCAAGTGCGCACACCGATGCGGGGGGTGGTCAATCGCATTCACCGCTCGACCATCGGCGGGCTGGCGCGCAGCGGCGAGGAGTTGATCGAGATTGTTCCGTTGGACGAGTCACTGTTGGTCGAAGCCTATGTCAGGCCAGAGGACATCGGGTTCCTGCATGCGGGGCAACGGGTCAAGGTCAAGATCACCGCTTATGATTTTGCCCGATATGGCGGTTTGCAAGGTGAGATCATTCGGATCGGGGCCAATACGATCACACGCTCGGAACGCAATGACGAGGAGGTGTTCGTGGTCGAGATTCGCACCGAAAACACCATGCTGGATGCCGGTGGTGTTGCCGTCGAAATCATTCCGGGCATGATCGCCGAAGTTGATATCCTGTCGGGACGCAAAACGGTTCTGGAATATCTGATCCAGCCGGTTCTGAAGATCAAGGATCAGGCGTTGCGGGAGTAACGGTCTCGGAAACCAAGAGACAGCTGCTTTGGGGCTGATTGTCGGGTCATTGCCGCCATTCGACGTCGCCCAGAAAAATGTACCCCGCGCCGTATATCGTTTTGATCAGGCGAGGGTTTTTGGGGTCTTCGCCAAGCTTGGTGCGCAGACGGGAAATCCGAACATCCATCGCGCGATCAAAGCTGTCGCCAGCACCGCCACCCAGCATTTCCTGCATCTGGGCGCGGCTGATCAGCCGCTTTGGGCTTTCCAGAAACAGGCGCAGGACTTCGCCTTCGGCATGACTGAACGGGGTTTCCACCCCTTCGGCGTCGATCAGGACATAGCGATCAAACTGAGCAGTCCAGCCGTTGAACCGGGCCACATCGGTGGCCTGAACACCCGTTCGGGGGGCACGCAGGCGGGCACGGATGCGGGCCACGACCTCGGCCGGATCAAACGGTTTGGTGATGTAATCATCCGCCCCAAGCTCCAGCCCTGTTACCCGGTCCTGCACCTGTGCCCGACCCGAGATGATAATGACCGCTGCGCCCTGTTCCAAAGCCAAACGATGGACCAGCGCCAGCCCGTCCGTATCGGGCAGCGACAGGTCAACCAGACAAACATCCGGCGTGACCCGTTTCAGCGAGGCTTCAAATTCGCGCGCACGGGCAAAGCTTTGGGTGCGGAATCCGGCTTCTTCCAGCGTGTCGGTCAGGATACGCCGGATTTCGGGTTCGTCGTCCAGAATGGTCACCAGCGGTTGGGTCATCAGGCGGCCTCGGTTCTGATCAGCGCGGACAGTTGCGCGGGGGTAAAGGGTTTGCGCAGCACAGGTGCCACGGCCAAAGCCCGGCGGTGCAACGGGTCGGAATAGGGCAGCGATGTCATCAGAATGCAAGGGATCGCGCCGTCCAATTGCTGAATAAGGTCCAACCCCGTTTCATCGCCCTGCAATCGTATGTCGGACAGGATCAGGGCGATATCGCCAATATCTGCCGTCAGGGTCAGCGCCTCATCTACCGAGGTCGCCTCGATCACCGCGCAGCCCAGATCGACCAGCATGTCGCGGAACTGGCTGCGCAGCTCGTCCTGATCCTCGACCAATAGCACAAGGCCGGATTGGGCGGGGGGTGCGGGCCGGTACGGCAGCCGCAGTACAACGGAGGCGCCCGATGGTGTGTTGCGCAGTTGCAGGTCCCCACCCGCCAGTTTGACTGTGTCATAGACCATCGGCAGACCGAGGCCGGAACCATCGCTGCCCTTGGTGGTAAAGAACGGGTTCAGCGCCTTGTCCAAAGCCTCGGCCGAGAAGCCTGGGCCAGTGTCCGAGACGGTGATTTCCGCCCAGATTTGCCCAATCGCATGGGCGCTGATGGTGATCTGTCCCGAGGCACCGCAGGCATCGCGGGCGTTCAGCACCAGATTCAGCAACGCATCCTGCACCATGCCGGGGTCCAGCATCAACGGCTTGTCCGGCAGGGTGTTAACCACCGATAGTCCCATCCCGCGCGGCAAGGACGGTGAGGCCAACGTCCGAAGGTCTTCCAGCAGCGCGCGCATGTCGGTGGCCTGCGGTTGCGGTGTGCGGTGCCCGGTCATGTCAGCGATACGGTTCAGCAATTGCCCGCCACGCCGGGCGGTCTGTTGGGTGGCGGTGATCAGGGTATCCGCCTGATCCGGCAGGTCCATTTTCGCCAGCTTTGCCTGCATCCCCAGAATGATTGTCAGCAGGTTCGAAAAATCATGCGCCAGACCGCTGGTCATCTGGGCCGCCATCTCGCGGCGGCGGGTCTGTTGCAAGGCGACGCGGGCCTGGGTTTCTTCGGTGATGTCCACCGACATGACATAGACGCCCCCTGCTCCGTCGGGCGTGAACGACACGCGGATGCGGCGCTGGTCCTGACCTTCGGTGAATTCAAAAACCGAAGGTTGCCCGCAATAGGCCTGTTCCAGATGCGGCTTGACCCGCTCATAGGCCCCTGCCCCCAGCGCCTGAGAGATATGCAGGCCCAGAATATCCGAAGGACGACCGGGCATCACCGCGCTGAGGCGGCGGTTGGAGTAGTCATACCGCGCCTCGGCGTCCAGATGGGCGATATGGGCGGGCATCATCTCGGTCGTCATGCGGGTGCGCGCTTCGATCTCGGTCAGCTGGCGCTTGGCCTCTTCCAGCGCGGTGATGGTGGCGGCGAGTTTGCGGTTGGTGGCCGACAGCTCCTCGGCCCGGTCCAGCAACTGGCCCGACAGTTCCTCGGACCGGGCGCGCAGCAGGTCCTCGGCCTGTTTGGTGCGGGTGATGTCGGTATAGACTGCGACCCAGCCGCCGGTGGGCAAGGGCGCGCCTTCGACTGAGATCACCTGACCGTTCGGACGGGTCCGCTCTATATAATGCGGCTCGAACGCAAGGGCCTGCTCGACACGTTGTGCCACCATTGTATCCACGTCGGTCTCGGCACCGTATTCGCCCCGGCTGGCCAGAAAATGGATGGTGTCGTGAAACAGGGCGCCGGGCTGGACCAGTGCGTCGGGCAGGTCGAACATTTCCTGGAAGCGCAGGTTGCACAGGACCAGCCGCAGCTGATTGTCGTATATCGACAGGGCCTGACCGATCAGGTTCAGCCCTGCTGTGGTCATCGCCTTGATGCGCTGTTCGCTGACGTCCAAATCCATCCTCCCCTGCGCCTATGGGTAGCACCAGTTTTGGCGCAGGTGTAGGGGGTTGGTTCAGCCGTGCAGCGGTTGGCTTTGCGATGCGCGATAGGCCTGCACATAGCCGCGCGCGACCGCGCGGACGGCGGTGCCGATCTGGGAATAGGCCTCATCCGGCAGGTTGGCGAAGGATACGCGCGCCGACCAGTCCGGGGCGTCGAACCCGCTGCCGTTCAGCAGGACGATGCCGTAATCCTCGGCCAGTTTGAACGCGATATCCAGCGGGTGGATATTCTGTTTGATCCAGGCCACCACGTCCTCGCCCACATATTTGCGCAGCCAGAATTCGAAATCGATGATGCCGTAATAGGCGTCATACTGCGCGCCTGCATCGACCTTTACCCCCAGCGCCTCGGTCAGCAATTTGAAGCGGCGGTGGACCAGTTCCATACAGGCGGTTTGATAGGCCTTTTTGGTGTCAGCCAATTCGCAGAGCGAGAACAGCGTCATCATCACCTGCTGTGGTAGCGACAACCCGGCGGTATGGTTCAGCGCCACATCGCGGCTGTCGGCCACCAGCCGGTCGATGAACCGGATATCACGCGGCGTCAGGCTGAGCGTGCCATAGCGTTTGTCCAGCACCTGTTTGATTTCTTCCGGGTGGTCGGCCAGTTTCAGGTCAAAGATATTGTCCTGCGCCACGGCGATCATACCCAGCCGCCAGCCGGTGCAGCCGAAATACTTCGAATAGGAATACACCCCGATCGTGTTGCGCGGCAAATGCCCCATGACCGAGGTGAAATCATGCACAAACGTGCCATAGACATCATCGGTCAGCACGATCAGGTCGGGCCGGTGGTTTTCCACCAGATCGGCCAGTTTGCGCAGCGAGGCTGTGCTCAGCGCCACCGAGGACGGGTTGCCCGGATTAACCAGAAAGAACGCTTTGACCTTCGGGTCCTTCAGCTTTTCGACCGCCGCGTCGGTCAGTTGGAACCCATCTTCCTCGTCAGTTTCCACATGGACGGATTCGAGGCTGTAATCCTCCAGCTCGGGCATCTCCAGATAGGGGGTGAAGATCGGCGTGCACAGCGCGATGGTGTCACCCGGGTTCAGCAGCCGGTTGGCCTTGAGCGTCTTGAAGATATAGCACATTGCAGCCGTGCCGCCCTCGACCGCGAACAGATCGAATGTGGCGTCTGGGCGGTGACCGGCGCACATGGCCCACATCAGGTATTCATGGGCAATGGCGGCGTTGTGTTTCAGGATGCGGTCGGGCACCGGATAATTGTCACCGATGATGGAATCCGTCAGTTCGTGCACGAATGCGTCGGCGTCAAAGTCGAAGGCTGAAATGGCATGCCCGACCACGTCGATCAGCGTATCGACACCGGGCATATCCGAATTCTCGGCCGCCCATTCCAGCAAACGGGCGTGGCAGCCTTGCATCGCGGGCATGCCGCCCAGACCGGCGGGGTGGTTCATGACACGCCGGGATTCGGTGATCGCAAACTGGCCTAGGGCAAAGAACGCCTCGCGCGGGCGGGTGGCGACCCAGTTGGGATTGCCGCGCCCGGCGTTCAGAAAGGCGCTGTTGGTCTTGCGCGCCTCGGCCGAGGCCAGCTGGATCAACTCATCCTTGATCTGAAACGGGCTGAGCGCTTCGTAGTCGTGCAGCTTCACTCTATCCATGGATCAAACCTTTCTGAAATCAACTGAGGATCAAAACCACGACCATGCCAAAGATGGTCAGCAGCGTGTTACCGATGGCGTAGGGCATGCCATAGCCAAGGGCGGGAATGCGGCTTTGCGCGGCCTCTTGAATCATCCCCAGCGCCGCCGTGGTGGTGCGCGCGCCGGCGCAGGCGCCAAACAGGATGGCCGGATGGAACTTGAACACGTAATGGCCAACATAGACGGCAAAGATCATCGGCAATGAGGTCGCGACGATCCCCCATAACAGCAGGGCGATGCCCGCCTGTTGCAGCCCGGCGACAAAGCCCGGCCCGGCGGTGATTCCGATCACGGCGATAAAGACGTTCAGGCCCAGCGTGTTCATCAGCCACAGCGCCGGGCCGGGAATACGCCCAAAGGTCGGGTGTACCGTGCGCAGCCAGCCCAGCACCAACCCGGCCAGCAGCGCGCCGCCGGTGGTGGACAGGCTGATGGGAAAGCCGCCCATCATGATCGCCAGTGTTCCGATCACGCCGCCGATGAAGATACCCCAGCCCACAAAGGCCAGATCGGTGGTATCCACCGGGCGGTCGGCATAGCCGATCTGGGCAATCGCAGCCTCCACATGGCGTTTGCTGCCCTGGATGGTCAAGATATCGCCGCGATGCACCGCCGTGCCCGGCAGCAGCGGCAGGTCCAGCATGTTCCGCGTCAGCTTTGAGACATAGACACCACGGGCAAGGGACATGCTTCCCAGTTCCTCAAGCGTCTTGCCATGTACGTCCTTGCTGGTGATCAGCACATCCAGCTTTTCGGACGGGATCGACAGCAGGTCCGGCGCGTCGGCCTCTTTCAGGCTGGTTTCCAGCAGCCCGACCAGATCGGCGCGACGGCCCGAGAACATGACGATATCCCCGGCCTCAAGCACCATGTTGTCATCGACCTCGATAACCTGATCGCCCCGCCGCAGCCGTTCGGCATAGATGCGCACGCCCGGCATCAGGTCCTTGACCGGCTGGCCCAGCAGATCACTGCCCTCGGGGATTTCGAAAGCGCGCGCTTCAATCGCGCGATAGGCCGAGACGATGCCGTCGCCGGTTTCCATGTCGGCGCCACCGCCCAGCTTGGCCTCGTATTCCCTGCAGGCGGCCACCAGATCGACACCGATCAGGCGCGGGCCGATCTTGGCTAGAATGATGGCCGAGCCGATGGTGCCGTAAATATAGGTCACCGCATAGGCGACGGGAATCTGGTTGGCATAGGACTTGGCTTGCTCCGCCGAGAGCCCTAGCTGGCCGATCTGGTCCGTCGCCACGCCGATAGCGGCTGAAATCGTCTGCGAGCCCGCATAAAGACCGGCGGCATAGCCCAGTTCCAGCCCCGCCACCTTGGCCGCGACGACCGGGATGATCAGACACAGGGCGAGGACACTGAGGGCAAAGAACACCTCGCGCGCGCCATCGACCTTGAGGCCGCGCATGAATTGCGGGCCGACGCCGTAGCCCACGGCGAAGATGAACAGGATGAAAAAGGTCGATTTGACGGCCGAGTCGATCTCGATATGCGCCTGCCCGATCACCACTGCTGCCAGTAAGGTGGCGGTGACGGTGCCCAGGCTGAACCCCATCAGCTTCCACGGGCCGACCAGAAATCCGATGCCGATGGACAGAAAGACCGCCAGTTCCGGGTAGGTTTGCAGAATATTCACAAGCCAGTCGATCATGAACTTCCCCTTCAAACACATGGGTGCAACCGACCGGACAGATCAGAGTCAGGTGGGTGCCCCAAGGGCCCGGCCTTGTGTCCGGCGTCGCTCAATCAAAACTAGAAAACTTGAAGGTCACGATACCGTTAGTATCTCGTTTGTCTAGATTTTTCGGAATATGCTTCGGTGGCGGCGGCGCGCCAGAACTGTCACAACTGCGCATCCTGTCGGCAAAATTTCCGGGCCGCCGGAACAAACCCGTTGCAGCCCCGGGGCGTTTCCCGTCACATACGGCCATGACGCGACCAACCATAACCTCGGACAGCAATGCAACCGGCATTTGCATCCGCATTGCCGGCGATTTGCTGACGCAATCGCTGGAATTGGTCGAGGATGGGTTCAGATCGGTCAAACCCGCGACCGGCCCGGTCGAGTTGGACCTGTCGCAGGTTCAGGCACTGGATACGGGCGGTGCGTGGTTGATTTCCGACCTGCAGAACCGCCTGACCGCAGGCGGAGCAACTGTGCAGATCACGGGCGCACAGCCCGCCTATGCCACGCTGATTGACACGGTCGCGCGCAACGTTCCCAAGGAGGTGAGTGATCCAGAGCCGCCCGGCGGCTTCGTCAATTGGGTCGCGCATCTGGGCGCGCGGATGGCGGGCGGTTGGAAGGACACGCTGTCGATCCTCGAATTTCTGGGCCTGACGCTGCACCGGCTGGTGCG
>NZ_JALCBM010000009.1:35748-60425 GCF_028066395.1 Ruegeria sp.
TCGGCCTTTACCGCCTCAATCGGGTCGATGAAGGTGCAGGAAGAGATCGACGCCATGCGCACGCTTGGTCTGGACCCGATCGAGGTTCTGGTGATCCCGCGCGTTGTGGCCCTGCTGATCATGCTGCCGATCCTGGGATTTGTCGCCGACATGGCCGGTCTGATTGGTGGCGCGTTGATGAGCTGGATTGATCTGGGCGTCAGCCCCGGCATGTTCGTCACCCGATTGAAAGAGAACACCGATGTCTGGCAACTGGCCGTCGGTCTGATCAAAGCGCCGTTCTTTGCGCTGGTGATCGGGGTGATTGCCTGCTGGCAGGCGATGCAGGTCAAGGGCTCGTCCGAAAGCGTGGGGCAAAGGACCACCGCCTCGGTCGTGCAGTCGATTTTCATGGTCATCGCCATCGACGCGCTGTTCTCGATCTTCTTCTCGGAACTGGGGGTCTGACATGGACGGGACCGCTCTGCAGGACAACCAGAAGACCGACACCCAGCGCGAGGCGGTGATCCGCGTGCGCAACCTGACCAACCGGTTCGGCGAGCAGGTCGTGCATGACAACCTGAACCTCGATGTCTGGCGGGGTGAGGTGCTGGGCGTTGTGGGTGGCTCGGGCACCGGCAAATCGGTGCTGCTGCGCACCATCGTGGGGCTGAACAAACCGGCGGCGGGCAGTATCGAGGTGCTGGGCGTCGACGTCCTGAACGGCCCCGAGGAAGACCGCCAACGGATCGAGAAAAGCTGGGGCGTGGCGTTTCAGGACGGCGCGTTGTTTTCCTCGCTGACCGTGTTGCAAAACGTGATGGCGCCCCTGCGCGAACATACCGGCATCAGTGAAAGCCTGATGGCGGCGCTGGGGTGCCTCAAGATCAGCCTTGTGGGTCTGCCGCAGCTGAGTTGCAGCAAGTTCCCCTCGGAACTGTCGGGCGGGATGCGCAAACGGGCGGCACTGGCGCGGGCCCTGTCGCTGGACCCCGAGATCGTGTTTCTTGACGAACCCACCGCCGGGTTGGACCCCATCGGGGCCGCCGCCTATGATGACCTGATCGGAGAATTGCAGCAGGCGCTGGGTCTGACCGTGTTCATGGTAACCCATGATCTGGACAGCCTTTATGCCATTTGCGACCGCATCGCGGTGCTTGCGGAAAAACGCGTGCTGGTTGAAGGTCCGATAGAAGAGATGACCAAGGTCGATCATCCTTGGGTTCAGGAATATTTCACAGGCCCCCGCGCCCGTGCGGCGCAACAGAAGGGGTAGGACAGGTAGAGGCGATGGAGACCCGAGCGAATTATATCCTGATCGGCGCGTTCACCCTTGCGGGCATCCTGGGGGCCTTTGGCTTTTTCCTGTGGCTGGCCAAATTCGAGGTGACCCGCCAATACGCCTATTACGATGTGCTGTTCGAAAATGTCTCGGGCCTGTCTGCGGCGGGCGGCGTGAATTACAACGGTTTGCCGGTTGGTCAGGTGATCTCATTGGCGCTGGACGATGACGATCCGTCCAAGGTGCGGGTGAAGATCGAGGTCGATGCCGATATCCCGGTGACCAAGGAAACCATCGCGCAGCTGCAGTCGCTGGGGGTGACCGGCGTGGCTTATGTTGAACTGTCGGGCGGCTCACCCAAGGCCGAGCGTCTGCCGCAGAACAGCGTGATCAAAAGCCAGCGCAGTGCGATCCAATCACTGTTCGAAGGGGCGCCGAAGGTGCTGGAAAAGGCGCTGACGCTGCTTGAGGACCTGAACTCGGTCGTTGATGAAAAGAACCGCAAGGCGGTGTCGGATATTCTTGAGAATCTGGCTTCTGCCTCGGGGCGGTTGGACAAGACCTTGTCGGATTTCGAAACGCTGTCGGGCGATCTGGGCAGTGCCGCCAAGGAAATCGGGGCGTTCACCAAACGTCTAGACACGCTGGCCGACACCGCCGAGACGACGCTGACCACTGGCACCGACACGCTGAAAAGCCTCAAATCCGCATCCGAGTCCGCCAAAACCGCGCTGGATACCGCCAACGGGACGCTGCGGACCGCCGAACAGGTCATCCAGCAGGATATCCGCCCGTTTATCGAACGCGGCTCACGGCTGGCCGATCATTTGATCGTTCTGTCCGAGGAAGGCAGCATCACGCTGGGCACGATTACCGAGACCTTTGCCAATGCCAATGGCACGCTGGCGTCGATCAATTCGGCGATGGATACCGCCAAGGCGGCGCTGGCATCGGCGGAACGGGCCTTTGACTCGGCCAATCGGGTGATGGATGAAGACATCGCCTCGGTCGCGGCGGATGTGCGCAATGCGGCCAATCAGGTGGCGTCGACCGTGTCCAATATCACCGAGAAGATCGACAAGATTTCCGACGATATTCTAAGCGCGTCACAATCGGCCTCGGACCTGCTAGGCACCATCGACGGGATTGTGCAGGACAACCGCCGCCAGGTCTCGGACTTCCTGCGTGTGGGCCTGCCACAATTCGTCCGCTTCATCGAAGAATCGCAGCGGCTGGTTATCAGCCTGGACCGGCTGGTCGACAAGGTCGAACGTGATCCGGCCCGCTTCTTACTCGGCACCCAAGCATCGGAGTTTCGTCAATGATCCGGCCTCTCATCGCAACTCTGGTTCTTGCCGCGCTTGCGGGCTGCACGGGCCTTGGCACCTTGCGGCAGGCGTCCAAGCCCAACGACCTGTATCTGTTGACGCCAAAAAGCACGTTTTCGTCCTCGCTGCCGCGCGTTCAGAAACAGATCGTGGTTGAGGAGCCGACCGCGACGGCCGCCGTCAACACCGATCAGATCGCGATTCAGCCGACGCTGTTGCAGGTGCAATACCTGCCGCGCGCCCGCTGGGTGGATCGCGCACCGCTGATCGTGCAGGCGCTGATGGTCGAAAGCTTTGAGAACTCGGGCAAGGTGGCTGCCGTTGGGCGATCCACCGTCGGGCTGCGCGCCGATTACGTGATCGCCCCTGATTTGCGAGAGTTTCAGGGCATCGTGGTCGGTGAGACCGAGGACACCAAGACCATTCGCGTCGAAGTACGCATGAATATCAAGATCATCGACGAATATGATGACAAGATCATCGCCTCAAGCTCGTTTCAGGAGTTTGTGGTGGCTGCCAGCGATGACACCGCCGATCTGGTTGAGGCGTTTGACGTGGCCCTTGGCAAAGCGATGCGTGACGCGGTGGAATGGAGCGTGCGTAAAATCCATACACACGCCGCCAATAATCCACGTGACACGCGCATCTGACGGGCGGGGTCAGAAATGCGCCGCTGACGCCCTGCCCCAGGCTGCGGCATAGTCCTGCGGCACCTGATCGCCCAGCAACGCGCCCTCATCAAGGAATTCATACAGCTCGGCATAAGACCGTTCGCGTTCGTCCGCCGTGCGGCGACGAATGTCCGAGGGCCGCAGATCCGCAACCTTTTCCTTGCCCATGGCCCCCAGAATCTCGCGGAAGCTTTCCAGTGTGGCGTCATGATAGCGATGCACCCGCTGCCGTTTCTGCGGCACGTTGATCGCGCTGCCCCGGACCGGGTCCTGCGTCGCCACGCCCGAGGGGCAGCGGTTGGTGTTGCAATGCAGCGCCTGAATGCAGCCGATCGCAAACATCATCGCTCGGGCCGCGTTGCACATATCCGCCCCCAGCGCGAGCTTTTCGACCATGTCGAAACCGGTCGCCACCTTGCCAGAACAGATGATGCGGATCTTGTCCCGCAGCCCGACCCCGCGCAGGCAATTGTTGACGAAGATCAACGCCTCGTTCAGGGGCATGCCCAGACGGTTGGTGAATTCCACCGGGGCAGCGCCCGTGCCGCCCTCGGCCCCGTCCACGGTGATGAAATCGGGCAGGATGCCGGTGTCCAGCATCGCCTTGCAGATCGCCATGAACTCGGACGGGTCGCCGATGCACAGCTTGAAGCCGATGGGTTTGCCGCCCGACATCTCGCGCAGGTGCTGCACGAATTCCATCAGCCCGGTGGGCCCATCAAAGGCCGAATGGATGGGCGGAGAGATCACGTCCTGATGTTCCGGCACGCCCCGGATTTCGGCGATTTCCTCATCGACCTTGGCTGCGGGCAGCACCCCGCCATGTGAGGGTTTGGCGCCTTGAGACAGCTTGATCTCGATGGCCTTGACCACATCCTTGTGTGCTTTTTCGGCGAACTTGTCCTTGTCGAACCCGCCCTCAGGCGTGCGGCAGCCGAAGTAGCCGGTGCCAATCTGCCAGATGATATCGCCGCCTTCGGCCAGATGGTGGGGCGACAGGCCGCCCTCGCCGGTGTTATGGGCAAAACCGCCATCTTTCGCCCCGCCATTCAATGCGCGAATGGCATTGGCGCTGAGCGCGCCGAAACTCATGGCCGAAACGTTCAGGCGCGATGCGTGATAGGGTTTTTCGCATTGCGGCCCGCCCAGCATCACGCGCTCTTCGCTGACATCCACCTCCTTCGGGGCCAGCGAGTGATTGGCGCGGTGATAGCCGACGGTCATGATGTCGTATTGGGTGCCGAAGGCTTGGGTATCCACCTGCCCCTTGGCGCGGGAATAGACCAGACCGCGAATGATCCGGTTATAGGGCCGCCCGCTTTCATTGGTTTCCACGAAATACTGGCGGATTTCCGGGCTGACGAATTCCAGCATATAGCGGAAATGACCCAGCACCGGGTAGTTGTTCAGCACGTTGTGTTTGGTGGTTTTGACGTCCCAATAGCCGATCAGCACATAAGGGACGATCAGCACCAGCAGCCAGAAGGCTGGCGCCCAGAGCAGCCCCAGCAGAACTGTCAGGGGCAGGCCCAGAAAGGCCACTGCAAAGTAAATTCTGCGCACTATCATCCCTGATCTCCTATGGCTGCGTCTTGGGCCGTTGCTGCGGGGATCGTGGTACAGACCGGCCTGTGATTGCAAGGGGTTGAACGCCGGGGCGGTGGTCGGGCAGCGTCTTTGTGAACACCGTTGATCGCCAAAGGCGCAGTCTGTATGCCCAAAGGATTGCAGGTCATGGCAGGACGAAACGCAGTGGCATCATCAGCATCCAGCGCCCGGCATCGCGCCCTGATGTATGGCGCTGTCTTCGTGGGCGGCGCAGCGGGGTCGCTGTTGCGTGAGGCATTTGCGCTGGAAATCCCCGGCGCACCGATGCTGACGGCGACGTTCGGGATCAACGTGGTGGCCTGTTTCATTCTCGGCTGGCTCTACGCCATCCGCCACCGGGTCCATGCCCACGTCTTACATCTGGGCGCTGTCGGGTTCTGCGGTGGATTGTCCACCTTTTCCTCTTTCGTGGCCGAATTGGAACGGATCGCCGAAACCGGCGGCTGGATCGTTGGCATCGCAATGCTGGCAGAGATCGTCTTTGGCCTAGCCGCCGCCATTCTGGGTGAGGCGCTGGGCCGCCGTACCCGGATCGGGAGGGCGCGGGAATGACCGAGCTTTACCTGCACGCTATGTTCGGCCTCGGCGGTGGTCTGGGCGCGGTTCTGCGGCATTGGCTGGCGCGGCGTGTGACCCATGATCTGCCCTTTTCGACCCTGATCGTGAATGTGGCGGGCAGCCTGCTGCTGGGCCTCTGGATCGGGTATCTGGGCGGCCCGGTGGAGATGGGCGAGGAAGAGAAACGGCTGGTTTTCGGCTTTTGCGGCGGGTTCACGACCTTTTCCAGCTTTGCCTATCAATCGCTGGAATTGCATCGCAATCGCACCATTGCCTACGCCGCCGGGAATATCCTGCTGAGCGTTGCGTTATGCTGGATCGCCCTGTGGCTTGGGTTGGTCCTGACAGGGGGCCTTACATAACGCCCATATGCATGCGGATTGCCAAATTGCCCAGAATCCAGACGGTTCCGCCGATGATGATCAACAGCACGAGTGTTGAAAACAGGATCAGGTCCAAATCCTCACGGCTGCTGCGGCGGCGGTCGATATGCAGGAAATAGACCAGTTGCACGACCAGTTGCGCCAGCCCCAGCAGGCCGATAGTCAGGTAAACCCCCGGTGTTTCGGTCCCGTATCGATGGGCGATGAAAAACACCGTCAGCGTCAGCAGAAGTGAGCCGCCATAGCCGATGACATAACGCCGCCGCTCGCGCCGGTGCAGTTCGGTGCGTCTATCCATAGGTCAGCCCTCCGAAATACACGATGGTGATGATGCCGATCCAGATCAGGTCGAGGAAATGCCAGAACAGCGCCAGCCGCACCACGCGCGACATCACCAGATCGGTCAGACCCATCACCCGCAGTTGGATGCCCAGCACGATCAGCCACAGGCACCCGGCGGCCACGTGCAGCCCGTGCAAGGGGACGAGGCCGTAAAAGGCCGACAGGAAGCCGCTACGTTGGGGAATGCCACCCTGCGCGGCCATGTTCATGAAATCGCGGATTTCCAGTACCAGAAAGCTGAGACCCAGTACCAGGGTGACCGCAAACCACAGCACGATCCGGGGCCGTGGCAGGTTGTATTTCAGCGCCAGCATGGCCAGCCCGACTGTCAAGCTACTGGTCAGCAGGATCAGCGTTTGGGCAAAGATGCTTTTCAGATCGAACAGCTCATGCGGGCCCGGGCCCCCGGCCTGCGCGTCGATCATAGTGATGTAGATGGCGAACATCAGGCCGAAATAGACCAGATCGCTCATCAGAAAGACCCAGAAGCCGAAGGTCACGACCTCGGAGAATTTGTCGGCGCTGGCGTGATCCTCGCCGAGGTTGATGCCGGGGTAGCTGTGGCGCGGGGCGCGTCTCATGTCACGGCCTCCATATCCGGGCGGGCGAGGCCGCGGTTTTCCGGTGCGGCCTCGTGGTCGCGATCCACGGCGGTGGCACTGTGGACCAGATCCAGCCAGGCCTCGTGTTCCTTGCGGACCTCCTCGGCCGGGATCACCAGTTCGGTACTGGTGTCGAAGGTCCAGATGATGATGGACAGGATGATCAGCACGGTCATCAGCGCCGCCAGCCACCAGATCCACCAGACCAGCGCAAACATCCAGATACCGCTGAGCACACAGAGGACAAAACCGATGCCGGTATTGCGCGGCATCTCGATATCCTCATAGGCATCCGGTGTCGGATAGGCCACGCCTTGTGCCTTGGCAGCGGCGAAATCATCCCGATCCGTGACTTGCGGGATCACGGCGAAATTATAGGGCGGCGGGGGCGACGGGATCGACCATTCCAGCGTGCGCCCATCCCATGGATCACCCACTGGTACGCGCGTTTTCTCGCGGTCGCGGATGCTGACCCAGAGTTGGATCAATACCGAAAACAACCCACAGGTGATGACCAGCGCGCCGATGATGGCGACGATCATGAAGGGGTGGAACGACGGATCGCTATAGCTGAAGGACCGCCGGGGCATGCCCATCAGGCCCACGAAATAGAGCGGCATGAAGGTCAGCAGGAACCCGATGGTCCAGCAGAACACCGACACGCGACCCCAGAACTCATCCAGGCGGAATCCGAAGGCTTTGGGGAACCAGTAATTGTAAGCCGCCAGCAGGCCGAACAGCACGCCCGGCAACAGCGCGTTATGGAAATGGGCCACAAGGAACAGGGTGTTGTGGACCTGATAATCCACGGTCGGGTTGGCAAGGACCACTCCGCTGAGCCCGCCGATGACGAACAGCATCAGGAACGCAAGGCTATAGAGCATCGGGACCGAGAACCGGATGCGTCCACGATAGAGCGTTGCCATCCAGTCATAGACTTTCACTCCGGTGGGGATCGCAATCAGCATGGTGGCGATGCCGAACACCGCATTTATCAGTGCGCTTTGACCCATGGTGAAGAAATGGTGCAGCCAGACGGTGAAGGACAGCACCGCAATCGACATGGTGGCGATGACCAGCGAGTTATACCCGTACAGCCGTTTGGCCGAGAAGGTCGCAAAGACCTCGGAATAAATCCCATAGGCGGGCAGGACCAGCAGGTAGACCTCGGGGTGGCCGAACAGCCAGAACAGGTTGGCATAGTTCATCATGTTGCCGCCCAGGTCATTGGTGAAGAAATGGAAATCCAGATAGCGGTCGGCGGCCAGCAGCAGCGCAGCCACTCCCAGGGGTGGCATGGCGAATATGATCAGGATCGAACTGCAGATGATCGTCCAGCAATACATCGGCAACCGCATAAAGGTCATCCCCGGCGCGCGCATCTTGTAGAGGGTGACGGCAAAGTTGATACCAGTCAGCGAGGTGCCAATGCCCGACACCACAATGGCCCAGATCCAATAGTCTGGCCCTACTCCGGGATTGAAGGCGGCACCGGTATAGGGCGGATAGGCCGTCCAGCCCCCGGTCGAGAACCGCCCCACCACCAGCGACACCATCAGCATCATCCCGGCCGAGACGGTCAACCCCAGCCCGATCTGGTTCAACCGGGGAAAGGCCACATCGCGCGCGCCGATCATCAGCGGGATCACGTAGTTGGCGACACCAAAGACAAAGGGCACGGCAACGAAGAAGACCATGATCGTGCCATGGGTGCTGAACAGTTCGGCAAAGTGCTCGGCCTCAAGGAAGCCATCGCCGGGTCCGGCGGCCTGTTGCGCGCGCATCACCACGCCTTCCAGCACGCCTCGGGCCAGCATGACGATGGCAAAGACGATATACATGATGCCGATTTTCTTGTGATCCACGCTGGTCAGCCAATCGCGCCACAATGGCCCCCACAGGCGGAACCATGTCAGCAGGCCGACCACGACCATGGCACCGATAATGACGATCCCCGCCGCCGCATTGGCGATGATCTCATTCGCGCTGGGGTTCTGGATCAGCCCGGCCACGGGAAAAGCCTCCCACGAGAGGCGGCCAAAAAAGCCAGAGTCGCTGGACATCATTGGCTTGCCTCCTGCCCATAGGTCGCGGTGCCCGGCTGCTGATCCAGCGGCAGCGGTTTGCCGCTGTGATAGCGGTGCAGAATGGACTGGAACAGGTCACCGTCCACCGTGAAATACAGCGCGTTTTCAGGCATCTTGTCCGTCCCCAAGGCCGCCTGAACCTCATCCCGGTCGGTGCGCATGGCCAACGTCTGATAGGTGGCCGGGTTCAAGGGGATGCCGTTGTTGCGAACGCCCTCGACCCAGGTGTTGAAATCCTGCGTGGTCATCGCGCGGGTCTGGAATTTCTGCTTGGTAAAGCCACGCCCGTTATATTGCGTGTTCTCACCCTGCATCACTTCGGGCCTATCGGCTGCCAGATGCAGCTGCGTGGTCATCCCGGGCATGGCGTAAATCTGCCCGGCCAGCGCCGGGATCATGAAGGATTGCATGACGGTATCCGTCGTCAGCGTCATCGCAATCTGCTGTTTGATGGGGATACCCAGCTCTCCGACGCTGGCGATACCCAGATCGGGGTAGATGAACAGCCATTTCCAATCCAGACCCACCACTTGAACCCGCAGGGCCGGTTCCTCGCCAAAAGGAGCCGAATATGGGTCCAGCCGGTGTGTGGCCTTCCAAAGATAAAAGGACAGGATCACCACGATCACCACCGGAACGCCCCACATCAGGAACTCCAGCCGGGCCGAGAAGTCCCAATCGGGCTGATAAGCGGCGGCGCTGCCCTTGCGGCGGCGATATCGCAGCGCGATCAGCGGGACCAGAACCAGCACCGGGATCACCGCAATCAGGATCAGGGCGGTCGCCCGCAACAGGTGGGTTTTCTGCACCGCTGCGATCGGGCCTTGCGGGTCCATGAAGCTGTCACTGGCCAGGGCAAGCTGCGCCGAGGCCAGCATAAGCGCAAAGCCTGCCAGAGCTGGGAACGTTCTGGAAATGGTCACGCCTGCCCGCCCTCAAGGAATTGGTTCAATGAGGACAACTATCGGCAGAGTCAGCAAATTTCTCAAGGAATTTTCCGACCCCGGCCGGGGAAACGGTACGTTATTGACATCGAACCACCTGCGGGCGAGACCTGAGGGTGATGTTTCGCCTTATCCTGCCCTTCCTGTTCTGCCTGTGCGCGACAATTTCGCCCGCGCAGGACCGCGCGGCGGTCGAGCGGCAGTTTCAGGACTGGCTGTGGCAAGATGTCTGGCCACAAGCGCGTGCCAAGGGCGTGTCGCGCCGCACCATGAAACAGGCTTTTGCCGGGGTGACGTTGAACTGGGACCTGCCGGATCTGGTGCCGCCGGGACAACAGCCGCAGGCGCGCAAGAAACAGCGGCAGGCCGAGTTTGGCTCGCCCGGGCGGTACTTCAACAAAAATGCGGTGCAGGGTGCCACGGCAGTCGGGCGCAAGATGGCCCGGCGTCACGCGGACACTCTGGCGCGCGTTGAGGCCCAAACCGGCGTCCCGGCCCGCATCCTGCTGGCGATCTGGGGGCGCGAGAGCGGCTATGGTCAGGTCGCAATCCCCCATGACGCGTTTCAGGTTCTGGGAACCAAAGGGTTCATGAGCACCCGGTCCGAATATTTCACCGATGAACTCATCGCGGCGCTGCAGATTGCCGAGGCGGGCCATGCCCCCGGGCGCGGGATGAAAAGCAGTTGGGCGGGGGCCTTGGGGCAACCGCAATTCATGCCGTCCAGTTTTTTGACCTTTGCCACCGATGGCGACGGCGATGGGCGCGCGGATATCTGGGGGTCGACTGCGGATACGCTGGCCTCGATCGGTAATTACCTGCACCGGCACGGCTGGGTCGAAGGTCGTGATTGGGGGTTCGAGGTGCGCGTGCCGGATACACTGTCCTGCGCTTTGGAAGGGCCGGATCAAGGTCGCCCCATCCGCGATTGGACCGCCTTGGGGGTTACGCGAGTGTCCGGGCGGCCTTTCCCCGACCATGAACTGCCCGCCGAGGGCTATCTGATGATGCCCGCCGGTCGCCATGGTCCGGCCTTCATCGTGACGCCGAATTTCTATGTTCTGAAAGATTACAACACCAGCGACCTCTACGCTTTGTTTGTGGGCCATGTCGGTGACCGCATTCAGTACGGTGTTGGCGATTTCAGCGGGCGATGGGGCAAGGTCGGCGGCCTTTATCGCTCGGACATTGCCAGCATGCAGCGTGCGCTGGAACAGCAGGGCCACGATGTTGGCGGTGCCGATGGCTTGCCGGGTTTTAAAACCCGCCGCTCAATCGGGCGCTGGCAAGAGGCAACCGGCCGCGCGCCGACCTGCTTTCCCGAGGCCGGAATGAAGGCCCATCTGGTGCCCTGAACTGCGATGCGACTCATGAATACTTCAGATGCGCCTTCCCATCTGCAATGGTTGGCATTCATTCTGCCGGTAACTTGATCGTTCAGGCCCGGCAGGAGATGCTCCAACGGCTTATGCCAATCATCAGTGATAACTTCGATGCGCCCATTCAACGGTGGGCTTTTGGATTGTAGCTATAACGGCAACAATAGTTTGGATTGCCACTGGCAAGTTGAGAACCGGACATGGCCTGCCGAGTGAGACTGTGAACCATGCCTGACCGAATCCTCAGAAACATGCAAAAGAAGACCCATACAGAGCACCCAAACGAAATCGTGAACAGCCGGCAAAACCCTACCCGAATCCCTGATGCGAGGCTGAATCCAATTGGTAAGAGGCCAAAATGGCGGATTCCCGCACGCATGCTTTTGACTTTACCTGTCCGAAAGTGGAAAATTTCCCCCTAAACGTGGCTCATAGGGTGTGCGACATTGATTAACCCGACGTCGCGGCCTATGAGCAGGCGGAAATAAAGCGGCCGTCGGACGCAAAATTGAATTTGAGAGGTCACATGACACGCAAGGTCACCAAGGCGATTTTCCCCGTAGCGGGGCTGGGCACACGGTTCTTGCCGGCGACAAAGTCCGTTCCCAAGGAAATCATGACTCTGGTCGACCGCCCTCTGGTCCAATATGCCATTGACGAGGCGCGCGCTGCGGGCATCAAGGAATTCATTTTCGTCACCTCGCGCGGCAAGTCCGCGCTGGAGGATTACTTTGACCACAATCTGGTGCTGGAACAGGCGCTGGAGGCCAAGGGCAAGGATGACCTGCTGAAAACGCTGAATGCGACCAATATGGAAAGCGGTGCCATTGCCTATATCCGGCAGCACAAGGCGCTGGGTCTGGGCCACGCGGTCTGGTGCGCGCGGCGTCTGATCGGGGATGAACCCTTTGCGGTGATGCTGCCCGACGATGTCATCGCCGCCGACAAGCCCTGCCTGCAGCAGATGATCGAAGCCTATGAGGAGACCGGCGGGAACATGGTTGCCGCGATGGAGGTTCCGGCCGAGAAAACCAGCTCGTATGGTATTCTGGATGTCGGAGACAACGCAGGCACCGTCACCCGCGCGCGCGGGATGGTAGAAAAGCCGGAACCGGATGAGGCCCCCTCGAACCTGGCCGTGATCGGGCGTTATATTCTGGGGCCGTCGGTTCTGTATAACCTGAACCAGATGAAGCAGGGCAGCGGCGGAGAAATCCAGCTGACCGATGCAATTGCCGAGGATATCGGCAATGGCGTGCCAGTCTTTGGCTACAAGTTCGACGGTCAGCGGTTTGACTGCGGCTCCAAATCCGGCTTTCTGCAGGCCACGGTCGCCTTTGCGCTGGCCCGCGACGATCTGCGCGATGACCTCAGCCGATATTTGCACGATGTTGTGATCTCGGACCGGGCGGCCCAATAGCGCGCTGATTTGCGTTTGAAGGACCGTCCTTCGTATCACGCGATGAAAAGAAGGCAATCGGCGATGGTGAATATCTGTCCTGTCATCCTGTGTGGTGGATCGGGCACCCGGCTGTGGCCGCTGTCGCGCAAAAGCTATCCCAAACAGTTTGTGCCTCTGATTGGCGAGGCGAGCCTGCTTCAGGATTGCGCAGACCGGCTGCGGGGGCCGGTCGATGCACGCTATGCCAAGCCGTTGATTTTAACCAACGAAGCCTTCCGCTTTGTGGTGCCGGAACAATTGGCGGGGGTTGGTATCGACCCCGGCCCGATTCTGATCGAACCCGAGGGGCGCAACACTGCCCCGGCGGTTCTGGCTGCTGCCATGTATCTGGCGCAAGACGACCCGGATGCGTTGATGCTGGTGGCGCCTTCGGATCATGTCGTGCCCGACAAACCCGCCTTTCACGCTGCTGTTGCACAAGGGGCAAAGACCATCGCCGACCGGGGCGATCTTGTCACTTTCGGCATCACGCCGGACCGACCCGAAACGGGCTATGGGTATCTGAAACTCAGCCATGCGCCGGATGCGACCGGCTCTACCGTGCCGCTGGATCGGTTTGTGGAAAAACCAGATCTGGACAGCGCCCGGGCCATGGTCGGGGAAGGCACCTATCTGTGGAATTCGGGGATTTTCCTCTTTGCCGTCAAAGATATCCTCGCCGCATTTGAACAGCACGCACCTGATCTGATTGACCCGGTCCGCAGCGCCGTTGAAAAGGCCAAAACCGATCTTGGGTTTTTGCGCCTCGACCCACAGGCTTGGGCCGGGGTTCAGGATATTTCCATCGACTATGCGGTGATGGAGAAGGCCAGCAACCTCAGCGTTGTGCCCTATGCCGCCGGGTGGTCCGATGTCGGCAGTTGGTCGGCCGTTCAGGAACTGAGCAACCCCGATGCCGATGGCGTTGCGGTGTCCGGCGAAGTCACCGCCATTGATTGCCGCAATGTGCTGATCCGCTCGGAATCCTCCGCGCAAGAAGTAGTGGCAATGGGGCTGGAGAACGTCATCACCGTGGCCATGCCCGATGCGGTTCTGGTGGCCAGCATGGACAAGGCGCAGGAGGTCAAACAGGCGGTTTCCGCGCTCAAGGCCAAGGGTGCGAAACAGGCCGAAACCCTGCCCGTCGATCACCGCCCCTGGGGCTGGTTCGAAAGCCTTGTGATTGGCGAGCGGTTTCAGGTCAAACGCATCCATGTCCATCCCGGCGCGGCGCTGAGCCTGCAATCGCATCACCATCGCTCGGAACACTGGATCGTGGTTGAAGGCACGGCGAAGGTCACGATTGGTGATGAAGAACGGTTGGTTTCCGAGAACGAATCCGTCTACATCCCGCTGGGCGCGGTGCACCGGATGGAGAACCCGGGCAAGGTGCCCATGGTTCTGATCGAAGTGCAGACCGGGTCCTATCTGGGTGAGGATGATATTGTCCGGTATGAGGACATCTACGCCCGGGATTAATCCCTTGGGATCGGCGTTTTGCAGATTCGCCTGATCGGAAACTTGGGGCATTCTGTGACAGTGAGAATCTATTGGTCACATTGTTTCCAAAATTGAAACTCAATCCTTAACAAAATCCTCTTGGGGTGTGCGCTCGGGTTAGGCGGGATTCAGACCTGCCACGGCAGTTTGGCGCGCAATCAGTGTCGGACCGACAGCCTCAGGAGGATGCCCATGTCGCAAAGCTCACCCCGATTGAACCTGCCCTATCTGCAACCGGCGCAGGCGCAGAAACATGTCACCCATAACGAGGCGCTGCGTCAGCTGGATCTGGTGGTGCAACTGACCGTGACCTCGCTGAATGCGACAAACCCGCCTGCGGTTCCGGCGCAGGGAGAAGTCCACGCGCTGGGGGCGAACCCGACCGGGGATTGGAACGGTCAGGCCGGTATGCTGGCCGCGTGGCTGGACAATGCCTGGCATTTCGTGACGCCCGAGGACGGCTGGCGCGCCTGGGATCAGACCGGCGGGCAGTTGAAAGTCTGGGATGGCACCGATTGGATCGACCCACCGGTGACCACTCAAAATCTGGACGGGGTGGGTGTTGCCACCGGCTATGACAGCACCAACCGGCTGTCCGTGCGATCCCCTGCCACGTTGCTGAGTCATGAAGGCGCGGGTCATCAGTTGAAGATCAACAAGGCAAGCGCGGGCGATACCGCCTCGCTTTTGTTTCAGTCGAACTGGACGGGCCATGCTGAGATGGGCCTGTCCGGCAGCACCGGGTTCTCGATCAAGGTCACGGCGGATGGCAGCAACTGGACCGAGGCGCTGAGTTTTGATCCTGCCACGGGCCTACCGGGCGGGGCCGCCGTTCAGGTCAGCGCCGATGACACCACGGTGGGTCGCCTAATGCGGGCGGATTACGGCTATGGGCCGGGTAACCTGCTGGGCGCGGTTTCGGAAAATAGCGGAGCGCCCACCGGCGCCGTGATTGAACGCGGCAGCACGCCGGATGGTGAATATGTCCGGTTCGCGGATGGCACGCAGATATGTTCGGCCACGTTGGGCGCGGTGGATTGCACCACGGGCGCGGGGGTGTTGTTTGCCAGCCCCGCAGGCACATGGAATTTCCCGGCCAGCTTCGCGGCGGGCAGCACCCCTGCCCTGTCCGGTCACGGCGGCAAACTCGCGCGGTTTCTGAGTTTCGATGCCCCATCAACAACGGATGTGAATTGGCAGGTCCTGTCCGCAAGCTCGGACGCTGCGACCGTGGCCCCAACCGTTGTTGCCATCGGACGCTGGTTCTGATCCAACACCGCCCGGGCGGTTATTTGCTGCGCAGGTCCGTGTCGGATTGCGCCAGAAACCACTCATAGGTTTCGCGGAGACCATCCCGAAGCCCGATCCGCGCCTGCCAGCCCATATCGCGCAGGCGCGAGACATCCATCAGCTTGCGCATGGTGCCATCCGGCTTGCTGGTATCCTGTGTGATGCGTCCGGTAAATCCGGTCGTTTCGGCAACCAGCGCGGCCAGATCAGCGATCGAGATATCCTCGCCACAGCCGATATTGATATGGCTCAGCATCGGGTCTGTATTGGCTTGATAGGCGTCCTTGGGGAGGCCCAGCACGAACAAAGCGGCATCGGCCATATCATCCACATGCAGGAATTCCCGCCGCGGGGTGCCGGTGCCCCAGATCACCACCTCGTCCAGCCCGTCGCGCTGCGCTTCGTGAAAGCGGCGGATCAGGGCGGGCAGCACGTGGCTGTTTTCAGGGTGAAAATTGTCACCCGGCCCATACAGGTTGGTCGGCATGACCGAGCGGTAATCAACCCCGTGCTGCCGGTTATAGCTTTCGCACAGCTTGATCCCGGCGATCTTGGCGACCGCATAGGGCTCGTTCGTGGGCTCCAGCACGCCGGTCAGCAGCGCGCCCTCGGGCATCGGTTGCGGTACGTCGCGCGGGTAGATGCAGGAGCTTCCCAGTTGCAGCAGCGACTGAACCCCGGCGGCATAGGCCTGATGGATCACGTTGCATTCGATCATCAGGTTTTCGTAGATGAAATCCGCCGGATAGGTGTTGTTGGCATGGATGCCACCCACCTTGGCGGCGGCCAGGATCACCACATCGGGGCGCTCGGCCTGCATGAAATCACGCACGGCGGTCTGATCGGTCAGGTCCAGTTCCGCCCGGCTGCGCGTGATCAGATCCAGCGCCTCACCTGCGGCCTGACGGGCCTGCAACTGGCGCAGGATGGCGCTGCCCACCATGCCGCGATGCCCGGCGATGTAGATCTTTCGCATCCCGCCGCCCTCAGCCGTTTTCCAAGGTAATCGGCAGGTCGAGCCCATGCTGTTTCAGCAGGGCGTGCCGTTTGGCGGTGATCAGGTCGTCGGTCACCATCTCGGCGCACATCTCTTGCACGGACAGTTCCGGCTGCCACCCCAGCTTCTGCCGCGCTTTGGAGGCGTCGCCTAGCAGGCTGTCCACCTCGGCGGGGCGGAAATATTGCGGGTCGATGCGCATGATGACGTCACCCGGTTTCAGCGCCGGAGCATTGTCGCCTTCGATTGCCGTGACGGTGGCAATCTCCTCCACCCCCTCGCCCGAGAATTCCAGAGCGATTCCCAACTCGGCAGCGGACCATTCGATGAACTGACGGACAGAGTACTGCTTGCCGGTGGCGATGACGAAATCCTCGGGCATGTCCTGCTGCAGCATCAGCCACTGCATCTGCACGTAATCCTTGGCATGTCCCCAGTCGCGCTGGCTGTCGATATTGCCCATGTACAGACAATCCTCCAAGCCCTGCGCAATATTAGCCAACCCACGCGTGATCTTGCGGGTCACGAAGGTCTCACCCCGGCGCGGGCTTTCGTGATTGAACAGGATACCGTTGCAGGCATACATCCCGTAGGCCTCGCGATAATTCACCGTGATCCAGTAGGAATAAAGCTTGGCCACCGCGTAAGGCGAGCGCGGATGAAACGGCGTTGTCTCGCGCTGAGGACGTTCCTGCACCAGACCGTATAACTCGGATGTCGAGGCCTGATAGAACCGGGTCTTCTGTTCCAGCCCCAGAAACCGGATCGCCTCCAGCAGGCGCAGGGTGCCCAGAGCATCCACATCCGCCGTGTACTCGGGCGCCTCGAAACTGACGGCCACATGGGACTGGGCGCCCAGATTATACACCTCATCTGGTTGCACCTGTTGAATGATGCGGGTCAGGTTCGAGGTGTCGCTCAGGTCGCCATAATGCAGATGCAGCTTGGGATCGGGCTCGTGCGGGTCCTGATAGATATGATCAATGCGCTGCGTGTTGAAGGACGAGGCGCGCCGCTTGATCCCGTGCACCTCATACCCCTTGTCCAGCAACAGCTCGGCCAGATAAGAGCCGTCCTGACCCGTGATCCCGGTTATCAACGCCGTCTTGGCCATGAAATCGCCCTGCCCGTTCCAAAATCTTTTGCTTCGTGTTCCAAAGACAGCAAGACGCGGTGGAAAGCAAGCGTAGCCCCGATCAGGGATTGAATCCTGTCGCGCTATGCAGGACTGTGCCCCCGCCAAGGTGATTGGAACGATTGAAGGATTTTGAACGATGCGCATTGCGATGATTGGCACCGGGTATGTGGGGCTTGTGTCCGGCGTGTGTTTTTCGGATTTCGGCCATGACGTGATCTGCGTCGACAAGGCCGCCGACAAGATCGCGATGCTGCAGGCGGGTGAGGTTCCGATCTATGAGCCCGGGCTGGACGTGCTGATGGCCAAGAACGTGGCGGCGGGACGGTTGAGTTTCACCACCGACCTGGCCGCTGCCGTGGATGGCGCGGATGCGGTGTTCATCGCCGTGGGCACGCCGACACGGCGCGGGGACGGCCATGCGGACCTGACCTATGTCACTGCCGCGGCGCAAGAGATTGCGCAGGCGCTGACCGGCTATACCGTGATCGTGACGAAATCGACCGTACCGGTGGGGACCAACCGGATGGTGCATAACGTGGTGTCCGAGGCCAACAGCCAGGCGGAGTTCGATGTGGCCTCGAACCCTGAATTCCTGCGCGAAGGCGCGGCGATTGATGATTTCATGCGCCCGGACCGGGTGGTCGTCGGCGTCGAAAACGACCGCGCGGCCGAGGTTATGGCCGAGATTTACCGCCCGCTCTATCTGCGCGATTTCCCGATCCTGTCCACTGATCTGGAAAGCGCCGAGATGATCAAATACGCCGCCAACGCCTTTCTGGCGACCAAGATCACCTTCATCAACGAAATCGCGGGCCTGTGCGAGCGGGTTGGCGCAGATGTCAAAGAGGTCTCGCGCGGGATTGGGCTGGATGGCCGGATCGGCAACAAATTCCTGCATGCGGGGCCCGGCTATGGTGGGTCGTGCTTTCCCAAGGATACCAATGCGCTGGCCCGGATCGGGCAGGAGCACGCCTATCCGATGCAGATCACCGAGACCGTCATTCGCGTCAATGACGCGGTCAAGAACCGGATGGTCGACAAAATTCGCGAGGCTTGTGATGACGTGTTCAACGGCAAGACCATCGCGGTGCTGGGGGTGACCTTCAAACCCAACACCGACGACATGCGCGACGCCCCGTCCCTGACCATCGTGCCCGCCCTGATCGGCGGCGGCGCCCGGGTGCGGGTGGTCGATCCGCAGGGCCGATCCGAGGGCGAGGCGCTGCTGCCCGGTGTCGAATGGTGCGATGATCCTTATGCGGCGGCGCGGGACGCCGACGCGGTGGTGCTGCTGACCGAATGGAACGAATTCCGCGCCCTGAACCTGAGCCAGCTTGCGGGGGCGATGAACACCTCCCGCATGGTCGATCTGCGCAACATTTACTCGCGCCGCATGGTCCTGCAATCCGGTTTTGACACCTATACCGGCGTCGGGCGCGGGGCGGTTTAACCGCTCATCCAGATTTTGCGGCGGCGTTCCTTGATCAGGTCGTTGCCCTCATCGGTGCCGTCGTGGAAGGTGTTGAACCACTCGTCCCACGGCGTCTCCCACGTGCCATAGTTGCAGTCGAAGAACCGGTGATGCAGCTGGTGAAAGAAATCGCCCAACTGAAATTTGGCCTTGTTGCCAAACTTCACATGCTCGAACCCGGCATGGGATGTGGGTGCGCCGATGCCGTGGTGGAACAGCAGGAAAAGCGCGTGGATCGGGTGTGACGGCAGCAGGAAGAAGATCATCGTGTCGAACATCAGAAAGAAGCTTTCGACCGGATGCATGGCCAGCCCTGACCACGGGCCGGTATTGATGTTGCGGTGATGCCAGGCGTGGACCTTGGTGTATAGCGGGCCCACATGCAGCAGCCGGTGCAGCCAGTAGAAATGGAACCCCGCCCAGATCGGGATGATCAGCACCATCACAAGGAACCAGACCGGGTTACTGCCAAAGGTGATCATCGTGACCCAGCCATTGGCATAGGAATAGAGGATGAAACATTCCCAAAATGTCCAGAAGGCCAGCGCCGGGCCAAGCGTCCAGAACATGTTATCCCAGACCTGATTCTTGAAGGTAAAGACCTTGGCCCCTTTCATCATCGGGCGCATGTCATAGCGGTATTCATCCCGCTGCGTACGGAACTTCCACAGCGCCAGGTGCAGCCCGCCGGCCACCACCATCAGGATGCAGAAATTGCGGAACCAGATTTCGGCCACCCAATCCCAGCTTAAGGTCTCGATCCGCGCCAGCGAGGGCGTCAAGAAATTCCACGTGATGATCGCAAACCCCAGCAGCAGCGCGCGCAGGGCCAGCGGGTTCCAGCTCTGCAACAGATAGCGCAGGGCGGCCAGTGGCTTCATCGGCCATGCCCAGTACGGAGAGGTCTGGATCGGCAGTTGCGGCGTATAGTTCCAGATTTTGCGCTTGGGGCGCGGGGGCAGGGTCGAATCCGACATGGCTGACTCATTTTCTTCTGTTCGCTGGGTGCCAGTTTAGGCGTGGGGTGCCGATCCTCAGAACGTATTGTCTTGCCGGTCAGGCTAAGTTTGGCTTAGCCTATAGGGATGTCGACCCGTATCCCCTCTCTCAACTGGCTGCGCGTGTTCGAGGCCGCGGCCCGCACCGAAAGCTTTGCCCGCGCCGCAGGGCAGCTGAACATGTCCGCCGCCGCCGTCAGCCAACAGGTCAAGGCGTTGGAGACCCGTCTGGGCACGCCGCTGTTTCACCGTCACGCCCACGCGGTGACTCTGACCGAGGCCGGGCGGGCCTATTTGCCATCTGTTCAGCAGTCGCTGTTGATGCTGGAAACCGCCACCACGGGCCTGTTCGGGGAAACACGCGAACAGCGATTGTTCGTGCAATCGGTGCTGCTGTTCGCCCATGGTGTGTTGGGCCGCGGATTGCCCGCGTTTCAGGCCGCGCAGCCGCAGATCAACCTGTCGCTGTCGACCGGCAATCTGGTCTCGGATTTCGCCAACCGGTTCACTGATCTGCAGATCGTGTTCGGCAACCCCGCCCTGTTCGACAGCGAAGGCGATGAGCTGCTGCGCGAGGAACTCTACCCCGTGGCGCCCCCGGACATCGCGGCGCAGATCGACACGCCGCAGGACCTGCTGCGCTTTACCCTGATCGAGGTTTCGACCCATCGCGCCAGCTGGCCGCATCTGTTCGAAACCCTGCGCCTGCCTGCTGGTCAGGCGCGGTATTTCTTCGCCGACAATTCCCTGATGGCGACCGAGCTTTCGGCCAGTGGCGGTGGCATCGCGCTGGCCCGCGCGCCTGCGTCGGACCGGATTATGGAGCTGACCGGGTTGGTGCCCTGTTTGCCCGAATTCTCTTGCCCCGGGCAGGAAGCCTATCATCTGGTTTATCCGTCGCGGGCGGCGCTGCGCCCGGCGGCGCGGGTGTTTCGCGACTGGTTGCTGGATTACAGCGCGGCGGTCCAGACCCGATAGCGGCCCTGCCCGGTGACTTCGCGGATCAGCCCGCGACGAGAGAACAGGTCCAGATTGCGCTGCACGGCGGCGCGGGACGCCCGCGTCAGTTCCTCGGCCAGCGGGGCCGAGACCATGGGCCAGGCCGTCAACGCATCCAGCAAAACCGGTGGGGTCCGCCCGCTGAGATCCGATATCGCCTCGCGCGCGCGCCGGTCCCAGGCGCTGACCCGGTCGAGGTGAAGCAAGGCCGCAAGCGCCGCCTGCCCGGCCCCAATCAGCCAGGCGGACAGCTTTTCCGTAGGATCGCCAGCACCGCGCAACGCGCCCGGGCCGGACAGGGCCAGCGGCATGAACAGCGCCCCGCCCCGGCCCATGGTGGCCGCGTGGCGGCTGGCGATGATCGCAGCCTCGGTATCCTGCCCGATGCCTTGCGACAGGGCACGCCAGGCGTGAAAGGCGATGGCGGATTGGGTGACCGGGTGCAGAGCTTCTGCGTTGCGCATCAGCTCGGCCAGATCGGCGATGGCCTCGGGAACCTCATCAATGCCCTGCGCCATACGGTCCAGAAAGGCGGTCAGGCCCGTCTCCCACCCGTGATCAGACGGACCGGCCCCGGCGCTTAGACGCCGCACCGCCCAACCCGCGCGGAACAGGGCCTGCACATCGTCACTGGTCGCACCGATCCGTAGCCCGGTCCACAAGGCCAGCCGGTCGACGCTGATCCGGTCACCGGTCCACCAGCCCAGATCCGAAACCTCCATCAACGCCAGACGGTGCCCCCACCCTTCGGGTCCGGCGCGCAGACGTTCGTCCAGCGCGCCAAATGTCACCGCCAGATCGGCCAGTTCAAAGGACAGCGCGTCCTGCGCGATACGCCAGTCGCGGGGATCGAACAACAACCGTTGCTCGGGCCGATGAGCAACGGGCAAAAACGCATCATCGCCCGAATCGTCCAAGGGCGGCATGAACCACAGGTCTTCATCCTCGGGCGGCTCGGTGTCGTAGATACTGGCCGGGCCGTCCTCGGCTTCATCCGGGTCGGGAAGGATGTGCTTGGACTTCATGCCCGGTATTCTTCGGGCATTTCCATCCATTCACAAGCGGTTTTCGGGGCCGCGCAGCCTTACCCGGCAAAGCTGGAGGTCAGAACGCCCAATTGCCCGGTCAGATCGGTCTGCGCGTCATGGCCGAGAACCATAAAGCCATACCCGTCCTGCGCCCATGTCGCCGTGGCCAATCCGCTGAGCACGGCCTGTTTAATTGGCTTATTCCCGGCATTGGGACCCTGACGAATGATGCAGAAGGCAAAGGGTTGACCGTCCTCATCGGCAAACACGACCTGAATCAGCGGCTTGCCGTTGAAGGACAGAATCTGCGCCCGTTTCAGTTCCAGCCCCGGCAGGTCTTCCAGCACCTCACGGTTCAGGGACCGGCCCAGCTGAGCCTCGGCCTGTGCAAACTGGGCGTCGATCACCTGAGGTGAGCTGTCCAGCTTGGCAATCGTGTCCGGCACGTAAAGCGACTGATATATCGCCGCCTGCTCCGCCCAGCCGGGTTCAGCCGGGCGCATTACCCAGAAGGTGGTCGATACGGCAAGAACCGCGACCGAGGCCGCTACCGCGACCAGACGCATCGGGCTCGCCGCGCGTACAGGGGCCACCGGTTCGGGCAGATCAATCTGCGGTGCCTCGGCTGGCAACGTCTGGAACACCTCTTGCACCATGCCCGCGATCGGATCGAGCGCCATCAGGCGCGCCTCAATCTCGGGGTCGGCCTCGACCGCGTCTTCTACTTCTCTGCTCTGGGCCTCGTTCAAGGTGCCTTCCAGATACGCCAGCAGCGTCTCATCGGAAAACTTCATTTGCCACTCCGTCGAACGGTGTCAGCCCCATCGTGCTGCATCGCGATTTTCAGTTTCTGCCGGGCATTGGACAGCCGGCTCATAATTGTGCCGATGGGAACGTCCAGCAGCGCAGCAGCTTCGCGATAACTATAACCTTCTACAAACACAAGCATCACTGTTTCCCTCTGCGCTTCTGGCAATTGCATCACTAGGGTAAACACCTCAGCCGCGAAAATATTCGTTTCCGCATCCGGGCCCGTTGCCACAAGCTCTGCTTCGGGTGTGACAGACAGCGCCTGCGCCTTGCGCACCGACCGCGATCGCAGCTCATTCAGCCAGATCGAGCGGCAGATCGTCATCAGCCAACTGTCCAGCCGCGCCTGCGAGGTAATCTGATGATGCCGCTCCAGCGCGCGCAGGCAAGTGGCCTGCAACAGATCGTCTGCGATGTCCTTGGCCCCCGACAACGCAAGACCGAACCGCCAGACACGTTTGGAATGTGTCTGGATCGCGCCGCGCACGGCCTGTTCGGAAGTTATTTCGATACTCATCGAATAAAAGGCGACCTGTGTGTGTTTGTCTTTCACGGACCGCGTCCGCGGGTTCAGGACTGACACAGACTCTGGAGGAATGAAATGAAACTTCTGCTCAAAGCGATCACGATTGCGTCGACAATTATTGCAGCCCCGGCCTTTGCGGCCAACTGGACGCTGAATTCTGACGCCTCGCATCTGGCCTATGGAACGGTCAAAATCGACGATGTCGGAGAGGTCAATTCCTTCACCAACCTGTCCGGTCATGTGCGTGATGACGGCCATGTGAAGATCGACATCGATCTGTCCTCGGTCGAGACCAATATCGACATCCGCAACGAGCGCATGATCGAGCATGTGTTCCGCAAGGCCGCAACCGCGACCCTGACGGCGAATATCGACATGGACGCGGTGTCCAAGCTGAAGGTCGGCGAAAGCTCGGTGGTCGAGGTGGACGCCACCCTGTCGCTGGTGGGTACGGATGTCGAGTTCTACACCGACATGTACATTCTGCGTCTGGCCGAGGATTCGGTGATGGTGTCGACCAATGACATGGTCTTCATCAGCACCGAAGATGCCGGCGTGAGCGCCGGTGTGGACAAGCTGATGGAACTGGCACAGCTGCCCGGCATCACCCGCACCGTGCCGGTCACCGCGCGGTTGATGTTCAGCCTCGACGGCTAAGTCTCGGCACCACGTCGGGCGGTCATCAGTGTCAGCAACTGTTCCCGCGTCCGCCCGATATGCGCTGCCAACAGCGCGCAGGCCGTGTCGATCTGACCGGCCTGCGCCAGCCACAGCAATTCCCGATGATCCCGCCGCGCCGGTTCGCGCTGCTCCATGACACTCAGGTGCATGCGGACATAGCGGTCGGATTGCAGGGCCACCCGGTGCAGCAGATCGTTGGTCAGGTTGCGCCCGGCCGCCGCATAAAGCGCCGCGTGAAACTGATGGTTCAAAGCGCCCCATTGCCCCACATCGTTGGCATCATATGACGCCTCCATCCGTCGCAGGATATCCGTACATTCGGCAAAATCGGCAGAGGTCATGGTCGGGATCGCGCGCCGGAACAGGTCGACCTCCAACAGGATGCGCAGATCGAAAATTTCGGCAATTTCGGCCAGCGAATGCTTGGTGACCGAGGCACCGCGATTGTTGGTCAGCGCCACCAGCCCCTCGGCATCCAGCTGTTTCAGCGCCTCGCGCACGGGCATGCGGGATACATCGTATTCCTCGGCCAGCGCCTCTTGCCGGATGGTTTCACCTTCGGCCAGGTCACCGCTGAGGATACGGTCGCGCAGGTCATTGGCGATCACGTCGGGCAGGCTCTGCCGGGTTATGGC
>NZ_JALCBM010000009.1:60525-69870 GCF_028066395.1 Ruegeria sp.
TACGGTCGCGCAGGTCATTGGCGATCACGTCGGGCAGGCTCTGCCGGGTTATGGCACGTTTGGGCGGCATGGGGTTACCTGCCTTTGGCGGGCGATCCGGCGCCCCATGTGTCGCTCAGTCGATAACCACCGGGCCAAGGGTCGTCGGGGTCCAGCATGTGCTGATGCATGCCGGTGATCCAGCCCCGGCCCGAGATTTCGGGGATGATTGCGGGACGCCCGTTCAGATCGCATTGTTTGACGATCCGGCACCGGAACTCACTGTCGATGACCGAGCGCGCATGATAGCGGTCCTCGGGCTTCATTTGACCCTTTGCCCGCAACAGAGCCATGCGCGCCGACGCGCCGGTGCCGCAGGGTGATCGATCCAGCTTGCCGGGTTTGATGGCCACGGTGTTCCGTCCGGTCAGAACATCGCCATCCCGGCTCAGAGGCCCGGCGATCTGGCAAAACGAGATATGGTTCCAGTCGCGGGCCGGGTGGTGGAACCCCAGCTGTTCATTCGCCGCATCGGTGATGAGGTCGCCTGTTCGGGCCAGATCGGCGCTTTCGTCCGGTGTAAGGGCAAATCCCAGATCGTGGGCGTCCACGATGACGAAACTGTCGCCGCCAAAGGCGGTGTCAACGCGCAGTGTTCCGATCCCTTCAACCTCGATCCGGGCGTCCAGCTTATCTGCAAAGCTGGGGACATTTTGCACGAAAATCCGTTGCGCCTTGCCATCGCGGCATTCCGCGCGCACCCGGACCAACCCGCCCGGAGCCTCAAGCGTCATGTGGGTCTCGGGCTCTTGCATCGGAAAGATCCCGCCATCCAGCAACACGGTTGCCACGCAGATCGAGTTCGAGCCGGACATGGGCGGCGTATCCTCGGGCTCCATGATGATGAAACCGGCGTCAGCCTCGGGGTGTTTGGGCGGCACCAGCAGGTTGACGTGACGAAACACACCGCCGCGCGGTTCGTTCAGGACGAAATTGCGCAGGGTCTGGTCTTTGGCGATGAACCCACGTTGTTCCCACAGCGTGTCGCCGGGCGGCGGGGCGACGCCGCCAACGATCACATCGCCCACCTCACCTTCGGCATGGGCCGAGATCACGTGAATGGTTTTGCTGCTGCGCATGTGGCCCCCTCAGAACCGGTTGGCCGCAAAGGGCGTGGTTGGGATCGGCGGGGCTTGCCCGTCGATCAAGGTGGCCACGATCTCGGCGGTGCCTGCCGATTGGGTCAGGCCCAGATGGCCATGGCCAAAGGCATAGATGACGTTCGGTGCGCCGGGCGACGGGCCGATGACCGGGATGCTGTCGGGCAGCGAGGGGCGGAACCCCATCCATTGCGTGCCGCCCTCGGTGTTAAGCCCCGGCAGGAATTGCCGCGCCTTGTCCAGCAGCGTTTCGGCGCGTTTAAAATTGGGCGGCAGGGTCAGCCCGCCCAGCTCCACCGCGCCACCGATCCGCACGCCGTTATTGATGCGGCTGGCGACGAAACCGTGCCCCGAGAAGGTCAGATGCATGCGCAGATCAAAGGCACCTTCGGGCAGGGTCGTGTTATAGCCGCGCTCGGTCTCCAGCGGGATATGGTCGCCGAGTGTTTGCGCCAGATGATGCGACCATGCGCCCGCCGACAGCACGACGTGGTCCGCATCGACCGTGCCATTGGCAAGCGTCACACGCACACCGTTTTCGATGGGGGTGAGGTTCAGCACCTCATGCGTTTCGATCTGTCCGCCCCGGTCACGGAAAGCCTGCACCAGATGCTCGGTCCAGGCCTTCGGATCAATCGTGTTCATCCAGTTGGGCGTGAACCCGGCGTGGGTGAAACGGGGGCTGAGGCCGGGTTGACGTTCGGCAATCGCCTCACGGCTTTCCAGCAATTCGAAGTCGATCCCATGGCGGCGGCGCAGCTCCCACGTGGGCAGGCTGGCACGGTATTCGGCCTCACTTTCATATAGCTGCATCTGACCGTCGCGCTGCATCCTCGCCTCACCATCGACCAGAGCGATCTGACGGGTCAGAGCGGCGCTGGAATGTTGCATCAGGCTGACCTGCGCGCCCAACAGTTTCTGGTAACGATCCGCACGGCTGGCGCGCCAGAAGCGCAGCATCCACGGCGCGATCTTCAGCGCATAGGCTGGGGGGATCGATAGCGGCCCCAGCGGGTCCAGCAGCCATTTCGGAGCCTTGCGCATGATTCCGGGGGTGGCCAGCGGCTCGACCTCGGTAAAGGCAAAGGCCCCGGCATTCCCGGCCGAGGTCTCGGCCGCCACGCCGCTGCGGTCGAAGACGCGCACCGAATGGCCCCGCCGTTGCAGTTCCAGCGCGGTGCTGATCCCGACAATGCCTGCGCCGATGACAATGATCTGCTGCATCAGGTCTCTATACCTTCTTTGAACGGATCGTTTGCGTCGAAGATCAATCGCGCCTCGGCCATCACATAGGCCTGCCCGGTGATCGCAGGGATGACGCCCCCGCCCGGCCCGGGCTGATAGGACAGGCGATAGGTGCTGCCGATCACGCTTTCCTGCTCAATCTCCTCTCCGGCGGCCAGCACTCCATCAGCGGCCAGACAGGCCAGCCGCGCCGAACTGCCGGTTCCGCAGGGCGAGCGGTCATAGGCGTCATCGGGACAAAGGACAAAGTTGCGGCTGTGAATGCCGTCCTTGGGTGAGGGTTCCTGAAAGATCACATGATCCACCGGCTCGCCCTGTTCGCCGCCCACACCCTGCGCGATCGAGGCCTCTCGGATGGCAATCGCCGCATCGGTCATCTGTCGGATATTGGCGGGCTCAACGGGGATCGGGCTGGGATCGATGATGAAGAACCAGTTGCCGCCATAGGCGATATCTCCGATCACCGGCCCAAGGCCCGCCACATCCAGCGTGACGGCGCGCTGCACCCGGCGGCTTTCGATATTGGTGACGGTGACCGTGTTGGCATCGTGCAATTCCACCGTGACCACCCCGGCGGGTGTTTCAATGCGATGAATGCCAACGCCGATCCGCCCCAGATGCGCCAAAGTCACCGTCAACCCGATGGTGCCATGACCGCACATGCCCAGCACCGCATCCACGTCGAAATAGATCACCCCGGTCACGCAGGTCGGGTCCACCGGTTCGACCAGCAGCGCCGCCACCATGGCGGGCTGACCGCGCGGTTCCAGCATGACAGAGCGATAGAATGCCTTATGTTCCGTTGCCAACCGGCGGGCGCGCTCGGCCAGTGGGCCTGTGCCCAGATCGGGCGCGCCGTCCAGGATCACCCGCGTGGGTTCCCCTCCGGTATGGCTGTCGATCACATGCATTCGGCGATTACCCCGCCCTGTTTCGACCAGTCCGTGAACCAGTTGCGGAACAGGTCATATTGTTGCTCGCAATAGTTGCGCTGCGCGTCGGTCAGAGCATCGGTTTCATTGAAATGCAGACGGTATTCGGGTTCGCCGTTCAGCACCAGCAGGTGCTTGTAGTAGAGAACCAGATCGGGCCCTTCGTCAAAGCTGGACAGGACATGGATCGCCTCGGTCAGCTCTTGTGCGCGTTGGCGGGCCTCGGCATTGCCTGCCGCCGCTTTCTGGGACAGGGCGGCCAGCAATAGCGCCTCGCACGGCAGAGCGGTGCCGATCCCGGTGATCGAGCCGGTCGCGCCGCAATTGACGAAGCCATGATAGACCTCGGTATCGACACCGACCATCAGGGTGACCTGATCGTCCTGACTGGTGATGTTTTCGGCGGCATAGCGCAGATCGTCCCGGCCGCCGAACTCCTTGAACCCGACCAGATTGGGATGCTCGGCGCGCAGGGCAAAGAACAGTTCCGCCCGGGTGGCGAAACCGTAATAGGGACTGTTGTAGATGATCGCGGGCACATCGGGGGCCGCCGACAGGATGGCCTTGAAATGGTGCCGCTGCGCGGTGGGCGAGCTGCCCCGTGACAGGACACGCGGGATCACCATCAGCCCGGCAGCCCCGTGTTTTTGCGCATGGGTCGCATGGGCCACGGCGGATTTCGTGTTGATCGCCCCGGTGCCGACCACAACCGGCAGGCCCGCGCCGATCAGACGCTCGACCCCTTCCATGCGCTGCTCATCGGTCAGCAGGGGCCAATCTCCCATCGAGCCGCAATAGACGACCGCCGACATGCCCGCCTCGATCATCTGCTGCCCTTTGCGCACCAGCCCGTCGAAATCAGGTGCGCGGTCGGGCGTGCAGGGGGTCATGAGGGCGGGCATGGTGCCCGAGAAGACGTCTTTCAGCATCTGTCACATCCTTTGCAAATATCCCCACACGGATGCCCGGCGGGTTTCAACCCGCTCTATCGGAT
The DNA here is from genome assembly GCF_028066395.1 of Ruegeria sp. GTDB lineage: Bacteria > Pseudomonadota > Alphaproteobacteria > Rhodobacterales > Rhodobacteraceae > Ruegeria. The sequence continues at coordinate 64,836 of NZ_JALCBM010000009.1, forward strand.
ATTGGATACAAAATCCACGAAAATCATGAGAGGTAAAAATACGCGCCGCACCTGCACAGACGCCGCGCCAGAATCTGTCCCGGGTTTTGTGCCTATCGCAGGCGCGCGCCGGTATCCGGATCAAACAGCATGACGCGTTCAGGCCGTACCGAAATGCCGATTTTCTCACCCTGTGCGCTGCGTTGGTCGTCGCGTTCCTCAACGATCAGTTTGTCGCCATTGGGTGTGATCAAATAGGAATAAGAGACACCCCCCAACGCCTCGGTCAGATCGACAGTGCAGCTGTCGCTGGCCCGGTCGATCTGGATATGCTCCGGGCGGATACCGAGGGTCACGCGCGAGGCCCCGGCTGGCACCGATCCCGTCACCGGAATGGCATCACTCAGCGCTGGGTGGCGCACAGTGCCGTCCACCACGTCACACTCAAGGAAATTCATCGCGGGTGAGCCGATAAACCCGGCAACAAAGCGGTTATCGGGGTCGCGATACAGATCCATCGGCGCGCCCACCTGTTCGATCCGGCCATCGCGCAGCACCACAATCTTGTCGGCCATGGTCATCGCCTCGACCTGATCATGGGTGACGTAGATCATCGTCGCGCCGATTTCGTTGTGAAGTCGCGCGATCTCGACTCGCATTTCGACGCGCAGTTCCGCATCCAGATTGGACAGGGGTTCGTCGAACAGAAACACCTCGGGGCCGCGCACGATAGCACGCCCGATGGCGACGCGCTGGCGCTGACCGCCGGACAGAGCTTTGGGCTTGCGCTTCAGGTACTGATCCAGCTTCAGAATGCCCGACGCCTCCTGCACCTTCTGATCAATCTCGGCCTTGGGCACCCCATTCATGCGCAGGCCGAACCCCATATTCTCGGCCACGCTCATATGCGGATAAAGAGCATAGGTCTGGAACACCATCGCCACCCCGCGCTTGGCCGGGTCCATATGGGTCACGTCACGGGTGCCGATATGGATCTCACCCTCCGAGGTTTCTTCAAGCCCCGCAATCATCCGCAACAAGGTTGACTTGCCACAGCCCGACGGGCCGACGAAGACACAGAATTCGCCATCCTCGATCTGCAGATCAATGCCGTGAATGACCTGCGTCTGGCCATAACGTTTGATTGCGTTGTTCAGAGTTACGCCCGTCATGTTGCTTGCATCCTGTTCTTCTGGCTTTCGGGGAACCGCCATGCCTGCGCTTCGGTTCCGATCTGTTCGGCCACCCGCCGCACCCGGGGAACCCAGGCCTCCAACTGGTTGAAATCCATCCGTCCGGTCGATCCGGTCACGGAAATCGCCCCCAGAACCCGCCCGCCTTCGGTCAGGATCGGGCAGGCAATGCAGATGATGCCGGGCTCATGCTCTTCATCATCCACCGCGTAGCCGCGGCTGCGAATGGCCGCCAGATCATCCCGCAGCGCCTGTTCCGAGGTCAGGGTCTTGTCGGTAAACCGATGAAAGCTTTGTTGCGAGATCGTCTTTTGCAGACGCTCCTCCTCCAGAAACGCCATCATCGCCTTGCCGACGCCGGTGCAATAGGCGGGGCCGACCTTTCCGGCCTCGGAATACATCTCGACCGGGCGCTGTGCGTTGCGTTTGTCGACATAAAGAACCTGCCCGGAATCCAGCTGCGCCAGATGCACCGTTTCTCCGGTCTCGCTGCTGAGCGCATCCAGAAACGGGCGCGCAATCGGCGCCAGCGAGTTTTGGGTCCAGGCCGCATGCGCCAGCCGCACCAGCCGCATCCCCGGCGAATAGGTCTGCCGGTCCGGATCATAATGCAGCATGCCCTGATTGGTCAGTGATTGCAGAAACCGATACAGCGTCGCCTTGGGAAAATCGCTGCCATCCAGCAGTTCGGCAAACCGCGCGGGGCGGCCGAAAGAGGCCACCTGATCCAGCACATCACATGCCTTTCCTATCGTTCCGTCACCTGCCACGGATGCCCCTTCTCTTTTGCTTCGCCCGGCGCCGCCACCCTGATGGGTCTTGACAAGACTAGCCGAGTCGATGTGTAGTTTTCAATATATAAAACAAGGTTCCATTATTTGGAACTACTAAATGGAAGCACCTTAGGGAGGATACCATGCATTCCATCTTGAAACGCTCGGCGGCTGCACTGGCTGCAAGTGTCGCTTTGGCCGCTCCGGTCGCTGCCGAACTGACCGGCGAGCTGCGCATTTTCCTGGACACATCGAACCCGGCGCCCCGCGCGACGATGGAGGCGATGATCGGACGGTTCGCGGAACAGCACCCGGGTCTGGAGATCGAAACTACGGTGATTGACCGCGAGGCATACAAGACCCAGATCCGCAACTTCCTGACGGCGGACACGCCTGATGTGGCCAACTGGTACGCCGCCAACCGCATGAAACCCTATGTCGAGGCCGGTCTGTTCGAGGATGTCTCGGACCTGTGGGCCGAACCGGCGATTGCGGACAATCTGGCCTCGACCAAAGGCGCGATGACCATCGATGGCAAGCAATGGGGCGTGCCCTATACCTACTATCAATGGGGCGTTTACTATCGCAAAGACATCTTTGATGAGCTGGGCTTGAGTGAGCCGACCACCTGGGAAGAGGAACTGGCGAACTGTCAAAAGATCGTCGAGTCCGGTCGCGCATGCTATACCATCGGCACCAAGTTCCTGTGGACCGCCGGTGGCTGGTTCGACTACCTGAACATGCGCACCAACGGGTTCGACTTCCACCAGCAGCTCGCCAATGGCGAAATCAGTTGGGAGGATGACCGCGTCAAGCAGACCTTCGCCAACTGGAAACAGTTGATCGACATGGGCGCGTTCATCGACAACCACCAGACCTATAGCTGGCAAGAGGCCCTGCCCTTCATGGTCAAGGGTGACGCCACCGCCTATCTGATGGGCAACTTCGCCGTGGCCCCCCTGCGTGAGGCGGGTCTGACCGATGACCAGCTGGATTTCTATCAGTTCGTCGCCATCAACCCCGATGTCGAACTGGCCGAGGACGCGCCGACCGATACGTTCCACATCCCGGCCAATGCCTCGAACAAGGAAGCCGCGCGGGAATTCCTGCGTTTCGTGGTCTCGGCGGACGAACAGACCGAGATCAACAATGGCGCGAATCTCGGGCAACTGCCGGTCAACGCGCAATCGTCGGTCGATGATGACAAATTCCTGAACCAGGGGTTCGAGATGCTGTCGTCCAACAGCCCCGGCGGTGTCGCCCAGTTCTGGGACCGCGACGCCCCGGCGGAAATGGCGAAGGTGTCGATGGAAGGTTTCCAGGAGTTCATGGTCAAGCCGGATAATCTGGATCGTATTCTGGCAAAACTGGAACGCGCCCGCGGTCGGATTTACGACAACTGATCAAGCACGGGCCGGGCTAAAGCCCGGCCTACGCCACGCACAAATGTAGGGCGGGCTTCAGCCCGCCACCCCTGCACTCCGGAATGACCACCATGACAGTTGCCGCAGACACAGAACGGGAAAGCTGGTTCCACCGCAACCAGCAACGGATCGCGCCGTGGCTGTTTCTGGCCCCGGGGCTGCTGTTCTTCTTGGTCTATGTGATCATCCCGGTCTTTCAGTCCTTCAACCTGTCTCTCTACGAATGGGACGGGCTTGGGGCTGCGGAATATGTCGGCTTCCGCAATTACGAGGACCTCTATTGGGAATGGATCGACCGGGATGCGTTTTATATCTCGCTCAAGAACAACCTGATCTGGCTGATCCTCTATCTGGCTGCGATCCCGGCGGGCCTGTTCATCGCGCTGTTTCTGAACCAGACGGTCTGGGGCATCCGCCTCTATAAGTCGCTGTTCTTCTTCCCTTTCGTGATCTCTCAGGTCGTCGTGGGCCTTGTATTCACATGGTTCTATGACCCCACCTTTGGTCTGCTGAACGAATTCCTCAGCCTTTTCGGCCTCGGCCCGTTGAACGTGCTGGGCGACGAACGCTTTGTCACCTACGGCATCATCTTCGCCGGTCTCTGGCCGCAAACGGCCTATTGCATGATCCTGTACCTGACCGGGCTAAATGCCGTGGACCCCGAACAGATCGAGGCCGGACGTCTGGACGGCGCAAAAGGCTGGCGGATGCTGTGGCACATCATCCTGCCGCAACTGCGCCCCGCCACGTTCATCGCCTTTGTCGTAACCATCATCGGCGCGCTGCGATCCTTCGACCTGATCTCGATCATGACCCAAGGGGGGCCGTTCGGCTCATCCCGCGTGCTGGCCTATTACATGTTCGAGGTCGCCCTGTCAGAATACGGGTTCCGCATGGGATATGGTGCCGCCATCGCGGTGATCCTGTTCCTGATCATGCTCTGTTTCATCGCCTATTTCCTCTGGTCGATGTACCGCGAAGAAAAGGGGCACTGAGATGTTTCCCAAACCCATCGAAAAACAACCCCGCGCGGCGCAGATCACCTATCAGGCCATGCTCCCGCTGGCCCTGTTGCTGTGGCTCGGGCCGTTGCTGGCGGTTGCCCTGTTCTCGGTCAAGCCGGAGGCGGATTTCACCAATGCCAACTACTGGGGAATGCCTTCCAGTTTCGAGGGCGCGTTCAACTATGGGCAGGTCTTCTTCAATTCGGACATGCCGCGCTACCTGCTGAACTCGTTCCTCATTACCGTCCCGACGGTGATCGGAGCCGTCGCGCTCAGCTGCATGACCGGCTTTGCGCTGGGCATCTACAAGTTCAAATCGAACCTCTGGATCTTCTTCATGTTCGTTGCGGGCAACTTCGTGCCCTTCCAGATCCTGATGGTCCCGGTGCGCGACCTGACCCTGCAACTGGGGCTTTATAACACCAAAACCGGCCTCGTCCTGTTCCACATCGCCTTCCAGACCGGCTTTTGTACCCTCTTCATGCGCAACTTCATCCGCGCCCTGCCCTTTGAGCTGATCGAGGCCGCACGCGTCGAAGGCATCAGCGAATGGCGCATCTTCTGGTACGTGGTCCTGCCGCTGATGAAGCCCGCGATTGCCGCGCTTAGCGTGTTGATCTTTACTTTCATCTGGAACGACTATTTCTGGGCTGTGGTCCTGA
>NZ_JALCBM010000009.1:69970-73369 GCF_028066395.1 Ruegeria sp.
AGCGTGTTGATCTTTACTTTCATCTGGAACGACTATTTCTGGGCTGTGGTCCTGACGCAGGGTGCCGAAAGCCAGCCTGTGACTGCCGGGATCACCAGTTTCAACGCGCAATTCCGCGCCGCCTATCAATTGATGAGTGCCGGTTCCATCGTGGCAGCCCTGCCGCCTGTGGCCATGTTCTTTCTGATGCAGAAACACTTCATCGCGGGCCTGACCCTCGGTGCCGTAAAATAACGTCAAACCAAAGGTTTGCACCATGACGAAAATTGCCTTTGTCGGAGCGGGCTCCACGATCTTCATGCAGAATATCGTGGGCGACGCCCTGCTGACGCCCGCGCTGGCCAACAGTCATTTCGCGCTGATGGATATCGACCCGGTGCGTCTGGCCGAAAGCGAGGCGGTGGCCCGCGCCATGATCCGCTCGGTCGGGACCGGAGCAACCGTCACGACCCACACCGACCGCCGCGTGGCGCTGGAGGGCGCGGATTTCGTTATCACCGCCTTTCAGATCGGCGGCTATGAACCCTGTACGGTGACCGATTTCGAAATCCCCAAACAATACGGCCTGCGCCAGACCATCGCCGACACGCTGGGCGTTGGCGGCATCATGCGCGGCCTGCGCACGGTGCCGGTGCTTTGGGATGTGGCGCAGGACATGGTGCAGGTCTGCCCCAACGCCACCTTGCTGCAATATGTCAACCCGATGGCGATCAACACCTGGGCGCTGGCCGAGCGTTTCCCGGCCCTGAAACAGGTGGGCCTCTGCCATTCGGTGCAAAACACGGTTCAAGAACTGGCCCATGATCTGGACCTGCCCAAGGACGAGTTCCGCTACAAGGTGGCAGGCGTCAACCATGTCGCCTTCTTCCTGAAACTCGAACATCAGGGCCGCGACCTCTACCCGGCTTTGCGGCAGGGCTATGCCAGCGACCGCCTGCCCAAAGCGCCGCTGCTGATGCCGCGTTGCCCCAACAAGGTGCGTTACGAGGTGATGGATCATCTGGGCTATTTCTGTACCGAAAGCTCGGAGCATCTGGCCGAATATGTCCCGTGGTTCATCAAGGACGGACGAGACGACCTGATCGAGCAGTTCTCGATCCCGCTGGACGAATACCCCACCCGCTGCGTGGAACAGGTGGCAGGCTGGAAGGAGCAGGCCAAGACCCTGACCGATGGCCGCGACATCACAGTCACCCGCAGCCATGAATTCGCCGCCGACCTGATGAACGCCATCGTCACCGACACGCCCTATACGGCCTATGGCAACCTGCCCAATACCGGCCAGATTCCGCAACTGCCGCCGGGGGCCGCGGTCGAAACCCCCTGTCTGGTCGATGCCAACGGGGTGCAGCCCAGCGTCGTCACCGACATCCCGCCGCAACTGATCGGGCTGATGCGCACCCAGATCAACGTGCAGGACCTGACCGTCCGCGCGCTGGTCGATCAAAACCCCGAACACATTTATCACGCCGCCATGATGGACCCGCACACAGCCGCCGAGCTGGACCTGCGCCAGATCCGCAGCCTCGTCACCGACCTGCTGACCGCCCATGCCGACTGGCTGCCCGACTGGTGCCGCCCGGCGCGCGCCGCCTGATCTTCACCTTTTCACAAATACTCAAATCCAACCCCAGCCACGAAAAGCAAAGCCAGATATGACAAAACGCAGATCTCAGCACTGGTACGGAAAACTCGACAAGGACGGGTTCATTCACCGGTCTTGGATGAAAAACCAGGGCTTCCCCGACCATGCCTTTGACGGGCGCCCCATCATCGGCATCTGCAATACATGGTCCGAGCTGACCCCCTGCAATTCCGGCCTGCGCGACCTGGCCGAGGGCGTCAAACGCGGCGTGTGGGAGGCCGGAGGCTTCCCGGTCGAATTCCCTGTCATGTCGCTGGGTGAAACCCAGATGAAGCCGACCGCCATGCTGTTCCGCAACCTTCTGGCCATGGATGTCGAGGAATCGATCCGCGCCTATGGAATCGATGGGGTCGTTCTGCTGGGCGGCTGCGACAAGACCACGCCGGGGCAATTGATGGGCGCGGCCTCGGTCGATCTGCCGTCGATCGTGGTCAGTTCCGGCCCGATGCTGAACGGCAAATATCGCGGGCAGGATATCGGCTCGGGCACCGATGTGTGGAAATTCTCCGAGGCCGTGCGCGCCGGAGAGATGACCCTGCAGGATTTCATGAACGCCGAATCCGGTATGTCGCGCAGCGCCGGCGTCTGCATGACCATGGGCACGGCCTCCACCATGGCCTCGCTGGTCGAGGCGATGGGCATGTCCCTGCCCACCAACGCTGCCCTGCCCGCCGTCGACGCCCGCCGCATGGCGCTGGCCCATCTGACCGGCAAACGGATTGTCGAGATGGTGGATGAAGACCTGAAACCCTCGGATATCCTGACCAAAGAGGCGTTCGAGAACGCCATTCTGGCCAATGCCGCTGTTGGGGGGTCGACCAACGCGGTCGTGCATTTGCTGGCGTTGGCGGGCCGCGTCGGCGTGGACCTGACGCTGAAGGATTTCGAGATCGGTTCGGACATCCCCCTACTGGTAAACTGCATGCCCTCGGGCAAATACCTGATGGAGGATTTCTGCTACGCAGGCGGCGTGCCGGTCGTGCTGAACGAACTCAAACCCTTCCTGCGCCCCGCCAAAACGGTGCTGAACAAGGATATCTCGGCCCATTACGAAGGGGCGGAGTGTTTCAATACTGACGTCATCCGCCCCTTCAACGACCCGGTCAAACCCGCCGCTGGTCTGCGTGTCCTGCGTGGCAACCTTGCGCCGAACGGGGCCATCGTGAAGCCCTCGGCGGCGACGGATGAATTGCTGGAAACCGAGGCCGAGGCTTACGTTTTTGAGAACATTGAAGACCTGAAGGCCAATATCGACCGTGATGATCTGCCGGTAACGCCGCAGACCATTCTGGTACTCAAAGGCTGCGGCCCCAAGGGCTATCCCGGTATGCCTGAGGTCGGCAACATGCCGATCCCGGCAAAGCTGGTGAAGGAAGGCGTGCGCGACATGATCCGCATCTCGGATGCGCGCATGTCGGGCACCGCATACGGCACCGTCATCCTGCATGTCAGCCCCGAGGCGCAGGCGGGCGGCACGCTGGCGCTGGTCAAGACCGGTGATCGCATCCGTGTGTCGGCCAGCAAGGGTGAACTTGAACTGTTGGTCGATCAAAAGGAACTGGACGCCCGCCGCGCCACATGGCAACCGGATGCACCGCATTACACGCGCGGCTATGCCAAGCTTTACATCGACCACGTCCTGCAGGCCGATCAGGGCGCGGACCTTGATTTCCTCGTCGGCAAAGACACCCGCCTTGTGACCAGAGAGAGCCATTGATGACCCAACCCGCCACTTTCCACGATCTGAACGGGGC
>NZ_JALCBM010000009.1:73469-78083 GCF_028066395.1 Ruegeria sp.
GAGGCGAGCCGGGCGATGACAGGTCAATGCATGGCGGTCGATGGCGGCGTCGTGGTATCGGGGTAACGTAATGAAGACAGAATGGATTGCCGTTGATTGGGGAACCTCTCACCTGCGGGCCTGGGCCATGCGGGGCGATACGGTTCTGGATCAGGCGCAGTCGGATCAGGGCATGTCCCGCGTGGCCAAAGGCGCGTTTCAGGACGCGCTTCTGGCGCTGGTCGAGGACTGGCTGGGCGACGCCCCGGTCGACGTGGTCGCCTGCGGCATGGTCGGCGCGCGGCAGGGCTGGGTCGAGGCGCCTTATACGGCAGTACCGTCGGCCCCCGTGCCGGGCCTGCCGATCCGGGTTCCGGGCACAGACCCCCGCATCCGCGCCTTTGTTGTGCCGGGCCTGAAGCAGACCTCCCCACCGGATGTGATGCGCGGCGAGGAGACCCAGATCGCCGGTTTTCTGGACACCCATCCGAATTGGGACGGCGTCATCTGCCTACCCGGCACCCATACGAAGTGGGCACAGATCAGCGCGGGTGAGGTGGTCAGCTTCCGTACCTTCATGACCGGGGAACTGTTTGATCTGCTACGCGGGCATTCGGTGCTGCAACACTCGGTCGGTGAGGGCTGGGACGATGCCGCCTTTGCCGAGGCGGTTGAGGATGCTTTGTCGAAACCCGAACAACTGGCCGCGCGTCTCTTCGGGCTCCGAGCGGCGGATTTGCTGCATGCGCAGGACGCAGGGGTTGCCCGGGCGCGGCTGTCCGGTCTGTTGATCGGGGCGGAACTGGCCGCCTCGCGCCCCTATTGGCTGGGCCAGCAGATCGCGATCATCGGGGCCGAGGGCCTGTCGGCGATCTACGCCAAAGCCCTGCAAAAACAAGGCGCTTTTGTCGAAACCGCAGACGCCACTCGATCCACTCTGGCCGGTCTGACCAAGGCCCGCAACTTGACGAGGCAAACCGCATGAGCCGCCCCATCATCGCCATCCTGCGCGGTCTGACCCCACCCGAGGCGGCTGCCGTTGGCCACGCCCTGATCGACGCCGGGCTCGACAGGATCGAGGTGCCCCTGAATTCGCCCGATCCGCTGGAGAGTATTGCGATTATGGCCCGGGATTTTGGTGACCACGCCGTAATCGGCGCGGGCACGGTTCTGGATGTGGATCAGGTCAACGCGGTGGCCGAGGCTGGCGGCAAGCTGATCGTGTCCCCGAACTGCGATACGGATGTCATCCGACGCACTGCGGCGCTGGGGCTGGAAAGTTGGCCGGGCATCTTCACCCCGACCGAGGCGTTTGCCGCACTCAAGGCCGGGGCGACCGGATTGAAACTGTTCCCGGGCTCGATGGCCGGGCCATCGGGCCTGTCCGCGTTGCGGGCGGTGCTGCCAAAGGGTACTCAGGTCTATGCCGTGGGCGGCGCGGGTCCCGAGAATTTTGGGACTTGGATCAAGGCCAGCGCTGACGGGTTCGGCATCGGCTCGGCGCTGTACAAACCGGGTATGGCGGTGGATGAAATCGCCACCCGCGCGCGTCAGATCGTTGCGGCCTATGACGAGGCCATTGCATGAGCCACATCCACGATGACCGCCCCTGCAAGCTGGGCGAAGGCCCACTGTGGCATCCGGCGCGGCGGCAATTGTTCTGGTTCGATATCATCGGCAAACGGTTAATGACCCGCGAGGGTGATGCGCCCAAGGAATGGGTGTTCGACGAACATGTCTCGGCCGCCGGATGGGTGGACCGGGCGGTGTTGTTGGTGGCCTCGGAAACCGGGCTGTGGCGATTCAGTCTGGCCACGGGTCAGAAAGAACGGGTTGCGCCGCTGGAGGCCGATAACCCTGTCACCCGCTCCAATGACGGGCGGGCTGATCCGTGGGGCGGGTTCTGGATCGGGACCATGGGCAAGCAGGCCGAACCCGGCGCCGGGGCGATCTATCGCTATTGGCGCGGAGAGCTGCGGCAGCTGGTACCGAACGTCACCATCTCGAACGCGATCTGTTTCGCACCGGATAAATCCTGCGCTTATTATGCAGATACTTTGACGTTTCAGGTGATGCGGCTGCGCCTGAACCCGAATACAGGATGGCCCGAAGGCGAGGCGTCGGTTTTCTTGGATTTGCGAGCAGACGGATTGGAACCTGATGGTGCGGTCACAGACGCCGCAGGCAATATCTGGATCGCCCAATGGGGCGCATCGAGGGTAGCTGCATACAGCCCCGACGGCCAGTTCTTGCAAACCGTCCCGTTCCCTGCGGCCCATACCTCATGCCCTGCTTTTGGCGGCGATGATCTATCAACGCTCTATTGCACCACCGCCCGCGAAGGGCTGGATGCGAAGACGCTGAAAACACAACCTGCCAACGGCATGACCTTTGCCGCGCCTGGCGTGGCGCGGGGGCTGGCCGAATACCGAGTCCTCCTATGACCCCCGAACTTGGCGTTTGCTACTATCCCGAACATTGGCCCGAAGAGATGTGGGCCGCCGATGCCGCCCGCATGATGGAAACCGGCCTGAAATGGGTGCGCATCGGCGAATTCGCCTGGAGCCGGATGGAACCCACACCTGGCGATCTGCGTTTTGACTGGCTGGACCGGGCGGTTGAGACCTTGGGGGCTGCCGGGCTGAAGGTGGTGATGGGCACGCCCACCGCGACGCCTCCGCGCTGGATGCTGGACAAACATCCCGACATGCTGGCCGTTGACGCGCAGGGCAATCCGCGCAAATTCGGCTCGCGCCGTCACTATTGCTTTAGCCATGCGGGGTATATTCGGGAATGCGCGCGCATCGCCCGGATCATAGGTGAACGATACGGCCGCAACCCGCATGTGGCCGCCTGGCAGATCGACAATGAATATGGCTGCCATGACACGGCGCTCAGCTATGGCCCGTCTGCCTTGCAGGCGTTCCGAGTGTGGCTGGCGGATCAATACGGATCGATCGAGGCGCTGAATACCGCTTGGGGAAATGTGTTCTGGTCGATGGAGTATGACAGTTTCGATCAGATCGACCTGCCCAACCTGACCGTGACCGAGCCCAACCCCGCGCATGTGCTGGCCTTCCGCCGGTTCGGCTCGGATCAGGTGGTGGCATTCAACAAGGCGCAGGTGGATGTACTACGCCCGCTGACCGATGCGCCGCTGCTGCACAATTATATGGGCCGGGTACTGGAATTTGATCACTTCGAAATAGGCGCCGATCTCGATATCGCCACATGGGACAGCTATCCCATCGGTTTCCTGTCCGACCGGCTTGAGGCCGATGAGGCGCACAAGACTGCCTTTCTGCAACAGGGCGATCCGGACATGCAGGCGTTCCACCATGACCTCTACCGCGCGGTCGGGCGTGGGCGCTGGTGGGTGATGGAGCAGCAACCAGGCCCGGTGAACTGGGCCCCCTATAACCCGGCCCCCCTGCCCGGCATGGTGCGCCTGTGGTCGCTGGAGGCTGTGGCCAATGGGGCCGAGGTGGTCAGCTATTTCCGCTGGCGGCAAGCTCCGTTCGGGCAAGAGCAGATGCATGCCGGGTTGCAAACGCCGTCGGGCGCAGACGCCCCCGGCATGGCCGAGGCGCGCCAGACCGCCGATGATCTGGCCCGTTTGGGCGACGTTGCCCCCGGCAAGGCGCAGGTGGCGATCCTGTTCGACTATGCCTCGGACTGGGCCTGGACGACGCAGCCGCAAGGGGCTGGGTTTGATTACTTCCGGCTGGTGTTCTCGGCCTATCGCGCGCTGCGGCGGGCGGGATTGTCGGTGGATTTCATCTCGGCCACGGATACCCCGCAAGATTATCGGCTGATCCTCGCCCCCGGTCTGGCGGTGCTGGATGACGCGCTGGTTGGACGGGTCTTGAACGGTTGCGATCTGGCCATTTTCGGCCCGCGCGCCGGTGCTATTACCCGCGACTTCCAGATCCCCGCGCAGGGACGACCTGGCCTGCCCAATCTGGATTGCAGCGTCGATCTGGTCGAAACCTTGCCGCCGGAGTCGAAACGCCCCGTGGTCGGTGGAGGTGCTGCCGCCCATTGGGTCGAACGTCTGTCGGGCACCGCACCCGATTTGCTGAGATTCGAAGACGGCACTCCGGCGCTGAAAGGCACTGACGGTTTGTGGTATCTCGCCGGGTTCCCCGATGACACGCTGTGGGACCGGCTGATTGCCAAGGCGACGGACACAGTCAACCTGCCAATCCACGCGATGCCGCAGGGCCTGCGCAGACGTCGGACCGCGACCCACGATGTGTTGATCAACTACAATGCTGATCCGGTCACTTGGAACGGGATCGAGATTGCCGGGTGCGATGTGCTGTTTCTGGAACGTGATGACATCTGACCCGCAGATTTCAAGAGAATTGATAACGCTAACATAACCTGCTAGGGGCTTCTGGCAGGTTCCGGCCCGATTTGGCAGAATGACGGCGAACCGTAAGTTAACACCGCAATCAGCCGACCGGGACCGAGCATTTTGCCCAACGCCAGCCAGCCAAACGACCAATCCCATTGGAACCTTGTGGCCGATATCGGCGGCACCAACACCCGACTGGGGGTGGTCGCAAACGGTGTGCTGACCGATCTGCGCAAGCACCCCACCGGCACGTTGGCTGATCTGCGCACGGCGCT
>NZ_JALCBM010000095.1:0-6494 GCF_028066395.1 Ruegeria sp.
CACGATTTGGATCAAACTGGATTCTCGTTGATCTCAGAGTGCACACATATTGCACGCGAAACAGATGGCACACGCGCAATATTGATGGCAATCCTCCATCGTGCTGGGATCTAAAATGTATCCCTCCTGATGCATATGACATTCATATCCAAATGGCTGCTTTATACCTGCGAACAAAAATTAAAGCAGATAGTCGAACAAGTCCGCCTAGTGCTGATTTTGGTGCAAAAGTCGGCTGAGGTGTTAGGCGAACCATGATTTCCCATTTTCTTCGATTGATGCACATCTCAATCTGGGTAGGAACTGAGGGAGGTCTGTCGGCTGAACCTGGATGGTGATGTTCCCGATCACTCCACTTTCTCCTGCAATCGCCAGCCGGTTACAGAGGAGACATCCGCAAACCTCTAAATGAATCTGAACGAAACAACTGAGATCACAGGAAGCCAGTTCGTGAGAACTTGGCAGAACCACGCAGGCATGTCGTCATCCATGAGGGAGAAATGCGAGACGATGGCTCGTACGAGACTCGCATAAAGAGAATCACAGTGTGGAACTTTTTCATGGACGAGCACAACTGTTTGACCTGGCGATGGATCGAAATGCTCAATTCCTAGCCTTAAAGCTCAAACGCATTCATCTATGTTGGCTTAAGCGTGACACCACATGGCAAGTATCATAATATAATTTATTGATTTTCTTTAGTTTTTTTCTACTTCGCCAAGAGATCGAGTTTCTCAGAACTCAGCACTTCACAATCCTCACTGGTCGTTAGAACTGTTCTGCCGAGGGACATAGCAAGTTGCGTGTCTGTATCCATAACGATCGAGTGCAAAAACAGCACCATGTTTGGGACTATTGGCATGTCGTTGCTTGACTGAATCATAGGCGGTACATCCATCCATGTGGGTCTGTAGGTCGCACCGAGGGAATAACCGCATGATGGGCGGCGAAACCGTCCAAGGCCCCTGCCCTCAAACACCGCCTGATGCGCATCGTACACATCGCCCAGCCTGTTCCCTGGACGCGCAACATCAATTGCTTCACTTAGAGCACCATGAACTGCATCGTAAAGTTCACGCTGCCGCGGTGTCACCTTTCCCACGAGTATCGTCCGCATCAGACAGGCATTGTAACGTCGATAGGTCGCGGCGAATTCGATCGTCAGTTGATCAGTATCCAACAGATTTGCTGGTCCCGTCGAGGCACGCCCCGATAGCGCGCGGAACCCTGAACCAATGGTTGGTCCTGATGGAGCGACGTCGCCACCGGCGCGAAGAATGACACCTTGGCCCGCGGCCGCAATATCACCCTCAAACGCACCAGGGCCGGTTCGGGCAATCATTGCCTCCATCGCTTCATCGGCGATCTCCGCCGCTTTGCGAACATAGGCGATTTCCGCATTGGACTTGACCGAGCGCAGCGCGCGCACCAAGGTTGATGCGTCGGTCAATTCGCAAAAACCTTCTAGTGCGTCAGCGAGCTTGATGTAGTTTGACGCGACAAGGGCGTGGGTCATCAGTTCTACACCGACGCGCTTTCCCTCAAGTCCCATTTCGGCAAGGATTGAACGCAGTTCGAGTGCTGGATTGTTGGTGCCGTTATCGTCCCAAATACGAATATCTTCGCATACCGATGTTATGCGTGCGTTTTGAAGGTCGGGCATGCGGATGAGCAGGGTGTAGGGATCTGATCCTGCTGTCGTCACGCCACACTGAAACCAGACATAGCCACTCGTGTCGTATCCGGTCAGATAGTAATGACTCTCCTGCGCAAAGAAGATCATGCCGTCCAAACCGGCCTCTATCATGGCTTTTTTGGCGGCTGCCTGACGTTGAGCGAACTCCTCTCGCGAAAAGTGTAGCGTCATCTAATCTTCCTTATTGCTCCATGACCTGCAAGGCGATCTCCAACTCATCGAGCCGTCCTTCCTCGTATGCATGACACCGAACCACGCCGGCGCCGCTTTCCGTCAGCGGTGGCATTTCCGTTTTGCAGCGGGTGTTTGCTATGGGGCAACGGGGATGAAAATGGCAGCCACCTGGCCGGTCGATTGGACTGGCAACCTCTCCCGCGATCGCTTCTCGCTGATCGCGCGCGCCCTCAAGATCGTGCACCGAGGCGAGCAGCTTGCATGTGTATGGGTGGCGCGGGGCAGTGAAAATCGCATCAGCAGTGCCCCACTCGACCAACCGACCGAGATACATGACCCCGACGAAATCCGAGACAAACCTGATAACCGCAAGATCATGACTGATGAACAGGTAGGTCAGACCCAGTTCTTCCTGAAGGCCGCGCATAAGGTTGAGAATCTGCGCCTGTACCGATACGTCGAGCGCCGATGTCGGCTCGTCGCAGATCAACAATTCTGGGTTGGTCGCAAGCGCTCGGGCAAGCGAGATACGCTGCCGCTGTCCACCGGAGAATTGGTGCGGATACTTGCCCGCGGCGTCGGGCCCAAGCCCTACCGTCTCCAGCAATCGGATAACCCGCGTGTCCCTTTCGGCGCGGGACATATCCGGCTGATGCACGACGAACGACTCCGCCACGATGCTGCCCACCCGCCAGCGTGGATTGAGACTTGCGTACGGATCCTGAAACACCATCTGGATGCGTGCACGTACCTGTAGGGAGTCGAGCACATGCGGGTCCGTGGTAAGGTCGATACCATCGAACCGGACGGTTCCGCGTGAAGGCGGGTATAGTCCCGCCACCACACGCGCCAGTGTCGACTTGCCGCAACCTGATTCACCAACAAGCCCGACCGTTTTGCCGCGCGGAACCTCAAAATCGATGCCATCGACGGCATGCAGCGTGCGCGGTGTCCAGTCCATGTTTACCAGACGCTGATACCAGGGCGGAGAAACGTCGAAAAATCGCGCGATATCCTGCACCTGAAGGACGGGCTCCCCGTCGGCCTTCTTGGAACCTCTGACTGTTTTCATTCTAACCATCGAGCCAGCATGCTTTTGCATGACCTTCCCCGCCTTCCAAAACCGGGCTCTCGTGACGGCATTTCTCAAAGACCAGAGGACAGCGCGGATGAAACGAACACCCGCCCAGCAACTTGTCGGCGCGAGGCATGTTCCCGTTGATCTGCTCCAAACGCCGAGGCTGTCGTTTCAGCGGCGGAATTGCCCCCATCAACCCCTGCGTATAGGGATGACGCGGTCGGCTTATCACGTCGCTGGTCGGCCCGATTTCCACAATCCGGCCGGCATACATCACTGCAACGCGCTCCGACGCATCGGCAATCACGCCCATATCATGGGTGATGAGGATGACCGCGGTTCCGTGATCGAGGCACATGCGCTGCAACAGGCGGATGATTTGCGCCTGGATTGATACATCGAGCGCGGTCGTTGGCTCGTCGGCGATGACCAGCTGCGGGTTTGCGCATAGCGCTAGAGCAAGCACGACGCGCTGGCGCATGCCGCCCGAGAACTGATGGGGATAGTCATCGAGCCGCGACCGCGCTGCCGGCAAACCCGTTTCTTCCAACAGTTTTACGGCTGTGTCCCTGGCTTCGCGCGGACCGACGGAAAGATGGACACGGATTGTCTCTTCCAATTGGTCGCCAATTGAAAATAGAGGATCAAGACTGGTGAGAGGGTCTTGGAACACCATGCCGATTTCACGTCCAAGCACCCGACGCGCAGCATCACGAGAAAGGCTGTCGATGCGCCGGCCACTGAGCGCCACCTCGCCTCCAGTCACACTCGCCGGCGGTTCAAGCAAGCCGGCGATGGCGTTTCCCAGCATCGATTTCCCCGCTCCGGATTCGCCGACGACTCCGAGGACCTCACTCCGCTCAAGAGACAAACTCACCTGATCGAGGACCCTGAGCGCACCATGGCGGGTCGCAATCTCAACAGTCAGGTCATTGACGTCCAACAATGGTCCGGCTTTGGTCATGATGCAGATTAGTTGAGTTTCGGGTTCAGGGCGTCGCGCAACCAGTCTCCCAAGAGGTTGACGGCAAGCACGAGAACGACCAGCACGAGCGAAGGAAAGACAGTGACCCACCAAATACCCGAGAACATGTACTCGTTTCCGACCTTGATAAGTGTCCCCAGCGATGGTTCCGTTGGGGGCATGCCCACGCCGAGGAACGACAGCGTCGCTTCCATAAGGATTGCGGTCGCAAGATTGATGGTCGCGATTACGGACACCGGACTGAGAGTGTTGGGCAACACGTGCAGAACCGCAATCTGCCAAGGCTTTCGACCCAGCACCCTTGCCGCCTGTACGTACTCCTTCGCCCGCTCGACCATGACGATACCTCGGACCGTACGGGCATAGTGGACCCAGCCGGACATACCGATCGAAAACACCAGCACCGGTATGATGATTGCTTCGTGATACTCACGTGGCAGAAACCCGCGCGCGATCCCGTTTATCAGCAAGGCCACAAGGATTGCGGGAAAGCTCAGCTTGACGTCAGCGGTTCGCATGATGATCGCATCGAGCCAGCCGCCCGAATAGCCGCTCAATAGCCCGAGGCTGACGCCGAGAACGACAGCAAATAAAACACTGGCGAACCCCACCAACAGGGACAAGCGCGTGCCATAGATGATTAGGGACAGTACGTCGCGGCCCTGAGTGTCGGTACCAAGCGGAAACTCTGCACGCCCCTCCGGCAACCACATGGGTGGCAATTCGCTATCCAGCAAATTGAAAGTGGCAAGATCATACGGATTGTGCGGTGCCGTCACCGCCGCAAACGATGCCACCAGAACCAGCGTCAATACGACCAGCGCCGAAACCATCGCATAGGGCGTGCGACGGAAACTCCACAGGACATCTCCAGCCCACCATTCAGCAAGGACGGACGATAGTGGCCGTTGCGGCGTGCCTGCATTTTTAACCGTCATCTTCCCGGCGCCCGCTTGATGCCACCAAGCTCGCTGCGGATGCGCGGGTCGATCATGTGATAAAGCAAATCAACCACGAGATTGATAATGACGAACAGAAACGCAACCAGAACCAGATAGGCTGACATCACTGGAATATCGACGAACTGCACCGCTTGAATAAACAGCAGCCCCATTCCCGGCCACTGGAAAACGGTTTCGGTGATAATGGCAAAAGCGATCAGCGAACCGACCTGCAAACCGGCTATAGTAATCACCGGTACCAGGGTATTGCGCACCGCGTGGCGAAAGTTTACCAGCCGCTCAGGCAAACCCCGCGCCTTGGCGAAACGGATATAATCCGTGCGCAAGACTTCCAGCATCTCTGCCCGCACGAGCCGCATGATCAGAGTAAGCTGGAATAGGGCAAGCGTTATGGACGGAAGTAAGAGCGCTTTCCAGCCGCTCCACGTCAAAAGCCCGGTACTCCACCAGCCGATCTGCGTAACCGTGCCGCGACCGAATGACGGCAGCCAGTTGAGCCAAACAGAGAAAACAAACACCAGCAGGATGCCGGTCACAAAAGTAGGTAGCGAAATTCCGACCAGTGACAAAACCTGAATTGCCCGCGCGGAAATCGTGTTGCGGTGCAAGGCGGTAAACACACCGGCAGGGATGCCAAGGGCCAATGCAATAAGGGCCGCACTTGTAACGAGTTCAAGCGTGGCGGGAAGACGCTCCGCGAGCAGTTTTGAAACCGGAACCGCGTTGCGGTACGATGCGCCAAATTCTCCCTGCAGAGCCCGCAAACCGAACCGTCCGAATTGCACGATGGCGGAATCGTCAAGGCCGAGTTCCTGGCGCAACTGTTGTCGGTATTCCTCACTGACCTGATCACCGACCATATTGTTGATGGGATCGCCGACATAGGTGAACAACGAAAATGCGATCAGACCCACGACGAGCATGACGACGGCGCTCTGTAGCAAACGATGGAAAATCAGCCCAAGCATCACCGTCAGGCCAATATCTGATTGGATGTCAAACAAATGAGAAGAAGCAAGATTACATCCACCTTAAACATCAGTTGGGTGCCCAAGTTGCGTTGGAATCGAATGGATATATCGGCCGCCGCAGCTTTCGGTAGTTGAAGACCGTATAATCTGATGTGGAAACGCCAGTACCGTTGCAATCGATGTAACCTTTGGCGAATTGCATGAATGCTGGTTTACACTGCATTCTGGACTTCAGCACGATGAAGCGCTTTTGTCGTGGGTCCACACCGACACAGTGAAAAATGCCCGGATCGTACGGTTCTACCCTATTGGACGTTACGACGATTTGCAGGCCGTCCGCCTCCAACAGTGCCGTAGGTCCTATCTTCAACCGCGTGCCGGTAAAAACCGGACCGCTGACGATAATGTCCTCGTGACAGATTGCGCGTACCCTGCCTCTTAACCGAAGAGGTTGTTTCACGTCCGCAATTGCGGGTGTTGGAATTTTCTCTCCAAGTTCAACTTCTATCTCCGAGCTAACTCCATGCTCGATCATGGATTGAACTACTCCGGGGTCACAGACTGGCGCGGCAGCCACGTCTTTCAAGCCTTGGTGACGGATTTCGCGCAAAACAGAAACTGAATCCAA
>NZ_JALCBM010000095.1:6594-11648 GCF_028066395.1 Ruegeria sp.
TCGGCGGATCTGCGGGCACAATCCATCATATCCAAATGGGGATAGGTCTTGTACGCAATCACCGAGGTCGGCACCTCGATCATTGCGTCCGTCACATTGGCATGGAAATCCAGACTGACCGCGATTGGCAATGTGGGAGCAACGTTGCGCATACGGCGCAGCAAAGCCCCCTCTCCATCATCAAGAGCTTCCGTAACCATTGCGCCATGAAGTTCAAGGAACAGCGCATCGCACTTGTTCTGGGTAACGGCGACCTGCACCGCATTCACCAAATGGCCGGCAATAGCCTCGTATGCGGTGTCTGCGACAGCAGCGCTCGGCATGGCCCGGGCGACGATGGGGATCTCCACGCGTGCGCCGATGGACTCCGCATAATCGATGAACCCGGCGGTAGCCGTCCCGGTTCCGCGAAACTGATCGTAGGCGTCCTGACCGAAAAGTGGACCCGTCAGATGTCCGAATGATTCCAATGGGGTCGGCAGCGGCGAGAATGTGTTCGTCTCGTGACTCACGGCTGCCACCAGAATGTTGCGAGCGTCCATTGTTGCCCCGACGACAGTCCGATATGAAAATTCGGCAAGCGAACGCCGCGTTAACCGCTTATTCTAATCCACCAGAGCCGGATCTTATTGTCCGCCGCCTGCAACGCGTCGACATCCTTCTTTGCAGCCCAGGTCAGTGGTTGGCGAAACAGGACCAAGGTCCCGAAATCCTCTTTCTGGATTTTGAGCGCCTCGGAGATCATTTTTTGCCGTTTCTCCATGTTGACCTCCACAGCAATTTTTTTGACCAGTTCGTCAAGGCGCGCATTGCTGTACTTGCCCGGGTTCCATTTTCCGCGCTTAGTGCCGTCCTTACTGTGCATCACCAGATTGAGAATGGCATAGGCATCGAGTTGGGGGGTCGAGGCCCATCCCAGATAGTAGATATCCGCCCCTCCAGACAGCATCTTTTTGTAGTAGATACTTTTCGTTTGCGCGGTGAAGTTTGTTTTGACGCCTACCTTCGCCCACATTGCCGCCGCCGCCTGACACACGCCCACGGAGTTGACGTAGCGGTCGTTGGGACAATCGAGGCCGACATCAAACCCGTTCGGGTATCCTGCTTCCGCAAGTAGTTTTTTGGCGGCCTCAGGATCATAGGACCCCGGACGGTCTGCCAGTTTGGGATCATACCCTTGAATCTCCTCGGCAACCGAAAGCCCGGTCGGTGAAGCATAGCCACGCATGATCTTCTTGTTTATCGCATCGATATCGAGCGCGAGGTACAGGGCTTCACGCACGCGAACGTCGCTAAGTGGATTCTTGCCTTTGACCGAGCTGGAATTGAGTTCCGGTGCTCCTTGATTGAGTCCAAAAAACATGACCCGCAGGTCTTTGCCTTTCAGGACCTTGAGATCCGGACTCTGCTCGATCCGCTTAAGATCTTGCAGCGGCGCTCCCATGATGAGATCGACTTCGCCAGACAAAAGAGCCGCAACCCGCGTCGCCGCCGACTTGATGGGCGTGAAGATAACTTTGTCGAGATTGTGCTCGCGCTTGTCCCACCAGTTCTTGTTGACCTCGAATATTGTTTCGACATCGGGGCGCCGCGAAGCAATCCAAAACGGTCCGGTCCCGTTTGCGTGAGTATCTGCATAGCTCTCTTCACCCTTTTTTGGGTTCACTGCACGCAGCGCACCATGCTTCTCCATCCACTCACGGTCCATCATGACCACACCGGTGAGATCATTGAGGAGAACGGCATACGGACCTTCGGTGTGCACATCTACTGTGAGGTCATCGACCTTCTCCACGCGACTGATCGCTGAAGTCGCAACTTGATAGGGGGAGTTGTCAGATCGCGCGCGGTTCAGCGACGCCACCACATCATCAGCGTTAAATGGATTGCCGTTGTGGAATTTGACATTTTTACGCAGCTTGAAGCGCCATGTAGTCGGTGCCGTCATTTTCCAACTTGTCGCAAGCGCGGGCGAGAATTTGAGCTTTTTGTCGTAACGCACCAGCGGCTCGTAAACATTTTGCAGAAAACCCGCCGTGAAGGACAAATAGTACGCATAGGGATCGAGTGATGCTGCCTCGCCTGCAGCCGCGAACCGGAGCGTCTCTGCCCGAGCAGTTGAGGCTGCCGCGACACCGCCAGCCATGGCCAACCCAACAATGCCGAATTTGAGTGTCTGGATGTTCATCATGTCCTCCCTTGTGACCGAGGTTTCCTGCTCGCGTATGCATCCACTTGGCTCTTTCTCGCCGCACGTTTTTCAACTGAATCAGCACGGCTTCATGGAGCACTTTATCGAACTGATGACATCACGAAAATTATCGATTACTCATAGAAACCAAACTAATGGTTATGGAATCGATGTTGCATCTCAGTTTTAGACATCTCCGGGTTTTTGGCGCGCTGATGACCAGCAGCACGGCAACTGAAGCAGCCGAAAGCCTGAATGTTTCTCAGCCTGCTGTGAGCAAGGTTCTATCCCAGCTGGAGGAGGATCTTGGTATCCGACTATTCGAGCGCATCAAGGGCCGTTTGTATCCAACACCGGAAGCGCACGCGCTCTATCCGGAAGTTGAAAAGGTATTCGGTGCCATGAACGCTGTGGAACGGATGACACTGAATATGCGTGACTCCGGTCCCGGTCGCGTTTCCATCGCCGCGCTCCCGACCATGTCAAACATCTTGCTACCGGAGGTCATCAGCCATTACCGGAACGTGATGCCAAACGTCAGGGTGAGTGTGCAGGTCCTGCCCTCGCTCAGTATCGTCGAGAAGGTCATGGAAGGGCATGTCGACATCGGACTGCTCGGAGACTCGACGGACGTTCCGACACTGAACGCAGAAGACTTGCTTGAATGCCAGTGCATTCTCATCATGCCGAGGGATCATCCGCTTTGCGCCTGTGACAAGATTGGCCTTGCTGACACGCTGGACTACCCGCTTATCTCGTATTTTCAGGATTCTCCCTTTGGCTATCGGATCAAACGTACATTTGAAAAGCAGGGATATCCATTCGAACCGGCGATAGAGGCAAGTGCCTCGAGTACGATCTGCTCGCTCGTGGAAAACGGCGCCGGTATCGCGATTGTCGAGCCCTACCTGCTGTACAGTGAAAAGGGCCCCGATGTCATTGCACGGCACATCGATCCACCGCTGATAATAAGACCGCGGCTTCTTTATCCGCGTTACCGGCCATTGTCGGGGGCGGCAACCCGACTGGTTGAAATGTTCAAGGCCCTTATTGACGAAAAGGCCACCCAATATGCCGACATCGGCCGCCCGAAAGAGTAACAGGCACCGTCAACAGGCGTTGTGGAGTTTTCCCTTCCGACATCGTTTCGCTAAACGGCTATCCAATCTCAGTTACATTCTGGTCAAAATCCACATAGCCTTTTGCGAAAAACATTCAAGACTCTGCACCCAGCCAATATTGCCCGCGCCCTTCAGCCCGGCGGAACTGGACCAGCGTCGATTCCCGTTGATCCCCGAGTGCATACATATTGCACACGCGACTTCGTAACTATCTGATTGATATAGTTTTTGCGCCCACTCCATCATGGGCGCAGTGGAGAAACGTCTATCGACCTGAGTAAATATCGGGGAACTTTCGTCCATAGCCGCAGTCCATACGCGTGCCCCTGCGGCCATGTCAAACCTGTCTGCGTTCCAGGTGCACGCACAGCGCACACGAAACGGGCGCGTAAAGGTGCGAGCCCTCTGTGGCGATCGATTGGCCAGCGGACGGACGCAGATGTCAAAGATAGAGCTCCTAACTGAATAACTGTCTTATGCGCACGGTATAAATATCGGAATCTGTCAGCCACGGACCTATTCTCAAGCCGATGGCGGCTGCCACGCGCTGTCAATCGCAAGCTGAACCTCCTGTGGCACGGTTCCTGGCTCGACACCGCCGGACCCAGTTCCGTCACTGGGTGAAAACCCGGCCATTGCACTCACCAGCTGGTCGATCTCGCTGCGGTTCAATAGTTCGCCATCTCCATCAACAAATTCATCAATCTTGCTAGCGTCGTCGCCGTACCAGTTCCCGACTGTCACTCGGTCCGTTGTGCCAAGCAACGAAATGACAAGATCATCGTTAGATCGCGAAAACCAAAGTTCATCGCTAGCGATGTTGCTGCCGAATGAAAGAATGTCAGTTGAGTTCGGGTCTGCGTCACCGTTGGCAATCGCATCCTGTCCACCGCCGAGGCCAAACTTGTAAGTGTCATTGCCCGCACTGCCGATCAGAATGTCATTGCCGGCCCCGCCGTCGAGCGTGTCATCGCCTGCTGAGCCATCGAGCGTGTTGGCGTTGGCATCGCCAGTGAGCGTGTCGTCACCTGCCGAACCCGCGACATTCTCGATACCTGTCAGAGTATCGACGCTCAGGTCGGATTCTCGAGCTTCTCCGGTCGCGAGATCAACCAACACACCGCCAGAGGCCGCACCGGTGTAGTTAACCGTGTCGATACCCTCGCCACCATCAATCGTGTCCGAGCCTTCCGCAGCATATATCAGGTCGTCGCCAGTGCCGCCATTCAGCGTGTCGGCACCAATGCCCTCTGAAAGAGAAACCCGAACACCCGAGTTCCCGAACCCAATAATCTCCGCACGGCCATCCCCGTTAACGTCCCCCAGCATGCGCGGGTATTGGTTCTGACTCGACCACCCGCCAACGTTAGTCGCAAACCCTTCGTAGATGAGTTCTCGTGGCGCGAACGTGCCATCCCCCAAGCTCACCGCAACACTCACCCAGTTGCTTCCAAAGGCAACAATATCATCCAACCCGTCGCCGTTCACATCTCCCAGCATGCGCGGAAAGGTATCCTGGCTCGTCCAGCCGCCAGCCGACGCACCAGCGCCGAAATCATTAAGGCCCAATATCGCAGTTGCAAACGTCCCGTCCGACTGACCCAGCGACACATAGGCCCCACCCGAGCCAAAGCCGACAATGTCCGACCGGCCGTCACCATTCACGTCCCCCAGCATGCGTGGATACTGGTTCTGACTCGACCACCCGCCAACGTTAGTCGCAAACCCTTCGTAGATGAGTT
>NZ_JALCBM010000095.1:11748-11945 GCF_028066395.1 Ruegeria sp.
GGTATCCTGGCTCGTCCAGCCGCCAGCCGACGCACCAGCGCCGAAATCATTAAGGGCCGAGATCGCGGCATTAAATGTGAACCCGCTGCCCGTCCCACCATAAAGAACATCATTGCCGTCACCGCCGGTGAGGACGTTTGCGCCCTCGTTGCCGGTGATGACGTTGTCCAGCACATTGCCCGTGCCGTCGACGTCGC
>NZ_JALCBM010000096.1:0-10294 GCF_028066395.1 Ruegeria sp.
CATTGACTCATGCTGCACCAGCACAATAGGAGGGGCCGGGCCGGTTGCATGGGGTGATCGGCACCTATCCTGATGGAGCAAATCAATGTCTGAACTGCGTGAAACCGCGATGGCGTCCAAGGCCTGGCCTTTTGAAGAGGCGCGGCGGGTGCTCAAACGCTACAGACAGGGTGCTCCGGAAAAGGGGTATGTGCTGTTCGAGACCGGCTATGGCCCCTCGGGCCTGCCGCATATCGGCACGTTTGGTGAGGTGGCGCGGACCACGATGGTCATGCGCGCGTTCGAGGCGATCTCGGACATCCCGACCAAGCTGATCTGTTTCTCGGACGATCTGGACGGCATGCGCAAGGTGCCCAGCAATGTGCCGAACCCCGAGGCGTTGCAGGATTATCTGCAATGTCCGCTGACATCGGTGCCTGATCCGTTTGGCGAATACCCCAGCTTTGGCGAATACAACAATGCGATGTTGCGCCGGTTTCTGGATACGTTCGGGTTTGAATACGAATTCTATTCGGCGCGCGATTTTTATCGCTCGGGGCAGTTTGATGAAATCCTGAAGCGTGCGGTCGAGCGCTATGACGACATCATGGCGATCATGCTGAAAAGCCTGCGCGAGGAACGTCAGCAGACCTATTCGATCTTCCTGCCGATCCATCCCGAAACCGGCCGGGTTCTGTATGTGCCGATGAAAAAGGTCTGCGCCGAGACCTATACGGTCACCTTCGATGACGAGGACGGCAAGGAATGGACGCTGCCGGTGACGGGCGGCAACGTAAAGCTGCAGTGGAAGCCGGATTTCGGCGCGCGCTGGGCCGCGCTGGGCGTTGATTTTGAGATGTATGGCAAGGAACATGCCACCAACGAAAAGATCTATGACGCGATCTGCCGGGCGTTGGGGGGCCGTGCACCGGAACATTTCAGTTATGAGCTGTTTCTGGACGAAAATGGACAGAAGATTTCCAAGTCGTCCGGCAATGGTGTGTCGATCGATGAATGGCTGACCTATGCGCCGACCGAGTCGCTGGCTTACTTCATGTATCAAAAGCCCAAAACGGCCAAGCGGATGCATTTCGATGTGATCCCGAAAGCTTATGATGAGTATCACCAGCAGTTGCGGGCCTATCCCGGGCAGGAGCTGAAGGCGCAGTTGAACAATCCGGTCTGGCATATCCATGGCGGCGACGTTCCTGAATCCACCCTGATGGTTCCCTTTGCGATGTTGCTGAATCTGGCCTCGGTTTCGGGTGCCGAAGATAAAGAGGCGCTGTGGGGTTTCATCCGTCGCTATGCGCCCGAGGCGACGGCGGAGAGCCATCCCGATCTTGATCAGGCCGCCGGGTTTGCGGTGCGGTACTTCAACGATTTCGTGAAACCGACCCGCCAGCACCGTGCCCCGACCGATCAGGAGCGTGAGGCGCTGGAGGCGTTGAAAGCCGCGCTTGAAACCTATGACGGGCCGATTGAGGATGAGGCGCTGCAGTCGGTGGTCTATTCCATCGGGCGTGAGCGGTTCGATCCGATGCGCGGCTGGTTCACGGCGCTGTATGAGGTGCTGCTGGGGGCCTCGCAGGGCCCTCGGTTCGGTGGGTTCATCGCGCTTTATGGTGTGGCCGAGACCATTGCGTTGATCGACAAGGCGCTGGCCGGAGAGCTGGTCTGATTTGACCTGATACCACATGGGGCTATCCTTCGTTCAGGAGGTGGCCCCATGCGTCGTTTACTGCTTGCCCTGTCCCTGTGCGCCGGTCTGGCGCAGGGTGCGTTCGCCCAACACGCCGAGATCGAGGCCAATATCGCGGCGCAGATACAAGCTTTCAAGGCGGATGATTTTGCCACCGCCTTTACCTTTGCCAGCCCCAATATTCAGACCTTGTTCGGCACGCCCGAGAATTTCGGTACGATGGTGCGCAATGGCTATCCGATGGTCTGGCGGCCTGCGGATGTGCGGTTTCTGGAACTGCGCGAGGTCGCGGGTGCGCTATGGCAGAAAGTCATGATCGTGGATGGTAACGGGCGCATCTATATTCTGGACTATCAGATGGTGCGCCAGAACGACGGCTGGAAAATCAACGGCGTGCAGCTGCTGGGCAATTCCGACCCCGCGGTCTGAGGCAACACCACCGTCACGGTGAGATGAGCGGCGGTTAATCCCTTTTCGGTACTCAGTCCTTCGCGCTTGGGCAATGGCCCGGGCCCTGGGTTTTGGCGCGCGTTCTGGGCGCGATTGGGAAAGGGATTTCTATGAACAAGGCAATCACCGACGGCATCGTGTTCATGCCACCTGCATTCGCGGATGGGCTGGGTGTCTGGTCCAGTGGCGATGGAACGCCCGGATCGCCCACCTATGATGGGTCAGGTTCGGGCGTTTTTGTGCCAGCAGACGCGGATTTTGGTGGCTGTCTTGAGATTTTCAAAACCAACGTCACGCAACAACTGCGTTATATGGGTCAGACGATTTTGCTGCCGGGCTGCTATCTTCAGGTCAAGGCGCGGGTCAAGGCGATCAGCGGCCCGCTGCCATCTGTGCGTATCGCAGGTTGGGCAGGCGGTGCGGGTGACGCGCATGTCAGCGGTGTGGTCGAACAGGGACCGGCGACCCAACTGACAGGTTACGGCACGGTTGAGGAAATCACTGCCATCATCGGCACAGGACGTCGGGATGGCGTTGACATGTCCTGGGGTCCCACCGCCCTTTATGGCCATTTCGGGCTGGATATCGAGGGCCCGAACGGCGCCGTCGTGCGGGTTGATGATATCGAGATCACCGATATCACCTCGGTCTTTTTGCGCGACATGATCGGCCTTGTGGACGTGCGCGATTTCGGTGCGATCGGCGATGGCGTAGCCGATGACGCCGCAGCGTTCGAGGCGGCGGATCAGGCCGCGAATGGTCGGCGGGTGTACGTGCCAGAGGGTCAGTTTCTGCTGAACCAGAACACCAGCCTGGCGTCTGAGGTCACGTTCGACGGCACGGTGACGATGCCGGATGACCGGATGCTGTTGTTGACCAAGAACTTCGATCTGCCGACCTATATCTCGGCCTTCGGGGACGAGGCGCTGGCGTTCAAAAAGGCGTTTCAGGCATTGCTGAACAATTCGGACCATGAATCGCTGGATATGGGCGGGCGCAAGGTTGCGGTCTCTGAGCCGATCGACATGCAGGCAGCCGTTCCCAATCGCACCAGCTATGCCACCCGCCGGGTGATCCGCAACGGGCAGTTCGATGTTAAAAGCAGCTCGGCCTGGGATACCGAGACCTTCACCTCGGTCGCGACCTATGATCCTATTGACCCCTACAAGCTGACCAATGTGGCGAATGTGGCGAATATTCCCGTCGGATCACTGATCACCGGCAGCGGGGTCGGGCGCGAAACCTATGTGCGGTCCAAGGATGACGCGGCGGGCGAGATCACGCTGAACGCGCCGATCTATGATGCGGCGGGAACGCAAAGCTTTACGTTCACCGCGTTCAAATACCTGCTGGATTTCAGCGGCTTCAGCTCGGTGCAGAAATTCGGCATGGAAGATATCGAGTTTCAGTGCAACACCCGCTGCAGCGCCATTCGTCTGGCCCCGGCGGGCAACACTTTTGTGCTGAAGAACTGTTTCATCAGCCGCCCGCTGGATCGCGGCGTGACCTCGATCGGGGCGGGCTGTCAGGGGATGCTGATTGATGGCTGTCAGTTCCTGTCCTCGGAAGAGGGGCTGGATGTGTCGCAGCGCAGTTCCATCGCGGTGAATTCCAACGCCAATGACATCAAGTTGCGCCATAACCGTGCCACCCGGTTCCATCACTTTGCCGTTGTGGGCGGGGACAACAACCTTGTGCTGGGCAACCATTTTTTTCAGGGCGACAGCGTGCCCAATGGCGTGCGCAATGCGGGGTTGGTGATGATCGGCGGCTATAACAGTTCGTCCATCGCCGAGAATTATGTGGACAATTGTTTCATCCAATGGACCAATGAACGCGACCCGTCGCCGGATTTCACCGCTGGCTATTCGTTCAGCGCGCTGAGTGTCACCGACAACATCTTTTATTCCAGCAACGTTGCCCCCTGGTTCAGCTATTTCGTGATCCGCCCCTATGGCAGCGGTCATTTCCTGAACGGGCTGACGGTGACCGGGAACAAATTCCGCGTGAACGCGACCAATATCGACCGGGTCGAGCGGGTGGATACAACCTTCGCGGACCTCAATAACGAGCGTTATGTCAACGTCACCTTCCAGAACAACACCTATCACGGGATTGGCGCCCATACGCAGAACCCGCTGCGGGTGCGCCATACCCAGAATTCGGCATCGTCAGCCTGGACAGTGGGGTCGCAGGGGCAATTGCCCTTTGGCGGCAAAGCGCGGGCCTGTGATGCGGTTGTGGCTTTCGGGCCGCTGAGGACAGTACTGAACACCACCCGCTACACCGCGCCCTACGCCGAGGTGCGGCAGGGAACCAATCAGGATGCAATTCGCCTGCGCTGGGGCGAGTCGCTGAAGGGTTCGGCCTGGGTGACGATGCGGGTCGAGAACTGATCCAATCGCGCTGGCCGTTGGGGCGGCCAGCGCGTCAATACGTGCTCCACAATGCGAATTTGATGCCGGTGTTTTCTTGCACGGCATTGCGTTCTACCCCCAGAACCCAGGTGATCTTGCCGGATTTCGGGCGATACATCAGCGAGGGCCGTGCGCTCCAGTAAAACGGGCGGCCCGATGTATAGGATGTCTCGATCTGGATCAACGGATCGATGCGCCGCCCCGAGGACAACCCGGCTGTAAAATCCAGCTTGCGGATCAGCGCATCATGGGTGCGATATTCCAGCGCCGTATCGACCGCGATCCAACCGCCGCCCCATCCGGTCTGAATGCCTTTTCCGTAAGACAGGGTGGCCTTGTAAAGCGCCCAGGCGTCGAGCCCCCGGTGATGTGCACCCGCACCGATTTCCGCCGCAAACCGGCCCGATGATCCGAAATCGGCAAGGGGAAACCGGGCAAAGATCAGGGCGTGCCCGTAAAGATCCTGATGTTCTTCTGCATCGAGCCCAAGCGTCAGTCGCTGCCGAAAACCCCATTCTGAGTAAATCGAGCTTTTGTATTTGAAGGTGCCGTCCGCCTCCTGAAAGGCCGTGACCGAGGCGGCGGTGAAAGCCGTATCCTTTTCACGCAGCCAGGCGCCGGGCCAGACAGGCCCGGACAGCAGGCATAACAGCAGGGTCAGGGCCAGACGTCTCATGCGGGCAGCATCGGCAAGCATGGTTAACGCTTGGTTAGCTTCCTGTTCATTTCTTGGAAAGAATTTGCGCAGACGCCGTTGAAATCGCCAAGGAAACAGGTGGCGTTTCCAAAAGCTGTGTTAGGCTTGGATCAGCAAAGGAGTAGCCAGATGCCAAAGATTTCCAAAAACAGCAGCAGCCAGACCGTTATCACAACCTTCGAGATGACCCCGGGAACCTGTCAGGACCTTCTGGAGGCGCTGACGGATGCTTTCTCCTCGTTCATCTCGAAACAGCCGGGGTTTATCGCCGCCGGGTTGCATGTCAACGATGCGCAGACCCGGATTGCCAATTACTCGCAATGGGAGCGGCGCGAGGATTTTCTGGCCATGCTGCGCACCCCTGAAATGCGCGAACGCAACCGGCGGATCAATGAGCTGTGCAAAAGCTTTGAACCGGTCATGTATGATGTTGCGGAAACATTTGGGGAATCCTGACCTGGATCAAAGCCGTGTGCCCCGGATGAGAACAATGTGAGAGGTGAATTGATGGAGGTGTGAGCCATGTATCACAACATTCTTGTTCCAATTTCCTTTGACCCCGAACGGGACACCTCGGCACCGCTGAAACTGGCGCAGGTTCTGGCCACGCCGGATGCGCAAGTCACGCTGTTGCATGTGGTCGAACATATCCCGGACTATGCGATTTCCTATATGCCGGCCGAATACCTGTCCGAGACCCGCAAGGCCATCCAGGTGGAACTGGACACTCTGGCAGCCCAGATTCCCAATGCTCAAGGGGTGGTGATCGAGGGGCATTCCGGGCGCACGATTCTGGACTGGACCGAGGCCAACAAGCCGGACCTGATCATCATGGCCTCGCACCGGCCAGGGATGCAGGATCTGCTGCTGGGATCGACGGCAACCCATGTCGTCCGCCACGCCAAATGTGCGGTGCATGTGGTGCGCTGATCACAGCGTCATATGGTGCCGAAACAGGTGGCAATATGACGAACGGCCATGGCTTTGCCACATATGGCTGCTAACCCGTCTGAGATGACGGATAAGGACTCGCAATCTGAAGACAAGCAGATGACGCGGCGCAACGCCCGGCGTCATCGCCGTGCGGACGCTCTGCGCAGGCGGGCGTTGTCCCCGGTGCGCATCCTTTTGATGGTGCTGGCCTTGCCCGCGACCACTGCGATCATCGCGGTTGGCGTCTATCTGAGGGTGACGGATTATGAACGTGATGAGGCGATCATCCATTTGATCGCGCTGGGCGGATGTGACGTGGTTCAGGCCATGGGCTTCGGCCCGTTTCGCAAGGGCGACCCGGGGTATCACCCCCGCAACGACCCGGACGGCAACGGGGTGACGTGCGGCAGTTTCGTGCAAAAGGGCACCCAACGGGCAGAACCCGTGCAACCTGCGCCCCAACGCACGGTGGGCGGCGCGAAGTTCATTCGCCCCTAGGTGCCGGGTCTCACCCGCAATGCGGTTCTGAGATCCTCGATGGCGCTGATCTGCGATCGGGACAACTGCTCACCAGCCAGCGGCATCAAAATATCCTGCAACTGGTTCCACGACTGACCCCCATCAATCTTCCTCAAACGCCGCCCCAGACGCGGCACGGCATCGCGTGGGCCATTGCATTGGGTCATGAGCCAGCGCCCCAGAACCTCCATCTCATGCGCTTCTTCTTCCAAGCATTTTAGCCTTGTCCGCAATAGAACATGCAGTTTCTGCCGCTGTTCGGCAGTCGGCAAATCATCGAGTTCGATGAAAGATTGCGCGATGGCGCAAATCGCGATGCGTGTGTCATCAATACCTTCGACAGGATGGGCATTGGCGACCCTGCGGAACGCCAGTTTACGCGGAGCATTCTGGATCGTGGTGGCGACATCATGGGCGGTGTTAAGCGCCTCTCTCGGGTTGTTGCGTATCCACCACCAAATCGCACCGCCAACTGCGGTCAGGATGAGCATGATAATCGGCAAATCTATGGTCTCCGGTCTAAATTTCTGAGCGGGATGTTTTCCAGTTTCACCGTGGATTGCAACCTTGAGGTTCTGTTTGCAGGGTCAGGATGATGCGTCTGGTTGAAAGTGATGCAAACACGCCGTGTCAATATGAGATTCCCGATTGTCGTGCTAAGCTGCGCGCGGCGGGGCTGCTCTGGTCGCGCCGTATGGCAATTTCGCCAGACGAGGGAGTAAATTTATGTTTGCACGTATTACACAATACAAAATGAAGCCCGGCACGCGTGAGGCGGCGACGGCGAAAATGAATGAATTGAAATCCCAAATCATGGGGATGCCCGGCATACATTGCTTTACCAATGTGATGAACGAGGATGGGTCGGGCTATGTGATCTCGGTTGTCGAGAGCGAGGAGACCTCGAACGCGAATGCGCCCAAAGTGGCTGAGCTGTGGGGCCATTTCGCCGAGTTCATGGAAGGGCCGCCGACACCGGTTGGATATGACGTGGTTGCGCATTGGGATAAGGGGTGAATGATCGGGCGGGGTTATCCCCGCCCGTATTTTGGGGTCGTAGAATTCTGAGTTTTCTTATCAGACCATGATACCCGACAAAACTTATCAACTAATTGTTTTTATTGCATTTTTAATTGACATCCATCTGGTGCTTCATATACCCGGCTCATAACGAGTTCACAGGAACCCAGCAGCTCGCAAGCCATCGTAAGCCACAGCAAGCAAAAGCCAGCCTCGCGCCAGCAACAGCAAGCCCTAGCCAACGACAGTCAGCCCCAAGCAAGTCATCGCACGCCAGAGCAAGGCACCGAGCTGAATTCGTTTGATCTTCCGGATAGTTGATGTGGTCGAAGTAGGATGGGTGATTTTACCCATCATTGCGTGGCGAGTGGGCAAGATGGGTGCGAGCACCCTTCTTACGCTTGCTGAAGACGGATTTTATAAAGTTCTAAACTTCGACCTGTTCTCAGGTAGTTGAAACAGTCCGCTTTTTACCGTGGATCTTTGCAGTAGGACTTTATCCCAGTGCCACAAAATTGCAGCGGCCTGCTCTCCGACCTTTCTCTTTTGCAGCGATGGGGCGAGGTAAAATGCTACGACATTGTTTCTCAAAATAGCGGCTCTTTCGGCTTTCTTTTTACTGTTTTGAAGGTCTTTTGAAACGACAATCCAATCGCTGCCAAGTCTATTGAAGTAGTCAATGTCAGAAATGTTCTTCGGAAAAACATCCCGCAGTGCGAAGGCCTCATGACTGTCAACTTTGATCAGTTCATGAAGCGACCGAGCAATGCAAGGTGGCATGTTATGGTCAAAAAGTACCTTAACCATTTGCCTCGTCTAAACTGCGCTCGAACTTAATGCACTTTCGAATTAGTTTTTCCGGCACTTCATAAATCTTTGAAAGATAACCTGTGTCGTTAAACTCAACATATTCCTTGTAGATTGTGCCTGTCGAAATTCCGAATTCATCTAAAATTGGATCACCAAAATGACGCGTAGGGTCCAAGACTACATCGGCGTGATTTCGCGGTCGCCACCTTGCTACCACTTCTCCGTCGTACTCGAGATCATTTAGGGACTGTGAAATGATGTCCTTAAAGACCTTTTGACCGGGTCTTTTTTTCGAAAGACTTACGTATTCCCCGTCGTTTTCAATTGCTTCCATAAGGATCTCGGAGCCATCAGTTTTGAATGATTGAGACGCCAACGGTCTCTCAATGCCAAACTTGTCTTGGGCAAACGAAATTGCGAACCTGATAGACTGTAGAGATATATTTGCGTTTCGCATCGCCGCAACGACACGAACTTCAATCAAATCCAAGAAACTTATCTCGTTAATGTCATCATCCAAGAACTGATAATGTGCATTCCAAAGTGGTAGGTGTGGTCCACTGCCGCGTGTCCAACGCAGGACTTGCTGCACATTGGCTCCAACCAATCGTGCTGCTTCCCTTGGTGTATAAACACCTTGTCCTAGTATCGCGTGGTCAAGCGGCATCAGTGTCCTCCTGTAGGTTATCTAGCTCGGAATTCGCTACAGGGGAATCCGGTAAATTATCTTTTCCGCCGCTTCACATTCCCACCCCGCTGCCCCGGCCTGCCAGCCGTTGACCGTCCGCGCGATTTCACCGCGTCTTCCGAGGCTTTCTCGACCGCCCATTGGCGCGCCATGGGGTCGTCGGCCACCGCCAGATCAACCGCTTCCAGACGTTTGATCTCATCCCGGATGTTGGCGGCCTCTTCGAATTCCAGGTTCTCGGCGGCTTTGCGCATCTGATCGCGCAACCCGTCCAGATGGGCCTCAAGGTTCGCGCCGTGCATCGGTTTGTCGATGGTGGCGGTGACGCGGTTCATGTCGACGTCGCCCTCATAAAGCCCGGCCAGAACGTCCTCGACATTCTTTTTCACCGTCTCCGGCGTGATGCCGTGTTCTTCGTTGTAGGCGATCTGCTTGGCGCGGCGGCGGTTGGTCTCATTGAGCGCGCGCTCCATGCTGCCGGTGATCTTGTCGGCATACATGATCACCCGGCCATCGGCGTTGCGCGCGGCGCGGCCGATGGTTTGCACCAGAGAGGTTTCGGAGCGCAAAAAGCCCTCTTTATCCGCGTCCAGAATGGCGACCAGCCCGCATTCGGGAATGTCGAGCCCCTCGCGCAGCAGGTTGATGCCGACCAGCACGTCAAACGCCCCCAACCGCAGGTCGCGCAGGATTTCGATGCGTTCCAGCGTGTCGATGTCCGAATGCATGTAGCGCACCTTGATGCCCTGTTCGTGCAGGTATTCGGTCAGGTCCTCGGCCATGCGTTTGGTCAGCGTTGTGACCAGCGTACGGTAGCCATTGGCGGCGACCTTGCGCACCTCGTCCAGCAGGTCGTCCACCTGCATGGATACCGGGCGGATTTCGACCTCGGGGTCCAGCAGGCCGGTGGGGCGGATCACCTGTTCGGTGAAGACGCCGCCGGTTTGCTCGATCTCCCACTTCGCAGGCGTCGCTGAGACAAAGACGGATTGCGGGCGCATGGCGTCCCATTCCTCGAACTTGAGGGGGCGGTTGTCCATGCAGGACGGCAGGCGGAACCCGTGTTCGGCCAGCGTGAA
>NZ_JALCBM010000096.1:10394-11650 GCF_028066395.1 Ruegeria sp.
AGCCGGATGCGGAGTTCCTTTTTGATGCCGATGATCGCCTGCTGCATCGTTGGTTTCGGCGTCACGTAGTGCGAATTTGCATAGACCCGGATGTGCTCCATCGTGCCGGTCTTTTCGCCGGTCAGCGGGTCGAATTCGGTGATCTGTTCCAGTTCTTCGCCGAAGAAGGACAGTTTCCAGGCGCGGTCTTCGAGGTGGGCGGGCCAGACCTCCAGTGAATCGCCGCGCACCCGAAACGAGCCGCGCTGAAACGCCTGATCATTGCGGCGATACTGCTGGGCCACCAGATCGGCCATCACCTGCCGCTGGTCATACTCGTGGCCCACCTTCAGGTCCTGTGTCATCGCCCCGTAGGTCTCGACCGAGCCGATACCGTAGATGCACGACACCGAGGCGACGATGATCACGTCATCCCGCTCCAACAGCGCCCGCGTTGCCGAGTGGCGCATCCGGTCGATCTGTTCGTTGATCTGCGATTCTTTCTCGATATAGGTGTCGCTGCGCGGCACATAAGCCTCGGGCTGGTAATAGTCGTAATAGGACACGAAGTATTCGACCGAGTTCTCGGGGAAGAAGCCCTTGAACTCTCCGTAAAGCTGCGCCGCCAGCGTCTTGTTGGGTGCCAGAATGATGGCAGGGCGCTGGGTTTCCTCGATCACCTTGGCCATGGTGAAGGTCTTGCCCGTGCCGGTCGCGCCCAACAGAACCTGATCGCGTTCGCCATCGTTGACGCCGCCCGCGAGTTCGGTGATCGCGGTTGGTTGGTCACCGGCAGGGGCAAACTCGGTATGCATCACGAACTGTTTGCCGCCCTCAAGTTTCAGGCGCGCGCGGACGTCTTCGGCGGTCAGTTGGGTCTTGTCGGAATGGGCGTAGGGCATGGACAGGCTCCGGGTCAGGCCCCTACATTTGTTCTTATTTTGTCCATCTGCAAGGGCTGATCGGTTTTTGACGGGCTGCAATGGCGAATCCAACTGTGATTTGGCCCTATGGTTCTGCAGCTTGTCATCATGGGCACAGCTATACGGGGCATTGATGACAGGTTCTGGCATCAGGCGTCCGGTCGTATCCGCGACAATTGCCATCTTGTCCCCGCGTGCGCTCTGACGCATAAACAAACCCAGCCAAGTGAGTACGGAGAGGCGACATGCGCGCACGGATTTACCAGCCTTCGCGAAATGCGATGACCTCGGGGATGGCCAAGACCCGCAAGTGGGTTCTGGAATACGCCCCTGCATCTGCGCGCGAAGTTGATC
>NZ_JALCBM010000097.1 GCF_028066395.1 Ruegeria sp.
AAGGCGGTCGATCAGGGTCGGGTCCATGACCGCGCCGGGCAGGTCACCTGTCCCGCCCAAAGCCTGCGCCAGAGGAATGTCGGGTTGCAATATGGCGGTTCCGATCAGGGGATAGGCGTCATCCACCGCTTTGATCTGTGTCAGCGCGCGGTCGTCCTGACCGGCGACGGCCATCGAACGGAAGTCGACGATTTCGGACACGGCTAGCGACGCGTCGTCCATCCAGGCGCGCTCGTGATCCTCGGCAAAGCGATAGGTGAATTCCAGTTCCGCGTCGCCACCCAGCAGCGCAGCGCCTTCCTGCGCCAGTCCGGCCTCGATGGCGGAACGGACGGAACCCACCGCCGCAATCGCCGCAACCCCCAGCGCGAGGCAGGCCAGAAATACACGAAAACCCTGCAAGCCGCCGCGCAGTTCCCGGCGGGCCATGCGCCCGGCAAGGCGCAGGCTCATTCTGCAGCCTCTTGGGTGGCGTCCTGATCGATACGGCCATCGCGCAGCCGGACCACGCGGTCGCATTTCTGCGCGAGCGTGTGGCTGTGGGTGACCAGCACCAGCGTCGCGCCATGCCGGTCGCGTAGACCGAACAGCAGATCGACAATAGCCGCGCCGTTTGCCTCATCCAGATTGCCGGTGGGTTCATCCGCCAGCAGAATCTGCGGACGCGGGGCCGAGGCGCGGGCCAGCGCAACACGCTGCTGCTCACCCCCCGACAATTGCGCGGGATAGTGATCGCGCCGATGCGAGAGGCCTACGGCCTCCAATTCCTGCGCGGCGCGGGTGAATGCGTCCTTGTGCCCGGCCAGTTCCAACGGTGTGGCCACGTTTTCCAGCGCCGTCATGGTCGGGATCAGGTGAAAATTCTGAAACACCACACCCATCGCGTCGCGCCGGAATCGGGCCAGCGCGTCCTCATCCATCCCGGTCAGGTCCTGACCCAGAGCGGCCACGGTTCCGCCGGTTGCCTGTTCCAGACCGCCCATCAGCATCAACAGCGAGGATTTGCCCGACCCGGACGGGCCGACCAGCCCCAGCGTCTCGCCCTGACGCACGGTCAGAGAGATGTCGTGCAGAATATCGACGCGCCCGGCATTGCCATCCAGCGACAAAGCGGCATCTTTAAGCATCAGAACAGGTGTTGTCATTCGTGGTTCCATAAGGAGGGCCGTTCATTGGCATATGGCGCAGCAGGAAAAATCCGCAAGGTTCTGGCGGCCTGTGTTTTTATCAGTTGCGGTTTTGCGGCCACAGCCGAGCCGGTGGTGATCGCAGCCTTTGGGGACTCGCTGACGCAGGGCTATGGGCTGGCCCCGCAGAACGGGTTTGTTCCGCAGCTGGAGCGCTGGTTGCAGGATCAGGGCGCTGATGTGCGGCTGATCAATGCGGGCGTGTCGGGGGATACCACGGCGGGCGGCGCGGCACGGGTGGAATGGACGCTGACCTCGGATGTCGACGGCATGATCGTGGCGCTGGGTGGCAATGATCTGTTGCGCGGCCTCGACCCGGCGGTGTCGCGGGCCAATCTGGATCATATCCTTGGCGTGGCCGAGGCGGCGGATGTGGATGTCCTGCTGGTTGGGCTGCCCGCGCCGGGGAACTATGGCGTTGCTTATAAGCAGGCGTTTGATGCGATCTATCCTGATCTGGCGGCGCAGTACCAGACGCTCTACGCCCCGAACTTTTTCGAAGGGTTCGGGGTGGGTGATGACCCGAGGGTCGCGCAGCAGTTCATGCAATCGGACGGTATCCACCCCAACAAATTCGGCGTCACGGTGATTATCGATGCGCTGGGCCCGCATGTGCTGGAACTGGTCGAGCAGGCCTCGGACTGATCTCAGACGACGGAGACCACGGTGCCGATGGGCACTCGCTGATACAGGTCGATCACATGCTCGTTCAGCATGCGGATACAGCCGTTTGATGCCGCCCGCCCGATGGTCTGCGGCTGAGTCGTGCCGTGTATGCGGAAATAGGTGTCGACCCCGTTCTGGAACAGATACAGCGCCCGGGCCCCCAGCGGGTTGTCGCCCCCGCCCGGCTGGACATAGTCGTTATCCTTGAACCTGGCGTAGGTAATCGGCTCGCGCTCGATCATCTCATTCGTGGGGCGCCAGGTCGGCCATTCCTTTTTGACATCGATGGTGGCGGTGCCGGTGAACTCCAGCCCTGCCTTACCAACGCCGCAGCCATACCGGATCGCCTTGCGCGGTTCGGTCACGAAATAGAGGTAAAAGGATCGGGGTACGACCAGCAACTGACCCGGCTGAAACTGCTTTTTGATCCGCACGAACTGGGGCGTCGGATCATATTCCTGAACCTTTTTGGCGTAGGCCAGCGAAGGCAACAGACTGGCCGTGGCGCTTGTGGCCAGAAATGCGCGGCGGGTAAACATGGCGAACCTCATCAAATGACCAAATAAATCATGAACCTAGATTCAGTATGATATCAGAATTGGTCAATTTTGAGGAAATATAACAGAAACGTGATGTTTTCTGGTGGCCACACCCGGGGCCGTAAAATAAGGGCAGAGCCGAGCCCTGCCCTTAACCGGCGTTACGCCAGCTCGATGTTGTCCGCGCTTTCGCGGCCGTCACGACCCGAGCGCAGCTCGTACGTGACTTTCTGGTTGTCGGCCAGACCGGTCAGGCCCGAGCGTTCCACGGCCGAGATGTGAACGAAGATGTCTTTGCCGCCATCTTCAGGTGCGATAAAGCCGTAGCCTTTGGTGGTGTTGAACCATTTTACGGTGCCTGCGGGCATATCCGTTGTCTCCTGTTTGGTGCTGCCCACGGAGTTGCGGCAGCCTGGCGTCGTCGTCCGGATCGAGTGACTGAGCGCCGTAGAAGGGGACAGTGGGTCGAAATAGAAAAACGTTAGCGGGTTGGGTATGGCATTGGGGCGGGAGTGTGGCAAGAGGGGAGTTGATTAACGATTTGGTAGCCATGAGTGCGTCAGGATGCTCGCATGAGCAACTACCGTCGTGTGCGTATCCCGGGTGCGAAGTATTTCTTTACGGTATCGCTGGCCGACCGGTCATCCGATTTGCTAACGCGTGAAGTGGCACATTTGCGCGCCGCCTTTGCTTTGACGCAAAGCGAGAGGCCCTTCTGGTGCGATGCGTTTGTCGTGTTGCCAGATCATATCCACGCGGTTTGGACTTTGCCGCCGGGTGACGCGGATTATTCGACACGATGGGGCGCGATTAAGGCAAGGTTTACGAGGCGTTTGAACAAGGCAAATGGTAGGCCGGGCTTCAGCCCGGCACCCATGCCGACAGACTTACCCGTTGTGACATCAGGCAGATATGCCGGGCTGAAGCCCGGCCTACGGGCCAACAAGCGCGAAGCGGCTGTTTGGCAACGTCGGTTTTGGGAGCATACCATTCGGGATGAAGCGGATTACCGTAATCATATGGCATATTGTTGGGGTAATCCGGTCAAACATGGGTTGGTGGAGCATCCAACAGATTGGCCGTTTTCGTCGATTCATCGTGATATCCGCGCGGGGCGGGTTGACCCGGAATGGAGTGGAGAGGTGATCAAGGACATGTTCCGATAGCTGTAGGGCAAAAAGCCGAATTTTGTAGGCCGGGCTTCAGCCCGGCATCCACCATGAATCTTGGATTGATCGGTTGGTTTTGATTCAATTCAATGGTGGATACTGTTGAAGTCGCCGGAGTTGTGCGGATTGCCGGGCTGAAGCCCGGCCTACTTGCTGTTTCAAAGCAAACATTCGGACACATACGAACTCAAGCGATTAAGTCCATAGAAAGAACTTTCGATGGCTACGGTGCAAGTGAACACAAGTGCATTTTTCGTAGAGTAACGGACAGGGACGAGAACATAGCGGTTGGTTCCTTCTTCATCACTCATGTTCGAAACAAAGAAAACTCCGACGATACCGTGAGCGCCATGATCGTCACCAAAACTACTGTTGGCAACTACGTCTTCAAAGAAACGCTTTTGCTCGATTCTGATTGTTGAATGCCAAGATCTGTCATGAAAATCACCAATTTTTCTGAACTTTCGATAGGTGCCCAGGGTTGGAGAATAGCGCTTATCATATCCCAGTTCGAACTCTACAATGTCAGGAAATTCATCAGAAAAATATATCGCATCAGGATGGTCGCATCCGTCATGATCAATAATGAGGTCGAGAACCACGAGAGACCATGCATTGTCATTCAAGAACTGAAGAAGTTCTTGTCTTTCAGCTTCACGATTGCCCAAGCCTTCGTGTATTTGTTCGGGGGAACAGGACGTAATGTGCGTGTTGAGATAGGGTGCAGTTCTTGTGGCCCAAAAATACTCATACAAGCCTATGAAGGTCGCTAGCACACCAATTGCCGCTAGCGACCACTTTGCAAGACGAATGGCAGTGTTCATGGCTTCCATGATGGGAGCCTAGAACGCTGATTTCAAGCGAATATCACCGCGCAAACTTCTTATGCTTCAACCGCTTGGGCTCCAGCGCGTCCGGTCCCAGACGGCGCTTTTTGTCCTCTTCGTAATCCTCGAAGTTGCCCTCGAACCACTCCACATGCGCATCGCCCTCGAACGCCAGAATATGCGTACAAATCCGGTCGAGGAAGAAGCGGTCGTGCGAGATGACCACGGCGCAACCGGCGAAATCGACCAGCGCGTCTTCCAGTGCGCGCAGGGTTTCGACGTCGAGGTCGTTGGTCGGTTCGTCGAGCAACAGGACGTTGCCGCCCTCTTTCAGCAGGCGGGCCATGTGGACGCGGTTGCGCTCACCACCCGATAGCAGCGAGACCTTCTTCTGCTGGTCGCCGCCCTTGAAATTAAACGACGAGCAATAGGCGCGGGAATTGACCTGCGCGTCGCCCAGTTGGATGATCTCGGCACCGCCGGTGATCGCCTCCCACACGGTGTCGTTGTCGGCAAGGTCGTCGCGGGACTGGTCGACATAAGACAGCTCGACCGTGTCGCCCAGCGTGATAGTGCCTGCATCAGGCTGTTCCTGACCGGTGAGCATCTTGAACAGGGTCGATTTACCAGCACCGTTGGGCCCGATGACGCCGACGATACCGCCGGGGGGCAGGGCGAAGTCCAGTCCTTCGATCAGTTGCTTGTCGCCCATATGTTTCGACAGACCCTCGACCTCGATCACCTTGCCGCCGAGGCGCTGGCCGTTGGGGATGACGATCTGGGCGCGGGTCAGCTTTTCGCGCTCGGACTGTTCGGCCAGCTCGTTATAGGCGTTGATCCGGGCCTTGGATTTGGCCTGACGGGCCTTCTGGCCCTGACGCATCCATTCCAGTTCTCGCTGCAGGGTCTTCTGCTTGGACTTGTCCTCACGCGCTTCCTGTTCCAGCCGTTTGGCCTTCTGTTCCAGCCATGCGGAGTAGTTGCCCTCGTAAGGAATGCCGCGGCCGCGGTCGAGTTCCAGAATCCAGCCGGTGATGTCATCCAGGAAGTAACGGTCGTGGGTGACGATCAGGATGGTGCCCTTGTAGTCGATCAAGTGCTGTTGCAGCCAGGCGATGGTCTCGGCGTCCAGATGGTTGGTCGGCTCATCAAGCAGCAGCATGTCGGGGGCTTCCAGCAGCAGCTTGCACAGCGCCACGCGGCGTTTCTCACCACCTGAGAGGTTGGCGATGTTGGCATCGTCCGGCGGGCAGCGCAGCGCCTCCATCGAGACGTCGATCTGGCTGTCGAGGTCCCAGAGGTTTTCGGAGTCGATGGAGTCCTGCAGCGCGGTCATTTCTTCCATCAGTTCGTCGGAATAGTTCTCTGCCATCTCGATGGCGATTTCGTTGAACCGGTCGACCTTTGCCTTTTTCGCAGCCACACCCAGCATGACGTTTTCACGAACGGTCAGGCTTTCATCCAGTTGCGGTTCCTGCGGCAGATAGCCGACCTTGGCGCCCTCGGCGGCCCATGCCTCACCCGTGAAGTCGGTGTCGAGGCCGGCCATGATCTTCATCAGCGTCGATTTACCTGCGCCGTTGACGCCGACAACACCGATTTTCACGCCGGGCAGAAAGCTCAGGTGGATGTTTTCAAAGCACTTCTTGCCACCGGGATAGGTCTTGGAGACACCCTGCATGTGGTAGACATATTGATAGGCGGCCATGTCGCGTCCTCTGGGTCGGGGAATTGGGTTGGGCGGTGTGATAGCGGATGGTTTGGGTGGGGGCAATCACCGAACATCCGTAAGATCGAAGGTGTCAAAACTGTTCGCGAGGATATCGCGAATTAGCTGCGTCGGTTTGTATTGTTCAAAATACTCATGCGTCGCTCGGTTTGTGACTGCAGAAACATCCATCTTGTCTAACCCAACCGCTAGTCGCCACACATAGTGTGCTGCGCGTTCGAAGGAGTGCTCGCCTGCCTCATCTTGAATTTCGAAGATCCGGGTCACGTCCGCAAAACTTATAGTTCGATCTCTGATTTTCCTGATCGCATTTGGTGAAATCACTTTTAGAATAGCGAGCCCACTAAACAGATGAAATTCTGCTGTGGTGGCCAAGCTGGGGCTAGGGGCCAATTGGGCGACGCGGATCAACTGTTCTATATCACGCAAGCTTAAGTGAACATGATGATCAATGAGTTTCAAATAGTCTTGTAGCCAGCTATACTTCCACGTCTCATACAACTTCGTGGATGTCGCAACGTAGTCAAAATACCTGACAAAGCGCAACGAACTCCTATTTGTTTGTTCCGAACCCGCCAGCGGGGCAACCAGTGTTACGAATTTTTGCAGGTAGCGCGCCGCATTCGCACTAGCACCGTATCTAGTTTGGACGCTATTCTCCAATTCCCGCAGGTTGGCTCCCAGAACAAAATGAACTCCGTCCACGTTGAAAAAATGTTTAACGACTTCCAGCAGGGAGAAGGCAAACTCTGGTCGACAGCGATCCAGTTCGTCGATCACGATAACGAGTTTTCGTGTAGGCACGCCCTCGTCATTTGGCTCAGTCAGACCGACAAGCGCTTGTCGGAAGCCGGCCATTGCGGCACGCTTTCCATCTTCTCTCTTCCAGAACTCGGCCACGGCACCGTCTAGTTCACCAGAAAGGGTGTTGATGGCGGCATCTGTAAGTTCATCCGCCGTGGTAACAAGGCCAGCGGTCGCAACCGAAACGCCGGTTCGTAGAAGTGTCCGACCGAGGGCGGGAGCGATTTGTTTGGCCTTGTTCCACGTATGTTGCGCTTCTATGTCATCTGTGCCCTCGAACCGCTCGGCAATCGCTCCTGTCAGCGCGATTAACGGGTCATCCAAGAAGTCGTGTTTGAAAGCGTCAAAATAGACGGTTTGTGTTGTATTCCCCTCTCGCCTCAGGTGCTCTCCGACCCAACATTTTAGAAAGAACGATTTGCCAGAGCCCCATGCTCCATCCAGTGCGATTACAAGCGGATCGTCGATGTGCTCGACCAGTTCCGAAAGCTTTTCTCCAGTGGTCTTGCGGGAAAGCTTGTCGTGTTCGGCAAAGCCATCCTTGTAGAGGTTGATTTTGGGTTCCGGGATGGTCAGGCGCATGTCAGGCTCCAATTCACAAATCAATCAGCGTTACTATTAGCGGCTGCCTACATAAGGACCAGACTGCTATTTGAGGGGAGGTGCGGAAAACTCGGAGCCTGCTATGTCCTTGAAAGACCTCATTTCCGGTTGGGCCCAGCCGGGACATATTGACTGGATCGGCCTGCGGCCCGAGCGGAGGGTTGAGATGGAGATTGTGGATACAGCCATGATCTCAGCCGATGGTCTTGACGGCGACCGCAGCCGTGCGGGCAAACGGGCGGTGACTCTGATCCAGAGGGAGCATCTGGCGGCGATTGGTTCGTATCTGGGGGAAGGACCGATTGCGCCGGACATCCTGCGGCGCAATCTGGTGGTTTCGGGGATCAATTTGGCGGCGCTCAAGGGGCGCGAGGTGCAGGTGGGTGAGGCCATTCTGCGCTTTACCGTGATTTGCGCGCCGTGCAGCCGGATGGAGGAGGCGTTGGGCAAGGGTGGCTATTCCGCCGTGCGCGGGCATGGGGGATGGTGTGCCGAGGTGGTCAGGCCGGGGCGGGTTGCTCTGGGCGATCCGGTGCAACCGGTTGATTGACAACGCCCCCCAGTTCTGAACATCAGCAAGGGATGGAGCGTTATGCCCTTCCATATGCGCGGCCCGGGCAGGTCGTGGGGTTGTTCGGCGGGTCTTTTGATCCGC
Source organism: Ruegeria sp. (assembly GCF_028066395.1). Classification (GTDB taxonomy): domain Bacteria; phylum Pseudomonadota; class Alphaproteobacteria; order Rhodobacterales; family Rhodobacteraceae; genus Ruegeria. The sequence goes on from NZ_JALCBM010000097.1 coordinate 8,180, forward strand.
CGCATCAGGGTCATGTGCATGTGACGCTCGAGGCGATGAAAGCCTTCGGGCTGGATCGGGTGTGGTGGCTGGTGTCTCCGGGTAATCCGTTGAAATCGCGCGGGCCTGCGCCGTTGGCGCAGCGGATGGCGGCGGCAGAGGCGGTGATGCAGCATCCCAATGTCGAGGTGACGCAGATTGAGGCGCTGACGGGGACGCGGGCGACGGCGGATACTCTGGCAGCGTTGCAGAAATTATACCCTCAGGTTCGGTTCGTCTGGCTGATGGGGGCGGATAATCTGGCGCAGTTTCACAAGTGGAAGAACTGGCGGCAGATCATGGAGAGCGTGCCGGTGGGCGTGGTGGCGCGACCGGGGGATCGGATCTCGGCCAGGATGTCTCCGGCGGCGCGGGCCTATGCGCCATATCGGATCGACGGGCAGGCGCGGCATCTGTTGGGGCGGGCGACGGCCCCGGCGTGGTGTTTCGTGAATGTGCCGATGGTCGATGTAAGCTCGACCGAGATTCGCCTTCGGGGGGATTGGGCCAACGGGGTGTTGCGGGAATAGCCACGCCGGGGCCCTATATCCAAATCAACGGTTGTTTGCCGGAACGCTCTGGGATTTTATTTGACCTATGGTTGATCGTTTTTCGCGCCGCGCATTTCTTGGGGGGGTGGCGTCCCTGATCCCCGCCGCAGGGTTGGCCGAGGCCCCTTTGGTGTCACTGCGGCCTCAGTTGCGTGGGGCGCAGGTCACCGGTGTCGACCGTCTTGTGCAGGCCGCCAGACTGCGGGGCGAGGTGGTTTTTGCGGTGGCCGATGTCAAGACGGGCATGGTGTTGGAGGCGTCGGGTGGACAGCAGGGCCTGCCACCGGCCAGCGTGGCCAAGGCGCTGACGGCGCTTTATGCAATGGATGTTCTGGGGCCGGATTTCCGGTTTGAAACCAAGCTGGTGGCCGATGGGGTGATCGAGAACGGTATCCTCGAAGGGGATCTGATCCTTGTGGGCGGCGGTGATCCGCTGGTGGACACGGATGTTTTGGCCGCGATGGCCGCCGATCTGCGCAAGGCCGGGATCACCGAGGTGCGCGGCGCGTTCAAGGTTTACGATGGTGCGCTGCCCTATGTGTTCAGCATCGACCCCGGCCAGCCGGATCATCTGGGATACAGCCCGGCCATCAGCGGTATGGCGCTGAATTTCAACCGGGTGCATTTCGAATGGAAGCGGGATGGCACCGGCTATGACGTGACCATGGATGCGCGCAGCCGGAACTATACGCCCTCGGTCGATATGGCATCGATGCGGGTCGAGGCGCGGAACCTGCCGATCTACACCTATCAGCCCAGCGCGCGGCAGGATCGTTGGTCGGTGGCCAAAGGGGCCTTGGGCAACGGTGGCGCGCGGTGGTTGCCGGTGCGCAAACCGGCGCTTTATGCGGGGGATGTGTTCCGTACATTGGCGCGGGTGAATGGGATTGTGCTGAGCCGGGTGCAGATCACCCGACAGGCGCCGCAGGGGACTGCGCTGGTCGTTCATCAAAGCGATCCGTTGACCGATATTCTGCGCGGGATGCTGAAATATTCGACCAACATCACGGCCGAGATGGTCGGCATGGCCGCCACCAAGGCGCGCGGCGTGGCCCCGCGTGATCTGGCCGAGTCCGCCGCCGAGATGAACCGCTGGGCGCAGGAGACGTATGGGATCGAAGGAATTGCGCTGGTCGACCATTCGGGGTTGGGCGATGCTTCGCGTATGGCTCCGGAAGCGCTGGTCGCGGTTCTGGCAGCGGGGAGCAATTCCGAGGAGTTGAGGCCGTTGTTGAAACCCTTCACCCTGACGGATCGCAATGGAAACCCGGTCAAGAACCATCCTGTCAAGGTGGATGCCAAAACGGGTACGCTGAATTTTGTCTCGGGTCTGGGTGGGTTTCTGACCACGGCGGGCGGGGCGGAACTGGCCTTTGCCATCTTCACCGCAGACGTGGCCCATCGTGCCACCATCCCGCGCGCGTTCCGAGAGCGCCCGGACGGCGCGCGCAGCTGGAACCGGAGATCGCGCAAACTGCAACGCGCCCTGATCGAGAGATGGGGCGCGCTGTACGGAAGTTGATGCCGTCAGACGGTATGCCGCGCCCGCGCGCCGCGTTCGATGGCGGCGGCATGCAGGCGATCGATGTTCAGCTCGTAGCGGATTTCTTCCAGCAGGCGCAGCTCGGATTCCGCCAGTGAGCCATCGGCGGCGGCCACGTCACAGGCCAGCGCATAGGCGGTTTCGTTCAGGCGTTCCGGCAGGTTGTCGCGGATCAGACCGAACAGCGCGTCCAGGCCATCCTCTTGTTCGAACAGGTCGAACACGATCTGCGACACGCGGCGGGTGCGGTCGATGTCATACCCGGCAAACACCGGCAGCATGTTCACCGCGCCTTCGATCTTGACCAATTCGGCGGTGCGGATGGTTTCGTCCGAGGCCGACACCGCAACCATGATCGCCACAAGGCAATCCTGCGGGGACATGGGATGGGGGATTTGCTCGGTCATGTATCTTGGTCCTGCATAGCGTGCTTTGGAAGCGCACGATATGAGGGGGTGAAGGCAGGTTCAACCGATTGTTTGCAGCGCGCCCTTCACAGAGCCTTCATCGCTTTGGACACAAGCCTTTTGCATCTTGGGGACAGAAACGGTGAAACCGTGTCCAGTTCCAGCCCACGCCGGTGAAGGAAGACAGCCAAAGCAAAGGCCCGGGATTGCTGTGTCATGTAGCCAAACCAACCGGCGTCATCTGCGGCCTGTAGCTGAAAAACACCGAACCCGGCGATGATGCAGCCAAGATCGGTGGCGAGTTCGTGCGCTTCTTCGCCCCCAGGCACCTCTGCCACAACATCGTCCAGACGTGCATGCATCAGTTCGTGTGCCATCAAATTGATGAACTGTATGGGTTTGTTCATCTGTTCCGGGTCGTATCTGATCACCGATGAATTTCCGATCTTTTCATAGGTGCCTGCGACGGAGGTCAGAGACTGATATTCATGGCGATATTCGGCAGGCAAGACATCCAAAGGCTCTAGTTCGACGGGGTGATCGAAATTCATATGCCGTTTGATGTCAGCCAATACCTGTCTGGCAGTATCGTTGTCGGTCCCCGCAGATGCGGTGAAATACGCTTTCGTGGGGACGATGGGACCACTGGGTGGTTCGAATTTTTCGTCAAACCAGTCGAAACATTCTAGTATCCATTGCCGCATGTCGTCTGAAACAAATTGGCGAGACCAGAACATGTTGTTTCCTAAATGCTTTCCTTTATTGGTTGTGTTCTCTTGGGGGTGCCCCAGTCAAGTGGGATTTAAGGCCGTCTGCTCATTAAGAGTGGCAGTGTTGATTATTAAATTTCTGCGGTAATTTTCCATCGGACTGCCTTCGCAGACCATCAAACATTGACTCATGCTGCACCAGCACAATAGGAGGGGCCGGGCCGGTTGCATGGGGT
>NZ_JALCBM010000098.1:0-8088 GCF_028066395.1 Ruegeria sp.
TTTCCTCCGTTTTACTAAACATAGCGGAGGACCACTTCAGTGGGGGAAGACCACATCCTGACGACGATGGACATGTCGGGGAGCTGACCGGTGTTCAGTCGAATGTTCCAGCGATACGCGCCTGCGCCTGTTTGCATGCAGCGTGCGATGACAATGGAAACGGTGAACTCGTCGTTGATGATGAGAATATCTGCATTGTGGCTTTGAACGACGTCTCCGCCAACGGCTTCGACCCCGGCGATGATGTCCCGGACGATGTCGGAATGCAGGCTGCGCAATCGTCTGTTGATCTCAATGTAACGGTAATCTCTGTCAGGCTTGAAGCCGACGAGGCTATAAGCACGCAACAGGCTACCAAATCTATTCTGGTAGGCACCGCTTGATGGAAGCTTTGGCGCTTCATTGATGACAAAGCCCGAGAGGTAGCCGTTTTCCTCCAAAACCTCCTTTAGCCGATCCAGCATTTCTTCGTCGGACAGCACATGCGAGCGGGCTGCAATGATTGCTCCGGCAGCGTCGAACAGGTTGGCGTCAACGATTGCTTCAAAGGCACCAACAGCGCGAACCCAATTTTCCGGATCGTTCCGAACATGGCGTTTCTTGAGTTTGAAGGAATTGCGGTTCCAGAGATTATTCCCGATGTATTTTTCGTTGGTCAGAATTTGACGCACAACCGCCGGTGACCAATCCCGATCCAGATCGGTTCGAATTCCGCGCTGATTCAGGTCTGACGCAATCTCAGCTTCAGACCAACCGTCGTTCACAAACCTCAAGAAGATCTGGTTCGCTATTGCGATTTCATCAGCGGGACCCGGAACAAGTGTTACCCGGTCGGTCTGAATACTCTTGTGTTCACCTCGCGAAAGAAGGCCCTTGGTACGTCCGGCTTCATCAATCAGCATCCGCCGCAACCCGAACCCGGCTGCGCCGCCTTGTCGATAGCCCAACTCGATCAGGCGCTGCTGCCCCGCAAAGACCTTTTGCGATAGCTCGCGACTATATTCGCCTGCCATTGCCCGCTTTAAACCTTTGACGACGGTGGACATTGGGCTGCCATCATTCTCGAACTGTTCCGCGCAGTATTCGACCGAAATGCCCGCCCGTTTGCAGATATACTCGTAGTAGGCGCTTTCATCCGCGTCCTGGAAGCGCCCCCAACGGCTGACATCGTAAACGAGAACAGTTCCGAATTCGGTCTGGCCAGTTTCGATGTCGTCGATCAATTGCGATAGGCCTGCACGGCCTTGAATTCTCAATCCGCTTTTGCCTGCATCAGAATAGGTTCGGATAATTCTGTAGCCGCGTTCATCGGCATAGCGCTGGATGGCGTCGGCCTGGTTTTTGGTCGAGTAGCGCTGATGCTCTGTCGACATGCGAACGTACTGTGCGGCGTTCCGGCGGTTTTCCCTGTCTGTCTTGTTCTTCGGCCAACTCAATGCTGCGGCTCCCACCACTCAAATTTGCAAACCTGTACGGGAACTCTGCGATTCCTTTCTCAATCCTAAAGGGAGAGGTCCGGAAACATGTTTCATAAAAAGGGCAACACGTTTCATCGAAAGTGCGACGAGCGCGTTTCGGCGTCAGAATACAGGGAGGCGATCAGCGACGCTCTTTCTCAAGAACTGGGTGGGGCAGGGCGAGCTACAAAATCAACGATGCGGTGGACTGGAGCAAGTGAACGAACGGCTAAGAACTGGATATCTGGCTCATACGGACCAACAGGCGAAAACCTGATCGCATTGATGAAGCATTCAGACACAGTTTTCGCGGTTGTACTCGAATTGGCAGGACGGAGCGAAGCGATATCGATAGCACGGCTAAGGCTTGTCAGAGAAGAACTGGCCGGAATTTTGAGTGATTTAGATACGATTTGCACCGATGAGGGCGATCAAAAACCGGAATAGACTCTTTCGGTTGCTCCAACGTGATGGAAAGTCTTTGAGTCGCAAATGGCAAAACCCGTGCGTCCATGAAAAATCGAATGACTCAAAATCAATGGCTTAGCTGTCGTTGAATGGCAAAACTATGTGTCGTCCGACACCTGTTGAACGTCACACGAACCTGACCCAACCGTCATAGTTGGACCAGAAACGGGGTGAGCGTTCGACATCGGAAGGCACCCCCAACTTTGGACATCAGTTGAATTTGACCTTTGCGTCTCAAACTGACCCAAATTTCCCATTTTAATTCTCCCGCTAAGGGTTTCGTTTGATCCGGCTTCCCTTTTGGGAAATCAGGGCTGATTTGCAGATCAGACAGCGAAGCTGCCTGTTCTTGCTGATCGGTGGCGCGTTCCTTGTCTGGTTGTCGGGAAAACGGCGTCTTCGAGGAGTTTGTTGGTTCGAACATTTCAGCCGGTGTCTGTTTTGGAGCCGGAATTGTCGCAAGTATTTCAGCGCCAACGCCGTTCAAAACTATCCTGCAATTGTGAGGTGCCGCTGATTGATTCTCAGCCAGCGGAGAATTGGGAAGCCGGTGTAAATCCGGCACTGCCCCCGCAACGGTAAGGAAGGTCAGGTTCGACAATCAGCCACTGGGACGAGGATCCCGGGAAGGTGTCGCAACCGGGCGCAAGCCCCTTTCAAGTCCGGAAACCAGCCTTGCAGATATGTCAAACCGCGGGTGGCGGTGGGGGCACGGGTTTCGGACGTGATCCTTGCACGCCTCCGAACGGTTCCTCCTTGTCATCTGCCCAAGCAATGCCGCGGGGCGCGGCAGGAGAGCCAGAAGTGAACAATATTCAAAGCCTGTTGGCGCATCGAAACCCGGGCCATGCTCTGGAACAGGCGTTCTACACCGATCCCGGGATTTTTCAGACCGACCTTGAAACCATCCACTACCGTGACTGGCTATTTGCGATTCCGGCCTGCGAGTTGGTGAAATCAGGCGATTACGTCACTTATAACGTGGGCGCCTACCGTGTGATCATCGTACGCGGCGCGGATAACCAGATCAGGGCGTTCCATAACACTTGCCGTCATCGCGGTTCGGTCATTTGCAAGGCGGCCAAGGGCAACGCGCCCAAGCTGGTCTGCCCATACCATCAGTGGACCTATGAGCTTGACGGTTCATTGCTGTGGGCGCGTGACATGGGGCCGGATTTCGATCCCAAACAGCATGGTTTGAAGACCGTGCATTGCCGGGAACTGGCTGGGTTGGTCTATATCTGTCTGGCGGATGACGCGCCGGATTTCGACACATTCGCCAATATCGTGCGCCCTTACCTTGAGCCGCATGATCTGGGCAATGCCAAGGTCGCCTTTGAAAGCTCGATCATCGAAAACGGCAACTGGAAGCTGGTTTGGGAAAACAACCGCGAATGCTATCACTGCGGCGGCAACCATCCGGCACTGTGCCGTACTTTCCCGGATGATCCGACCGTGACCGGGATTGAGGAAGGTGTCACCCCAGCGCATCTCGTGACCCATTTTCAACGCTGCGAGGCGAGTGGCCTGCCTGCGCGATTCTACATGCATGACGACGGCCAGTTCCGCGTTGCGCGAATGCCTCTGAAAGAAGGCGCGGAAAGCTACACGATGGACGGTAAAACCGCTGTCCGCAAATGGCTGGGACGGGTGCCCATGGCGGATGCCGGTTCGATGCTGAAATTCCACTATCCGACAACCTGGAACCACTTCCTGCCCGATCATTCCATCGTCTTCCGCGTCACCCCCGTCAGCCCGACCGAGACCGAAGTGACCACCAAATGGCTGGTAAACAAGGATGCGGTCGAGGGCATCGACTATGACCTGAAACGCCTTACCGAGGTTTGGGTGGCCACCAATGATGAAGACCGACAGGTGGTCGAGGATAACCAACAGGGCATCAATAGCCCGGCTTACGTTCCCGGTCCCTATTCGCCAATTCAAGAGGCCGGAGTGTTGCAATTTGTCGAATGGTACACATCGACCCTATCCAAACGGCTTTCACCCGAAGCCGTCGCGGCGGAGTAAGTGTGATGAACGACCTCAGCCCTGCGCGGGAAACAGCTATCTGGCAGGACAGCGAGACGCTGGAATGCACCTCGGTCATCCCCGAGATGCCAAATACCGCGAGTTTCACCTTTCGCGCGCCCTCGGGTGCGTTTTTCTCGTATGATCCGGGGCAGTTTCTGACGCTGGAAATTCCGGTGCCCGGGCAGCCGGGTGGCGTGGTGCATCGCACCTATACAATCTCTTCGTCGCCATCGCGGCCGCGATCCATCACAATCACCGCCAAGGCGCAGCCCGACAGCATCGGCACGCGCTGGATGCTGGACAACCTCAGGCCCGGCATGCGCTTGCGCGCGATCGGGCCTGCGGGGCTGTTTTCCAACGTGGGCACCAAGGCGCGCAAGTTTCTGTTCATCTCGGCCGGGTCGGGTATCACGCCGATGATGTCGATGACGACGTGCATGTGGGACGAAGGGCATGACCCGGATATCGTCTTTATCAACTGCGCCAAACGTCCGTCCGAAATCATTTTTCGTCAGCGCCTTGAACATATGGCCAGCCGGACCCCGGGGTTGGACCTGAAATTCGTGGTTGAAGAGCCGGACCCATACAGCCCATGGACCGGATATCAGGGCCAGTTTAACCAGTTGATGCTTGGCCTGATGGCACCCGATTATCTAGATCGCGAGGTCTATTGCTGCGGCCCTGAGCCTTTCATGCAAGCTGTGCGCGACGCTTTGGCTGGCCTTGGTTTTGACATGGACAACTACCATCAGGAAAGCTTTGGCGTGCCCGTGGAAACCGAGGCTGACCAGCCCGAGTTGGATGATATCGTACCGGACGATGACAGCAGCGCCGAGATTCATTTTGCGACTTCGGGCGTCACCGCCAAGGTGGCCGAGACTGATACGGTTCTGGCCGCCGCGCGGTCGGTTGGGTTGAATATCCCGTCTGGCTGCACCTTCGGTGTCTGCGGCACCTGCAAGGTCCGGAAGACCGCTGGCGAGGTTCACATGGTCCACAACGGCGGTATTTCCGAGGACGATATCGAGGCGGGTTACATTCTGGCCTGCTGCTCGAACCCGATCGGCAAGGTCGAGGTTGAGGTATAGCGCATAAGAGGAAGCGCAAGATATGCGCTTCCTCTGTCTGCTTCAGAAATCCCAGTCTTCATCTTCGGTCGCAACCGCCTTGCCGATGACGTAGGACGAGCCCGAGCCCGAAAAGAAGTCGTGGTTCTCACTATCCGGGCTGAGGGCTGCCAGAATCGCCGGGTTCACCTCGGACACTTCGGGTGGGAACAACGCCTCGAAGCCTAGGTTTTGCAGCGCCTTGTTGGCGTTGTAATGCAGAAAAACCTTCACGTCCTCGGTCAGGCCGATCTCGTCATAGAGTTCCTCGGTGTAGTGGTTTTCGATATCATAAAGCTCGAACATCAGGCCAAAGGCGTAGTCCTTCAACTCCTGCTGCTCGGCCTCGGACAGCTTTTCATAGCCACGCTGGAACTTGTAGCCGATGTAGTAGCCATGCACGGCTTCATCGCGGATGATCAGACGGATCAGATCGGCGGTGTTGGTCAGCTTGGCGCGGCTGGACCAGTACATCGGCAGGTAGAAGCCGGAATAGAACAGGAAGCTCTCCAGAAACACCGACGCGATCTTGCGTTTCAGCGGATCGTTGCCGGGTGCATAGGTTTCGAGGATCGCCCGCGCCTTGGCCTGCAGATGTTGGTTTTCCTCGGACCAGCGGAACGCCCCGTCGATCTCTTTGGTCGAACACAGCGTCGAGAAGATCGAGGAATAGCTGCGCGCATGCACCGCTTCCATAAAGGCGATGTTGGTCAGAACGGCCTCTTCATGGGGTGTCACGGCATCCGGCATCAGTGCAGGTGCGCCAACCGTGTTCTGGATCGTGTCCAGCAGGGTCAGGCCGGTGAAGACGCGAATGGTCAGTTGTTTTTCGTGATCGGTCAGGGTGGCCCAGCTTTGGATGTCGTTGGACAGCGGCACCTTTTCAGGCAACCAGAAATTCACCGTCAGGCGGTTCCAGACCTCAAGGTCCTTTTCATCCTCCAGCCGGTTCCAGTTGATGGCGCGGGGGATCTTGGTTTGGATCGTGTCTTTCATTTTTCTTCCCCTTACAGCGTGCAGGATACGCAGCCCTGCACCTCGGTCCCTTCAAGGGCCTCCTGGCGCAGACGCACGTAGTAGATGGTTTTGATGCCTTTCTTCCACGCATAGATCTGCGCGCGGTTGATGTCTCGGGTCGTGGCCTCGGCCGGGAAGAACAGTGTCAGCGACAGGCCCTGATCCACATGCTCGGTCGCCGCTGCGTAGGTGTCGATCAGCGCTTCGGGGCCGATCTCATAGGCATCGCGGTAGTATTCGAGGTTTTCGTTGTCCATGAAGGCTGCCGGATAGTAGACGCGGCCGATCTTGCCCTCTTTGCGGATTTCGATCTTGGACACGATGGGGTGGATCGAAGAGGTCGAGTTGTTGATATAGCTGATCGACCCGGTCGGCGGCACAGCCTGAAGGTTGCGGTTGTAGAGCCCATGTTTCATCACGTCGGCTTTCAGCGCCACCCAGTCGTCGCGTGTGGGCAGGGTCATGCCGTCGAACAGCGCCTTGACCTTGTCGCTTTCGGGCAGCCAGTCACGGGTGGTGTATTTGTCGAAGAAGGTGCCCGAGGCGTAATCTGACTTCTCAAATCCTTTAAACGACACCCCACGTTCTTGCGCCAAATCGCAAGAGGTGCGGATTGCGTGATAGGCCACCGCCGCGAAGTACATGGATGTGAATTCGACGCCTTCTGGCGATCCGTAATGGATATGTTCCCGTGCCAGGAACCCGTGCAGGTTCATCTGACCCAGACCGATCGCGTGGCTTTCATCATTGCCACGACGCACCGAGGGCACCGAGTCAATCGCCGACATCTCGGACACTGCCGTCAGCGCCCGGATTGCGGCGCCGACAGTGCGGCCCAGATCGCCGCCATCCATGGTCTTGGCAATGTTCAGCGAGCCAAGGTTGCACGAGATATCCGTGCCCAGATGGGAATAGCTGAGGTCATCGTTGAATTCGGACGCCTCATTGACCTGCAAAATCTCGGAACACAGGTTCGACATGTTGATCCGCCCCGCGATGGGGTTCATCCGGTTCACCGTGTCCTCGAACATCACATAAGGATAGCCGGATTCGAACTGAATTTCGGCAATGGTCTGAAAGAATTCGCGCGCATTGACCTTGGATTTACGGATGCGCTTGTCATCGACCATCTCGTGATACTTCTCGGTCACCGAGATTTCCGAGAATGGCACGCCATAGACCTTTTCCACGTCATGAGGCGAGAACAGGTACATATCGGCGTTCTTCTTCGCCAGCTCGAAAGTGATGTCAGGGATCACCACGCCAAGGCTCAGCGTTTTGATGCGGATTTTCTCATCCGCGTTTTCACGCTTGGTGTCCAGAAAGCGCATGATATCCGGGTGGTGCGCATTCAGATAGACCGCCCCGGCGCCTTGCCGCGCGCCAAGCTGGTTTGCATAAGAAAAACTGTCCTCCAGCAGTTTCATCACCGGTATCACGCCCGAGGACTGGTTCTCGATGCCTTTGATCGGCGCGCCATGTTCGCGGATGTTGGTGAGCAGCAGCGCTACACCGCCACCACGCTTGGACAGTTGCAGGGCCGAGTTGATGCCGCGCCCGATGCTCTCCATGTTGTCCTCAAGCCGCAGCAGGAAGCACGAGATCAGTTCACCGCGCGAGGCTTTGCCCGCGTTCAGGAAGGTGGGCGTGGCCGGCTGGAAGCGACCGTCAAGGATTTCCTCCATAAAAGACATGGCCAATGCCTCATCCCCGCGCGCCAGCGCTAGCGCGGTCATGACAACGCGATCTTCGTAGCGCTCCAAGTAACGCTGCCCGTCGCGGGTTTTCAGTGTGTACGAGGTGTAATATTTGAACGCGCCCAGAAAGGTCGGGAACCGGAACTTCTTGGCATAGGCCGCATCCCAGATCTTGCGCATGAAGTTCTTGGAATACTGGTCCAGAACGGCCTCTTCATAGTATCCTTCGGACACCAGATACCCCAGCTTCTCATCCAGCGAATGAAAGAACACCGTGTTCTGATTCACGTGCTGCAGGAAATACTGCCGCGC
>NZ_JALCBM010000098.1:8188-11585 GCF_028066395.1 Ruegeria sp.
GCGTAGGTCGCACCGAAATTGCGGTTGCCTGCGCCGATCACCCCAACGATCCCGGCGCGGCGGGCCGGATCGTTCAAAAACCGGATCACCTGTTTCGGAACCGCCCCACGTCCTTCGCCATCGGCATAGGTCGGGCAGATCAAAACATAGGGGCCTTCGGGGTCTGGCAGCGGGCCCATCTCGGTCGGAATGCGGAAAGAGATCAGGCCCAGCCGCGATACAAAGCGGTGGGTGTTTCCGGATTTCGATGAGAAATAGACCAGCGCCGGGATCGGCGCGGCCATGGATCAGGCCAGTTGGGCGATCATATCGGGGCGGAAACCCGACCAGTGATCACTGCCTGCTACAACGACCGGGGCCTGACGATACCCCAATTCGGTCACATGGGTCATGGCGCTGTCATCTTCGGTCAGGTCGACCACGTCATAAGGGATGCCTTTGGCATCCAGCGCACGGGTGGTCGCGGTGCATTGCACGCAAGCGGGTTTGGAATACACGGTAATGCTCATTTGTCCTCTGTCCTTTTAATCAAAAGCCGAGGACGCCATGGGTAAATAAGCCCGTCACACGCCCCCGAACCCTCCGTTCGTGGTTATCATTCACGCTTGCGGCAGGTCTCCTGGCTTGCGGATCGTCGTTCGGTCTGGCCTTCCCAAAAGCGTGCTTTCAGTGGCATGTTCAGCCGAACTCTCCGCTTACAGTTGCGGGGGCAGCGCCGGAGTTTCACCGGTTTCCCTCTTAGCTTTCGACAGGAATCGAAAGAACCGAAGCAACACTATATTGGGTGTAGTCTTGATGCCGTGTCAATATATTGTGTGATGGATTTGCCGATTTCTCTCTCAGCTAAAGCCACATTTAAAGTACTGCGACTTTGGGGTAAGGGCGGGCGTTTCGCTGGGCTGCGACATTACTCTGCTTTCGCAACCGCAGATGCCTTGCAGAACGTAGAAGATCAAAATCAACTCAACAGGGGGCAAGATCAACACAAGACACGCCATGGCGACAACGGAAAGACCAATGCCTGCACCCCCCGGACGCAGCCCGCCAGAACAGCCGCGCTGCCACAGACAGCCCATTCCCGGCCCAACAGGCCTTGGAACATTGCGAGGTTAGACAAGTGCCTGCCCGTCTGCAAAGACCTGTGCCCAATGTTTGATCTCAATGGTGTCACGCAGACCGGTCGGCCAGAACGGATCGGCCTTCACCAACGCCCACGCTTGATCAACAGTCTCAACATCGACCAGCCAGAGACCACTTTTCACCGCACCATCAGCTTCCCTGAGTGGACCGGCTGCACGGATAACGGCTTTGTTCTCGTTAAGAAATGAGAGGTGTTGCTGCATGAAGCGCGGGCGAATGTCAGGGTTTGCATCCGCGTTGTCGTAAAAGTGGATTGTGTAAAGCATTTGAGCCTCCCGTCATGCATCGCCAGCTTGCAATTGCAAGAATGCATTCACAATGATCGAATTTGCCAATATGAACTGCATTAATGCAGCAGATGAACTGGGACGATTTACGCGTTTTGCTCGCGATCGCGAGAGCCGAAAGCCTCAAGGGTGCATCGGTTCTACTCAACCTTGATGCCACCACAGTGTCACGCCGGATCAAAGCGCTGGAGAGCCGAGCCGGGAAAACGTTGATACATCGCGAGAGGTCAGGTCGCAGCCAACTGACACAGATTGGTCAGCAACTCGCTGACCGAGCCGAGCAGATGGAACAGCACGCAAACGCTGCTGATGCGCTCATTGGCCAAGATAATCCGCTGAGCGGAACAGTGCGTCTGACAGCGGTGCCATTTCTGTTAAATCGCCTTCTTGCGCCATCTCTGACGAAGTTTACGAACCGTCATCCGGGCCTGAACATCAGCTTGATGCCGGACAGCCAGAACCTCAGCCTGACCAGACGCGAGGTGGATGTAGCCTTGAGGTTTGGGGAGCCGCACGAAGGCGGTAGCGCAGTGATAGCGCAAAAGATCGGTCGCATCACGTTTACCATGTTTACCGCCAAGGACGCGATGGGGCTTGCCCCCGAGGACCGCCCATGGCTTATCTATGATCCTGTCGCAGCACATCTTCCCCAAGCGGTATGGACCGAAACGCTGGTGCATCAGACCAATGGGCGACGATCACAGCTTCTGATGCACGACCTTGAGACGGCTTATGAAGCGGCCCTAGCGATCCCAGTCCGCGCTATTTTACCAGTAGCGGTTGCTCGCCAAGACTCGCGGTTGATCGAACTTCGGCCGCCACCGGAAATGGCAGAGATGGCGCGCGATCTCTGGCTTCTAAGACATACCGATATGCGTGGCATAGAACGTGTCGATGCCATCATCAATTGGTTGGTTGAAACAGACGTGTTCGGCTAGGTCCAACTCACGACAACCGTGAATCGCCCAGTTGCAGCGAAATGGCGGTTTTCCTGCACTGTATGAGTGCATAGTCTAAAATTTACTGCACGCTGCCTGAATGACCGAGTTTCCCTCTGCCCTGCGGCGGGAGTTTTTCGGCAGCGCAGCGAATTGGCGCGTTGTGTGCACGCGCAGCAAGTTTTTGAAAGTTCCGCTATGGGCTCTATTGAGACCTTAGCCGCAGCGTTGATGAAGGACCGCTATTCAGATTGGGTCAGAAATGCTTGACGTTTGGGTCAGAATTGAATGACGCGATTTGCAGTTTTATTGAGGTTTTGGCTGTCGATTGAGTCAAATATCAGTGACGTTCCACATATCCTGTTGAACGTCACACGAACCTGACCCAACCGTCATAGTTGGACCAGAAATTAAGTGAACGTTCGACATCAGAAGACCCCTCAATTCAAATATTCTTCTGGAAATAGAATGAGACCCAGAGCTGCATATCAGTTGCTGGCAGTGGAGTTTGGTGCAGCTTTTTTTGGTTGGCTGCTAGCCATCACTCGGCCCATTCCGGTCATACATCGCATAGTCTCTGTGCTGCAGTGCGGCCCGTCAGACCGGCCATTCGCTGCGGCCGTAAAATCAAAGGCTGCCTGAACTCGCGAAATATGTGGACAAAGCCGCCGTCCAATTTCTCTAAATCGATTCCGGCATTCCGAAAAATAAGAAGTGCTCTTATACCAAAGTTAGGACTCCGATTGCGGAGCGACACCTCTCTGCTTTCTCGTTGTTCGCAAGTGCATTGATCTCATTTCCTGGGCATTTGGGGATAGAGACGCGCCCAGTTGCACTTGGCATCAGCAGGGCAAGATCGCACAGCGGTTTTGGTTTCTTCATCATAGGTTTTGGTTTGTTCACCTTCATAGTGACCTGCGATTTCCATCATTTTTTGAGCGTAGTCGATCACACTTTTGTGGGCAATGCCCTGCCGGGCAGTGGACAAGTCGGCAGGCTCGGCGCTGAGAGATGTCATGATCTCGCATCGCC
>NZ_JALCBM010000099.1:0-2125 GCF_028066395.1 Ruegeria sp.
ACGCGCCCAACGGCCCCGAGGTGGAACCGGGCGATCACCACATGGTCTCGGATCTAGCCGCCGTGCATGATTACCTCAGCAGCGACCGCCTGCAGGAATGCTGGAACGATGCCACCTTCTACCGCAACGAGTTGCGCGCGCTGTTCCGGCGCGGCTATGTCGACCTGCGCCAGATGGCCCGGGCCGAACGCATCTATCTGTCGCTTGTGGCGCGCCTCAAGGCGCTGGCCGCCAGCGGCGATCTGGACACGAATGTAGATGATCAGCTTGAGAAGGTGGCCGATATCTACCACTGCAACTTCTCGCTGTTCCAGTCGCTGCCCGATGTCTGGGCCATCGACCAGCTGCACCCGATTGTGCCGCTGCAGGGCCTGAACCAAACCCCCGACCGCCGCGCAGTGCTGTCCGACATCACCTGCGACAGCGACGGCAAGATCGACCGCTTCATTCTGGCCGATGGCGTCTCACCCAGCTTGCCGGTACACACGCTGCCCGAGGACGGCGAATACCACATGGGCGTCTTCTTCGTCGGCGCCTATCAGGAAACGCTGGGCGATCTGCACAACCTCTTTGGCGATACCAATGTGGTCACCATCGACCTGCGCCCTGATGGCGGCTTTGACCTGCTGCACGAACAGGAAGGCGACACGATCAGCCAGGTCCTGTCTTATGTGGAATTCGACCCGGCCGATTGCGTCGCCGCCTTCCGCAAAATGGTGGACGAGGCGATCTCGACCGGTACTCTGAACGCCACGGACCGCAAAACCCTGATGAGCGCCTATCGCGACTCGATCAACGGCTACACCTATTACGAATAACCCAAACACCAGCAAAGGAGTAATCTGGATGGGCAAAACACTGGTTATCGGTGCAGGGGGCGTGTCTCATGCGGCGGTGCACAAAATGGCCATGAATGCGGACATTTTCACCGAGATCACGCTGGCAAGCCGCACCAAGTCGAAATGCGACGCCATCGCGGCCGCGGTCAAAGACCGGGTCGGCGTCGACATCAAGACAGCGCAGATCGACGCGATGGACGTGGCCGCCACAGTCGCCCTGATCAAGGAAACCGGGGCCGAACTTCTGGTCAATCTGGCGCTGCCCTATCAGGACCTCAAGCTTATGGATGCCTGCCTTGAGGCCGGGTGCCATTATCTGGACACCGCCAACTACGAGCCCGAAGACGAGGCCAAATTCGAATACGGCTGGCAATGGGCCTATCAGGACAAGTTCAAACAGGCCGGTCTGACCGCCATTCTGGGATCGGGCTTCGATCCGGGCGTGACCTCGGTCTTTGCCACATGGCTGAAAAAGCACAAGCTGGACACCATCCGCCAGATCGACGTTCTGGACGCCAATGGCGGCTCGAACGATCAGGCCTTCGCCACCAATTTCAACCCCGAGATCAATCTGCGCGAAGTCCTGCAGGAAGCGCGCCACTGGGAAAACGGCGCCTGGCAGACAACACCTGCCATGACCCACAAGGTCGAATTCGACTTCCCCGGCATCGGCAAGCGCAACATGTATCTGATGTATCACGAGGAACTGGAAAGCCTCGCGACTCATTTCTCGGAAATCGAACGCGCGCGGTTCTGGATGACCTTCGGGGACGCCTATATCAACCATGCCAAAGTGCTGGAAAATGTCGGCATGACCCGGATCGATCCGGTAATGCATGACGGGGTCGAGATCATCCCGATCCAGTTCCTGAAAACCCTGCTGCCCGATCCCGGCGATCTGGGCGAGGAAACCACCGGCAAGGCATGTATCGGCGATATCGCGACCGGTCAGGCCAAGGACGGCTCGGGCGAGAAGACCTACTATATCTACAACATCTGCGATCACGAGGAATGCTTTGCCGAGGTCGGCAGCCAGGCGGTCAGCTACACCACCGGCGTTCCAGCGATGATCGGCGCAGCGCAACTGCTGAAAGGCAACTGGCGCACGCCCGGTGTGTGGAACATGGAACAGCTGGATCCGGATGACTTCATGGACATGCTCAACGCCCATGGCCTGCCATGGCAAGTCCACGAACTCGACAGCCCGGTCGATTTCTGATCCTTCGGGGCGGTCCGCGTGACCGCCCTGCTTCATCTGGCCAAAAATATCCCGGGGGGTCCGGGGG
>NZ_JALCBM010000099.1:2135-7967 GCF_028066395.1 Ruegeria sp.
CCCCCCGCCCCCCCCCACCCCCGCCCCCCCCCCCCACCCCCCCCCCCCCGCCGCCCCCCGGCCCCCCCCCCCCCCCCCCCCCCCCCTCTCCACCAACGGAGACGCCTGAAATGTCCGACATGATGACCACCCAAGCAGGCGACGCCGGAGCGTTCCGCGCCTTCGACCTCAGCCGCGTGCCAACCCCCTGCTTCGTGGTCGACGAAAAAGCCATCGAACGAAACCTGAGCATCCTCAAGGACATCTCCGACCGCTCCGGCGCGCATGTCCTCAGCGCGCTCAAGGCGTTCTCGATGTTCTCGCTGGCACCACTTGTGCGCCAGTATCTGGGCGGCACCTGCGCTTCCGGCATCTATGAGGCCCAGTTGGGCCGCGAGGAATATGGCGGCGAGGTCGCAACCTTCTGCGCCGGATATAAAGACGCCGACATGAAGGAAATCCTGTCGCTGTCGGACCACATCATCTTCAATTCACCGGCGCAAAAAGACCGGTTCCTGAGCAAAGCCCAAACCGCTGGTGTACAGGTTGGCCTGCGCATCAACCCGGAACATTCCGAGGGCGAGATACCCAAATACGACCCCTGCGCCCCCTGCTCGCGCCTTGGCACCCCCGTCAGCCAACTGACCGCCGAGACCCTGACCGGGGTTGACGGCCTGCATATGCACACGCTCTGCGAACAGGGCTTCGAACCGCTGCAACGCACATGGTCGGCGGTGGAACCCAAACTGGCCCCGTATATGAGCGGCCTCAAATGGCTGAACTTCGGCGGCGGCCACCATATCACCCGCGAAGACTATGACCGTGAGGGGTTGATCGCCTTCATCAAATCAATCCGCGAAAAGTACGGCATCGACGTCTATCTCGAACCCGGCGAGGCTATCGCACTGGACGCAGGCATTCTGGTCGGGGAAATCCTCGACCTGCCGGTGAATGGCATGACCCTTGCGATCACCGATATCTCGGCCACCTGCCATATGCCCGATGTGATCGAAGCCCCCTACCGCCCAGCGCTTATGGATGAGGCTGAGGTGGGCCATACCTACCGTCTGGGCGGCCCCTCCTGTCTGGCGGGTGACGTGATCGGCGATTACACGTGGGACAAGCCGCTTGAGATCGGCCAGCGGTTCGCCTTTCTCGATCAAGCGCATTACTCGATGGTCAAGACCAACACATTCAACGGCGTCCCCCTGCCCACCATCGCCCTGTGGAACAGCGAAAGCGACGAATTGAAGATCATCAAACAATTCGGTTACGACGACTTTAAGGACAGACTCTCATGACCATCTTCCTCGACAGTGAATTGACCGCGTCCGAACGCTCGGAGGATGCCCGGTTCCGCGTGATCCCGGTGCCGCTGGAACGCACAGTGTCCTACGGATCAGGCACAGCCAAAGGCCCCGAGGCGATCATCGAGGCCAGCAATGAGCTTGAGCGCATCACCGGCCATGCGGAACCCTGCGTCGAGGGCATCTTCACCGAAGACCCTGTCGATTGCGATGCGTCGCTGGCAGAGATCATGGAGCGCCTCGCCCAACGCACCGAGGCTGCCGTGCGCGCGGGCAAGGTGCCGGTGACTCTGGGCGGCGAACACTCGCTCAGCTACGGCGCGGTGATGGGTGTGGCCCGCGCGTTGGACGCCCCCATCGGCATCGTCCAGATCGATGCCCACGCAGACCTGCGCAATGCCTATCAGGGTGAGAAACACTCTCATGCCTCGGTCATGCACCTGCTGGCCGAAGAAGGCATCAAACTGGCCCAGTTCGGCGTCCGCGCCTTTTCCACCGAAGAGGCCCAAAGCCGTCTGAAAAACCACGTCTTCCATGTGGATGCCGAGGATCTTGTGACCGGAAACATCCATGCCGTCGACCTGCCCGAGGATTTCCCGGACCTGGTCTATGTCAGCTTTGATGTCGACGGTCTGGACCCCGCGATCATGCCCGCCACCGGCACGCCCGTTCCCGGGGGATTGGGATACTATCAGGCCTTGCGGCTGGTCGAACATGCGCTGAAGGGCCGGAAATGCGTCGGCTTCGACGTGGTCGAACTGGCCCCCAACGGCAATGCCGCGTGGGATTTTACCACGGCCCAGATCGTCTATCGCCTGATGGCAAGCTGCTAGAACACTAGAACACAGGGCGGCCCCTTTTGGGTCCGCCCAATAGCCCGTTTATTCCGTTTTACCGTCTTCCACGGTCTCGTTCAGCTCCATATGCCCCCCGCCCTTGTTCAGGACGCGGCGCAGCATGGGCTCGAAGAACTCCAGCGGCTTGCTCGGATAGTTCGGGTCGAACGCCTTCTGGTCGTATTCATGGCAGAAATATCGGCAATCTTCCCAGTACGGGCTGTCGCGATATTTGTCGCGCGCGTTGCGGTCGCCGCCCAGATGGTGGTTGTAGTAATAGCCCTGAAACACGCAGTGATGCTTGAGAATCCAGCAGGTTTTCTCGCTGACATAAGGCTTCATCATCGCCGCCGACAGTTCACCATGGTTATAGGGCGACAGGATATCGCCGGTGTCATGGATCAGCGCCGCAACCACCAGTTCCTCATCCGCGCCATCCTCATAGGCGCGGGTGGCGGCCTGCAGGCTGTGTTCATAGCGGTTCACCGGATAGGGCGTCCATTCTTCGTCCAACGAGCGGATGGCGTCCAGAATCCGGTCCGGCAGGGCGGCATTATACGCCTCTTCATATTCCATCACGGCGTCCCAATCGGCCTTGGTCGCCTCTTCAAAACTGGTCCAGGTGGGTTTGTGGCTTTTGTCCAGCATGGCGCATCCTTCCAAATGACTGCTCGGAGCAGCCTAACGAGCAAATTTCGCATATCCAAAAGGAAACCGAACTTTTATGCGGTAAATTCGACGTCAACGCCGCCGCGAGTTCAGGCCGGAACCCTGTGCCGCCCGTTGCGCCGGATCAGGGGTCGGCCCGAAACCGCCAGAAACAGGCCCGACAGGAAAATGCCAAACAACCCGGGCAGATAGAGCAGCATCCACATGGCCGGGTCCTTGACGACCAACGGGGACAGAAAGCCCCGTATCCCCTCCAACAGGACAAGGATCAGAAAAGCCACAGAGATTTGCGGCCACAGGCCAAATCGGGAAAAGCTGCCCAAGGTCAGGGTGGCATAGCCCACCAGCGCCACGGCAACACAGATCCCGATCCACGAGAACCGGCGGTGCAGCTCATCGGTCAGACGGCCCAGGCTGTGGCCGTCTACGCGGATGACCTCTTCGGGGTTTCGAATCAGCTCAAGGGTCGGGATCGCCCCGATACTGCGCCGTCCCATCTCGGTTCCGTTGGTCAGATCGGTGATGTCGTATGAGGCGTCCTCGAACAGGGTCGAAGACAGCGTCTGCCCCGCCGCATTCATCCGCAGCGCCACACCATCAACCATCACAAGATGAATGCCGTTGCCGTCATTGACCAGATAGGCGGTGGCGCTGGAATAGCTGACCGGGGTTTCGCGTTCCCGCCGGTCCGAGACGAAAACCTCGTGCAACGTGCCATCCAGATCGACGCGTCCGATATAGACCGTCACGCCGGGGGCGGGATGCAGGAATTCGCCTTCGTTCAGCAGCTGGGCAGTCACATCCCCCGCGACCTCGGCCTGACGCTGTTCCAGCTGCTCGACCGAGGCTGGGCGCAGGAAAACAGTGATCACCGCCATCATCAGCCCGGCGATCAGGCCAAAGGCAAACACCCCGCGCGCCAGCCGCCATGGGCTTGAACCCGTGGCCAGCATCACCGTCAGCTCGCTTTCGCGGCTGAGCCGGTTGGTGGCATAGACAGCGGCGGCAAAGACCGCCATGGGCATCACCGTCTGAATCAGCGTCGGCAGGGTCAGCGCGGTAAATTCGAGAAACACCATCATCGACTGCCCCCCGCTGATCAGCCGGTCAAACAGGCTGACAGAGCGGGTGATCCAGAACACCCCGACCAGAACCAGAGTGAAAAAGCCGAACAGAACCAGCATTTGCCGCAGGAAATACCCATCGAAACGCGACATGTGACCCCTTTTCGGCTGTTCGTGGCGTGCGGCGACTTTAGGGTATTCACCGGGCAGAGGAAACCGGGATTACCCGGTCATGCCCCGGTTTTGCCAAGGGTCGCCGGTTCCCGGGCATCCCATGGCTCGGCTCAGGGTTTGGAATAGCTTTGATAGGTGATTGTCTTGTCCCTGAAAAACGACCGCGACTTATCCCGGATGACACCCGGCGGCGCGTCCTTGGGCACCCCAGAGATGCTCTGCTGGAAGTGAAAGAAATTATGCGGGTCGAACTTCTTTTTCACGAACAAGAGCGAGTTGAAATTGTCGCCCCAATAATGCCAGCGATAGTTATGATCGGACCGGTGCGGATAGTTCTGATAACGGCGGTCAATGAAATAGCCCTCATCCGTCATGAGTTTCATGAACCCGTCGATCCACGGTTCGACAACCTGCCGTTCCTCCTCGGACAGCCAGAACACATCAACGTAGAAGTTCAGACTGACGTCGCGGTGAATGAAAGCGTTGCCCTTCTTGCCCACCGGCACACGGTTGATGGCCCCGCCATAAGATTCGATCCCGATCGCGCCATAGGGGTTCGGGGTGGTGTCCAGATAGTCGACCACGCGCTGCCATTCCGTCTGGCTTAGCTGGCGCTTGATATAGCCGCCCTGCTTGTCTTCTCGGGCCTGATCGGGGACCACTGGGATATCGTATTTCTCATCATAGAGCCACGAATTGATCTGCTGGTAGGTGCCGGTTTTCTGATCCTCCAGATGCCCGCCGATGGGCTTTTTCAGCAGCGGCTCGATCACCTTCATGCCGTCTTTCTTGCGCCCGTGATAAAGCCCCGAGACCAGAAGGACCTTTTCCTTGCCCTGATAGGCCACAAAGACATAGGCGCCGAACTTGTCGGATTTGCCGTCTTTCATGTAATGAGCCTGCAGATATTCCAACGCCTTGGCCGCCTTTTTCAGCGGCCATTTGATGTGGAAGCCCCAGACTTTGTACAGTTTGTGCAGCTTGAAGCGGATTTCCAGCAGGATACCGAAATTGTTGCCGGTGCCGCCTCGGATCGCCCAGAACAGGTCCGGGTTCGTGTCCGCATCCGCGACGACAATACTGCCATCCCACAACATCACCGTGACGCCCTGCACATTGTCGCAAGCCATGCCATAGAGGCGCGAGGTAAAGCCGTATCCGCCGCCCATGGTGAACCCCGCCACACAGACATCCTGACAGGCCCCGCCCGGCACGTGCAGGTGATAGGAATTCAACACCGAATTCAGCATCTGAAACGAGGTGCCCGGCCCCACATAGGCCAACGGCACCTGCGGATCGACGGTCACGTACCGCATCCGGCTGGTGTCCAGCACCATCGCATTGTTGACCGAATAGCCTGCCGTACTGTGCCGCCCGGACCGTGCCACGACCCAAAGGTCATGCTTGCGCGCAAAGGCCAGACTGGCGCGCACGTCCTGAATGGTCTCACAATAGACGATGATCTCGGGATAATCCTGAAACGCCGGGTTCCAGACTTGCCGATCCGTGCTGTAATCGGGGTCCGTGGGCAGGGTGACCGAGCCGACCAACCCTTTTTCAAACGCGCGTATCTGACTGGGCTTGATCGGGTGATACCGTTGCAGCGTCAGGTCGGTGCGGCTGTTGGCAATGCGGTCCTTGGACAGAAGGGTCTTGCTGATTTTGCGCATGGGCGCTCCTCAAAACAAATGCAGGTGGGGCGCGGATAGGCGTGCATCCGTGCCGTAAATCAAAATTCAGGTCTCAGCCGGTATCTGTCCGCAGCCAAGCTGGCAGCAAACGCCCCTGTTGGTCAAGATAACG
>NZ_JALCBM010000099.1:8067-11267 GCF_028066395.1 Ruegeria sp.
GGAAAAACCAGTATGTGCTAAAATAAGGACGTGCCGCCCACGCAGGCAGAGTGGCATTGTGTCAAAAATGTGTCCATGAATCATTGGGAAATTGACTGTTCTCAGATTCGAAACATACGAATGTGTCGCTAAACCACTCGCGCCGTCATGTCGCGCAAGAACTGGTCTTTCATCAGGCTATTCCGTTCCGTTGAAACCCGTTTGACTTTCGTCTGGAACGAGAAGGGGCCATGGCCTGTCACACCGGCATGCGCCAGGATTCTCTCCAACGACGTTGCAGGATCGCCAGATATTTCTTCATAGTTTATTCTGAGCGGAGAAATACCCTCTGCCACAAACACCTTTTCCCAGTCATTTTGCATGTTGAGGATCATGTTTGTTTGATCCAGAATCTTTTGGGCGTCATAAGGGACATCTTGTATTTTCGCCTTGTTGTCGGGCGAACTGACCGACGTGTGAAAATAGCCTGATTGGTGTGCAATATACAGCGAAATTGCCTGAGACAGCACGTCCCGCCGGGTCAGCATGACAAACGTGGCGTCTTTTAGATACCGGTCAAAGATACCGGAGAAGTAAAGTGGAACGAATTGTTCAAAGCTTATGGTTGTCACGAACAAACCATCTGCCCCACTTTTTTCATTCACCTTACCCAGAAAATAGTCTTCGAAGCTCTTGGCGTCATACGCTTCTATGTCACGCTCTATATCACCTTGCGCCCAACGGAAATGGTCCCAAGTGTCGGCGATATTGTTGTCCGTTAAGAGGGAACATAGATAGGTGCTGCCCGACCGCGGTGTCTTGCAGATCAAGCACAGCTTTTTGTCGCCTAATTCAGAACCTTCGATAGACTCGAAAGGCGTACGTTCAGACACGTAATCAAGAACTCTAGACACATTGCAAGACTTGAAGAATTCTTCCAGTTTCGGCGCGCTAAGTTCGCTGGCAGGCTGGCGCCCAGATAGTAACTTCTTCATTAGCGGAAACTTGTTCTTCATAGCTAGCAACTTCGGTAGGTAATGGGCTGTGGCCTGTTCTCTGCACTATTGTCGAACATGCAGAATTCCACAACTCACAAATGACATTCCACAAACCAGAGGACGATTATTCACTCGTCAGAAAATACCCGAGAGCAGTTCAATCGATTGAAACATATGCTCTTTGTTCTCTTTCTTCCCAGCGCGACCGTCCACACTAGCAGGCTCCACATACGTAAGGCACAGGTCACCCATTTTCGAGAAAGCCCATGAAGCTCTGTGCGACGTTCATCGCTCTTGCGTGAAGGTCGCCGAGGTGAATGGCAGGGGCAGCAGGGTTCGAACCCGCGACCTACGGTTTTGGAGACCGTCGCTCTACCAACTGAGCTATACCCCTGTGGTGCGACCTCAGATATGCCAGTGGCGCGGCGGACTCAAGAGGCTTTTTCACTTTCTCGACCAGAACCCATCCGACAAATAAGTTGCGCCTGACGTGCAGTTCTTTAAGACAAGGTTCGGCCAGCAGAAGGATACCGCCCTTGAGCATCCGCAAGAAAATCGCCGACAGCGAAGCCATGTTGAACTGGCTGGCCCGACGCATCGCTGGTTACATCCGGCTGGTGCATCGCAACACGCGTTGGCAGCGGATCGGGTATGAGGAACTGGACACGCTGGCCGCACAGGGCGAACCGGTGATTGTTGTTTTGTGGCATCAACGTCTGGCCCAGTCGCCCTACTTCTTTCCTTTGGACAAGGGCCGGATCTGCTCGATAACCTCGGCCGCGCGGGCAGGCAGCATGGTGGGGCGGGTTCAAAAACTGTTCGGCATGGACACAATCGCCATGACCAGCCGCAAACGCCACGTTGCCCTCTCGCGCGAGGTCTTGGGCAAGATGAAACAGGGCGTCTCGATCGGCATTGCCGCCGACGGCCCACGCGGGCCGGAACGTGTTTCGTCAACCGTCCCGCTGGTCTGGGCACGCACCTCGGGCAAGCGGGTGTTCGGCATCACCTATTCGGCGCGACATGGGCGTGAGGCCGGCACCTGGGACCGCTTGCTGATGCCCCGCCCCTGGCGCAATGAAGGTGTGTTCCTGTGCCGGGAATGGACCGAAACCGTCCCTCGCAAGGCGACGGAGGAGCAGATCGAAGCTCTGCGCGTAAGCCTTGAGCAACATATGAACGACATCACCGCCGAGGCAGACCGGATGGTCGGGCGCGAGCCCTGGGGTGGGACCCCCTAAAGTCAGGGTCAGAAGCGTTCCTGTTGCAGGCTGACCATGCCGGAATTTGGGGTATCGGCGCTGTCGGATAGATCGGCGGCGTCAAAGCCGAAAACGCCGCTGGCCCCTTTTGACCCAAACCGCATGATCCGATAGCATTGCCCGGTGATCCTGTCCCGGATCAAAAGTTCGGGCCGACCTGACCGAGCGAGACATCCATCCCTGGGCGGGTCAGGGTTTCGCACCACGCAGCGACACGAACCGGTGCGCCGATGTAGTGCGACCCAGATTTCACTCTGAATCCATATCAGAAACGGCAAGGGGAGTTAAGGTTCCTCTTGTCCAACAGTGGGATCTGAGATTATTCGACGAATAATCTCGAACCGTGTGACCATCGAGCATATCACGAGCCCAAGTCACTCCTTGTCGCTGTCAGTGCAGGTGATTTGAAACCCGTTTACTTCGGTTTCCGTTTGCCAAGCCCCGCATCTTGTGGCCAAGAACAACTGCATCGAAAAAACAGCGAGAATACTCCCAATGATCGAACGTATCGAGACCGGTGAACGGTCGTCCAAAATTGTGAAGCACAACGGCGTCGCTTACCTCACCGGGCAAGTCGCCGAGGGTGAGACGATTCAAGATCAAGTTCGGACTTGTCTTGAAAAGATTGACGCCCTGCTTGAGAAAGCCGGTTCGTCGCGTGAAAAAATGTTGCGCGTGACGATTTGGCTGGCAGACATGCAGGATTTTGCAGGCCTGAATGAGGTTTGGAATACCTGGGTTCCCGCAGGACATGCGCCTGCCCGCGCATGTGGCGAGGCCAAACTGGCGCGACCAGAACTCAAGGTGGAGTTCATTGTAGATGCCGCTTATGAGTAGCGCGTCTTAGAACTGCTTTTGCGAACACTGGAAATCAGTTTTGACAAAAAAGGCCACCCCAGTTTGGGACGGCCTTCTTTAATCTCAACGATGTGCCGGGCTGAAGCCCGGCCTACCATGATTA
>NZ_JALCBM010000100.1 GCF_028066395.1 Ruegeria sp.
CGGTGTTTGCCATCGACAATTCATTCTTCCTGTGGGGGCTTGTGCTGGGTCTTGGCCTGTGGCGTGGCTGGTCGGTTCTGATAGCAGGGGCCGGGGCAGGGCTGTTGCATCTGGCGACGGATTTTCTGCTGCACGCGGGCGATGGCAGGCCGCAGTTCTGGCCGTTCAGTTCGTGGGTCTTTCACAGTCCGGTCAGCTATTGGGACAGCACCCATCACGCCCTGTGGGTCGCGCCTGTGGCGGCTGTGGCTTGCGTTGCGTCCTATATAGTGCTTTGGCGGCGTGGCATTGCGCTGTGGGCCAAAGTGCTGTTCACCCTGCTGCTGGCGGCCGAGATCTGGGTCGCCCGTCAGTGGCTGTTGTTTTTCTAATCCAGAAAAAGAAAAACGCGCTCCGGTGACAGGAGCGCGCTTTTTCCAAACGAAACAGCCCTAAGATCAGGCGGCTTCGGCTTGTTGTGCGGCGTTGCGACGCTCGCTTTCTTCCCGCGACAGCGCGACCGAGGTGCGCACACCGCGTCCAACGAACTCCATCAGTCCGCCGACAACCCGCTCATTGGGGTCGATCCCGGCGCAGGACAGCACTTCGCGACCATCGCGCGAACGGGCCCAGCGGGCGATTTGTTCGGGGCCATTGCCGTATTTCTTGTCATCGGCGATGGCATCATCCAGAGCAGCCAATACAACGGCCGCGAAAAGTTTGCGTGCACGATTGCCTTGCTCGTTGTTAAAGGCAGTGCCGTCAACGAAATCTCTCATCTCGTTTCCCTTGTTGTTCTTGCTCTTGCATTTTCGGCGTGAGGGTCCTTATGGCCTATTAGGTGCGATTCGGATACAGCTAAAATGCATAGTTGCGTTGCGTCACTTGCATGGCTTGCTGCAAGTGCAGCACTAGGTGTCGTTGTCTTGTCAGGTGTGTTCCCGCCAGATATAGGGGCAGGAACTGACGCATCAACCGTTTGTGAAGGATTTAAGTAATGCCCAAGATAAATGGGAACGAAATTCGCCCCGGCAATGTGCTTGAACATAACGACGGGCTGTGGGCGGCGGTCAAGGTTGACCACGTAAAGCCGGGTAAAGGCGGCGCTTTTGCGCAGGTCGAACTGCGCAACCTGCGCAACGGATCGAAGCTGAACGAACGCTTTCGGTCCGCCGACAAAGTGGAACGCGTGCGGCTGGAACAGAAGGATCAGCAGTTCCTGTACGAATCCGACGGCATGCTGGTGTTCATGGATGCCGAGACCTATGAGCAGATCGAACTGCCCGCAGACCTGCTGGGCGAACGCCGCCCGTTTCTGCAGGACGGCATGACCATCGTCGTCGAATTCTATGAAAGCGAGGCGCTGAACGCGACCCTGCCGCAGAAGGTGACCTGCAAGATTGTCGAGACCGAGCCGGTGGTCAAAGGCCAGACGGCGGCGAATTCGTTCAAGCCCGCGGTTCTGGACAATGGCGTCAAGGTCATGGTGCCGCCTTTTGTCGGCCAGGACGAGATGATCGTGGTCAATACCGAGACCATGGAATATTCCGAACGCGCGTAAACTCCGACGCTTTGAAAGACCGCGACAGCCCCGGGGTTGCGCGGTCTTTTTCTGTCAGGACCGGTGCCGCAGGCGGCGATAGCGCGCGGGGTCGGGGCCAAAGAGTTCCAGCATCAATTCGAACTTGATCCGGTTGGCGCTGACCTGCCGGTAAAAGGCGATCAGAAACGCTGTGGGCCCCTGAATGCGCGCTAGCCCGCTGGTGGCCGCCACAACGGTGCCCACATCGGTGCGCCCCTCCAGCACCAGCCAGCCGCCCAGCATCAGAACACCAACGGTTCCGGCACCGTTGATCACGCTCAGCAGAAATTTGGCCGACAGTTTCCAGATGAACATTTTCCGGCGGGTTTCGTAGATGTCATCGAACAGCGTTTCGATGTCGCGGGCGACGGCGTCGATATCCTTGGTCGTCAATTGGTCGGTCGAGCTGCGCAGGATGCGGACACGCTCGGCCACGAAGACGTTCACTTTGCGCTGCGACAACAGGACGATGACAATCTGCGGTACGATCATCGAAAAGGCGATCAGGCCCAGCCCGGGTTGTGTGGACGAGATATAACCGATCACGCTGATCAAAGTGCCGACCTGCACGACGGGGTCGGAAAAGGCGCCGCCTGCGAATTTGCCCAACTCCTCGGCCTCGGTCGAGATCGCGGTTGTCATGGTGCCCTTACGCAGGGGTTGGCCTTCGTCGGTCAGGTCCGAGCTGCGCACCAGCAGGCGTTGGCGGATCATGCGGATCAGATCTTCGCCCAGGGTTCCGGCGCGGTAGCCCAGCACCCATTTTAGCGCGAGGCTCAGCAGTATCACCGCCATCATGCCCGCGCCCAGCAGGATCAGCCGGTCGGTGTCCACATTGCCTGCGGTCAGGTGGTTGATGATGTCGCGCTGAAACTCCAACGGAACGGCGGCAAGCGCGGCAACGGCCAGAGACAGCAGGATCAGGATGACCTGCCGCCCGGCACTGGCGCGCCAGATCGCGGTGTAAAGGCGAAACATTTCGACGTTCCCTTGATGACCTGCCCCTATTGATACCGCGCGTTCGGGCAGGATCAAATCTGGCCAAAGATCAAGGGGATGAGGCGTGCTGCGCGGGCAACAAGTCTTAGTCGGGCAGGCGCAGGGTGGCGTCGCCTGCCGTCATGTCATCGCCCGCGCGGTCCAGCCGCAGATAGGCGATGGCCTGCCTACCGGATTGCGTGAACAGCGTCCCGGCTGCTTTGCCGCCCGACAGGATCTCGGTCCCGACCGGGGCAGAGCCCGTGATGTCGACCCGGCGCAGACCTTTGCGCAACTCGGTCTTGTGCTTCATGCGGGCGGTGACCTCTTGCCCGACATAGCAACCTTTTTTGAAATCCAGACCGTTCAGTGCCTCGAAACCCGCCTCCAGAATATAGCTGTCCGGGGTCAGTTCGATTCCGGATTCCGGGATGCAGTGACGCACACGGATGGCGTCCCAATCGGTGCCGTCATTGCTTTCTTCGCCTGCGCTGTAAGCCCGCCAGCCCATATCCGCATGGCGCGGGTCGGGCAGGGCGTCCTCGGGCGCAGAGCCAGTGCCGCGTTGCAGGTTCAGGTCGGTATCCTCAATCGCCACATCGGCACGCAGCTTGTACATGGTCAGGCGTTTGGCCAGCCCGTCGGCCAGGTCCTCGGCCACATCAAGCAGCACCGTGTCTCCGTCGCGTTTCAGAAAGAAATCCGACAGATACTTGCCCTGCGGCGTCAACAGCGCGGCGTAAACCAGCCCGTCATCCAGCCGCTGCATGTCATTGGTGATCAGCCCCTGCAGAAAGCTGTGCGTATCCGTCCCGGTCAGGCGCAGAATGCGGCGTTGGGGCATGGGTTGATCCTCGTCATTTGGTCTGGCTCCGTGATATAGGAGTTCCCGCCGCCATGACCAGAGGGTTCCGACATGTCCGCACCGATCAGCGTTGTCATCCCCACCCTGAACGCAGGCGCGGAGCTGCCGCGCACCTTGCAGGCGCTGATGGAGGGGCTGCAGGCCGGGCTGATCCGCGAGCTGATCATCTCGGATGGCGGATCGCAGGATGTAACATTGAACATGGCGGACGAGGCGGGCGCGCGGATCGAGACGGGCCCACCGTCACGCGGCGGGCAGTTGCGGCGAGGCTGTGCCGAGGCGCGGGGTGAATGGCTGTTGGTCCTGCATGCGGATACGGAATTACAACCGGGGTGGAGTGCCGTGGTTTCGGCCCATCTGCCCAGCGGCGCGCCTGCTGCGTTTCGGTTGCGGTTTCGCGCTAAGGGGTTCGGCCCGGTCTGGGTGGCCGGTTGGGCCAATCTGCGCAGCCGTTTGTTCGGATTGCCCTATGGTGATCAGGGGCTGCTGGTACGGCGGCAAGGGTATGAGGCAGCGGGTGGTTACCCGGATCAGCCCTTGATGGAGGATGTCGCCCTGATCCGCGCCTTGCCGCGCGTTACCCTGTTGCGGGCGCAGGCGGTCACGAGTGCGGAACGCTATACCCGTCAGGGTTGGATGCGGCGGGGGGGGCGGAATCTTTGGACTCTGATCCGGTATTTTCTGGGCGCTGATCCGGAACGGCTGGCGCAGGCTTACCGGCGGTAAAGGTGCTGCGCAGTTCGACAATCGATTTGCCCAGCCGGAAGGGCGCGGCAAAGCTGACCAGACATAAGGCGACGATCTGCAACACCAGAATGTGGGAATTGGCCTGAAGATACTCCCACTCATCCTTCAGCTTGCTGACCTGTTCGATCAGATCATCGTAGCTTTGCGCCAGAATCAGGTAATCCCCGGCGATGGCAGGCACCTTGCGGCGCATATTGTCGATGGCGATCTGTGTGGTGTCGTCCAGCGAAGTGAAGACGAGGAATTGTTCAATGTCGAAGGCATTTGCCTTGGCGGCCATGCCCCGGGCCTCTTCCATGTCATCCTTGGTTTGGCGTCCGAACAGGAAATGCAGGCCCTGCAGGGGGGCGACCTCGTTGGTGACGGCGATGAACAGGGGCAGGTCGGCATTGCTGGCGGTTGAGGCGGACAGGAATTCCACCTTTTCGCACAGAACGGCGGTGTCGGGATCATAGGCCGGATCGCAGAACCGCAGCCGGAACCGCGCGGCGTCGCGGTCAAAGGCCAGCGAGGCGGCATAGGCCACGTCGATCTGCCGGTCCAGCCGCGAGCTGTCCGAGGTGTAGAGCCCCGCCAGAACCGCCACCAGGGCACCGACCCCGCCCAGCACCACCCAGACCAGATCAGCCAGCTTCCATGCCCGGTGCCCGGCCGGTTTGCGGAACAGAAATCCGGTGCCGATCAGGCCGATCAGGAAGAAAATGATCAGCAGTGGCAATTGGTTTTCGGCAACAAAAGTCATGGGGATGAGTGTACGTGCCTTGCGCAGGGTGGCAACAGTCTTCACGGGCTGTTGTAGATGGAGGGGGCGAGGGGCCAGCCCCTCGCGCTCCCCGGGATATTTTTGGCCAGATGAAGCGGGCGGGTATTGCTCCTTTGCACATGGCGCTGCGTCTTTCATACTAGTGGTATGGGATGAGGGAGTAGATTTGATGACCAAAGAGATTGTATTGATCCACGGTGCTTTTGCCGGGCCGTGGTGTATGGAGGATTATGCCGGGTTCTTTCGGGATCGAGGATGGACGGTGCATGTGCCTGCGCTGCGTTATCATGAGGGTGATCCCAAGGCCGAACCCGATCCGGGGCTTAGGGATGTTTCGGTTGCGGATTATGCCGATGATATCGCTGAATTTGTGCAGGGGCTGGACAGCAAGCCCGTGTTGCTGGGCCATGCCATCGCCGGGGTGGTGGCGCAGCAGGTGGCCGTGCATGGGTTGGCCAGCGCGCTCGTCCTGATCAACCCCAACGCGCCCTGGGGTACTTTGCCCGAGACCGATGACGAACGCGCGGTGCCGCGCGCGCTGATGGAGGGTGGGGCGTTCTGGAAGCAGCCGATGCGGGTCGAATTCGATCTGATGGCGCCCTTTGCGCTCAACAAGATGCCCGAGGCGCAGCAGCATGCGGTGTTCGACCGGTTGGGGGCTGAAAGCGGGCGGGTGATGTTCGAGATGTTCTTCTGGATGTTTGACGATCACGCCGCGATGAAGGTCGAGATGGACAAGGTCGACTGCCCGGTTCTGGTGGTGTCAGGGGCCGAGGATCGGGCGGTGAATCCCGATACCTGCCGCGCCCTGGCCAAGATGTATGGGGAGCGTGGGACATTCCTGCTGGTCGAAGATCACGCGCATTTCCTGTTCATGGAGCCGGGATGGGACGGCCCGGCGGCTCAAATCGCTGATTGGTTGCAGGAAAAGCTGCTTTAACGCGGCCTGAGCCGAAATCTGTATTGTGATCTGCCACGCGCTGTGTAATTTGCGCGGCTGCCTCAATCGGGGCCACTGGGTTGCGTGAAAGATTCGGGTGTGTCTCTCTCAATCATTCTCATCATTCTGATGGCTGCTCTGTTGCATGCCGTGTGGAACGCCATTGTCAAAACGGCGGCGGACCGGACGACGACTCTGGGCCTTGTGGCGTTGGGGCAGGTTATCCCGGCGGCTGTGATGGTGGTGCTGCTGCCGCTGCCCACCGCGCAGAGCTTTGTCTATATCCTGCTCTCGACCGTGGTGCATTTCGGGTATTTCTTCATGCTGGGCAAAGCCTACCAGCATGGCGACCTAAGCGTAGTCTACCCCATTGCCCGTGGCATCGTTCCGGCGCTGGTGTCGCTTTGGGCGATTGTTCTGGTGGGCGAGGTGCTGCCCTGGCAGGCCTGGGGAGGTATCGCGCTGATCGGGTTGGGGATTCAGCTGAGCAGCTGGCGGGCCTTGCGATCCGGTGTCGGGCGCAGCGCGTTGCTTTTCGCAG
Organism: Ruegeria sp.; assembly: GCF_028066395.1. GTDB lineage: Bacteria > Pseudomonadota > Alphaproteobacteria > Rhodobacterales > Rhodobacteraceae > Ruegeria. The sequence continues at coordinate 6,396 of NZ_JALCBM010000100.1, forward strand.
TGGGCACGGGGGTTTGCATCTCGATCTATTCGGTGGTGGACGGGATCGGCGTGCGCCTGTCGGGCAATACGCTCAGCTATTGGGCATGGGGCGCGCTGTTGCATGTGTTCGTGGCCGGGTTCATCGGTATCCGTAAACGGGCCACGTTGACGGAACTGCCCGTCAGGACCTGGGTCATTGGCCTCCTGGGCGGGCTGGTGTCGATGACCGCCTATGGGCTGGTGCTATACGCCAAGAATTTCGCACCGCTGGGCGCGGTTTCGGCATTGCGCGAAACCTCGGTCATCTTTGCGGCGCTGATCGGGTTCATCTTCCTGCGCGAAGGCTATTGGATGCGCCGGTTGGGGGCCGCGGGCCTGATGGCTGCGGGCGTTGCGCTGATTGGACTGGCCGTGTGACGTCAGGCAGAGGGGATGGGTTGGAAACCCATCCTACTTGTTGACCTGAAACGTGCTTTGCGGTCGCCATTTGAGGCTGCCATCCTCATTGCGGTGACAGCGCAGCAGTCGTTCCTCGCGGGTAGAGATGGTCGAGGTCACGGTATTGTCGCCGAAAACCACGACAAAGGCGTCCTCAGAGTAGGCCATGCCCGCATAATAGCAAAACCGCGTCTCGGCGCCATCGGGGATGGGGGATGCAGTGGACAGTGTTTGCTGCGCAGGGGCTTGGGTGGCCAGCAGAGTCAGAGCCAGGCCGAGGGTTAATGTTTTCATGTCGTCCTCCCGTTTGGAAATCTGTTGGATTCAAATTGGGTCTTGGACGCTCGGAGCCTCAGAATTTCATTGTTGAATGTTTGATTGGGTAAGTGTGAACGGGATCAACGGGTTGGGCAAGGGGGTTGCGGTGTGCCGGGCTGAAGCCCGGCCTACGGGGGGTGTGAGGTTTCGTGTGAGCCACCCAATGCATGATGCAAAGCATCATGCACGCGCCCGACCCGCCCCCCAGAGCGGGCGCGTTCCGCACCCACCCTCGGGCCGGGCGCGGGGTTTTTGGGCCTCGCGGGAAGTACATTTGCCAATTATGCAATCATGTTTGTATAGCGAATTCGTAATTTCTTGCTTCTAAGGCACTACAAGCTTTGCCAAAATTGAACAGCTTGATTGACAATCCGTGGATTTAGTAGAGCATACGTTGCTGCGACGAGTACTAGAAAATACTCAATAATAAAACTTCTCAATCGGGATAAGATTTTAACAATAAGCTCGGCGATACTTTCGTGGCGTAGTCGTTTGAAATGCTCTTTATGATGTTCGTACTCCCAAGGCTCCAAACCGCCAAGAGGATCTTCGTGTTCATAGTTGGGATCTAAGTCAAGATGATCATTCATTCTTTGTATGTTTGTCAATGAGCGTTGATTCCAGCTCACATTCACCTCCGCAATAGTGGTGGAGATTGCCTGTGAAGCAGCCACTGAGCAGTGAAGAATAAAGATAGCAAAAAGAAGTAGAGTAATAAGCTGCCCAAAGGCAACCAAGTCTGCTTGTACCACGGCAATGCGAAGCCCGAAGATGGACATCTCGCCGCTTAAGAGTTCCGCATTTGCAGCCGCGAAGGTAAAAAAGGCACTAAAGTAAAGCGCCTTTCGGGTCTTGGACTGGTTTTCATGCTCGATAGCGGAAGTTAGGGGCACGTTATCGTTTCTTAGTCAAAACTGTTTTTTTGATTAGAAATTCAAACATCCAACTCCTCCACAAACCGCGCGTTTTCCTGAATGTATTGGAACCGCAGTTCGGGTTTTTTGCCCATCAGGCGCTCGACCAGGTCACCGGTCTCGCCGGGTTCGTCCTCATCAATCGTGACGCGGATCAGTTTGCGCGAGGCCGGGTCCATCGTGGTCTCTTTCAAGTCCTTGGCGTCCATCTCGCCCAGACCCTTGAAGCGCGAGACGTCGATCTTGCCTTTGCCGCCCAGACCTTTCTCAAGCCATTCGTCACGTTCGGCCTCGTCCAGGCAATAGACGCGTTTGGCGCCTTGGGTCAGGCGGTACAGAGGCGGGCAGGCCAGATACAAGTGGCCCGCGTCGATCATGGGCCGCATCTGGGTGAAGAAGAACGTCATCAGCAGCGAGGCGATATGCGCCCCGTCCACATCCGCGTCGGTCATGATGATGATCTTGTCATAGCGCAGGTCGTCGACGTTGAACTTGGTGCCAAGCCCCACACCCAGCGCCTGGGTCAGGTCGTTGATCTCGGCATTGGTGCCCAGTTTCGAACTGGCCGCGCCCAGCACGTTCAGAATCTTGCCGCGCAGGGGCAGCAGGGCCTGTGTTTTGCGGTCACGGCCCATTTTGGCCGAGCCACCCGCAGAATCGCCCTCGACAATGAATAATTCCGTGCCGTCCCGTGTTGAACTGCTACAGTCCACCAGCTTGCCGGGGAGACGAAGTTTCTTAGTGGCGGACTTGCGTTGTGTTTCCTTCTCGGCCCGTCTGCGTAGGCGTTCTTCGGCTCTCAGAATGAGGAAGTCGAGGATCGCACCCGCAGATTTCGTGTCGGCGGCCAGCCAGTTGTCGAAATGATCGCGGACCGAGTTTTCGACCAGCCGCTGTGCCTCGACCGTGGCGAGGCGGTCTTTGGTCTGGCCGACAAACTCGGGCTCGCTGATAAAGCACGACACCAGCGCGCAGCCGCCGGTGAGCAGGTCGTCGCGGGTGATCTGGCCTGCCTTTTTGTTGTTGATCAACTCCCCATAGGCTTTGATGCCTTTCAGGACCGCCGACCAGAAGCCCGCCACATGGGTGCCACCTTCGGGGGTGGGGACGGTGTTACAGTAGGACTGGATGAACCCGTCGCGCGAGGGCGTCCAGTTGATCGCCCATTCGACCTTGCCGGGGGTGTTGAACTTCTCCTGAAAGTCCACGGTGCCTGCGAAAGGCTGCTCGGCATAGGTGGACGAGCCGTTCATGGTCTCCTTGAGGTAATCGGACAGGCCGCCGGGGAAGTGGAATGTGGCCTCGGTCGGGGTCTCGCCGTCGTCGATGGCGGATTTCCAGCGGATTTCGACCCCCGAGAACAGGTAGGCTTTGGACCGGATGGATTTGAACAGCCGCGCCGGTTTGAACTTGTGGTGCCCGAAGATGTCCGCGTCCGCATGGAACGTCACCGTGGTGCCGCGCCGGTTCGGGGCCGCGCCGACCTTTTCCACGGGCCCCAGCGGGATACCGCGCGAGAACCGCTGTTCGAACAGCGTCTTGTCTCGCGCCACCTGCACAACCATCGAATCCGACAGCGCATTGACCACCGAGGCCCCCACGCCGTGCAGACCGCCCGAGGTCTGATACGCCTTGCCCGAGAATTTGCCGCCCGCGTGCAGGGTGCACAGGATCACCTCCAGCGCGGATTTGTCGGGGAATTTCGGGTGCGGATCAATCGGAATGCCGCGCCCGTTGTCGCGCACGGTCAGGGCGTAATCCGCATGCAGTTCCACCTCGATCCGGTTGGCGTGGCCTGCGACGGCCTCGTCCATCGAGTTGTCGAGGATTTCGGCGACCATATGGTGCAGCGCACGCTCATCAGTGCCGCCGATATACATGCCGGGGCGTTTTCGGACCGGCTCCAGCCCTTCGAGCACCTCGATGGAAGAGGCGTCGTAGGTGGAGGTCACTTCGGGCGTCAACAGATCGTCGGGCATGGGTGCTGCTCTTGTTTTTGAGTTTCCCCCATTATGGCAGGTGATGTGGTCCGGGGGAAGAGGGGCGCGAGGTGTTGTGGGCAGATGCAGGTCACACGGGATACCACGCGCCCGAAATTTTATTGCATCTCGGGAGAATACATAATGTCGGTGCGCATTACATATTTTTGGCCGGACAGAACCGGATCACCGCGATGCATGATCGGATGATAGAACAAAAGGGCGGCGCCTTTTTTCGGCGTCACGCAGAATTCGGGGAATGACTGGCCTGCATAGACATCGCAGAAAGAGGTGCCGCCGCCTTTGAAATCGTCATTCAAGTAGATCATGAACGTGAAAAGGCTGCGCTCACCGCTGGGTCGTTCGAAATACCCATCCTGATGCCAGTCAAACATTTGCCCGACGTCGTAGCGGTAGAACCGAAGGCGTTCGTTCAGGCCCGCTGCCGTTCGCCCGCGAAAGGTCTGCGGCGCGAAAGGCAGCACGCTCTGCCATAAGTTCTGTGCAGTTTCGGCATCGTCGCGGATCAGGCGATCATTGTTTCGAATGTCGGGGCGGCGGGTTGCGCCGTTCACGCCATTGATCAAAGCCGGTTCAAATCCCGTGCTTTCGATGTCCGTGATCCAGCGATCACAGATTTCGACGGGCAGAAAGTCGACGAGTTCAAATACATAACCGTTCAAAAGTTCGTTAATCTGCATGGTAGATACCCAGTATTTGCCCCGCCGTCACGGCAGGGGTGTTGGAAAGAATCGGGAAAGAGTTGTCGCCGGATAAAAGGCGCCGCGATCAGTCTGAAATGTCAGGCAAAGAACACGTGGGCGTCGCAAGAGGACGGCGCAGTCAGATGCAAATCTATCATCGATCGAACCTCCTTCTTACGTTCTGGGTTTGTGACAGGCGTGTTTGATATGCGCAGTCTATCTGCTTTGTCAAAGGTTTTCATGCGGATGCAGTCTGTATTTAGGCTTGTCTGCGGCGTGGGGTACGGTCAGGTTGGCGTCACTGATTTTTTAGCTGTGAGGTGGCATTGCATGACCTGGATAAACACCATCCCCTTCGAGCAGGCCACCGGCAAGCTGCGGAAGC
>NZ_JALCBM010000101.1 GCF_028066395.1 Ruegeria sp.
AAACAGCGCGTGGCCATCGGGCGCGCCCTGCTGGCCAGCCCGCGCCTGATCCTTGCGGATGAACCTCTGGCCGCACTGGACGATGCCCGCAAGGCCGAGATCCTGCCCTATTTCGAACGGCTGCGGGATGAGGTCTCGGTCCCGATCCTCTACGTCACCCATTCCGCGGCCGAGGTGGCGCGGCTGGCGACCTCGGTCGTGGCCTTGCAGGATGGCAAGGTCTTGCGCCATGGCCCGGCCTCGGACGTGCTGGCGGACCCGTCGGTGGCCCCGGCTGGCGTGCGCGCGGTGGGTGCCCTGTTGCAGGTCACGGTTGCGGCCCATCACCAAGACGGGCTGACCGAGCTTGAGGCGGGCGGCGCGCGCCTGTTCCTGCCGCGTATCCCGCATCGGATTGGCGAGGCGTTGCGTATCCGTATCCCTGCGCAAGAGGTCATCCTGTCCAGCAAACCGCCCGAGGGCTTGTCGGCGCTGAACGTGCTGGAAGGCCGGGTCGAGGCGATCCGGGCCGGTGAAGGACCGGGCGCCATCGTCTCGGTCAACACGCCTGCGGGGGTGGTGCTGGCCCGCGTCACCCGCCGCTCGGTCGAGGCACTGGGTTTGCAGCCGGGTCGTGCGTGTCATGCGGTCATCAAGACCGTGGCACTGGCCCCGCAGGATGTGGGTGGGCGCATCTCGGGCGCCTGAGGTCACGATCCGGCCCGGGGTGTTGCGCAAACTGCTGCAATGCTGCGATGGTAGGGCATTATCAAACCCTATCTTTTGGACATAAGGGCAATTGTGATGACAAAGCCGAGTCTCTTGAACCTTGTGAAGGCCATCGGTCTTGCCGCCGTGCTTGTCGTCCCCGGTCTGGCACAGGCCGTCGGCATCGGCGTTCGCTTTGGTCTGGTCAATCAGACCGAGGTCACACCGTTGGAGAACGGTGTCATTCAGGTAAAGGCGGCGGGCTCATCTGCTCCGGTGGCGTATTGGTGTGGTGTCGGCGATTATGCCATGCGCACGCTGCGGACAAAGGCGACACAGCGCATCTATGTCTCGCGGGCCTATGAACGCGGGGCCCGGACGGTTTTGTTCACACTGACGCCGCCGCCGGGGGCTGATACCGATCCGGGGTATTCGGTCACCGTCAAACGGGTGGGTGAGAATATGTCGGCAGCATCAGCGCAGCGGTATTGCTATGACAACACTTTGGATTTCGGGTTCTAGGATCAGATCCACTTGGCCAGGGGCGGCAGGCTCATCAGCACCGCGTCCGGGTCATGCCCGGTTTCCAGCCCGAATTTCGTGCCCCGGTCATAGACCAGATTGTATTCGGCATAGAGACCGCGATGCACCAGTTGGGTGTTCTTGTCATCACCCGAAAAGCCATGGACCCTGCGCTTTTCGACCAAGGGCAGATAGGCGGGCAGGAAGGCGCGACCGATATCCTGCGTCAGGGCAAAATCCGCCTGCCAGTCGCCGGTGCAGTAATCATCCATGAAGATGCCGCCGACGCCGCGCGCGCGTTTGCGGTGGGGGATGTAGAAATACTCATCCGCCCAATCCTTGAGGCGCGGGTAGTGGCCCGGTCCATGGGGGTCCAGATGGGCCTTTTGCGTGGCGTGGAAATGCGCCGTGTCGTCGTCATATTCGATGCAGGGGTTCAGGTCCGACCCGCCGCCGAACCACCAGGCAAGCGGTGTCCAGAACATGCGGGTGTTCATGTGAACCGCCGGAGCATGCGGGTTCTGCATGTGGGCCACCAGACTGATGCCGGATGCCCAGAATCGCGGGTCTTCGGTCATGCCGGGAATACCCTTGCGCGCGGCCATGGCTTGCTGTGCACGGTCACCCAGCGTGCCGTAAACGGTCGAGACATTGACGCCGACTTTTTCGAACACCCGCCCGCCGCGCATGACGGACATCAGCCCGCCACCCGCATCCGAGCCGTCCTCGGATTGGCGTTTGGTTTCCTTGACCTCGAACCGGCCTGCAGGGGCATCGGAAAACGGGCCGGTGTCGTGGCTGTCTTCCAGCGCTTCAAAAGCCGCGACGATGTCGTCGCGCAATTGGCGGAACCAGGCGGAGGCGGTGGATTTTTCGGTATCAAACATGGTCTTCAATGGGCTGGGGCGGCGACCGGGTCCAGCAGGGTGCGGCCACCGTCGATGGTCAGGATTTGCCCGGTCATGAACCCTGCCGCGTCCGAGGCCAGAAACTGCGCGGTTTCCACCAACTCGTTGGGCGCGGCGATGCGGGCCAGGGGTGTGTGTTTTTCGATATCGTCGCGGAAGTCGCGGTTGTCCTTCAGCGTCGATTGCAGCGACGCGCTCATCACCGATCCCAGCGCGATGGAATTCACGCGGATGCGGTTCGGGGCCAGCGCCACGGCCAGCGAGCGGGTCATCTGATCCAGCGCAGCGGTCGAGACGGAATAGGCCATCAGATCGGGATGCGTGCGCCGCGCCGCGATCGAGGACAGGTTGATGATTGACCCCGCCGGGTTTTCGTCATCATCGCCCGCTTGTTTGATCATCCGTTTCGAGATCAGCTGGCTTAAACGCAAGGCGGGCATCAGGTTCTGGTTCAGCAGGGTGCGCACCGAATCGTCCTCCAGATCCAGCGGATCGGACGGGATCACCTGCCGTGCGCCATTGACCAGAATATCGACCTGATCAAAGGCATCCAGCGTGGCCGACAGCAGGTTGGCGATGGTCAGCCGTTCGCGCAGGTCGCCGTTGAAATAGCGGATATTGCTGTCATCGGCCTGCTCGCCCAGTTCCTCGGCCAGCCGCTTTTCGTCCATATCGGCGAACATGACATTGGCCCCGGCATCCGCGAAATGGCGCCCGATGGCCAGACCAATTCCGCTGGCGCCGCCGGTTACAATCGCTGTCTTGCCTGCGATGGAAAAGGACATGCGTTTCCTCCTGAGTTGCGGGGCACGTTAACCGGGATCACCGCCGAGGGCGAGAGGCATGGAACACCTTGAACCGATTGTCGCCGGCGACCTCTTCGACGCGTTGGAACGCCTCCGCCAACGTGGCTTCATAAGGCAGGTGGCGGTTGGCGACCATCCACAGATCGCCCGACCGGGTCAGGTGGCGCGCGGCGGCAGCGATAAAGCCCTGACCCAGTGCCGGATCAGCGGCGCGCGAGGTGTGGAAGGGCGGGTTCATCACGATGGTGTCCAGCGGCTCGGGCGCAGTCCATGTGGTGGCGTCGGCCCAGTGAAACTGCGCGCGCGGGTCAGGGACGTTGGCCCGGGCGCAGGTCAGCGCGGTATGGTCGGCCTCGACCAGATGCAGGGTTTTGATGCTGTCATCGGCCAGCATCAGCGCCGAAAGATACCCCCAGCCCGCGCCCAGATCGGCGACCCGTGGGCCCAGCTTGCGCGGCAGGGATTGGACCAACAGGGCCGAGGCCGGATCGACCCCGTCAGCGGAGAACACGCCGGGCGCGGTGTGGAACCCGTCGACCTGTTGCGCCTTGGGCGCGGCCCAGTCGGCAAAGGTCTGCGGGTCAGATTGAAACCAGAAAATCTTGCCGTGGGCCTTGGCGATTGGTCCTTCGACGGGAACCCGCTTGCGAATATCCTTCAGCAAGCTGTCCACCCCATCGGTTTTAGCCCCGTCCACCACCACGGTGCCACTGGCGCGGGAGCAGGCCTGATGGATCAGGGCACGCGCTAGCGCTTTGGCACGGGGCAGGAATACGATGGCGTCATGACACGGGGTATCCGCCTCAGGGCGGGCGTCAAACCCAAGTGTCACGAAATGGTCGTGGAACGGTTTGAACGGTTGCACAACCTCGGCACCGCGCGGCAGGTCATGCTCCGGAGTCGCACCAATCACCGTTAACGGTTCCGACAGGGACAGGCCGGTTTCCAAGGCGAGGCTGAGACGAGGGGACATGGGCAATTCCAGAAGGCGCGTCGGCCTTACTCTTCCCGTTCCATGGTGCATTGCAGCGGGTGCTGATGTCGACGGGCGAAGTCCATCACCTGACCCACCTTGGTCTCAGCAATCTCATGGCTGAACACGCCAACCACCGCGACGCCCTTTTTATGGACGGTCAGCATGATCTCGAACGCCTGCGCATGGGTCATGCCGAAAAACCGTTCCAGCACATGCACGACAAACTCCATCGGCGTGTAATCATCGTTCAGCAACAACACCTTATACAGCGGCGGGCGCTTGGTTTTTGGGCGCGTCTGAACCAGGACCGACGTATCGTCATCCTCGTCCGATTTGTCAGACATCATCCATGGGGTTTCGATCATTGCTTTAAAGAATCCGATTCACGCTTCGGTTTATTTCCCGGCTTATATAACGTGAGGGCAGCCAGAGAAAAGAGCAACCGGGCGGATTTGAAATGAATGACGGGCTGACCACAATCGGGTTCGATGCCGATGACACGCTGTGGCATAACGAACGGTTCTTTCAACTGACCCAAGCCCATTTCGCCGAACTGCTGGCCGATCACGCCGACCGCGATCACCTGATGGAGCGTCTGTTGGCCGCTGAAAAGCGCAACATCCGGCATTATGGTTATGGGATCAAAGGGTTCGTCCTGTCGATGATCGAAACCGCGATTGAGGTGACAGAGGATCGCGTGCCGGCCTCGGTCATTCGCCAACTGATCGAAGCCGGGCAAGAGATGCTGGCCCATCCAATCGAACTGTTGCCCCATGCGCGCGAGGCGATTGAGGCGGCGGCCCAAACCCACAAGGTGATTCTGATCACCAAGGGCGATCTGATCGATCAGGAGCGCAAACTGGCGCAATCGGGGCTGGGAGAGCTGTTCGACGCGGTCGAGATCGTGTCGGAGAAGACGCCCGAAACCTATCGGTCGGTCTTCACTCAGCATGGCGATGGGCCCGGGGCGGCGATGATGGTGGGCAATTCCATGCGCTCGGACGTGGTGGCACCCATCGCGGCGGGATGCTGGGGTGTTTATGTCCCGCACGGGCTGGTCTGGGATATCGAAAGGGCGGATACGCCCACCGAAAACCCGCGTTATCGCGAACTGGCCGATCTCGGGCAACTGGAGTCGCTGGTTCAGGGCCTGGGCTGATGTTGCCCTGCGGCCTCAGTTTCAAGAAAATCTGAGGCGTACTGTCGCCCTCGGCTTGTCAGTGGCCAGTGTGGTGCCCGGCACGGCGAAAGCTACCACATCTTGGGGTGGTCGGCACAGTAAAACAATAGCGTGAAAACCCAGCTTTCGGTTTATTTTAAAGGGGTCCTGTGCTAGCCTTACCCACAAGAAAATAAATTTTGCTGACCGGGAAAACCCGGCGGCGCGAGGCAGACAGAGGCAATGATCGTGCAGATTCGGCGGACAGTTCCGGCCCGAATGGGCTTTCTTCTTATAGCATTCGTGTGGCTGCTGTTCAGCGCCGCGCAACAGGTTGCGGCGGCACCCTACGCGGCGATGGTGATCGACGCGCGCACCGGTGAGGTTTTGCATTCCCGCAACGCCGATACCCGGCTGCATCCGGCTTCGCTGACCAAGATGATGACGCTTTATATTGCGTTCGAGGCGGTGCGGAATGGTGAGATTACGCTGGACACCCCAGTGCGGATCACCAAAAAGGCGTCGTCCGAACCGCCCTCCAAGCTGGGCCTGCGCACCGGGCAGACCATCGCGTTCCGCTATCTGATCCGCGCGGCTGCGGTGAAATCGGCCAATGATGCGGCCACTGCCATCGGCATCGCCATAAGCGGGTCCGAAGCCGCCTTTGCCCGCCGCATGACGCGCACCGCCAAAGCGATGGGGATGAGCCGCACGACCTTCAAGAACGCCCATGGCCTGACCGAATCTGGCCACCTGTCCACGGCGCGGGACATGACCACGCTGGGGCGGCATCTGCTGTATGATTACCCGCAGTACTACAACCTGTTCTCGCGGCAATCGACCCATGCCGGGATCAAGACGGTGCCGAACACGAACCGTCGTCTGCTGGCGGCTTACAAGGGCGCGGACGGGATCAAGACCGGCTATACCCGCGCGGCGGGCTTTAACCTTGTGGCCTCGGCCAAGCGCAAGGATGAACGGGTCATCGCAACCGTCTTTGGTGGCAAATCCGGTGCCTCGCGCAATGCCAAAGTGGCCGAGCTTTTGGATATGGGCTTCCGCCGTGCGCCTTCGCGCGCGCCTATCCGCAAACCGGCGCGTCCGGCTTATGCGGGCAATGCGGGCTTGGGTGTTTCGGTTGCGGGCCTGAGCGGCGCGCCCAAAACCAGCCTGCGTCCGGTGCTGCGCCCCGTTGCGGGAACGGTTCAGGTTGCCAGTGTGGCCGAAACGGCGGCCAAGAACGGGGATCGCATCCAGAACGGCATCGCCGCCGCAATCGCGGCGGCCACCGATGGCACGCCGCGCCCCGCAGCCCGGCCCGAGGATCTGGTTCTGGCCTCGACCGACCCGGCGCCCGAGCCAGAGCAGGAGGTCGTCACCCGCCTGTCCACCTCCGGCGGGCATCTGTGGGGCGTCAATGTGGGTCGCTACACCACCCGGTACGAGGCTGAAAAGGTCCTGCTGAAAACCGCCCTGTCCGAGATGACGACGCTGGAAGGCACCCTGCGTAAGGTCAACCAAAGCACGCGCGGGTTCGAGGCCACCTTTCAGGGCATGACCCGCGAACAGGCCGATCTGGCCTGCCGCCGCCTGCAGGCGCGCAATGTCACCTGTTTCATGATCGGGCCGTCATAAGACCCGACACACTTCACTCTTGAACACTGGCTGTGAGCGCAAGTTCACAGCCTTTTTCTTTACCAGGCCTCAGTCGAAGACATGGCCGTGTTCGTATTGTTCGTCCTGCCCTGCGGCTGCGGTCAGGGCGGCGACATTGTCCTTGGTGAAGAAGCCATCATAGTGATGGCAGCGCTCGATATATTCAGTGATCAGCAGCGTGTGTTTTGAATGTTTCGAGAAGATCTGTTTCAGGTTCGGATCATCTTTGCATTCCCCCACCACATGGGCCAGAAACGGCACGCCCTCATCCTTCAGCGTGTTGACGACGAAATCCACATTCTTCTCGCCCGCCGCGTGGTCGCCATCCTGAATCTCGACCGCCATGTGATGCAGGCGGCGGCCGAAATTGCGCACGAAATCCTCGGTCGGCATCGGCAGCTTGGCGAAGGAATTCACAAAGGACGGAGTATTGTTCGCGGTGAACACCTTGGCGGGCGATTTCTTGTCATCATCCACATCGGCATTGCGGTTCACATTGGTGGACGAGTTCATGTCGAAGATATTGTACGCCCCCCAGAAGTAATAGGGCACCATCGTCAGGAATTCGAGGATCGCATCCTCACGCTCACCGGCCAGCACCCGCGTGGCCAGATGGTCGATGCCCAGCATCAGCGGTGCGATCTTGCTGTCGGCACCAAACGCAGCAGCCTGATCCAAACGGGCTTGCTCATCGGCGCTCAGCAGCACCCGGTCGCCCAGCCCCAGACTGTCGGGGTCGTTGAAATCCAGCGTCGAATAGCCGACCCTGTTGCAGGTGAAATCAGATGGCGTGGTGAACCGGAACCCGTCGAGCGTATAAAACGGGTTCTCGGTATCCCCAGAATATTCGAATCGAATATTCTGATCCTCAAGCACCTTGCTCAGGTCATTGAGGTCCGAGGCCGCAAAGATCTCGCCCACATACCGCGTCTGCGGCGTGCCGCGCGCCAGAGGGTACATGCGGTTGATGCGGGGGATGAAATCCTCGAACATCTCGCTCAGCGGGGCCATCAGGATCAGCGCCGGGTAATCGGAATGCGAATGCATCACCGCGAATTTATGCGTGGTGCCCAGATAGCTGGCCGAGTGACGATAGGGGGTCATCACATATAGCTCGACCATCGTGTCGAACAGCGCGTGGGTTTCGACCTGAATGACAATCGCCCGCATCTGCCCGACCTGATCGGCAATGCCCGAGCTGGTGCGTCGCTCATAGATCATCGGCAGGTATTCGTTGAAAAACCCGGAATTCTTTTTGTCCCCGCGGGGTTCATAAGACATCAAATCAAAGGACACGAAATCACCTCCTTGCGCATGCCCGGGGATTGCCGGGCATGGTGGTTGCTGGAATTGTGGTATTCAGAACATGCACTTGCAGGCATGCTAGGGGCTGAATTCCGTTCGGGCAACAGTAAGTAGATGGGCGGCAAGGATTACGCCCGGATGGTTAGCGCGTGAATTTCGTCACTTCCACGCCGCCATCGATCAGATTTTCGCGCACGGATCGCGCAATCTGAACCGCCGTTGGCCCATCCCCATGCAGGCAGATCGTATCGATCGAGGTCTCCAGCCGCTTGCCGGATTCGGTGATGATCGCCCCTTCGCGCACCATGTTCAGAATGCGGGGACCGGCGAGGTCAGGGTCATGGATCACCGCACCAGGCAGGGAGCGGTCGACCAGCGTGCCGTCATCATTATAGGCGCGGTCGGCAAAGATCTCTCCGACCCATTTGCAGCCCAACTCGCGCACGGCCTCTTCCTGTTTGGTCACCGCCAGAACCATGATGATGATATCGGGGTCCACATCCAGCGCCCCTTGATAACACGCCCGCGCCATGTCCAGATCGACCGAGCACATATTGGCCAGCGCCCCATGCAGTTTCAGGTGGCGCACTTCGGTGCCGACCGCCCGCGCCATGCCCATCGCGGCACCCAGCTGATAGCGGACCAGATTGCGCAGCGTGTCATGCGGCACCTTCATGTTGCGGCGACCAAAGCCCTGCAGGTCGGGAAAGCCGGGATGCGCCCCGATACCAACCCCGTTTTCCGCAGCCAGCGTCATCGTGCGGGCCATCACATCCGGGTCGCCCGCGTGAAAGCCGCAGGCGATATTGGCCGAGGTGATGATCTTCAGCAGGCTGTCATCGTCGCCCATTTTCCACGGGCCAAAGCTTTCCCCCATATCGGCATTCAGATCGACGCTGGGCATGGGCAGTTCTCCTTATTCGGTGGCCGAGATCATTCCGCTGATCAATTGGTAGGACAACAGGTCAGCGATGTCATGCGGATCGCGCACCAGCGCCTCGACCCGTCCGGGCAGGCGGGCCAGATCGGATGCGAAGGCGGCCATCAGGGCGGTGGCCTGTTCCATGGTTACGAATTCAAAACGCAACTGCCCGCCCGCCGGTGTCTGCGCGGCGCGCGGCAGGTCGCAAGGCAGGACCGTCGCGATGCGGGGATAGCCGCCGGTTGTCTGGCATTCGGGCAGCAGGATGAAGGGGTTCCCGGTTCCGGTCATCTGGATATCGCCGGGGGTTATGACCTCGGACAGGACGTTCAACTGACCCTTGGCGGCAAAGCCTTCGCTGTCACTTTCCAATTGCATCCCCATCCGGTTGGCCCGCGTACCGCGTTGGAATGTGGTCTTTGTGAACCGTTCCAATGTGGCGGGATCAAACATCGCGGTCTGAAAGCTGGGCACAACCCGCAGAAGCCCGCCCGAAAACCGATCCTCGACCCGCAGCTTCCGCCCCGCTTTGCCCGGTGTTGCGCCAACCGGCAAGTCATCCCCTGCCTGCACAGCGCGCCCGACTTTGGCGGTCAGATGGGTGGAGCGTGAGGCCAGAAAGGGCGCGCTATCAATGCCGCCGCCCACATGCAAATAGCCATAGGTGCCCTTGGCGGCGGCTCCGATTTGCAACCTCTGCCCAGCCGCCAGTGTATGCGAGGCATTCCAGACCAACGGGCTGCCATCGACCGACGCCTGCATCGGCGCGCCGGTCAGGGCGATCTGCATGTCCCGGGTTGCTTCGAACACCCCGCCCATACCGGCCATTTCCAACGCTGCGAGGTCCGGGCGCTGCCCCAGCAACGCGGCCCCTTCATGCAGTGCCAGAATGTCCGCCGCCCCGGACCGGGACAGGCCCTGATCCAGATACCCGATACGCCCCTGGTCCTGTATCGTGCAGGCCGGGCCGATGGAGCGGACTGTCAGGCTCATGAGGTGATCTCCTGACACTCCGCCCCATCCGTGCCAGCGGCGCGCAGGCTTTCCAGTTCATCACGCGACACTGCGTGAAACAGCATTTCATCCCCGGGGTTCAGGGCAAAGGCCTGCGGGTTCTCGGGACGGAAACATCGGAACGCCGTCTGCCCCACATGCCGCCACCCGGTGGGCGTTGGCCCGGAAAACAGAACGAATTGCGAGATCGCCAGCACCAGCGCCCCTTCCGGCACCATGGGGTTCAGTTCCTTGAGGCGAGGAATGTTGAATTCAGGCCCCAAGGGGCCAAGATATGGCTGCCCGGGTGCAAACCCGATGGTCAGAACGCGCACCTGTGTTGCGCTCAGCCGTCGGATGGCTTCGGTCGGGGACAAGCCTGCCGCCGCTGCCGCTTCATCCAATTGCGGCGCAAGATCGGTGCCATAGACCGTAGGCACCCGCCACAGTTTACGCCCGCCGGGCAGGGGAGCCTTGTACCAATCCTGCTGGTTCAGAACCTGCCGCACCCGATCTTCGATCTCGGCATGGGGCAATTGCAGGGGGTCAAACCGCAGAAAGGCTGACGCCAGCGAGGCCGAGGTTTCAAAGACACCCTCCCACTGCAATGCGTCGATGGCATTCCGAAACGCCAGCGCCGCGCGGTTCGACGATTCCGTCATGGTATCGGCGAAGGTGATCAGCACACCATCATAGCCGACATTGCGGACCAGAGGAAAAGATGTGGGTTGGGTCATCGGGCGGTATGCCATCAAAGGTCGGTTTTCTCGGGTGACCTGAGCGCATCTGATGCGAATGCGCAAGGCTTTGCGGCGGGGTGCCCGGGCATTTCGGGGCAGAAAATGAATCGATTCAGGTCACGCGACTCGAAGGGTGCTTGTATGGCCAGGGGCCTAGCTCACTATATATAGTGCCATCGGTGAAAGGTCTGGAGCGAGTCGTCTTATCGCTCTGGCCGGATCATGCCAGAATGAGGTGACGGGGTTGTTGGGATATCCTGTTAAGATATTGAAATAATTTATATTTCAAACCTTTTTCAAAAAAGATCGGAAAGGTGTGTTTTTCCACTTGCGGCTTTGATTGGTTATGCTTAGAACCCCCTTCACCGGCGCTG
>NZ_JALCBM010000010.1:0-2543 GCF_028066395.1 Ruegeria sp.
TTCGCACTGGCGGGCGAGCCGCATCGCTGGGGTGACTATGAGATCGGCGAAACCATCGACCACGTGGACGGCGTCACCGTGGAAGAGGCCGAGCATATGCTGGCCACTCGCCTGTGGCAGAACACCGCCAAGGTGCATTTCGACCTGACCTTCCGCCCCGAAGGGCGGCTGATCTATGGCGGTCACGTGATCTCGATGGCGCGGACGCTGTCGTTCAACGGGCTGGCCAATGCGCAGATGATCGTCGGTCTGAATGGCGGGGCGCATGCCAACCCGTGCTTTGCGGGCGACACGATCAAGGCCTGGTCCGAGGTTCTGGACAAGGCCGAGACCGGCGTGCCTGGCGTTGGTGCCATCCGCCTGCGGCTGGTGGCGACCAAAGGGGGTGAGCCCTTTGAGCTGCGCAATGAAGACGGGAAATACCAGCCCGGTGTGCTGCTGGATCTGGATTACTGGGCGCTGATGCCGACCTAAACCCGCCGATTACGTTCATGTGAATGCAAGGGCTGAAAACCGTGCTAAGCTTTGGGCATGGTCTCGCTCCGTGCCCTTGCCGCATGTCTTTGTCTGGCCCCCCCTGCCTGGGCGTGTGATCTGGCTTTGGCGCTGGCTGTGGATGTTTCCGGGTCGGTCGACAGTTGGGAGTTTAACACCCAGATGGACGGGCTGGCCGCCGGGCTGCGCGACCCTATCGTGTCCGAGGCTTTGGTGCGTGGGCAGGCGCAGCTGATGCTGGTGCAGTGGACCGGCTCTTCGCGCCAGAAGATCACCATTCCCTGGACCCGGATCGACAGTTTCGCCACGCTGGATCACTTTGCCGAGCAGGTGGCCAACGACCCCCGCGTCTGGCGCAATTTCTCGACCGCAATTGGCGAGGCGCTGGAAACCACAATCGCCAGCTTCGATGCCGTGCCGCAGTGCAAACGCCACCTGATTGATCTGTCGGGGGACGGGATATCGAACGAGGGGATTGAACCGTCCGAATTGCGCAGCCTGTTGCGCGCGCGCGGCGTGACCGTGAACGCCATCGCCATTGAAGAAAGCGAGCCCGACCTGACCGCCTATTTCTTTGAGAATGTCATTGTTGGCGAAGGCGCCTTTGTCGTCTCGGCGGCGGGGTTTTCCGATTACCCGGAGCGAATCCGCAAAAAGTTGCTGCGCGAAGTGACGCAGCAGACAGCGGGTCTGGAATGACTGGTTTGCAGATTCGTGATCACAACGCTTTGACCTTGAAAACGCTAACATAGGCGCAGTTCTGCGGGTTTTGTGATCACAACGATATTTTGCGTGATCACGAAGCAGAGATATCCAAATTTTTGCGCAGAAATTAATGATTTTTGCACCTGCAGCACGTGACAGAGTCGCAAAAAAAGGTAAAACCGTCGATAGCCAACCGAAAAGGAGCCGCCATGGCCGATGTAAATCGGGGCAACCGCCCGCTTTCTCCGCATCTTTCGATCTACCGACCGCAGATGACTTCGCTGTCGTCGATCATGGTGCGTATCACTGGCCTTGCGGCATTTGCGCTGTCGGCATTGGTTGTCTGGTGGTTGCTGGCGGCGGCGACATCACAAGGCGCTTTCGATTTCATCGATGGGCTGATGCGCAGCTTTCTGGGTGATCTGGTCATGTTCGGTGGGGCATGGGCGCTGTACTACCACATGCTGGGGCGTCTGCGGCATGTGATCTGGGATCTGGGATATTGTCTGAATGTTGAGGTCTCAGAAAAGCTGGGGGTCGGCATGTTCGTGGTGGCGACCGTTCTGGCCGTGGCCACGGCGTTGATGGTTTAAGGAGATGGCGATGCACTATCTGACCGATCGCAAGCGCGCGCAGGGCAACGGGGCAGGACGGCAGGGCACCCATCATCATTGGCAGATGATGGTCAGCTCGACCGCATTGGTGTTTCTGGTGCCGTTGTTTGTTTTCACCTTCGCCAACGGTCTGGGCGGGACCTATGAAGAGGTGCTTGCCTATTACAGCCGCCCCTTCCCGGCCATTATAACCGCCCTGACATTGGTGTTCGGAACCATCCATCTGATGCGCGAAGCGCAGGCCGCTGTCGAAGATTACGTGCATGGCGTTGCCGAGAAGCTGACGCTTATGGCCGTAACCGGGTTTGCCTACACGGTGATCGCCGTGGGGCTGTTCGCCCTTGTCAAGCTAGCCCTGTAATGCCAGCGGTAAGGACCTGAGAATATGACTGCAGAATACGAATACGAAACGCACGAATATGACGTGGTCGTTGTCGGTGCCGGTGGCGCTGGTCTGCGTGCCACGCTGGGCATGGCGGAGCAGGGTCTGCGCACGGCGTGCGTGACCAAGGTGTTCCCGACCCGATCCCACACGGTGGCCGCGCAAGGCGGTATCGCCGCGTCGCTGTCCAACATGGGCCCCGATCACTGGCAGTGGCATATGTATGACACCGTCAAGGGCTCGGACTGGCTGGGCGATACCGACGCGATGGAGTATCTCGCGCGCGAGGCTCCAAAGGCGGTTTATGAGCTAGAGCATTACGGCGTGCCCTTCAGCCGGACCGAAGA
>NZ_JALCBM010000010.1:2643-7492 GCF_028066395.1 Ruegeria sp.
CAAAGGCGGTTTATGAGCTAGAGCATTACGGCGTGCCCTTCAGCCGGACCGAAGAGGGCAAAATCTATCAGCGCCCGTTCGGTGGTCATACGACGGAGTTCGGCGAAGGCCCCGCGGTGCAGCGCACCTGCGCCGCCGCCGACCGGACCGGCCACGCGATTCTGCACACGCTGTATGGTCAGTCGCTGAAGAACAACGCCGAGTTCTACATCGAATATTTCGCCATTGACCTGATCATGTCCGATGACGGGCAATGTCAGGGTGTCGTCTGCTGGAAGCTGGACGACGGTACGATGCATGTGTTCAACGCCAAGATGGTGGTGCTGGCGACCGGTGGTTATGGCCGGGCCTATTTCAGCGCCACCTCGGCCCATACCTGCACCGGCGACGGTGGCGGCATGGTGGCCCGTGCGGGTCTGGCCCTGCAGGATATGGAGTTCGTTCAGTTCCACCCGACCGGCATTTACGGCTCGGGCTGCTTGATCACCGAAGGCGCGCGGGGTGAGGGCGGCTATCTGACCAATTCCGAAGGCGAGCGGTTCATGGAGCGCTATGCGCCCCAATACAAGGACCTCGCGCCGCGCGACTATGTCTCGCGCTCGATGACGATGGAGATTCGCGAGGGGCGCGGTGTTGGCGGCGAAGGGGATCACATCCACCTGAACCTGTCTCACCTGCCTGCCGAGGCTCTGGCCGAGCGCCTGCCGGGAATTTCCGAAAGCGCCAAGATCTTTGCCGGTGTCGATGTGACCAAGGAACCGATCCCGGTTTTGCCGACGGTGCATTACAACATGGGCGGTATTCCAACGAACTATTGGGGTGAGGTGCTGAACCCCACCGCCGATAACCCGACCGCTGTTGTCCCCGGCCTGATGGCTGTGGGTGAGGCGGGGTGTGCCTCGGTCCACGGGGCGAACCGGCTTGGGTCGAACTCGCTGATCGACCTTGTGGTCTTTGGCCGCGCGGCTGCGATCCGGGCGGGCAAGGTTGTTGATGCTGATGCGCCGAACCCGGTGCTGAACCAGGCATCGGTCGATAAGGCATTCGACCGGTTTGATGCGGTGCGCAACGCCAGCGGCGCGATCCCGACCGCCGATCTGCGGCTTGAGATGCAAAAGACCATGCAAGCGGACGCTGCTGTGTTCCGCACCGCCAAGACCATGGCCGAGGGCGTTGAAAAAATGACCGCCATTGCCGCCAAGATGGACGACTTGCAGGTTACCGACCGCTCGCTGGTCTGGAACAGTGATCTGATGGAATCGCTGGAGCTGACCAACCTGATGCCCAGCGCGCTGGCGACCATCGTCGGCGCCGAGGCGCGCAAGGAATCCCGTGGCGCCCACGCGCATGAGGACTTTACCGAGCGTGACGACGAAAACTGGCGTGTCCATACCGTCAGTCGGGTCGAGGGCAACAAGGTTGACCTTAGCTATCGCCCGGTGATCGTCGATCCGCTGAGCACCGAAGATGAAGGCGGCATCAGCCTGAAGCGCATCGCACCCAAGGCGCGGACCTTCTGACAAACATTAGCGTTCCGAAAGGCCATGCAACAAATTCAAAGGCCATGCGACTTTACCTGTCGCATGGCCTTTTTTGTAAGTGATCGGAGCATCAATCAGAACAACCCTTCATACCTTTCAGGCAAGCGGTACAGTTCTGGAGACGCATGCGTTTTGTGTTTGGTGAAGACCTGATCATTCTGGGTGACCAGGCTTTTGCTCTTTTCGATTGCATCAACATAAGACGACCGGTCGTCGGGCAATATCCCAGCAATCGGCATGTCGTGCAGTGAGGCGATCATGCTGTCCAGCCCGTCATCGGATGCCCGCCAGGCGCGGCCCGCGGTGTTGTTTTTCCCTTTCGGCGCCAAGGTGGTCTTGCGTCGCCGAACGGCTCGTGCGCGGAACAGGTCCATGTCGAAAAAACGCAGGTGAAAGGCTGTCAGGTTCGGATCGATCACGATGTTGTCGCTATAGGCAAAATGCCCTCCGCGGCGCCAGGCAATTGGCTTTTTTACCATGCTTGGTTTTCCAAAGCTGGCATTGACGCGCACCAATCTACGCTGATCCAGAACACCCTTTTCAGGATCGAACCCATCGGGTTCAAGATCTTCCCGGTGGATGACCTCAAGCCCGTAGGAGGCGGTCACATCCGACTCGCGGCTTAGGATGTAGTCCTGCACATCGGTGCCGACGGCAGGGTCCAACGTGATGATTTCATCGACATCCGTATAAAGGACCGAGTCATGCATGTAAGTCAGCGAACTTACAAAATGGCCAAGCATGGTCCAGCGCGCCGCTTCCATCTGTCGGTAGGGTGGGGGTCTGCGCATCTCGATCACATTGCATCCCCGGACCATGCGCCGAAGCCTGCGATTTGAACCGTGAATGATGACATACATGCATTTGGGTTCAACATGCTGAGACCAGTACTTTTTCCAGATCGGCAAGAACTCGTAATCGTCATAGACCATCGTCACGACCGCAAGGGACATATATTCGCTCCGTATTCTGCGGGTTTCGAGTTGCCGACAAAGCAGGCTGAAGTAGTATATAGGCTTGATACCACAGCTACAATTCAAGGTGTGCCGATATGGACGCTGACAAACTCTATAAAAGCCTTCACAAAGGCCACATTCGTCAGGAAGAAGCCCGGGTACACTCTGCCAAGAGAATTCATGGCCTGTGTGAAAGATTCCTGGATGTGAAATCCGTTGTCGATGTCGGATGTGGTGTCGGGTTTCTTTTGGCCGAATTCGAAAGCCGTGATCGGGACATCTGTGGTGTTGAGGGGGACTGGCTTGAAGACACCGCCATCCGGTTTTCCGGGGACGCCCTTGTGCGGGCGGATTTGGAGCAGCCGTTTTCGCTGGACCGCAAGTTCGATCTCTGCGTCAGCACCGAGGTTGCGGAACATCTGGAACCGGCCCGGGCCGAAAGCTTTGTTGCCGACCTGACGCAGTTGGCGGATGCTGTCGTGTTCTCGGCAGCCATCGCCGGGCAGGGTGGAACCGGGCACAAGAATGAGCAGTGGCAGGACTATTGGGTCAAGCTGTTCGACAAACAAGGCTACGCTTTTTTCGACGCGCTCCGCCCCAATCTTTGGACGGACCCTTTGGTGATGGATTGGTTCAAGCAGAATCTGATGGTGTTCGTGAAGCGGGACGCGCCGGTGAACTCCGATCTTTCCGACTATGCCAGTACGGCGGAAGCTGCCCGAATGATCGTTCCCAAATATCATGATAAAATTGTCAGGAAATCTACGCGGCAACTGCGCAGGCTTCGTAAAGAAAAGTCCTGAATACTACGGTATACGAACGAATGCCGCATTGTATTCCACTGGGTTTTGAGGCAGATTGCGCGCAAGTAGACCAAGGAATTTCAGGCACATGGTTCAACTGACCCTTCCCAAGAATTCCCGTATCACCACGGGCAAAACCTGGCCCAAGCCCGAAGGCGCCAGCAACGTACGCAAGTTTCAGATTTACCGCTGGAATCCTGATGACGGGCAGAACCCTCGGGTGGATACATATTTCGTCGATATGGATACCTGCGGCCCGATGGTTCTGGACGCGCTGATCAAGATCAAGAACGAGATTGATCCGACCCTGACTTTCCGCCGCTCCTGCCGCGAAGGCATCTGTGGGTCCTGTGCGATGAATATCGATGGGATCAACACGCTGGCCTGTATCTATGGCATGGATGAGATCAAGGGTGATGTGAAAATCTATCCGCTGCCGCATATGCCGGTGGTCAAGGACCTAATCCCGGACCTGACCCATTTCTATGCCCAGCATGCCTCGATCATGCCGTGGCTGGAAACCAAGACCAACCGGCCCGCGAAAGAGTGGAAGCAATCCATTGCGGACCGCAAGAAGCTGGACGGTCTTTATGAATGCGTGATGTGCGCCAGCTGTTCGACCTCGTGCCCCAGCTACTGGTGGAACGGGGATCGCTATCTTGGGCCCGCAGCACTGCTGCATGCCTATCGCTGGATCATCGACAGCCGGGATGAGGCGACTGGCGAGCGGTTGGATGAGTTGGAAGATCCGTTCAAACTGTATCGCTGCCACACGATCATGAACTGCGCCAAGACTTGCCCCAAGGGTCTGAACCCGGCCAAGGCAATCGCCGAGATCAAAAAGATGATGGTCGAACGGGCGGTTTGATTTCAGTCTTCAGTAAAAGCGAAGCCCGGGGTGGACGCCGCCCCGGGTTTCTTTGTGTCTGACGCGAATCCGTGCCTCGGTCGGAGGTATTTCCATCTGCGTTACCCGTCACGCCCCGGTTCGTTCGGGTTGCTTGAGAACAAAGCGATCTTGTTGCCTTGGGGATCGCGCAGGTAGCAAACGTAAAACTGCGGTCCATAATCGTCACGAAAACCTGGTTGGCCTTCGTCAATTCCACCTGCGGCAAGTGCGGCGGCGTGAAGGTCACGAACCTGCTTTTGGCTGTGCGCCTCGAAGGCGACCATGACACCGTTTCCAACCGTGGCCGGGCGTCCATCGAAGGGCGGTTTGACATAAAAATCCGGTAAAACAGGCGATTGGCCCGGTTCCACCGGCAGGGCATAGCTCAGACCTTCGGGACCTTCCTTGAACCCATAACCAAGCGCGGGCAGGAAGGCAGAGTAAAACCGCTTTGCGCGCGCGATGTCATCAGCACCAACAGTGACGTAGGCAATCATGCTGCGGGCCTCCTTTTCGAAATCTGATCTTGGTGTCGTATCAAACTAGGTCAATATCCAAGCCCGCTCAACAGACGGCCATTTGCTGGCGGGCTTGAAATTCCACCGGGAATAGGCAAAGCAAACGGATGCCTGTCCTTCTTCTTGTTCTCGCGGCCGGGGT
>NZ_JALCBM010000010.1:7592-31318 GCF_028066395.1 Ruegeria sp.
GGAATAGGCAAAGCAAACGGATGCCTGTCCTTCTTCTTGTTCTCGCGGCCGGGGTGTTTGCCTATTTCCTCTGGCGGGCCCGTACGTCATCCCTGACACGTGAATGCCGTTGGCGGCAGCATAGGGCCGAGGGTCTGTGGCGGTGCAGTTTTTGCGGTGCGGTCTCGCAGTCTGATGTGCAACCAATGCAATGTCTGAAAGGGCAGGAATAGCGTAATTCCGGGGTTCCCAGACGGCGCGAACTGGGTCACTCTGCGCCCATGTCCAATGTCGAGAACACGCCAACCCCGCCCGCAGATGCCGAGGCCCGCCGCGCCGTGGCGCCGGTTATCTGTTATCCGAATGACAGCCTGCCTGGCCCCGATTTGCCGTGGATGCAAGAAGTTCGAAATCAGGCCGAGAAGATCGGCGAAACCTTGATTCCAGCACGTGAGGCGCGGTGTTTCGAGGTTCCCGCCGGGCATTTCTTTCGCATCACCTCGGTCGAGGGGCCGCAGGTCGGTGATCTGAATCTATGGAATCTGCGCGATCTGTCCGAGCGGTTCTATTCCGGCAAGACCCGCGCGTTGCACGGCACCCATCTGACGGTAGGAGAGAGAATGTGGTCCAGCTTTCCCTTTCTGCGTCCGATGGCGACCATCACGACGGACACGCTGGGCTGGTACGGGATTGATGAGTTCGGCGGCTCGGTCCATGATGTGATCGGCACGCGCTGCGATCCCTATACCGGCAATTTGCTGTCGGGGACGCAGTACCACCATTGCTGCCATTCCAACCTGACCCGCGCGCTGGCCGATCACCTGAACATCCCGCTGACCGAGGCTGAACCGGCCGTCCATGACGTTCTGAACGTCTTCATGTGTACGGGCTTCACCCGCGATACCGGGCAATATTTCATGAAAGCCTCACCGGTTCGGCCCGGCGATCACCTTGAATTCTTTTCGGAAATCGATCTTCTGGGCGGGCTCAGCGCCTGTCCGGGGGGCGATTGTTCGTCAGAACATTCCTCGGACACCGCCGCATGCTATCCCCTGCTGGTCGAGGTTTTTGCCCCGCCCAAAGAGGCATTGATAGGATGGCAGAGCCCGGCGCCAAACGGGTATGACCGTTCGCACGGGCGGTGAGGCGGGCGCGAGGGCGCGCCTGCCTGTGTCGGTTTCAGTTCGGGAATGCCGCCTGAAGGGCGATTTCCACCATGTCACCAAAGCTGCTTTCGCGTTCAGATGAGGGCAGCGCCTCACCCGTCAGCAGGTGGTCCGATACGGTCAATACGGCCAGTGCCCGGCAGTTGTGGCGGGCCGCCAGAATATACAGCTCGGCCGCCTCCATTTCGACGCCCAGAATGCCATGCCGCACCATCTGTTCGTTCAGATCGGGCCGTTCGTCATAGAACACGTCAGAGGAATAGATGCCGCCCACATGCGTTGGCGTTCCCTTGGCCTGTGCCGCCGCAGCAGCAGCCTGCAACAGGCCCCAATCGGCGCAGGGGGCAAAGTTCAGCTCTTTCATGATGCCACGCGACGGGGTGCTGAGCGTGGTGGAGGTCATCGCCAGAATGACGTCCCGCACTGCAACCTTGTCCTGCATGCCACCGCATGATCCGATGCGGATCAGGGTCTTGGCACCGTAGTCCCGGATCAACTCGTTCACGTAAATGGACAGGGACGGCATTCCCATGCCGCTGCCCTGAATGGTGACCGGGTTGCCGTTCCAGGTGCCGGTAAAGCCCAGCATGCCGCGCACGTTGTTAATTTGTTTGACGTCGCTCAGAAACGTTTCCGCCGCCCATTTCGCACGATACGGGTCGCCGGGTAAAAGAACCGTTTCCGCGATTTCGCCCTTTTCTGCGCCAATATGAATTGTCATTGAGAAACGCGACCCCTGATCAGATTTCCAGATCGGAAATATCAGCGCCCGATTTCAACGCATCGTGAACCCATTGCGGTTTACGTCCACGGCCTGTCCAGGTCTGTTCCGGATCGGCAGGGTTGCGATATTTCGGTTTGGCCTTGGTGCCCTTGGCCGAACGCTGCGCACCGGACGACAGTTCGGACAGCGAGAACCCGAATTCAGCGGCCGCTTTTTCAGCGGCTTTCAGGGCTTCTTGCCGCTCGCGAACTTCCGCTGTTTTCAGGGCTTTTTCGATATTATCGCGCAATTCCAGCAATTCCTTGCGCGACATTTTTTCAAGATTGATCCCCATCATCCTACTCCATAGCTTCCAGATTATGCCTGAGACTGCGGCGCAACCTAGTGGCATTTGAATGCATTATCTATCCCCATTTTTATTTGGGGATAGAATTGAAATAGTGACGGTACGTCCTAATTTATTCTGCGGCTAAGTTTTGCGGATCAACCAAAGTCACAATATCCCCCATAATTGCGTTCAATTCGAAATTCTTGGGGGTGTAGACTTTGGAAACGCCCATTTGTTTCAGCCTTTCGGCATCTTCATCGGGAATGATGCCGCCAACCACCACCGGGATATGAGAAAGACCGGCGGCAGACAGCCGGGTCATCACGTCCTGCACCAAAGGCAGGTGGCTGCCGGACAGGATCGACAGCCCGATGACATGGGCGTCTTCATCGGCGGCGGCGGCCACGATTTCTTCGGGCGTCAGGCGGATGCCTTCATAGGTGATGTCCATGCCGCAATCGCGGGCGCGGAAGGCGATTTGTTCGGCACCGTTGGAATGCCCGTCAAGACCGGGCTTGCCGACCAGGAATTTCAGGCGGCGACCCAGGCTGTCGCTGACCGCATCGACGGCAGCGCGCAGATCGTCCAGCCCTTCGGTCTTGTTCGAAACCGAGCCGGACACCCCGGTCGGGCCGCGATAGGTGCCATAGGCTTTGCGCATCTCCTCGGCCCATTCGCCGGTTGTGACACCGGCCTTGGCGGCTGCAATCGACGGCTCCATCACGTTCCGGCCCGTTTGTGCAGCTTCGCGCAATGCGGTAAGAGCGGCCGAAACCGCTGCGTCATCGCGATCCGAACGCCAGTCGTTCAAACGGTTGATCTGCTCCTGTTCAACCGCCGGATCGACAACCATGATGCCGCCATCTTCGGTCTGCAGGGGCGAGGGTTCGCCTTCGATCCACTTGTTCACACCGACGACGACGGTCTCATTCCGTTCGATCCGGTTCAGGCGATCCGCGTTCGAATCCACCAGACGGGACTTCATATATTCGATCGAGGCTACTGCGCCGCCCATCGACTCCAGATTGGCCAGTTCGGCCCGGGCGCCCTCTTTCAACTCTTCGACCTTGGCATCCACGGCGGGGTTGCCATCGAACAGGTCGCCATATTCCAGCAGGTCGGTCTCATAGGCCAGAATCTGCTGCATCCGCATCGACCATTGCTGATCCCACGGGCGCGGCAGACCCAGAGCCTCGTTCCACGCAGGCAGCTGCACGGCACGGGCGCGGGCTTTTTTCGACAGGGTCACCGCCAGCATTTCGATCAGGATGCGGTAGACGTTGTTTTCCGGCTGCTGCTCGGTCAGGCCCAGCGAGTTCACCTGCACGCCATAGCGGAATCGACGGTATTTCGGGTTCTCGACCCCGTAACGTTGTTGCAGGATTTCGTCCCAAAGATCGACGAATGCCCGCATTTTGCACATTTCGGTAACAAAGCGGATGCCTGCATTCACGAAAAACGAGATGCGCCCGCAAAGCGCCGGGAAATCCTCGGCCGGGACACGGGGGCGCAGCTCGTCCAGGACCGCGATGGCGGTGGCCAGCGCGTAGGCCAGTTCCTGTTCGGGCGTCGCACCCGCCTCTTGCAGGTGATAGGAACACACATTCATCGGGTTCCATTTCGGCACGTTCGTATAGCAATACTCGGCCACATCCGCGATCATCTTCAGCGAGGGCTTTGGCGGGCAGACATAGGTGCCGCGGCTGAGATATTCCTTGATCAGATCGTTCTGAACCGTGCCCTGCAGTTGGGCGACATCCGCGCCCTGTTCCTCGGCCACAGCAATATAAAGCGCCAACAGCCATGGGGCCGTGGCGTTGATCGTCATCGAAGTGTTCATCTGTTCCAGCGGAATCTGATCGAACAGGACCCGCATGTCGCCCAGATGGCAGACCGGAACGCCGACCTTGCCAACCTCGCCCCGCGCCAGCGTGTGGTCGCTGTCATAGCCGGTCTGAGTCGGCAGGTCGAAAGCCACCGACAGGCCGGTCTGCCCCTTGGCCAGATTGCTACGATACAGCGCGTTCGACGCCTGCGCGGTCGAGTGACCGGCATAGGTTCGAATAAGCCAGGGGCGATCTTTCTGCGACTGCGTCATGGGCGGGCCTCATATTTCCGATGGGTAACAAAATTACGCACGAGGCTTCTAAATCGCAATTTTACGCACATGTCAATTCGCTGCGTTGCGGCATCCCGCTGTTTCTACCGATTGTGAGTGGTCGCGTTTGGTGGCACTGTGCCCCGATGACGCAAACCGTGGAACTTCCGCTTTGGCTGTTTGTGCTGATCGTGGTCTTTGCTGCGGTCACATTTGCCTCGCATTTTCTGTTCCCATCGGTGCGGTGGTTCTTTCGCAGACGGCTGGAACGCGCGGTGGCGCGGCTGAACGAGCGGCTGCAACGTCCGATCCAGCCCTTCAAGCTGGCGGGGCGTCACGACATGATCCAGCGGTTGATCTATGATCCGCAGGTCAGCAAGGCGGTACAGAAACACGCGCAGGAACAGGGCGTGCCCGAGGCGGTGGCATCGGAAACCGCCCGTCGCTATGCGCGCGAGATCGTGCCGTCCTTTTCCGCCTTTGCCTATTTCAGTTTCGCCATCCGTCTGTCCCGGTTGCTGAGCAATGCTTTCTATAACGTGCGCCTCAGCTATCAGGATGAAGAGGCGATCAATACGATCGATCCGCAGGCCACCGTGGTGTTCGTCATGAATCATCGCAGCAATATGGATTACGTGCTGGTCACCTATCTGGCCGCGCGCCGGTCGGCGCTGTCTTATGCGGTGGGCGAATGGGCGCGGGTCTGGCCGCTCAGCCGGTTGATCCGGGCGATGGGGGCTTATTTCATCCGGCGCAAGTCGGGCAGTG
This sequence comes from Ruegeria sp., assembly GCF_028066395.1. Taxonomy (GTDB): domain Bacteria; phylum Pseudomonadota; class Alphaproteobacteria; order Rhodobacterales; family Rhodobacteraceae; genus Ruegeria. The sequence continues at coordinate 12,656 of NZ_JALCBM010000010.1, forward strand.
ATCTGTATCGGCAGGTGCTGGCCAGCTATGTGCGCCACGCGACCGAGGCCGGGGTGACCCAGGCCATGTTCCCCGAAGGCGGGCTGAGCCTGACCGGTCAACTGGGCCGCCCCAAGCTGGGCCTGCTGAAATACATCATTGACGGGTCCGATCCGCAGGGGCGGGATGTGGTGTTTGTTCCGGTTGCCCTGAACTATGACCGGGTGCTTGAGGATACGGTCCTGACCGCTGCCGCCCTTGGCACCGACCGCCGCTTTCGGGCGCGGATCGGGGTGATCACCCGCTGGACATTGAAACAGATCTGGCGGCGGCTGATCGGGCGCTACAAACGGTTCGGCATGGCCTCGGTCCGGTACGGGCAGCCGATTTCGCTGCAGACGTTTCGCGAGCATCACCAGCGCGACCTGACCACCGATCTGGCGCGTGAGTTGATGCGCCGCATCGCGGGCGCGATTCCCTTTGTCCCTCTGCCCGCCATATGTCGTCTGGTAAAGGAGAACGGAGAGGTGCCCGAAGCACATCTGTTCCGCCTGTTAGGCGGCGACCTGTCCGAGGACACCATGCGGGCGGTTCAGGATGCGGTCGACCAGCTTGTCGACCGGCGTATTCTGGTGCGGGATCAGGATGTTTTGCGCCCTTCGGGTCAGCGTTCGGATTTGCTGGCTTATTATGCGGCTTCGGCTGCGCCGGGTGCTCCACCACCTGATGCTGCGATTGCGAAAAGTATTTCTGCATCTGCTGGGTCATAAAATTTCAAAAACAATACCAAAAACGGTTGCAATATTTCTTTGCCGTTAATATTCCATGCTTGGAAGGCCGCGATTCTGCGTCGCGGCGTAATCTATTGCATGAAGGAGGCCAGCATGGCTTTGGACGTTGACAGCGGCATCGCATCGTACGAGGCGCCGGAAAAAGACCTCTATGAGATGGGTGAAATCCCTCCGATGGGATATGTGCCTAAACAGATGTATGCATGGGCCATCCGCAAGGAACGCCATGGCGAGCCCGACACCGCCATGCAGCTTGAGGTCGTCGATGTGCCCAAGCTGGACAGCCACGAGGTGCTGGTCCTCGTGATGGCGGCGGGCGTGAACTATAACGGCGTCTGGGCCTCGCTGGGTAAGCCGATCAGCCCGTTTGACGGGCACGGCCAGCCTTTCCATATCGCGGGGTCCGATGCCTCGGGTATCGTCTGGGCCGTGGGCGACAAGGTCAAGCGCTGGAAAGTTGGCGATGAGGTCGTGATTCACTGCAATCAGGATGATGGTGATGACGAGCACTGCAATGGCGGTGATCCGATGTATTCGGCCAGCCAGCGCATCTGGGGGTATGAGACGCCGGACGGGTCATTCGCCCAGTTCACCAATGTGCAGGCGCAGCAGTTGATGCCGCGTCCCAAGCATCTGACCTGGGAAGAAAGCGCCTGCTACACGCTGACGCTGGCCACCGCCTACCGGATGCTGTTCGGGCACGAGCCGCACGATCTGAAGCCGGGCCAGAACGTTCTGGTCTGGGGTGCTTCGGGCGGTCTGGGTTCTTACGCGATCCAGTTGATCAACACGGCGGGTGCCAATGCAATCGGCGTGATCTCGGACGAAAGCAAGCGCGACTTTGTCATGGGTCTGGGCGCCAAGGGCGTTCTGAACCGTAAGGATTTCAACTGCTGGGGCCAACTGCCCACGGTGAACACGCCGGAATATGCCGAGTGGTTCAAAGAGGCGCGCAAGTTCGGCAAAGCCATCTGGGACATCACCGGCAAGGGCGTGAATGTCGATATGGTGTTTGAACATCCCGGCGAAAGCACCTTCCCCGTTTCCACCTTCGTGGTGAAAAAGGGCGGCATGGTCGTGATCTGCGCTGGCACCACCGGCTATAACCTGACCTTCGACGTGCGCTACATGTGGATGCACCAGAAACGTCTGCAGGGCTCGCACTTTGCGCACCTGAAACAGGCGGCTTCGGCGAACCAGTTGATGGTCGAGCGTCGCTTGGACCCCTGCATGTCCGAAGTGTTCACCTGGAACGACCTGCCCGAGGCGCATATGAAGATGATGCGCAACGAACATAAGCCGGGCAACATGTCGGTTCTGGTTCAGGCACCGCGCACCGGCATGCGCACCCTGGAAGAGGTGCTTGCCGCCCGCGGTTGAACGTTAACGTTTTAGTCAAAACACCCGCGCAACGTTGTGTCGTTGCGCGGGTGTTATGCTATTTGGCGTCATGTCCAGCGTTTTCAACGACCTACGGAAAATGCCCCCCCTATTTCTGGGGAGTAGAAAGCAGTGAATATGCCACATAACCTTGTGCATGTTATGGTTGTGTTAACCCTTCGTTAACTAATTCGGGGACACCCTGATGGCGCAAAATGAGTGGATATTGGACGTGTTGTCGGACCTCAACGCCTTTGCGGTGGCGAACGGGTTGACCGCGCTGGCTGAGCAGCTTGACGATACCAGGCTGATCGCAGCGGCCGAGATTGCGTCCAAGCAGGATGAGGTACGGGCGCCCGCGAATGGTAGCAAAGGTCGATTTGAGCCGAATTCCGGAGGATTTGGAAAACACCAGCACGCTTGAAGAGCTGACGGGTGTCGCGGTTGGTTTGCGCGACAAGCTGAAACTGGACCATATCATCTATCACTGGGTTGACGGCGCCGGGGACCAATATGGTTTCACCACCTATCCCGACGTTTGGGCCGAACGTTATCAGGACCGAAATTACCACCGTATCGACCCGGTCATTCTAGGCTGCTTCCAACGCTTTCATCCGGTCGATTGGAAGCAGCTGGATTGGTCGGGAAAGGCCGTGGCGGCGTTCCTGCAGGATGCACGTGATCACGGGGTGGGCAATCAAGGCTATTCGATCCCGCTGCGCGGCCCAAGTGGCCAGTTTGCCCTGTTTACGGTCAACCATTCTTGTGATGATGACACTTGGCGAAATTTTGTTGCCACCTACGGGCATGACCTGATCCTGACCGCCCATTTCCTGAACCGCAAAGCGCTGGAATTTGCCCGGGACCGGCAGCCTGAAAACCGGCGGGGGTTATCCCCGCGCGAGATTGACGCGATGACCCTGCTGGCGTTGGGTTATAGCCGTGCGCAGGTGGCCCATTCCCTGTCAATCTCGGAACACACGTTGCGCGCCTATATTGAAAGCGCCCGGTCCAAACTGGGCGCGCAAAACACAACCCATGCCATCGCCACCGCGCTCAGTCGAGGGTTAATCGTCGTTTAAGCAACGCACGGTGGTCTCATCGTTAATTAACCATGTCTTTGTACTCCCTTTGTTCCAGTTGGACGACAAGGGGAAAAAGTCATGCTGCGTTATGTGTATGCGGATGAATTGCACAAATTTCCGGACCTGGCCGAGGGGATGTTTCGCGACCGCGCGGATCAGTTCAAAACCCGTCTGGGGTGGGATGTTCACGTTGATAAAAACGGGCATGAGCGGGATCAATATGACGATCTGAACCCGCTCTATGTGATTTGGGAGGAGGCGGATGGCAGCCATGGTGGCTCGATGCGTATCCTGCCGACAACCGGGCCGGTCATGATTAACGATGTCTTCGGGCACCTGACGGGCGGCGCGCCGATTCGCAGCCCTCTGATCTGGGAGGTGACGCGCTTTTGCCTGTCCCGCACCGCCAGCCCGCACACCGCCGGAGCCATCATGCTCAGCGGGGGTGAGGTGATGGAAGGCTTCGGCCTGACCCATATCGCGGGGGTGTTCGATGCGCGGATGATCCGCATTTACCGGCTGATCGGCTCATCGCCCACGGTTTTGGGCTCGCAGGGCAAGGGGCGGGATCAGATTTCGGTCGGTCTGTGGCCCTATTCGTCAGACGATTGCAACCGCGTGGCCGAGCGTGCCGGTATCCCGCGTGAGCTGTCGCGCCTGTGGTTCCGCACCGCATTCGGCAACACGGCACAGCACCGGTTTGCCTTGTCCGCCTGACGGGCGCGGAAAATCGAATTCCGCATCTGGCCGAGGCTGGCGCAGCCCTGTAGGGTCGCGCCATGTCCTTGCCCCAAGTCACCTTTTCCGAAGACCAGGCCGCCGCGTTCGACAGTATCTCTGAGATGCTGAAATCGGCAGGCGTCGATCTGGATGACGATGCGCTGCTAAAGCTGCCCGGCACCGGAAAATCCGGGGTCATGGCGGTGATCGGTAAGGCCGGATCGGGCAAAACCCTGTTGCTGGCCGAGCTTTACAAGGCGTTGGCGGACAGCGGCGTTCAGGTCGTCTCGGGCGATTTCGAAAGCCGCAAGAACCGGGACAAGCGCAGTTTGGCCATTCTGGCGCCGACCAACAAGGCCGCCAGCGTCTTGCGCCTGCGCGGGGTGCCCGCAACGACCATTCACCGCATCCTTTATACGCCGGTCTATGACCCCGAATATGAACGCATCGCCGAATGGCTGGCGGGCAATGACGAGCGGCCCGAGATTGAGGGCCTGACAGATGAGGCGCTGGACCGTGCCGCGGCCTTTTACGCCAACAACAAATCCATTCCCGGGGCGCTGGCGGCGGCTGGTCTGCGGGGCTCGGACTTCATCACCGGTTGGAAACGCCGGGATGAGCCGCTGGATATCGGGTTCATCGACGAAGCGTCGATGCTGGACGACCGGCAGTTCGAGGATTTGAAGGAGATCTTCCCGACCCTGCTGCTGTTCGGCGACCCGGCGCAGTTGGCGCCGGTCAATCAATCCGGCTCGATGGTGTTTGAGGGCCTGCCGGAGCCGCGCAAGCTGGTTCTGCACCGGGTGCATCGGCAGACGGCGGACAACCCGATCCTCGATCTGGCCCATGCCCTGTCCGATCCTGCCATGGGGTTCGAGGATTTCGAACGCCTGATCGAAGACACCGCTCGCAAGGATGACCGTGTGGTCTGGGGTCAGCGGGTCGAGGTTGATCTGATGGCCCGCAGCCCGGTGCTGGTCTGGCGCAACGCCACGCGCATCCGCCTGATCCAGGCCTTCCGCAGCGTCCACAGCGCCCCGGATACCGAGCTGCTGGAGGGTGAGCCGCTGATCTGCGACGGTATCGAACTGCCGTTGAAGCATCGCAAGAAACGGCTGGACCTTGAGGCGCGCGGGCTGATCAAGGGCGCGCAGGTGATCTATCTGGGGCCGGGGCGCAAACCGGGCTTTTCGCGGTTGCATGTGATGGGGGCCGAGGACCCTCAGGTCAGTGCGGCATCCATCGTGCAGATCGAAAAGCCGGATGAGGAAGAACCGTTCATCCCCTATGCCGCACGCATGGGGGCGACCTTTCTGCATGGCGCGGCGGTCACGATCCACAAGGCACAAGGTTCGCAATGGGATACGGTTCAGGTCTTTGCACCTGACATTTATGCCGCCGCCCGCATGGGCCGGACCGAGGCCGGGCAGCCCTTGTGGAAGCGTCTGGCCTATGTCGCCATCACCCGCGCGCAGCAGCGGCTGATCTGGGTGGTGCGCAACCGCTTGTCCAAGCCGACGCATCCGCTGCGGGTGGACGATCTGCGGGCCGTCCCCGCCGCATCGCTGATATTGGAGGCGGAAGAGACATGAAGACCATCATCGTCACCGGCGCAAGTTCCGGCATCGGTCGCGCCACCGCCGAGCTGTTTCTGGCCGAGGGCTGGACCGTCGGCCTGTTGGCGCGCCGCGCTGACGTTTTGACTGACATGGCCGAGCCGCATGAAAACGCCGTCCCGCTGGTGGCGGATGTGACCGACGCAGATGCCGTGGATCGCGCTTTTGCTGATTTCACCGACCGGGCCGGGCGGCTGGATGTGCTGTTCAACAATGCCGGTGTCTTTGCGCCGGGCGGTACGATTGACGAGATCAGGTTGGAGGATTGGGCGCAGACCGTGGATGTGAATCTGAACGGGATGTTCCTGTGCGCCCGCGCCGCTTTTGCCACGATGCGGCGGCAGTCGCCGCAGGGCGGACGGATCATCAATAACGGGTCGATCTCGGCGCATGTGCCGCGCCCGAATTCGGTGCATTACACGACCACGAAACACGCCATCACCGGGTTGACGCGCAGCCTGTCGCTGGACGGGCGGGCCTTTGACATCGCCTGCGGGCAGATCGATATTGGTAACGCAAGGACACCACTGGTTCAGGATCTGGTCGATGCCGCCATTGCCGAAGGGCGTACACCCGACCCAACCATGGCGGTCGAAAACGCCGCCGCCTCAGTGCTGCATATGGCCAATCTGCCGCCCGAGGCGAATGTGCAGTTCATGACCGTGATGGCCACGACCATGCCCTATATCGGGCGTGGCTGAAGCACTATAGCGGTCACTTCTCCCGCAGCAGGCGGAACGCGGTCGAGGCCCCCCAGCCAGCGGCGATGGCAATGGCCAGCGACATCAGGCCATACCAGATCGGCTGCTCGCGCGACATGTTGTAGAGGAACCGTTCCAGTCCGACCTTGCGCACGTCGATGACGGTTTCGAACTGTGACACGACCTCACCCCCGCGGGTCAGGAAGATGCGCGCCAGATAGTCGCCCTCTGTCAGGTCGGCAGGCATTTCGATCGAGGTTCTGAACAGGGTCTGTTCATCCACCGCAACGGTGTTTTCGCGGATCGAATACAGGTCCTCGGCCTCGCGGATACGGATCACGGCGTCCGCGAATTCCTGTGCGCCGCGGATATGCATGGCAGCCCCGACCGAGCGGATCGCGCGTTCGATCGAGACGCGATACCGCAGGTCCTCGGTATCGGTCAGGATGTCATTGAAGGGCGCGCTGGTGGCGACGGCGTAAAAGCTGGGCGCGGAATCGACCAGCACACTGTCCGTATTCACCCAGATGCCAAGCTTGCGTTCCTTGCGCCGAACGGTCACCGGCTCTGACGGGCCAACAACCGACACGATCACCTCAAGCGGAGGGCCGGGGGGGATCGGGGCTTCGCGTTTGACGGCGCCAAAGATCAGAATTTCAGAGCCGTCGAAATTGGCGGTGATCGACACGCGATCCTGGCTGAGGCCCAGAACCACCTGTTCTTCGGCGGCAGCGGCAGGCAGGCAAAGCAGGCAGAGGGCGGCTATCCAACGCAACATGATCAGTGCCCTCCTTCATCGCCAAGCGAGAACAGCTCGGCCGGTTCCAGCAGCAGATCAAGGCCCAGCTTGCCGCAGACCACAAGGACCAGCGCCGCCAGCAATACGCGCAGCTGTTCGGCAGGCATGCGGGCGCCAATGACGGTGCCGATCTGCGCCCCGACAACGCCGCCCACCAGCAACAGCACCGCCAGCACCACGTCGACCGTGTAGTTGGTCGTGGCGTGCAGCATGGTGGTAAAGGCGGTGACGAAGATGATCTGGAACAGCGAGGTGCCAACAACCACCTTGGTCGGCATGCCCAGCAGATAGATCATCGCAGGCACCATGATAAAGCCGCCGCCGACGCCCATGATGGCCGACAGGATGCCCACGAACAGGCCCACAAACAGCGGCGGGATGACCGAGATATAAAGGCCCGAGGTCCGGAACCGCATCTTGAAGGGCAGGGCGTGAATCCAGCTGCGCTGACGGCGTTTGGGCGGGGTTGCCCCGGCCTTGCGCGACCGGCGCAGCGCATTGACGCTTTCGATGAACATCAGGCTGCCGATTATGCCCAGAAAGACCACATAGCACAGCTTGACCAGCAGATCGACCTGACCCAGGCTTTTGAGATAGTTGAAGATAATCACACCCAGCGCCGCGCCGGTCAGGCCCCCGATCAACAAGACAAATCCCATCTTCAGATCGACGGTCTTTCGTCGGAAATGCGCCAGCACGCCGGAAAAGGACGACGCAACGATCTGGTTCGCTTCGGTCGCCACCGCAACAGCGGGGGGGATGCCGATGAAAAACAGCAGTGGGGTCATCAGAAACCCGCCGCCGACGCCGAACATGCCGGACAGAATACCGACCATACCGCCCAGCCCAAACAGCAGGAAGGCGTTGACGGAAACTTCGGCGATAGGAAGGTATATCTGCATGGCTACTTCTAAACGGTCCGGGCTGCGCCGAGCAACGCGACAGAGCCTTTGAAAACGCGAAAATGGCTGAACGGACCGCAGTATACGGGCCGTGAAGGTCGCATCCTGAATGTCATCCGGTCAAAAGGGGATACCATCTTGGCCGCGGTGAACTGGGACACTTCCATACCCCTTTAGAGCGGTTGCGACATGCAAAATCAACTCCGCATGCCGCTCTGCAGCGAACAGGACTGAACTTTGGTCCTAAACTGGACTTATCAGCGTTCCTTTACATAGGGTTCGCCGCCTGCGCGCGGGGGGACGGCCTTGCCAACGAAGCCCGCCAGAATCACCACCGTCAGGATATAGGGCAGGGCGTCCATGACCTGCACCGGGATTACCACACCGCCCAGATCAATGTTCTGGAACCGCAGGGCAATCGCCTGCAGCAGGCCGAACAGCAGACAGGCCCCCATCGCCTGCCAGGGTCGCCATTTCGCAAAGATCAGCGCGGCCAGCGCGATGAACCCGCGCCCGGCGGTCATGTCCTTGACGAACCCGGCTTGCAGGGCGGTGGCCAGATACGCTCCGGCGATGCCGCACAGCACGCCGCAGATGGCAACGGCGGCATAGCGCAGCCCGACGACCGAGACACCGGCGGTGTCCACGGCGGCGGGATTTTCCCCCACCGCGCGCAGGCGCAGGCCGAATCGGGTGCGGAACAGAATCCACCAGGTCAGTGGCACCATCAGAAAGGCGACATAGACCAGGATGGAATGGCCCGAGAGCAGCTCGGAATAGATCGGCCCGATGACCGGCACGTCACTGAGCGCATCGGCAAAGGGGAAGGTAATCGGCTCGAACCGGCCATTGCCGAACAGCGACGGCGTGCGCCCGCCCTGGCTGAACCAGCTTTGGGCGACCAGAACGGTCATGCCCGCCGCCAGAAAGTTGATTGCCACGCCCGAGATCAGCTGATTGCCCCGGAACGTGATCGAGGCCAGCCCATGCAGCCCCGACAGAATCAGGGATGAGGCGATGCCTGCCAGCAGCCCCAGCCAGACCGAACCCGTTACCGCCGCAATGGCGGCTGAAAAGAAGGCGGCCATCAGCATCTTGCCTTCAAGCCCGATGTCGAAAATCCCGGCGCGTTCGGAATACAGCCCGGCCAGACAGGCCAGCAGCAGCGGAACCGCCAGACGCACGGTGCTGTCCAGCACCTGGATGAGGGTCAGGAAATCCATCACGCCGACTCCTTCCGCAGCGCCATGAACAGCTTTTCAAGCGGCATCCGCACCATGTTGTCCAATGCGCCGGTAAACAGGATGACCAGCGCCTGAATAACCACGATCAGTTCGCGGGGGATGGACGCCCAAAGGGCCAGTTCGGCGCCGCCCTGATACAGGAACCCGAACAGAAGTGCTGCCAGAAAGACGCCGAACGGATGTGACCGCCCCATCAGGGCCACGGCGATACCGATGAAACCGGCCCCTTCGGTCGAGTTCAGGACCAGCCGTTCCGCCTCACCCATCACGTTGTTGATTGCCATCAGGCCGGCCAGCGCGCCCGAGATCAACATGGCGACGATAGTGATGCGCACGGGCGAGATACCGGCATAGACCGCGCCGGTCTCGGAATGGCCATAAGCGCGGATCTCATACCCCAGGCGGGTGCGCCAGATCAGCGCCCAGACCGCTACACAGGCCAGCAGCGCGATAAAGAAGGTGATGTTCGCCGGAGCCCCCCGGAACAGAACGTTGTCTGCGGTCGAGAACATCGACTGGAAGGTCGGCAGATGCACGGTTTCGGGGAACCGCGCGGTCGCCGGGTCTTGCGAGCCCTGCGGCCGCATGATGTTGACCAGCATATAGTTCAGGAACGCCGCCGCGATAAAGTTGAACATGATCGTGGTGATCACGATATGGCTGCCGCGTTTGGCCTGCAGATAGGCCGGAATGGCAGCCCAGGCCGCACCAAACAGCATCGACGCCGCGCAGGCGGCCAGCAGTGCGATGCTCCAATGGGGCCAGTCAACGTACAGACAGACCATGGCCACACCGAGCCCGCCCAGCATCGCCTGCCCTTCACCCCCGATATTGAACAGCCGTGCATGAAAGGCGACTGCGACCGCCAGCCCGGTGAACATGAAGTTGGTGGCGTAGTAGAGCGTATAGCCCCAGCCATAGGTCGATCCCAGCGCGCCGGTGACCATCAGGTTCACCGCCTCGACCGGGTTTTCGCCAATGGCGAGGATCACCAGCGCCGACAGGATTGCGGCCAGTAGCAGGCTGATCAGCGGGATCAGCACCACATCGGCCCATTTGGGCATCTTTTCCATGTTACGCGGCCTCTCCCGCAACGCCGGCCATCAGCAGGCCCAGTTCTTTTTCATCTGTCTCATGGGGCAGACGCTCACCCATGATATGTCCGTCGAACATCACCGCGATCCGGTCGGACAGCGAGAAGATCTCCTCCAACTCGACCGAGACCAGCAGGATCGCCTTGCCCCGATCGCGCAGGGCGACGATCTGTTTGTGGATGAATTCGATGGCGCCGATATCCACGCCGCGGGTCGGCTGACCAACCAGCAGCAGGTCGGGGTTGCGCTCAATCTCGCGGGCGACAACGATTTTCTGCTGGTTCCCACCCGAAAAGCTTTTGGCCGCCAACCAGCCATCGGGCGGGCGCACGTCGAACTTCTCCATCTTGGCTTCGGTATCGGCGCGCAGGGCGGCGTTATCCATGAAAAAGCCGCGCTTGTAGGCCGGGTCCCGGTGATAGCCGAAGGCCACGTTTTCCCAGGCGTGGAAATCCATGATCAGACCTTCGCGCTGCCGGTCTTCGGGGACATGGGCGATGTGTTGCGCACGGCGCGCCTGACCATCCGACCCCGCGCCGCTGAGCGCCAGAGGCTTTCCGTTCAACCTGATCGACCCTTGTCCGGGGCGCATCCCGCCCAGAACTTCCAGCAGTTCGGATTGTCCATTGCCCGCCACGCCCGCGATGCCGACGATCTCACCCGCGCGGACGGTCAGGTCGATGCCTTTGACACGCTCGACCCCGGCCGAGTCGAAGACGCGCAGGTTTTCGATTTCCAGAATGGGTTCGCCGGGATGGGCAGGAAACTTGTCGACCTGCAGCAGAACCTTGCGGCCCACCATAAGTTCGGCCAATTCCTGCGGGTTGGTTTCGGCGGTTTTCACCGTCGCCGTCATCTGCCCGCGGCGCATCACCGACACCGTGTCGGTGTTTTCCATGATCTCGCGCAGCTTGTGGGTGATCACGATGATCGTCTTCCCCTCGGCCCGCAGCCGGTCGAGGATGCGAAACAGCTGATCGGCCTCGGATGGCGTCAGCACCCCGGTGGGTTCATCCAGAATCAGGATTTCAGCCTTGCGATACAGCGCCTTGAGGATTTCGACACGCTGTTGCATGCCCACGCCGATCTCATCAATGCGCTTGTCGGGGTCCACGAACAGCTCGTATTCCTCCTCCAGCGCTTTCAGTTCCTTGCGGGCCTTGGCCAGGGACGGGGCCAGCAGCCCGCCATCCTCGGCGCCCAGAACGATGTTTTCCAGAACGGTGAAATTTTCGACCAGCTTGAAGTGCTGGAACACCATCCCGATCCCGGCGGCAATTGCGGCCTGACTGTCGGGAATGTCGGTCCTGGTGCCGTTGATCCAAATCTCACCTTTGTCGGCTTTGTAAAAGCCGTAGAGAATGCTCATCAGCGTGGATTTGCCCGCACCGTTTTCACCGATGATCCCATGGATCGTACCGGGGGCGACGCTGATCGAGATGTCTTTGTTGGCCTGAACCGGCCCAAAGGCTTTGGATATCCCTTTGAGCTCAATGGCGGGGACGGTCATGTCTTGTCCTCAAATTGCCGAAAGGGCCGCAGTTGCACAACGCGGCAGAGTGGATGGGGCCGGAGGGTTACCCTCCGGCCCGCACGATATCAGAACTGCAGTGCCGGGCAGCTGTCGTTCTCGTAGTAGCTGACGACCGAGATGTTGCCGTCGATGATGTCCTGACGCGCCTTGTCGACCGCGCCTTTCATGTCATCCGAGACCAGCGGCGCGTTGTTGTCGTCCAGCGCATAGCCCACGCCTTCTTCAGCCAGACCCATCTGGAACACGCCGGTTTCCAGACCGTCGCCTGCTTTCATCGCGTCATAGACGGCGACGTCCACGCGTTTCAGCATCGAGGTCAGAACCTTGCCCGGATGCAGGTGGTTCTGGTTGCTGTCCACGCCGATTGACAGAATGCCCTCGTCAGCGGCGGTTTGCAGCACGCCCACACCGGTGCCGCCCGCGGCAGCATAGATCACGTCAGCGCCCTGGCTGATCTGCGCTTTGGTCAGTTCCGAACCCTTCACCGGGTCATTCCATGCGGCGGGGGTGGTGCCGGTCATGTTGGCGACAACTTCGATCTCGGGGTTCACCGCCTTGGCGCCCTGCGCATAGCCGCAGCCAAAGTGGCGGATCAGCGGGATATCCATGCCGCCGATAAAGCCGACAGTGCCCGATTCCGAGGCCATTGCCGCCATCATGCCCACAAGGTACGAGCCCTCATGTTCGGCAAAGCCGATCTGGCGGATATTGGGGATGTCCAGCCAGTTCACGTCCACCGCGACGAATTTGGTGTCGGGATAGTCACCCGCAACAGCCGACAGCGGGTCGGCCATGCCAAAGCCCATGGTGATGATCGGGTTGGCACCGGCTTCTGCAAAGCGGCGCAGGGCCTGCTCGCGCTGGGCTTCGGACTGAATCTCGATCTCGCGATAGCTGCCACCGGTTTCTTCGGCCCAACGGGATGCGCCGTTATGGGCGGCCTCGTTGAACGACTTGTCGAACTTGCCGCCCAGGTCAAAGATCAGGGCCGGTTCGGCCATGGCCGCACCTGCGGTCAACGCGATGGCGGCGGCAGCGCCCATCAAGGATTTCATCAGGGTCATTTCATACTCCCGTTTGTTATAGTTGGTCCGAGGCCAGGACAGCCCCCAAAGGTCACTCATGCGTGAGCATACCTGTTGTGATGGCGGGAATTAAGGCCGTTTGCAACACCAAGGGTCAATAGAATTTTGACCAAGTGGTTGAAAAAATCGCTCACGACCCTAGGGCAAGGCGCGTTCCATGAGGATTGCATCGGCATTCGGGCCGTCTTTGCGCTGATAATACGCTTTGCGCATGCCGCACCGGCTATAGCCGCAGCTTTCATACAGCGCGATGGCTGCGGCATTGTCGGCGGCGACCTCAAGAAAAGCGCGGGTTGCCCCCTGTTTTTGCGCGGCGGCGTGCCAGTCGGCCATGCGGTGCAGGGCCAATCCCTGACGCTGATTGTCGGGATGGGTTGCAATGGTCAGCAACTCGGCTTCATCCGCGATGACCTGAAACAGGGCAAAGCAGCGCGCATCGCCGATGGCCTGCGTAAAGGGGTTGGTCAGCAGGTCCGCGAATTCCTTGGCCGACCATGGGCGGGCGTCGCGAAACGCCGCCGCGTGGGTCAGGGCCATGTCCAGCGGTGTCATCCGTCCAGCAACACGGGTGGCGTGTCTTTAGACGGTGCAGCATCCGCCGGGCGGATATAAAGCGGGGCCGGTGGTTCGGCCTGCGCGATGTTGCGGCGGGCGGCCACGGTGGCGATGGCACGCGCTTGGGCGGCGGGGTCGTCGCAGTAGAACAACGGGCCGGGAAGGTCGGTCTGCGCGGGGGTGATCAGCTGAGGGGCTTCGTCCGGCAGCTGAACATAAACCTGTTCGCGCGGGGCGCGGATGGCGGGGATATGCCCTTTTGGGGCCAGCTCGGCCAGCGCATCGAACCCGTTGACGCCGATGGCCGGAACCTCCAGCCCCAATGCCAGCCCGCGTGCGGCAGAGACCGAGATGCGGATGCCGGTGAAATTGCCTGGGCCGACGCCCACGGCGATTGCGTCCAGATCCTGCCAACTGCATCCGACCTCGGCCAGCAGTTCCTCCAGCAAGGGCATCAGCCGTTCGGCCTGCCCGCGGGACATGGATTCGGCCCGCGCCGCCTCGATACGGCCAGCGCGCAGCAAAGCGGCCGCGCAATGCGCGGCCGATGTGTCAAATGCCAGTATCGTCGGGTCAGACGGCAACCGGGCGAACCTCGGTCACTTCGGGGATGTAATGGCGCAGCAGGTTCTCGATCCCCATTTTCAGCGTCAGGGTCGAGGACGGGCAGCCCGCGCAGGCCCCTTGCATGTGCAGATACACCACACCGCGATCAAAACCGTGGAAGGTGATGTCGCCGCCATCCTGCGCCACAGCAGGGCGCACGCGGCTGTCCAGCAGGTCCTTGATCTGATCGACGATATCCGAATCCTCACCGGTGTGTTCGGCATGGGCCGGAGCGGTTTCCACTCCTGCGCCCATGACCGGCTGGCCGGACTGGTAATGTTCCATCACCGCACCCAGAATCGCGGGTTTGATGTGGTCCCATTGTACGTCGTCCGATTTGGTCACGGTGACGAAATCATTGCCGAAGAACACGCCGGTCACGCCGCTGACGGCAAAGATGCGCTGCGCCAAAGGCGACTTCTCGGCCGCCTCGGCCGAGGGGAAATCGGCGGTGCCCGCGTCCAGAACCGTCTGACCGGGCAGAAACTTCAAGGTTGCCGGGTTGGGCGTGGATTCGGTCTGGATGAACATGGCGCGGCTCCGTTTAGGTTGCCACTGATATGCGCGCAGGGACCGGCGAAGTCAAGATTTGGAACCGTTCTAAATTGTCAGAGCGTAAGAAATCGCATCATCCAGCCGGTCATCGCCCCAGAACAGCTCGTCCCCGGCGACGAAACTGGGGGCACCGAATATGCCTCGTGCCTTGGCGCGTTCAACCTGTTCAAACAGCTCGGCCTTGATGTCGGCATCGCCGATGCGGGTCAGCAGATCGGGTGAGAGACCCGCGTCTGCAAGACACTCTGCCAGAACCTCTGCATCCGAAATATCACGCCCCGCCCCGAATTCCGCCGCATAGACCGCGCGCGTAAATTCGGCGCGCTGATCTGGGGCTTCGATGGCCAGCGCCAGCCGCGCGGCTTTCAGACTGTTCTGCGGAAATGCAGCGGGCCGCTGAAACGGCAGGTCGCGCGCGGCGGTCAGCCGTTCCATATCGCGCCACATATAGCGCCCCTTGGCCGGGTAAATGTTGAACGGAGAGTTCTTCCACCCCTGTTCGGCAAAGATCGGCCCCAGCAGGAAGGGCTGCCATGACACGCTGACGCCCTTGGCCGAAGCCGCCTGTTCGATCCGCATGGCGCTGAGATAGGAATAGGTCGAGGCGAAATCGAACCAGAATTCCAACTGTGCGCCCATCGCGATGCCCTCAGGTGATCTCTTCCAGCTTTTCCTTGCTCAGATCGCCCGGCACGATGGTAATCGGAATCGGCAGGCTGCCCGAGTTCTTGGTTAGCTGCGTCACCAGCGGGCCGGGGCCCTTCTTGTCGGTGCCCGCGCCTAGAACAAGCACGCCGATCTCAGGGTCGGATTGCACATGTTCGATGATCTGTGGCACCGGATCGCCTTCGCGGATGGCCAGTTCCGGTTCCACATCTTGCTTGTCGCGCATCCATTTGGCGAACACTTCGAAATGGGCGTGGATACGTTCGCGCGCTTCTTCGCGCATCACCTCGGCGACGCCGATCCAGTGGTTGAACTCATCCGGGGGGATGACAGACAGAATTGTGACGCCACCGCCTGTATGCGCCGCGCGCATTGCCGCAAAACGCATCGCGTTCAGGCATTCGCGGCTGTCATCCAGAACGACCAGAAATTTGCGCATGATTATCCTCGATTATTTTCCGGGATCATGCCCGACCCGATACGTGCTGGCAACCGGAACCTAGCGCGTGCCGACCGCCCAGTCCCAATACATTTCCCGCGCGCGGCGGGCAATGGGGCCGACCTGATATTGCGTGCCGTCCAGCGCCGTGACCGGGGTGACCTTGCTCATGTTGCCGGTCATGAAGACCTCATCCGCGTTGTGGAAATCGTCAAAGCTCAGCACGGCTTCGTGCACAGTCACACCATCGGCGCGCAGGTTCTTGATGTGCCGTGCGCGGGTGATCCCGGCCAAAAAGGTGCCGTTGGGGATGGGGGTAAAGACCTCGCCATCGCGGGCCATGAAGATATTGGCGGTGGCGGTTTCGGCCACGTGTCCCATCGCATCGGCGACCAGGGCGTTGGCGAATCCCTTGGCGCGCGCCTCGCGCAGCATCCGGGCGTTGTTGGGGTAGAGACAGCCCGCTTTGGCGTTCACCACCGCCGATTCCAGCACCGGGCGGCGGAATTGCGTGGTGGTCAGCGTGGTCGAGGCGGTGGCGGGCGCCATCGGAATTTCCTCAAGGCAGATGGCAAAACCGGTGCTGCCGTCCTTGGGCACAATCGTCGTGGCGTCGCCGTCGATGCCCCAATACATCGGGCGGATATAGACCGCGGCATCCGGCCCAAAGGTTTGCAGGCCCTCGCGGATGATCTCGACCATGTCTTCGGTGGTGACGGACGGCGTCAGCATCAGCGCCTCGGCCGAGCGGTTCACGCGGGCGCAATGGGCGTCCAGATCGGGGGCCACCCCGTCAAAGAACCGCGCGCCGTCAAAAACCGACGATCCCAGCCACGCGCCATGATCCGCCGCCCGCATGATCGGGGCGTTCCCGTCATGCCATTGACCGTCGAAATATGTGCGGATGTTTGTCCCGGCTGCCATCATGCCCTCCCAAGCTTTTGGCAAAGCTAGGAGGGTGATGGGCAGAGGTCCAGTTTTACGCGCCGTTTTTTGCGCCGACCATCCCCACGATCTCGTAGGTCTGCTGCACGATCGGTGCTGCAATCGCGCGCGCCCTGTCCGCGCCGCGGGCCAGAATCCGGTCAATCTCGGCCTGATCGTTCATCAACCGCGCCATTTCGGACGAGATCGGGGCCAGTTTGGTCACCGCCAGTTCCGCCAGCATCGGCTTGAATTCACCGAACTGTTTGCCACCGACCTCGGCCAGAACCTGCTGGGGCGTTTGTTCGCACAGGGCGGCATATACATTCACCAGATTGCGCGCTTCGGGCCGGTCGTCCAGGCCATCAATCTCGGAGGGCAGGGCGTCGGGGTCGGTTTTGGCCTTGCGGATCTTCTTGGCGATGGTGTCCGCATCGTCGGTCATGTTGATGCGGCTCATGTCAGAGGGATCGGATTTCGACATCTTCTTGGACCCGTCCCGCAGGCTCATCACCCGCGTGGCGGCGCCTTCGATGACCGGCTCGATGACGGGGAAGAAATCGACACCGAAATCGTGGTTGAACTTGATCGCGATGTCGCGGGTCAGCTCAAGATGCTGTTTCTGGTCGTCCCCAACAGGCACATGGGTGGCGTGATAGGTCAGAATGTCCGCCGCCATCAAAGCCGGATAGGCAAACAGGCCCAGCGAGGCGTTCTGCTGGTTCTTGCCCGCCTTGTCTTTCCACTGGGTCATCCGCTGCATCCAGCCCATCCGGGCGACGCAGTTGAAAATCCAGGCCAGTTGCGCGTGTTCCGGCACCTGGCTTTGGTTGAACAGGACCGATTGCTCGGGGTCGATGCCAGCCGCAATGAAGCCCGCGCACAACTCGCGCGTGTTGTGCCGCAAATCCGCAGGGTTTTGCCATGTGGTGATCGCGTGCAAATCAACCATGCAATAGATGGTTTCGAAATCCGCGCTCTGCATATCCACAAAGCGCTTCATCGCGCCAAGATAGTTGCCCAATGTCAGCCCGCCCGAAGGCTGGATGCCGGAAAACACGCGGGGCGTGAATTGGCTATCGGTCATCGAAGGGAACTCCCGTCTGGAAAAATCAGCCCTCGTCGCTTACCCATGAGGCCAAGGGACGTCAACAGCCGCGAAAGGCCCGCCCAATGAGCAGTGCGCATTATACACCGCCCGTGAACCCCCTGCCGCCCGTAGTGGTGGCGCTGGTGCTGTTCATCATGGGGATCGAACTGGCCTTCATGGCAGGCTCGCGCGGGCTGATCGGAGGGCTAGCGGCAGTGGGCTGGCGGTCCGCAGCGATTGAGAGTTATTCGTTCTACACAAGCCAATTCGATTGGATGCTGCAAACTGGAGAGTGGCGGCTCGAATATCTTAAACGTTTGGTCACCTATCCGTTTGTCAATTATACTTTCACAAGGGCTTTGTTCGTATGCGTGTTCGTATTGGCGCTGGGAAAATTAGTCGCTGAAGTTTTTGGCAGCCTCCCAATGTTATTGGTCTTTGTTTTGTCGGGCGTTGGCGGTGCCCTGATCTTCGGTTTGCTTCTTGGGTCAGGCGCGCAGCTGGTTGGCGGGTTTCCTTGCGTATACGGCTTGATCGGGGCGTTTACTTGGCTGCTTTGGCGCAAACTATCGCTAGTTGGGGAAAACCAAGCACGGGCGTTTCAACTGATTGCCGTGCTGATGGGTATTCAGTTTTTGTTTCGGCTACTGTTTGGCGGTGCCCCCGATTGGGTCGCTGATCTGGGCGGGTTTGCCACCGGGTTTGGGCTGTCCTTCCTTCTGGCCCCGGGCGGCTGGGCGCGGATCGTCAGCCGTATCCGGCGTGAGTGATCAGGACCGGCGCAGGGCGCGTTTGAAGTCCGAAATCTCGAACGCCTTGAACAGGTGACCCAGAAAGAAATAGGTGGCCGCCGCAACCTTGATCAGCAGGATCAGTGCCAGATAGCGCCAGCCCGACA